>QIAU01000137.1 GCA_003225055.1 Acidobacteriota bacterium
GCCCGAGAAACGGGGAGCCCGTGGCCTTGGATTGCAGACCCAATCCTGCGGCAATACAAGTTTACAAATATGCATCGCGAAAACGACCGGGTGACCCGATAGGTCGCGAATAACTGGCGGACGCTTCATGCCAGCGACCCGGACCTGTGCTTCGCACTTACAGTATTCCGCCGGGGATTCAATTGGCCAGAGACAGCGTCAGAACTTGGTTATCCAGCCCCATGGAATCCGGCCCACTACGTGGCTGTTTTGCCACCAGAGGAAACATCGCGGCGAGCCTGTATTCGAATCCGGTGCCTACAAAAGTGATGGTCAGCCACGCGCTATCGAAGAAGCTGGTACCGCCGACGAGTGATGCTGCAGAGCAGCAGGTGCGGTGCATCTTCAAGTCCCTTTGGGCGCAACGCGATTACTACCGCCCAAAGGCAACTGACACGCTTACCACCTTTCACGCTCGACTAATGGCGGCAGACGGCATGGGCTCGTTTCAGGCGGGGCAAGTGTTGCAGATCTTAAATACGTGCAACTCGAATCTGCTGTCGATTGGTGGACTTTTGCTGCCAGTGGACCGGGTCGTCGTCGCGGGCTGAACCGGGTTTTGGGGCGTACCGCAGAAGCCGAATGGGATGAGGCCGAATGGTTCGCGACCCTTCGCTGGTTGCAAACTACGATTGATCCGCTTATCGCAGCAGCCGGGATTCTGCGCTTCTATGCACAGGACGCGCAAAACGCCCTTTGTGAATTTGACAAGTACGAGCGCGTGCGCCTAGGTCAAGGCAGGGTTCGGCCCTACACGCCTCCGCAACCGCGGTAAGTTTAGCCGGTTTTGTGGTGCATTCCAGGGGTACACGGCACGGACCCAGGGAACCGATGATCGAGCTTTGCCAAAACTGTCCCCTCTTAAACCATCCTCAAAGGAGCTGTTATGAGTGACAACACAAATGCAAAAACGTCGACCACGTCCCCACACTATCCTCGGTTAGAAGCATTGTTGGCAGAGAAGGGCCGTGATATTTTTGCCTACAAATGGCTACAGGGGCACCCGACAGACTATCTCATTTTCAAAGCACCTGTGGCACAAGGACCTCAAAACAACTCTTCGTTGCTACAGTTCCAAATTCGACACTTCGCATGCGACGTGTCATGTCAGGTGGAAGCATGGCTTGACGACGTGAAGCCACTCCCAACCACAGCTAGCAAGCGCAGACACATTTATGAACACAACTCACCGGGCCGTTCGCAGAGCATCAGCTAATATTCTTCTGGCAGCAGGAACGTAGTCACCGAACGGTCCGCTTCCCTGATGCACCAAACTGTCACTCCGCTATTCAGCCGATAAGATGAAAGTAACGGGGCGCAATCTTTTCCCTCATGTTGTCAGATTCACGCGTGGCCGGTTTCTCAGATTCTTTTCCCTCGAAAGGGTAGGATGGGATACTCGGTTGTGTAGGCACGATCAGTATCCCGAGCGCGAGCCATTTCCTTCTTGGCACACTGTTTCCGAACGGACCTCGCCGTCAAGGTTGGCTTCGCATATCCGTCCGCTGAACGCGCCCATGAACCGAAGAAGTTCGTCGCAAATGTCGTCCAACCTCTGCTCCGGACTAGTAGGCTCCTTCAAGACTCAAGTCTTTCCCGTATTCGAAATACAGTAAGGACCGGATTTGCGAAATTTTCCGATTGCCATCATATGCAAGTCTACGAATTCTAGCGGCGGGAACAGAAATCAACACGTTTGTCCCCCCGGTTGCGCCCCCCGCATTATTCGTTGGGCCTCGGCTATTCCTTCAACAGATTAGTGGTCGTCAGCAGTGCTGACAGTAATAGTTCTGCCAAGCAGGTGGTCGCTGGTGTAGCCAAAGACCGGCAGACCGGAGGCGAGCGATGAACCGCAAGATTCATCTCGGCGGTGTCTTTGGAACTTCGATCCTTTTGGTGCTGATAGGCCTTGGGTTTCGACCGGGACCATTGGCGAAAGCGGCCGGGAATGGATCCGGGGACATTCCGGAGGCAACCAAGCAACATCTGGTGGAAAACTACGGCAAACTGCCTCTCAGCTTTGAGGCGAACGTAGGGCAAACCAGCAGACAGGTAAAGTTCCTTTCGCGGGGCCAGGGCTACACGCTGTTTCTGACGCGGCGAGCCGAAGCCGTGCTGGTGTTGGGCAAGACAGCGCCCAAGAGCACTTCGGCACAACCAGCGGACACGCTGTCGGCCTTCGTCAAGCCTGAACTCGAAGCCAGCCCACCGGCCGTCCTTCGGATGAAACTGATGGGTGCCAAGCCAACACCACAGGTCGAAGGCCTCGACGAGTTTCCGGGCAAGGCCAACTACTTCGTCGGTAACGACCCCAAGAAGTGGCGCACGAATGTGCGGACGTACGCAAAGGTGCGTTATCGCGAAGTGTATCCCGGCGTGGATCTGGTTTACTACGGCAAGCAGCGGCAACTGGAACATGATTTCGTCATCGTTCCCGGCGCCGACCCCGGTTCCATCACGATGGCGGTTGAAGGCGCTGAGAGATTGTCCGTCGACGTGCAGGGTGATCTCGTACTAGCGTTGAAAGGTGGGGAGGTGCGATTCCAAAAGCCGGTGGTCTACCAGGAAGTGGAGGGGGTCCGACGGGAAATCCCGAGCAGTTACATGCTCAAAGGTGCGCGTCAGGTCGGCTTTCAGGTAGCCGCTTATGATGCGAGCCAACCGCTAATCATCGATCCGGTCCTATCTTACTCCACGTACCTCGGGGGCAGTGGCGGTAACGTCGGCTACGGCATCGCCGTGGACGCCACTGGTAACACCTACGTGACAGGCTTCACCACCGGCAGCTTTCCGACGACGGCGGGGGCCTACCAAACGACCTTCGGCGGCGGCACCGACGCCTTCGTGACAGTGCTCAATGCCCTCGGTTCCGCCCTCCTCTATTCCACGTACCTCGGAGGGAGTGGCTTTGACGTCGGCAATGGTATCGCCGTGGACGCCACTGGCAACGCCTACGTGACAGGCTACACCACCGGCAGCTTTCCGACGACGGCGGGGGCCTACCAAACGACCTTCGGCGGCGGCACCGACGCCTTCGTGACAGTGCTCAATGCCCTCGGTTCCGCCCCCCTCTACTCCACGTACCTCGGGGGGAGTGGCTACGACGACGGCTACGGCATCGCCGTGGACACCACTGGCAACGCTTATGTAACGGGCTCCACCACTGGCAGCTTTCCTACCACGGTGGGGGCCTACCAAACGACCTACGGCGGCGGCGGCACCGGCGCCTTCGTGACGAAGCTCAATGCCCTCGCTTCCCCCCTCTACTCCACGTACCTCGGAGGCAGTGGCGGTAACGCCGGCTACGGCATCGCCGTGGACGCCACTGGCAACGCCTACGTGACAGGCTTCACCACCGGCAGCTTTCCGACGACGGCGGGGGCCTACCAAACGACCTTCGGCGGCGGCACCGACGCCTTCGTGACAGTGCTCAATGCCCTCGGTTCCGCCCCCCTCTACTCCACGTACCTTGGGGGGAGTGGCTACGACGTCGGCTACGGCCTCGCCGTGGACGCCACCGGCAACGCCTACGTGACTGGCTACACCGGCGGCAGCTTTCCGACGACGGCGGGGGCCTACCAAACGACCTTCGGCGGCGGCGCCACCGACGCCTTCGTGACGAAGCTCAATCCCCTCGGTTCCCTCCTCTACTCCACGTACCTCGGGGGCGGTGGCGATAACGTCGGCTACGGCATCGCCGTGGACGCCACTGGCAACGCTTACCTAACGGGCTACACCAATGGAAGCTTTCCTACCACGGCGGGGGCCTACCAAACGACCTACGGTGGCGGCGGCACCGACGCGTTCGTGACAGTGCTCAATGCCCTCGGTTCCGCCCTCCTCTACTCCACCTACCTCGGGGGGAGTGGCTATGACGTCGGCAAGGGTATCGCCGTGGGTGCCACTGGCAACGCCTACGTGACAGGCTACACCACCGGCAGCTTTCCGACGACGGCAAGGGCCTACCAAACGACCTACGGTGGCGGCTATTACGACCCCTTCGTGACCAAGATCGCCGGATTGCCGACCTGCAAGCCGGAGAAGGACGACATGACATTGAAGGTAACGGCCACGAGAAAGGTGACGACGGGCGTGAGGCCGAGTTCCACTTTTGCAAGAGTTCCGGCGAGATGGATTTTGACCAACGTGACAGCGACGGAAACATCGTCAGCCAACCAATGAGGGGCAAGAGCAAGATGAATGCTGTTACCGTCTCAGGAAGCCAAGCCACTATCACCGGATCGCGTACCCTGGCCGACGGTACTCCCGTCAATTACACCGCAGTTGTTCTCGGCAACGAGTCGGTCATCGGTGCGAACCATTTCGCGATTAGCTGGATTACCGCGAACGGCTCGGTGTTCCAGACATCGGGACCGTTGACGGACGGTTCTATTGTGGTTCAACCGCAGTAAGATGCTCAACGGGAGGTTCAGGGGCGGAATCGCCAAGGTGAAAATCTCAGGGATAGCGTGTACACGCCAAACCTTCCCCACAAAGCTGCTTTGTTCTGTGGCAGGCGGGACCTCGCAGCCCTACCACCAGCAGCGCAAGTCTCCAGGGTACGTGCACGAGCAAACCGCGCCTTTACGGCGCGCCCTTGACCGCTATGGGTCGTTCGGAAGAAAAACCCCCCGCCAAGAGGGAATGGCCCAGGATGAATCGGTTCCAACACTTACTTGTTCCATTCCAACGTGCCGCGCCAAGGAACCTGAGAAACCGACCTAAAAATAGCAGAACTGAATTTGAGAAAGTTCTGGCGAGAATCGTGAGACGTTACAATGTTCTTCAGGATTCGGAACATCCATGCGCGCTGAAACGACCCGAAACTGAGCAAAGCCTCGCATCGCAATCTGACGCGCCGGGCGATCCCACCCCGAAGATCCTTCTCGGTCTCCACCGCCCGTTTCCGGTCCGTCCTGCTCCGAATCCATCGCAACGGTCATGCGGCGCTCAGCACGCCTTCACCTACACAGTGCGCGAACTCTGGATCTGGAGTTCTTAACAAAGAACGCCGAGCGCGTGATGTTCGGCGTCTGCATCATCGCCCTCACCGGGCACTTGGGCGGTTTCTTGAGCGGCGTGAATGGACCTGGTTAGATGTCCTAGTGTTTCTCCATTTTGAGGAAGTCGGCATCGCTCAAGGGGAGTACAGAAAATTTTGCTCTCTCTTTAGATTTTGTTGGGAATAAAAGGGGCCCCGTATCAGTTATGAGTACAGAACGTTACAGATCACGGAGTGCAAATGACAGACAAAAAGCAAAGTCTTATCGATCAGAATTTGCAAGACCTTAACAACGACGGCGTCGACCGCCGTGGATTTCTGAAGTGCATGGCATGGGCGGGCACCGGCTTGGTCTGGACGATGAGCGGTGGCATCCCTGGGTCTCGGGCCTTCGCCAAGATCTATGGCAAGGATTCCGGCGATGGCGGGGACTTCAGCTTTGTGCAGATCAGCGACAGCCACATCGGCTTTAACAAACCGGCCAATCCGGACGTCATCGCGACTTTGCAAACAGCGATCAACAAGATCAATGCCATGCCGCACAAGCCCGATTTCATCATTCACACCGGCGATCTGAGTCAGCTCTCGAAGCCGAGTGAATTCGACACGCTGGAACAGAAATTAAAAGGAGCCTCCGCGAAACAGATCTACTTTGTGCCCGGTGAGCATGACATGCTGACCGACAACGGCGAGCAATATCTCCAGCGCTTTGGGAAGGGCACAAAAGGCGCTGGGTGGTACAGCTTCGATCACCAGGGTGTGCATTTCGTCGGTCTCGTAAATGTAGCCAATTTGAAAGCTGGTGGCATGGGGTCACTCGGTCACGAGCAGTTGCAGTGGCTGGAGGACGATCTCAAGGGCCGCTCTGCCAGTAGTCCGATTGTGCTCTTTGCACACATTCCACTGTGGACTATCTATCCCGATTGGGGTTGGGGAACCGACGACAGTGAGCAAGCCTTGTCCTACGTCAAGCGTTTTGGTTCGGTGACTGTGTTGAACGGCCACATTCACCAGATCATGCAGAAGATCGAAGGTAAAGTTTCGTTCCACACCGCGATGTCGACCGCCTTCCCTCAGCCTGCGCCCGGAACAGCTCCCTCAGCCGGACCCATGAAGGTGCCGGCCGACCAGTTGCAGCGGGTTTTGGGTATCACCGATGTGAACTATCTCGTCAGCGGTCGCAGCCTCGCAATCGTCGACTCGCCACTCGGGGACCCGGTCTCATCGGCTTCAGGGAATGGACGTGGCCTGGTAGAAGTTGACCCGGTCGTTGGGTAGACCGGTAAAGATCCGGTCCAGACAAATGAAGATCAAGTAAGAAAATAAAACTAGAAAGAGGAAACAGAACAATGACAACGAAAAATGTATGGATTGCAGGTTTGGCGGTGCCGGTCATGATCGCGATGCTGCTGCTAGCGGGATCACCGAGCGTCACGGCGAATGACCAGCCATCAGCGGCAAACGCAGAGGTAAAAATTGACAATTTCAGCTTTGGGCCGCAGACGCTGACGGTATCTGTCGGAACGACGGTCGTCTGGACCAACCGTGATGACATTCCCCATACGGTGGTCAGCACAGACGGCGTGTTCAAGTCCAAGGTTCGAGATACGGACGAAAAGTTCTCCTACACATTTACCAAGGCGGGAACATATCCCTATTTTTGTTCGGTCCACCCGAAGATGACGGGTAAGGTCGTAGTGCAGTGAGACCGCAGTACTGCTAGATGGGCATGCAACGAAAGCGGCATTCAGTTCTTGGCAGTAGGTCCCCAGAGAGAAACGATTCCTCCGGTTAGGACGTTTGAGTCGAGGAAAAGGCGGATTCTGCGTTGTCCAGTCACTTCCCGCAATAGCTTCGAGACATCGCGAGCCGGATCAAGGCGCGTGGTGGCACCTGGCCGCCGACGGTCACGATCGCCTTTGCCGCATACGCGTTCCAATCCAGCACCCCCATTTAGTCTCACCAGCGAAGCGATTTATGACACGGGTCGAAACTTCCGCGGTCCAACCTGTCGGAGTGGGCATCACCATCCGTTATAGATGGCGTCGACGCGCACGGAGCTGTTACCCTCGGTGTGCGCCAGGGACCTGATTCTGCTGCAGCTCGCAATGCGGCTACGAAGCTTTGGCCGGCAGATGCTGTTTATTAGGCCGGGAGCTTGACCGAGCTTGGCGGCCTGTCTTTGAGCACGTGGTCGCCGCTTTCTCGCGCCGTGGTCAGCTAAATTTGCGACATAGCCCGCGCCTCTTCCAGCGTGACCCGGCGCTTGCTCCGATAGGCAAGGTTTGCCATATGGGCAGCGATGGCTGAGCGATAGCCGATCTCCACCGGCGCATTGGGCTGCTTGCGGCTGCGGACGCACTCAATGAAGTTCGCGTAGTGGTTTTGCCCCTGCGACTCCCCGTTCAAGGCTTCACCGTTGGAGCGGTTCACCTTTTCGGGCATGTAGCGGATGCGTTCCTTCGACCTGCCGGTGACCATGTCGGTCGCGCCAGCGACATGCTCGATCGTGCCATCACTGCCCAGGATGCGTTCACCCAATCCGTAGCGGCTGTTGCTGAATGTCGACTGCCAGGTCACCACCGTCTCGGCAGGAAAATCGAGGGTGACAGCAATCGTGTCCGGCACTTCCCGGCCATCCTTCTCCGAGAAGACGCCGCCGCTCATGTATGCCGCCGTCGGTAACGGCAGATCGAGAGCGCTGATGATCCAGGCGATCTGGTGAACCATGTTCTCGGTCACGTTGCCTCCGGAAAACTCCCAGAACAACCTCCAGTTAATGAACTTGTAGGGATCGAATTTCGGCTCCTTGCGACCATTGAGAAAGGCGTCCCACACGACGTTTTGCGACGTGCAATCTGCCGGTACCGGGCGCACCCACTGGCCTTTCCCGTGGGGTGTGTTGCGGCTCATCCAGGATTCCACCTGGGTGACTTTTCCCGTCAAACCCTGCTGGATCCATTGGCGTGCATCGGCCAGCGGGCCTCCACTCTCATGCTGCAGACCGACTCCGATCACCCGCTCGGGATGCGCTTGAGCCGCGGAATAACACTCCTCTGCCTCAGCAATCGACCACGTCATGGTCTTTTCGCAATAGAGGTCCTTGCCGGCGGCCACTACGTCGAGGAAGTGGCGCGCATGCAAGTGCAGGGGACTGGCGACCAGGACGGCATCGACATCATTGCGATCTAGCAGTTTGCGATGGTCCTGAACATACTGCACGTTAGGTGCAAGCCGCCGTACCTCGTCGTGGCGGCGCGTATAGACGTCGGCCATCGCCACGAGCTCGACGTTCGGCACCGCGAGCATCTCGTGTAGCACCTCCTGCCCTCGTGCCCCGGCGCCGATGATGCCCAGGCGCACTCGATCGTTCGCCGCTAACAGCTGCGAGGGCGCGAGCAGCATGGCAGCTGATCCCATCGCCACTTGACTCAGAAACTCTCGTCGGGTGTGGTTGATCATCGTTCCTCCGTGCGACTGGCCCAGCACCGCTCACTAACTATAATGCACCCGCCCTCTGCAATTGGTCGCGCATGCCGTGCCAGCTCTCGCGCGAACTCTGCTCCGGCGATCCGGCCCCCCGCCAGTGCGTCTCCAGGCTCACGGCAAAGTGATAGTTGGCGTTCTTCAGGGCGCGGAACTGTCCTACCCAATCGATCACCCCACCTCCCATTGCAGCCCATTCAACGCCTTTGCCGTCCGACTTACGCTGAGAGTCTTTGCAGTGCACATGGCCAATTCGATGATGCGGCAGTTTATTGAACCCATCGGGAAATGGCGTCTCCCCAAGCATGGTTGCGTTACCGGGATCCCAATTGAGCATGAAGTTCGGAGCTTTCACAGCGTTCAGGGTTCGCGCCGCCTCTGCCCCTGTCCCGGTGTTGCATTCGTGTTCGTTTTCGAGCAGCAGGATAATATCTCTCCTGGCAGCCTTCTCGGCGGCTTTGCGTAACTTATCGTCAATAGCGGCGCGATAGGGAGCTGGATCCTCAAGCCGCCAGAAATCAAAAAGTCGTACACGGTCCGTGTTGAACGCCCGAGCCAGTTCAAGACAACGGTCCAGAACCTCGTCCTGTTGTTCGAAGGTGAAGTCTGCGTTGAAAGTGTCGCGTTTCTTCGGGCTGAACTTTGACTGGGGAGCCCCCGGCCAGTCCACTTTGAACAAGGGACTGGCGATGTCGGTGACACGCAATCTCGCGCGCTCCAGAAGGCGACGGGCCTCAGCAACTTCGTTGCTGTCGAGTCTCACAATATTTTTGTTCCACATGCTGCGGAGTTCGATCCACTCGAGACCGAACTCCTTTGAGACGATTTCCACCGCCCGCGCAAAGTCCTGGGAAATCTCATCGTTGATGACTGCGATTCGGAAGGGGGAGTTCATATCGAGATCCCCAGTCGTTCGCAAAGATAGTTCTTGCTTATCCGGGCTGATTCGGTTGGCGATCGTGAAGGATCGGGAACACTATCCAGTTCCACGACTGCCCATCCGCGATACCGGACGTCTTGGAGAGCTTTGAACACGGCCGGTAGATCGACGCGTCCGCGCCCGAGCTCCACAAAGCGAAAGCCGTTGCCGTCCGCCGAGTCCCGATTGGGTGTGCTCTCCACATCTTTAATATGCAAGAACAAAAGTCGGTCATGATACTGCTGGATGGCCTTGGCCGGATCGCCTCCGCCCTGTAAGTAGTGAGCGATGTCCAGTTCGAGCTTCACGTAACGAGGATCCGCCGCATCCAGCACGCGATCGACTTCTTCCGGACTCTGGCCCATCGATCCCATATGATTGTGATATCCGAGCCTTACTCCGAGATCCGCGGAGCGTTTGCCGATTTCAGTCAGCAAGCGTCCTAGTTTCTTGTAGCCATTGTTAACGGAACCCTTGGGTTTCTTATCCGTAACCTGAAGATACAAGCCCCCGGCAGAGTGCGTGTATTTGGCGTTCTGCACATGCCTGTCGATCTCGGAGGTGTCATCTGAACCTTCGATCCGCACGCCACCGCTGGAAAGGGCAACCATCGTGAGATGGTGCTGCTCGAGAAGATTCCGCACATCCGTGGGATTCGGAAACTCGCTTAAAAGATTGGAGCGCAGCTGAATGCCGCTAAACCCTAGGGCCGCGATGTCCTCGATTGCCCGCCGGTCGTTTCCTCCCCAGGTTATTGCCGCATAACCGATCTTAATTTCAGCGGGGGCTGCCGAGATGGGAGTATCGAAGTGTGACAGATCCATCGGTGGGTACAATGGCTCCAGAGACGAAAATGCAGCCGGAGGAATTGCCCAGCTCCCGGCAACAGCCGTCAGTCCTGCTATGAATTCCCTGCGAGATGATTTCGAACTCATGGATAAGAGAAACCTCTCTGGATATGCACTCAATCAGAATGTCACTTTGGCGCTCAGTTCAATGCTCCGGTTGCCGCCGCCAATGCCCCCGGCGGTATCCACACTTGTGACGTGGCCAAAATCCGGGCTGGTGCGACTTGCGTTGGGATTCGAGAACTGTGGCGTGTTGGTGATGCTAAAGGCCTCGGCCCGGAGCTCTAGCCCTGCCCGCTCTCCGATGGGAAAATTGCGAAAGAAAGCGGCGTCAAGATTAAAGAAGCCGGGGCCAGTAAAGGCATAACGGCTCATATTGCCGAGAGCGCCAGGAGTCGTGGGCTGGACAAATGAGGAGGGGTCAAACCACAAGTTGGTATCAATACCACCCAGTCTCCGGAAGGGCGCGATCTGGATTGGCGTCTGTGTTGTTCCAGAAGCGCTCAACAGCTTTCCGTCGGCGATAAAATGAAGCGGAGTACCGCTCATGCGGGTCAACACTCCGCTAACCCCCCAGCCGCCCAAAATCCAGCTCGCCCAACCTGTCGCCAGAAAGGGCTTCTGCTTGCCGAACGGCAGCTCATACACGAAGCTCTGGACGAAAGTGTGAAGCCGGTTTCGGCTCTCGATGGAATAGTTGCGCCGGAAATCGAGATAAATGGACGGGGCGCCATCGTCGGCGCCTATGTCGGAGCGGTAGGCGAGTGCTTTCCCCCAGGTATAGCTGGTTGTCAGCAAAAAGCCATTCTTCCACTTGTGGTCAAATTTTACCTGCAGGGAGTTGTAGTTCGACGTCGTCGGCCTAAACAAAAACATCGTATTTCCGCTCCGCCCGAACCGATTGCACAGTGGCCTGGTGCTGTTGCCCTGAACACAATTGTTGGCCTGAATGCTCCCGTCTGGATTCAGGGATGGAGCGGTTGCGGCGTTCAAGTCGTATGCCACCGGGATTTTCACGCCGTGATTGCCCACGTAGGCTAAGTCGAGTACGAAATTCCAGGGCAGGGCGTGCTGCATTGCGAAGTTCCAAGATTCCACGTACGGCTGCTGAAACTGCTTGTCCACAACCGTGTACGTCTCGCTGGAATTCGGCGTAACCGTCCCGCCGGGCGATATCGCTATGGGAGTTGGCGGGGGGAACCCGGTAGCCATGGTTGCCACTTGCCCGTTCAGAACCGGCAAAGCAAAGCTGTTAGCTTGCTTGAAATCCTGGTTCTGCCGGATGGGGAAGTTGAAGGCGTACTGGTTATTGGTAAAGGGCTCGTAGCTTATGCCGAAACCGCCGCGGAACACAGTTTTTTCTCTTAGCCGGTAAGCCAGCCCGAAGCGCGGAGCGAAGTACTTGTAATAGGTTTTGCGCCCCAAGTTAATGGGATTCCCACCAATCCCGGCAATCACCAGCACATTGTTGATGGGATCATAGTTCGAATAGCCTCCACTATGGCTGGGAGTCGGAGGCAAGTACAGCTCCCACCTCAAACCTCCTGTGACCGTCAGCTTGCTGCTCGCGTGCCAAGCATCCTGGCCATAGAAGAAAGCCTCCGTTTCGCGCCAGGAACCGGAAACAATGGAGACGTCGCGGCCGACTTCCGTGGGCCGGTCGATGAGGAATGCTGCGAAATTGTTGGCAATGCCTGTGGGCAGACTTTTGCAGCCTTTCGGGGACCCTGCAGGACAATTATTGAGGGCCGTAGTCCCCGTGCCAAAGTCGAACCGGCCGCGTGGTGAGAAGGTTTGAGCCTGTACCAGATCGTCGCGCAACCGGCGGATATCAGCGCCCCATTTGATAACGTGGTTGCCTTGGATCTTCGTCAAGTTGCTCACGAAATTGATATTGGTCTCACCGCGGTCCCAGGGCAGCGAAGCGGAATATCCAACCAGCGGGTTGGGCGGATCCCCGTTGATTCCCAAGATGCGGATTCCCGTGAGGCCGCTGGTGAAATCGCTCAGATTGACGCCAGGGATGCCGAGAGCGTCGGAAGCCTTGGAACCAAAGTCCGCATTGTGGGCGAGGTTGCGGTAGTGGCCGATCCCAGCCCGCGTCTCGAGCAGCAGGGTGGGAGAAAAAATATGTGTCTCATTCAGGGCGCCACTCTGCTCGTGTTGCACGCCTGTACCTTGGAAGGCGCCGTTCGCAGGACCGCCCGCCAAGCCGAAGATCGGTTGTTGAAACACGTTCTGCACGGCCCGACTGTAGCGGAAAGCCAGGCGATCACTGGCGCTCCAGTTGTGATCGAGTTTGACGTCGAAAGAATTCGGGGTTTTGCGCAGTTGCGTGTTCTGCTCGTAATTGTTGGTAACGCCCTGCAGGTTTGCATGGGGCACCAGCGCCAGGATCTTTTGCGAAATGGGATCAATGTTGCAGATCACGTTTAAAACGCCATTACAGGAGAACTGCTGCCGGCCCGTACCGTCAGGGTTCCCCGTGTTCGGATCGTAGATGTTGGTGCCGCCTGCCGCCGGCGACAGCCTGAGATCTCCGCTGCGGAAAGCATCGGTAGGAACGGTAACCCGATTGTACTGTCCGCGGATGTCGCTGATGCGAAGGAAGTCAAAGAAGAAGAATGTCTTCCCCTTGAGAATGGGGCCGCCGATCGTGGCCCCATAGTAGTTATAGGTCGAGCCGGGGAAGGGCTTTGGGGGTCTGTTGAAGTAGCTGCGTGCTGCAAAGGCGCTTACACGGTTGTACTCATAAGCCGATCCGTGGAACTGGTTGGTGCCAGACTTGAGGGTTACATTGGTCACCGCACCCCCGGCCCGCCCGAACTCCGCATCGTAGTTGCTTGTGGTTACATCAACCGTCTGGATGGCTTCGGCAGGCGGCACATAGATTTGCAGCAGGCCGGTCCGCTCGTCGTCGTTGACGCCTTCAATCATCAATTGGTTGTATTCACGCGATTGGCCATTCACCTCGGTCGAAAGCGTGTCTTGGGCATTGAAGAATTCCGAGTGATCGCGGTGCGGGCGCACGGTACCGGGAATCAAGGCCATGAGGCCCTGGAAATTACGATTGGCGCCGCCTACAGGCAGTTCCTGTACCTGGACCGTCTCGATCTTGTCGCCGACATCGGAGCGATCGGTCTTGAGAGCGGGAGGCGCTGCGGTTATTTCGACAGTCTCGTTTACCGCCCCGGGTTGCAGCGCGAGGTCAACTCGAACCGTGCTGTTCACCGCAACCTCGACGTTCGGTCGAACCTCTTTCTTAAAACCTGGCATTTCCGCGGTGACGGAATAGGTGCCGGGCGGTAGGTTCGGAAATGTGTAATTGCCGCTTGAATTCGTGGTTGTCACCCGGCCTATTCCTGTAGAGGTCTCTTGGATGGAGACTGTAGCGCCGCCAATCATGGCGCCCGAGGAATCGGTGATATTGCCTACCAGGGTCGCATTCACAGCTTGTGCGTGCCCATTGGGTTTTGCGAAAACAATCAGAAAGGCAGTGGCAATTAGAACTGCACAAGCTCTCGCCCGGGTGGACATTTTGCACCTCACAACCCGATCTGTATTAGGACTGGCTTCCTAATCTAGAAGGGAAATCGGTCCTCACTTCCCACAACGGATAGCAATCGATATGATCGTCCGGTCTCCTCAACCCTTCGCCTAATCACTAGGATTTGGGGCGGCCATCAACCCTGCCGGGTGCCGAGGGAGGCTTGATTCCGCGAAGTTGGGTGAGAAGTCACAACCTCGCGGGGCGCACGATACGCTGACGATCTGTCCGTGTACATACAGTGATTCATGTATCAAGATAGAAAATTACGCGTGTATCGGAAAAACGTCGGCTCCGAGGATCAAATTTGTGCTTTCCTGTAGGGGCTTCGGATCGTGGTCCGCGCGTTCAACGGGACGGGTCTTGGCGCGTATAAGCGGAGTGTAGCAGTGAATGAACGGCTGGTTGTCGGAAGGGAATCTACAGACGGTTATTTAGGGCCGGACGAGATCTACGAGATTGTCGCTGAATCGGTGGAGTCGGTCGCGCTCGGCGGCAAGCGGGTACTGGTGATCATCCCCGACGGCACTCGCACGATGCCCATGCCGCTGATGTTTGAGATCTTGCAGAAGCTACTCCGGCCGCGCGTAAAGAAGCTGGATTACCTGGTAGCTTTGGGGACGCATCCGCTGATGTCGGACGCGCAGCTGAGCAAGCTGATCGGGCGCACCGTGGTGGATGGCAGGGTTGGCGATACCCACATTTTCAATCACCACTGGGAAGACCGAGCAACGTTTCTAACCTTGGGTACTATTGCCGCCGCCGAGATCTCCAGGTTAACCCATGGGCTGATGTCCAGGGACGTGCCTGTCACACTGAACCGGTTGATAGTCGAATATGACCACCTCATCATCTGCGGGCCGGTTTTTCCCCATGAGGTGGTAGGTTTTTCTGGGGGGAATAAGTACTTCTTCCCCGGTATTGGCGGAGCGGAGATCATCGATTTCACTCACTGGCTAGGCGCGGTAATCACAAACTACGACGTTATTGGCGCAGGGTACACCCCCGTTCGCGCCGTAATTGACCGTGCCGCGAGCCTTGTTCCTCGGCCGACTTCGTGTTTCGCGCTGGTGGTAACTAAGGAGGGAACCGCCGGGTTGTTCTTCGGAGCGCCGGAGGACGCATGGAAAGCAGCCTCTGCTGTTTCCGCCAAGAAGCATATTGTTTGGCTCGACAAGCCGTTTCGCCGCGTGCTGTCGGTTCTGCCTGAACTATATGACGATCTCTGGACGGGTGCCAAAGGGATGTACAAGCTGGAGCCGGCCCTGGCGGACGGAGGGGAAATCGTTATTTACAACCCCGCAATGACCGAGATCAGCTACACACATGGGAAGCTGATCGATGAGGTTGGCTATCACTGCCGCGATTACTTCCTCAAGCAATGGCACCGATTCAAGCATTACCCCGGTGGTGTGCTGGCGCATTCCACGCACGTCAAGGGACTGGGCGTGTACGACGAGAAGACCGGAATCGAGTCGCCCCGGATCCAGGTGACGCTTGCTACAGGCATATCGGAAGAACGTTGCCGGAGGGTCAATCTTGGGTATCTAAATTCGGCGGTGGTCAACCTCGATGATTGGCGAGGCCGCGAGAGTCAGGGAGTCGTCCTGATCCCGAGGGCGGGGGAGACCCTGTACCGTCTGAAGCAGCCCAGCGCCGCGCGAGCTTCTTAGCGGAAGCTATTTGGCTAGCCCCGCGGCCGAAAAACTTAATGGCCGAAAAACTTAATTGACAACCGAGCGGAACGGTGACAGGCTTGGAGCCGGGAATTCATCTATTGCAACGATGTTGCAATAGGCAAAACATGAAAATAGCACGAACAACATCCGGAAAATACGTAGTGGATGCCGTTTCGAAGGCTCTCGACATTCTCGAGGCATTTCAAGCTCCCGAAGGGCTGACGTTGAATGCGGTGAGCCGGCAGGTAGGGCTTAATAAGAGCCGCACGTTCAGGCTCCTTCACACACTTGCTGAACGTGGATACGTAGAGCGAAGCGCTGACGGTAGTTGTTATCGGCTGGGTACCAAGATTGTGGAGCGGGCGACCCACGTGCGCCGCGATATCAGGGACGTCGCTCGTCCTTTAATGATAGGACTGCGCGAACGTTTCAATGAGATGGTAAACCTGAGTGTTCTCGATGGAGAACACGTTCTTTACCTCCACATCCTGGAGAGTACGCGTCCGTTCCGAATGAGCGCGACGGTCGGGTGCCGAATGACGTCACATAAGACCTCGATGGGTAAAGCGATGCTTGCTTTTCACCTTGCTGACGATGCGCGGTCTCCATATTTCTTCCACCTGGCCAAGCTGCCGCGCAGTTCGCGGCAGAGGATGCGCAAAGAACTCGAGCGAGTACGACAGATTGGATACGCGATGGATAACGAAGAGAATGAACCCGGTGTGGCGTGCATCGGCGCCCCGATCTTCGACGAAACACAACCCATTGGTGCAATGAGCGTATCTGGACCTGTGCATCGAATTCTGCAGAACAAGACAAAGATTGCCGAGGCGCTAATGGCCGCCTGCAAACAAGTTTCGAGAAATCTTGGACACGCCTCCGAGACGGACAGCTTACCGCAGCGGCAATCTATGAGTGCAAAAGCGTAGCTCTTCCCCAGTCCTATGCGCCTGCTCTCATAGGAGCCAGAAAGCGGTTTATGGCCGAGATGGTTAACGAAGTCAGTGTCCCGAACATTCCGATCGAACCGCCCGCGCCAGTTCCGGCGGCAGGACACTGCCGCTGGGTGGTCTGCGGTCTGCTCTTCTTCGCGGCTACGGTCAATTATATCGACCGGCAGGTAATTGGCCTGCTGAAGCCCACGCTCCAAGCGGAACTCCACTGGAACGAGATCGATTACAGCAACATCGTTTTTGCCTTCCAGGTAGCTTATGCGGCCGGGCTGTTGCTCGTCGGGCGAGTCATGGATTGGTTGGGAACGCGCCGGGGATTTTCCCTGTCGGTATTTTTGTGGAGCCTGGCGGCCATGGCCCACGCTCTTGTCCGAAGCGTCTTCGGCTTCGGTGCCGCGCGGTTTGCCCTGGGGTGGGGTGAATCGGGCAGCTTTCCGGCCTCGATCAAAGCCGTGGCCGAATGGTTTCCGAAGAAAGAGAGAGCCTTGGCCACGGGCATCTTCAACTCGGGAACGAATCTTGGCGCAATTGTAGCGCCGCTCGTAGTGCCGTGGCTAACCCTCAAGTATGGGTGGCCGGCGGCGTTTGTTGCAACTGGAGCAATCGGACTGGTGTGGATCGTTCTTTGGCTGGCCGTCTACCGCACGCCTGAAAAGCACACGACAGTTACCGCTGCGGAACTGGCCTATATCCGAAGCGATCCCGGCGAATCCGCGGTGCCGATCAAGGGGAGGCAGCTGATTCGACATCGTCAGATGTGGGCATTCGCCATAGGCAAGTTTCTGACCGATCCGGTCTGGTGGCTGTACTTGTTCTGGCTCCCCGATTTCTTGTATCGCAATCATCACGTGAACCTGCAGGGAATGATTCTGCCATTGATCGTGATCTATAACGCGGCCACGGTGGGGAGCGTAGCCGGCGGATGGCTTTCGTCGGCACTCATACGTCGCGGATGGAGCGTGAACAAGGGCCGGAAAACCGCGATGCTGGTGTGCGCGCTTTGCGTGGTTCCCATTGTCCTGGCGTCGAGAGTTTCAGGACTGTGGCCAGCCGTGGCGCTGATCGGTCTGGCCACCGCCGCCCACCAGGGATGGTCGGCAAACATTTTTACCACGGCTTCGGATATGTTTCCGCGGCGAGCGATCGGATCGGTTGTGGGCTTCGGTGGCATGGCCGGTGCCGTAGGTGGAATGTTGATCGCGAAGGTAGTGGGATACCTCCTCGAATGGACGGGTTCTTATTTCCTGGTGTTCTTAATGTCGGGGTCGGCATATCTCATCGCACTGCTCTCGATCCATGTTCTCGCGCCAAAGCTGAGCCCTGTTGAATTCGAGGCAGCGTGATCGAGCCGCAGGGAGCAAGGCAAATGAGGGATGCCGGCTAGCCTCCCTCCCTGCCTGGGAAGAAACCGGAACGCAGCGATGCTGAAAATCCGCTCCAAGGCTGAGTGCAAGTGGGACCTGATCAGCTTGGGCGAAGTCATGCTACGGCTCGATCCTGGCGACGATCGTATTCATACCGCGCGCTCATTTCGCGCGTGGGAGGGCGGTGGCGAGTACAACGTCGCTCGCGGCCTGAGGCGCTGCTTCGGGATGGAGACAGCAATCGTGACTGCGTTTGCCGATAATTCTGTCGGCAGACTCGTTCAAGATCTGATTTACCAGGGGGGAGTGGACCAGTCGCATGTGAGGTGGGTGCCTTACGACGGGGTTGGGCGAAGTGTCCGCAACGGACTGAATTTTACAGAGCGAGGTTTCGGTGTTCGCCCTGCTCTCGGTTGCTCGGATCGCGGGCACACTGCCGTTTCACAACTGAAGACAGGGGACGTCGATTGGAACACGATTTTCGACCAGGAAGGCGCCCGCTGGTTTCACACCGGCGGAATTTTTGCGGCGCTATCTGAAACGACGCCGCTCGTGGCCCAAGAAGCTATGGCAGCCGCGAAGCAGAGCGGCACGGTTATTTCTTACGATCTCAATTACCGCGAATCGCTATGGAAGGGCTCCGGTGGCAAGAAGCGGGCGCAGGAAGTTAACCGGGACTTGGCGTCATACGTGGACGTGATGATCGGAAATGAGGAGGACTTCACAGCCGCGCTCGGTTTCGCAGTCGAGGGGGTGGACGAGAACCTGTCCAATCTCGACCCGGATAACTTCCGTCGCATGATTCAAACGGTGGTGGCGGCGTTCCCGAATCTTCAGGTGGTGGCGACCACGCTGCGAAATGTGAAGTCCGCTACAGTAAACGATTGGAGTGCGCTGTGCTTTTGCGATGGAAAGCTGTACCAGGCGGCCAGGCGGGAGAATCTGGCAATCTTCGACCGCATTGGCGGAGGCGATTCATTCGCGTCGGGTCTCATCTATGGATTTCTTACGGGCCGGGAGCCGCAATGGGCTGTGGAATGCGGTGCCGCACATGGCGCTCTGGCCATGACCACCCCGGGCGACACCTCCATGGCCACGCTGTCGGAAGTGGAAAAGGTGATGAAAGGAATCAGCGCAAGGGTTGCGCGATAACGTGGAGGAAAATCGTTGCCCTATGAGTACGAGCACAATTGCCCTGCCTTCCATCGATAAGATGGTTTTCCGCAAGACTAATAGCCGCCTGGGAAGGGTGGTTTCCGTTACGCCCGAGAACAGCACTAACAAACACCTTTGCTACGGGCGCATCATTCTCAATGCCAAGCACAACTCGGTTTCCTTTGCTAATCAGGATCATGAGGCTGGGTTCATTGTGCTCTCAGGTGCCGCGCGGGTTGAGACAGCGGGACAAGGTATCGATTTGAACCAATATGACGCTTTGTACGTCCCGCGGGATTCGAGCATCAAGGTTTCTGCGAATAGGTCGGTCGATATCGCAGAGTTCTCGGCCGGAGTTTCGTGCCGATACCCATTGCAAATTGTTCGCTTTGAGGAACTGAAGAAGGATCCGGGATTGTATTTCAGCGCGGGAACAGGAACCGGCGCAGCGCGCCAGCTACACATGTCGTTGGCCAAGAACATTACTGCCGGACGAATCGTAGCCGGATTTACATTCTCCGATCCCGGCAATTGGACCAGTTGGCCTCCCCATGAGCACGCGAAAATGCTGGAAGAGATGTACGTGTATTTCAATATGCCAGATCCCGCGTTCGGTATTCAGCTCGTATATAACGACACTGAATATCCCGAATTGGTGACGGTGGTACGGGAGGGCGATGCGGTCCTGATGCCGAGCGGCTACCATCCGAATGTTGCCGTGCCCGGACACCGAATCTGCTTCCTCTGGGCGATGGCTGCACATCGCGAAGTCGAGGACCGCCAGTTTGGCGTGGTGAACGTGCAGCCTGGCTTTGACAAGGGGAGTACCGGTCTGGAGTCGGGACGCGCTCAGAAATAGTTTGTTGAAACCCGAGAAGATGATTCTCGACAGCTTCAGGCTGGATGGAAAAAACGCGCTGGTTACCGGTTCTCAATCGGGACTGGGGTCAGGCATCGCACGCGCGCTAGCGGAAGCGGGCGCGAACGTTGGAATTCACGGGCTCAACACGAAGGACTGCGGAATCTGCAGCGAGATTGCTCGACTCGGCCGGAAGACGTTCTTCCAGGCCGGGGATGTCGCCGATGCGAAGATGTGCGAGGGGCTAATTCAGCGCACTATTGACGAGTTTGGCTCCGTCGACATTCTCATTAACAATGCCGGGGTGATCCGTCGGGCACCAGCCGCGGAATTTCCACCGGGTTACTGGGATGAGGTCATTGCCGTGAATCTCACCTCGGTTTTCCGGTTGGCGCAGCTCGCGGGAGGCCACATGCTGAAAAGGGGCTGCGGAAAGGTTGTCAATATCGCATCGCTATTGTCGTTTCAAGGAGGAGTGTTTGTGCCCTCGTATGCGGCAGCGAAATCCGGGGTAGCCGGCCTGACCCGTGCTCTGGCCAACGAGTGGGCGTCCAAGGGTATTAACGTCAACGCCATTGCACCAGGCTACATGATAACGGCCAATACCGAGGCGCTTCGCCAGGACCCTACAAGATCGCGGCAGATTCTTGAGCGAATCCCGGCGGGGCGATGGGGAGACCCTTCGGATTTGGCGGGGGCTGCCGTTTTTCTCAGCTCTGCAGCCAGCAACTACGTCAACGGTCACATACTGGTAGTAGACGGCGGATGGATGGGACGATGAACACTGCAAAAATCGGCAAAGCGGGGGTGGCCAGCGAGTGGCGCAAGCCACGGAATTCAGGCCGGAGTAAGCCACGACTATGGCGGTATCGCTTGCCCTTCGATGTAGCGTTTGATCACGTCGAGCGGTGCGCCGCCACAGGATGCGGCCAGGTAAGAAGGCGACGACAGTACATTCTTCCGGTAGTTGGCGATAGGAGGCAACTGGCGTCCTAGAAGGTAGCTCGAAGCGCCCTTTAAGGAGTTCACCAGCGATGAGACAGTTGCAATTTCTCAACAGCCTCGCGGTCGAGGATACAGCAGCGGTATTTGGTTACCAAGACCAGATGAATATGCATTCGAAACACGCGGTGTCTACCGTGCCGAAGGTCCTTGCTTTTGTCCATACACCAGATCATCATGCCCGCATGGAACGTCGGCAAGCGTTCCGATTCGAGTTGATGCCTAACGGCGAACCGCAACGGCGGATGAGCCGTTTGGCGGGTTGTGCCCGTTACGTCTACAACCAGGCGTTGGCGCTCAAGCAAGAGCGATACGAGAAGAAAGAGAAGCTCACCCGCTTCCAACTGGACAAGCTGCTGGTAGAGAAGGGCATAGGGGATTCCCTCCGAGAGTCGGACCCGAGGTGTATCAAACTAGACCAAGTCAACCGCCGCATTCAGTTGCCCAAGCTGGGTTGGGTGCGTTATCGCAACAGCCGTGAGGTGCTGGGGGAGATTCCGAGTGCCACGGTCAGCTTATCGGCTGGCCAATGGTTCGTCAGTATCAGCACGCGGCGCGAAGTCGAGCCGCCGGTGCATCCTTCCAGATCGTCGGTCGGTCTGGATTGGGGAGTGGCTCGTTTCTATACCCTGTCCGACGGTGAGTACCAAGACCAGTTGCAGCCGCTTAAACGGTTCTTGCCGAAGCTGGCGAAACTCGAACGACGGCTAGCTGGTAAGAAAAAGTTCTCCGGCAACTGGAAGAAGGCGAAAGCCAAAATCACCAAGTTGCACAGCAAGATTACCCATATCAGAAAGGACTTCGTACATAAGGCTTCGAACGACATCAGCAAAAACCACGCCGTCGTGTTTGTCGAAGACCTTCCAGGAAAGAATATGTCTACGTCCGCCCAGGGCACGAAGGCAAAGCCGGGGAAGGGGGTTCGCCAGAAGTCGGGACTCAACCGTTCTATTCTGGACGCAAGCCGGTTCGAGTTGCGCCGCCAGCTGGCGTACAAGACGCAGTGGAACGGCGTTCTTCTCGTACCCGTGCCGCCCCAGAACACCAGCCGCAGGTGTCCTCGGTGCCGGCACACCTCAACGGAGAACCGCCAGACGCAAGCCAAGTTCGTGTGCGTCAAGTGCGGCTTCTCAGCCCCTGCGGATTGGGTTGCTGCTATCAACATCAAAGAGGCGGGACTCGCCTCGTTAGCCTGTTCGTCGTCTTGGCATGCTCGAAGTGCGTCGTGTCAGGAACCCACCGAGGACATGGTATGCGCGAGCGTATAGAGCCGGTAGGAATCCCCTCCCTTCACCGAGGGGAGGAGGTCAAAAAACAGCAAGTTCGGGAACGCATCCTGAGCGTGGGCGTCATTCCGGTTATCCGTGCGACGTCGGCGCGGCACGCCATGGCGGGAATTGAGGCAATTTGCGAAGGTGGAATTCCGATCGCCGAAATCACGATGACGGTTCCCGGGGCGATATCGCTCATCGAAGAGGTCGCGAAGAGAATGGGACCGTCGGTACTGGTCGGTGCCGGCACTGTGCTTGACGCGTCCACAGCCCGCCAGTGTGCCGATGCGGGGGCTCAATTCCTGGTGAGCCCAGGGTTTGACCTGGCAACGGTAGAATTCGCCCGAGGCAAAGAGGTTTTGATGATGGCTGGAGCCCTTACTCCCACCGAAGTGATGGCGGTCTGGAAGTCAGGAGCGGACTTCGTCAAGGTCTTTCCTTGTGGTGAGGTGGGCGGGGCGAAGTACATTCGCGCGCTTCGCGGGCCATTCCCGCAAATCCCCATGGTTCCGACCGGGGGAGTCAGCCTGAAAACCGCCGCCGAATTTATTCGGGCGGGGGCGAGCGCTCTCGGAGTTGGGGGCGAACTGGTGTCAGCAGCCGCCCTGGAGTCCGGCGATGCCCGGACGATCAGCGACAATGCTCGGGCATTTGTGGCTGCCGTGCAAGAAGCCAGGACGAGTTGATTTCCACCGCTTGGGCTAACGTTGTACCCGCAACAAGACGACGCTGTGACCGGGGATGGTTGTGGAGTAAATGGCTGTTGAAGAAGTGAAATCTCGATGAGTCCAGAGGTCGCGAAGTCTTAATTGCTGAGAATGGGTGTATATTCCAAGCTTGGCCCAGTTGACACTGATGTCCGAATCTTTAGCTGAGCGGTTGAATAATCCGACCGCTTTCGCTCCCCCGTCGAGGTCACGAACCCAGATCTCCTGCTCTCCCGACTGCCAGACACGCCTGGCCTGCTGACCGAGTTTGTCCTGATCGATGGCGATGACGTCCTGGTTGGTAAGAATGTCGTGGATCGCGGGATCCATGTGACGAAGATCGTTTCCAGCCAGGAGAGGGGCGGCAAGCAACGACCAGAGGCTCAGATGAGTTTTGTACTCCGTCTCGGTCATGCCACCATTGCCGACTTCGAGCATGTCCGGATCGTTCCAATGACCGGGCTGTGCCCATGGCGCAAGATCGCTTTGTGCAAAGCCGATACGGGTCATCGAATCCCATGAGTCGCGAATATCACCGGTAGAGCGCCAGAGATTACCGCCGACCTGGGCGCCCCACTTCCAGACATCGTTGCGGCCGTATTGGCAGAGGCTATAAACGACGGGCCGACCGCTCGCTGACAGAGCATCACCCATCTTCTGATAAACCGCCTGCATTTCTTCGTCGGTATAGAGATTGCGCGCACCGCACCAGTCGTACTTCAGGTAATCGATGCCCCAGGCGGCGAACGTACGGGCGTCTTGCTCTTCGTGGCCGTAACTACCTTCATAACCGGCGCATGTGTTAGGACCGGGAGAGGAGTAAATGCCAAGCTTCAGGCTCCTGCTGTGAACGTAATCGGCAAGGGCCTTCATGCTGGGGAACTTCTGGTTGGAGGTGATGTTCCCTTTGGCGTCTCGCTGACCTTCCCAGGTGTCATCAATGTTGATGTACGAATAACCGGCGTCTCTCATGCCGCTGCTTACCATGGCGTCGGCGATTTGGCGGACTACCTCATCGCTCACCTTATTCTTAAAGTTGTTCCAACTATTCCAGCCCATAGGCGGTGTTTTCGCCAGGCCGTTGTCAGGGACTCTGTGAAGGGCGGGGAGAGGAAGCCGGGAGGGCATCGCACCTTCGCCAGAGGGAGCACGACGAGCGGTTAATTCAGTCAAAGGGGAGTCAGGCCCCCGCCGCGTAGCGAGATGCAATTGATCGCCAGCCAGCCTGCCCTCATAAGTAATGTGGCGCTCGCTGTTGCCGTCCTTCATGCTTCCGATAAGCGTGAAGTGTTCGGGAGTGCCGCTGCCATCAGAAATGGTGTAGAAGAATTGCGTCACGCGAATCGTTCCGGTGATGCGAGACGCCTCTTGCTTGAGATTGAAGTAAGACCTATCGACGGTGCCGTCTCCCCTGTGTTTCTCAACAACCCAGTTTCCAGTTAGGTCAGCACCGAAACAGCTGGCTGCCAGAAAAAAGGAAAATAATCGGAGTGCGCGCCTCATGCAGGAGTCCTCCTGGAAGATCTACTCTCGCCCTGCAACTAGGTGGCTGGGGACGAGATCGCAGGGCCACCGCGCTCGAGCAAGAGAGAGACTGCAACGTAGTTCAGTTTCTAATCGGTCCTGTCACATTATTCATGACCAGGTTGGAGAAAATCATGTTCTCAAAGCGCGATCCGGGGCCGCAGCACATTTTGATCGGAGAACCAAAGGTTTGAGTGGTCAGGCAATCGGAAACCGTGATGTTCTCTGCGACTCCGCCGCCATAGGGGAAGACAGACCAGCGAGTGCTAAAAGTACAATTCGAGAGTGTCACAAACCTGCAACTGCCGAACAGTGCGCAGGCGTCATCCTGGCAGATAACATCACAGTTGCTGATATGCACGTATTCGCAGTTGATGAAATGGAATCCGTCGTTATTGTGGTTCACCCGGTTGTGAATGTCGAGACCTTCCATTTTTACAAAGCTCGATTGGATGACCCGGATAGAATGAACTCGCCTCCAGAGTGATGTCACGCACGAAAAGATTTTTGCAACGATAAAACAGAAGATGGTAGGGGCGTTGGCTTCCACCCCGTCCCGAGGGCGTTTGAACGCCGCGTAGCGGGCTGCGAAACTGCGCGCCTTGGCCATCAATTCTTCCTGGTCCCCGGAGAGCGGTGTTTTCACCGCTAACAGCGAAAATCAGTGCGACGTTGCCGTCGTTGAGCATCGAATTGCCAGTGAGCGGGATGGCGTCGGCCGCGTGGTATTGGCTGCCCTTTGCGCTTCCCAGCAACGTGGCAGAAGCCGCCAGGTGCAGAGTCACGTTGCTCTTCAATTCGTTAGTGCCAATAACGTAGGTGCCCGAGGATACAAGAACTGCTTCGCCTCGATCGCTGGGACACGTGTCGGTCGCTTTTGCAGCGCCGCGGTGTCGAGCGTGGTCCCATCGCCCCTGGCTCGAAATCGCGAACGTTGTAAGTGCGGGCGCCCGGTATCGTGATCACCAACAGATTTGTGGTTGTGGGCGACGGCTGTGCGGGCGAACAGCTCGATCCCACGGAGGCAGCCGTGGCAGCGGCGCCCAGCCACCTGCGTCGAGAAATAACGGCATCGTTGCCAGTCTTCATCGTTTTTCAGAATGCTATTCCTCGCAAGTCGTCAAGACCGAGGAGGTAACTCCTGGAACTGAACTTTATCGAGATCGGTATCCTTCACCTCTCTACTGCCAAGCACCCTGAAGTTCGTCACATCGTTGAGGTGAAACACCGGAGCACCGGCGGTTCTGGGCGACTTGACGCGGAAGTAATCCGCACCATCGACGTCGCTGAGCCAGAAAGCGGGCCTGAGGTCGGGTTTCTCAGTTGCGACTTCAACATTGGAGAACTCGACGTTCTTCGAGTGGCGAAGGAAGAACCCGGTAGCAGGCAGTGGCCCGAACATGGTTGGCTCGGGATAGGCATCTTCTTTTTCCGGTGGTTGCAGGCTGGCCATCTCCCGTGTGCCACCGCCGCGTTGGTGAAGATAGATGTTGCTGATCTTCAGGTCTTCGATGAGGTGGCCGGGTACTCCGCTGATGATGGAGCAGAGTTCCGGAAGCGCCCCGCAGCTGGTGACATTGCTGATGAGGATGCGCTTCATGCTACCGACGGCGGCGTCCTTCGGACCCCGCATACGTGTTCCAAGGCGAAGGAACATAGGGGAGCTGGTCAGATCGCGCATGGTAATTCCGACGAAGCTAAGGTCTTCACACAAAGCCCCATCCACTGCTTCCAACGCGAGTCCGCGGCATCCATCGAAAACACAATTCGAGACCGTGATGTTCTTGAATCCCCCGTTTGACTCCGTGCCGAACTTGATGCGTCCGGTGTTGTGGTTTTTGAATTCGGGACCAAACTTCTTGAAGCTTCCATCCAGCATCGTGCCGAGTTCATAGTTGCCTGTCACATAGCAATTCGTGATGGTGACATTCTCCGTAGCTCGCGCGTAGCCAAGGGCAAATGAGCTCTTTGCACAGATTCCATCGTCCCATGGCGAATTGACGCTGCAATTTGAAACGCGAACATTCTTACAGCAGTCGATGTCCATGCCATCACGATTGGTGTCGATCTTGAGGTTGTCGACAGTGAGGTTGTCGACGCCGGTGGCGAGAATCGCGAACCAGCCGCCCTGGAGGATAGAGAAGTCGCGAAGAATAACGTTGTGACAATTTTTCAGGGCGATTGCTTTGTTTCCCACGCCGGGGTTCTTGGTCGAGGGCAAGTCCTTATCGCGCCCCAGCCCTCGGCTTAAGCCCCTTCCCCAAATCAATCCTGGGCCGACGATCGCAACGTCGTGCAGGTTTTCACCCCACATCAGACTGTTGTGCCAGTGATTATGGCCGAAGTCTTGGTACATTTCCCACGGACCTTGCGGCTCCGCTGGATCGTATCCATCCCTTGTGCCTTCGAGCGGAACGGCAGCGGCGAGGATGACTGCTCCGGAGTCGAGGTAAAGGCCGACATGACTCTTGAGATGAAGCGAATAACTGGCATAGATACCCGCGGGGAACAGTACGGTTCCTCCACCGGTAGCGGCGGCAGCATCAATTGCACTATTTATGGCGGCCGTATCGATGGTTTTACCGTCTCCTTTGGCGCCATACTTGCGAACATCGAATGTGCTGCTCTGGCCGACGCCGGAAGCCGAGGGAGCCACCTGCTCTCCCGCTTCGCGGCCCAAGGCTCCTGCGGTTGTCACGGCGGTTAAGCCCGCCCCTGCCAGCCTCAGAAAGTCTCTACGGCGACCCATGCCTTGCCCATCCATTCCTAGCCCTCCTAAATGAGCCTAATTCGTATGAGAATCGGAACCATCTGGCATTCTTTCCTGGTCTAGATCCACGTCCCGTTTGAGAGAGGAGCGTGTCGTTATCTGGATCAGATTCCGTCGCGCGGCTTTTCCTTGCGCACCAAGATGCTGTCCTGCGTTGGCTCTGATTCGCATTCGATGGCGATCGTGGCGACGGGATGGTCCGGAGCTTCAACGGGCAATCCGGTGAACCGGACGCGGAACTTGTCCTGCTGGACTTGGACTTTTCTGTCCGAAGCCAGCAAACGGGCCCCTTTAACTCCCGTCATGAGGCCGCTCAGGGCGACGGTTTCACCCGGCCAGAAGTGCACGTGCATGTAAAGCGTGTTGCCCTTGCGGGTAAAGCTGGCGTAATTGCTGCGGCGGACCTGGCACGGATCGGAGCCGTATATGGTCGGTCCGTTTCGATCCATCCAGTGGCCGACTTCGGAGAGAATACGCACTGATTCTTCGGGAATGGATCCGTCCGGCTTGGGGCCGATATTCAAAAGATAGTTGCCGGTGTCGCGAGTGCAGGCGACCAGGTTGCGAATCACCTGTTTCGGAGTCTTCCAGGCATCGTCGGCACGCTGGTATCCCCAGCTGTCGTTCAGCGTCATGCAGGTTTCCCATGCGCGACCGTTGGTCTCGGCAGTGATGTGTTGCTCAGGAGTGGAAAAGTCTCCGGGGAGTTTGTTCCGATTGTTGACGATGATGTCCGGCTGTAATTCGAAGACCATCTTGTTCATGCGCTCAGACTCCCACTGATCAGCGCTGAGCGGCCAAGCTACGTCATACCAGAGAACATCAACCTTACCGTAGTTGGTCATCAGCTCGCGTATGAGGCCATGTGTGTACTCGACGAAGCGTTTGCGAGCGTCTTCATCCTGAGCACAGCGGGCACCATCAGGATGATGCCAATCCATTAGCGAATAGTAGAAGCCCACCCGCAGACCTTCGGAACGGGCGGCCTCGACATACTCGGCAACCAAGTCGCGACCCGGGCCCTGCTTGGGTGCGCAGTAGTCGGTGAGCTTCGTATTGAAGTTGCAGAACCCCTCGTGATGTTTGGTAGTCATCACCATGTATTTCTGCCCCGCTTGCTTGGCGAGCCTTGCCCAAGCGCGCGCCGCGTGAGGTGTCGGTTGAAATTTCTTGGCCAGAGGAGCGTATTCACTCACCGGAATTCCTTCGTTCTCCATTACCCACTCGTGCCGCCCGAGAACACTGTAAAGACCCCAATGGACGAACATGCCGAACCGTGCTTCGTGCCACCATTGCATACGCCGGGCGCGATCAGCGTCCTGGGGGGCAGAAGCGGGAGGCTGTGCCGGCTGTGGCGCCTGTGTTTGCGCTGTCCGAGGCGTTAACGCGCCGGCGGCAAGCAAGGAGGCCGAACTTTTGAGCCACGTACGGCGAGTAAAGAGATTATTCATTTCGAAGATGTGCTCCTTAGCGCAAGTCGTTTAAGGCGCGAGTTTGAAAATTTTGTCCATCAGCATGCACTTTTCTCCGGGCTTGGCCTGTGGAAGCGGCCGTTGGAATTTCCACATCAACTGCTCCCACTCCTGCACCCTGGGATTTTTGCGGTCAGCCTGCGCTTTCTGGTCAAAGCTGAAGCGGTCGTTGGCTTCGATAATCATGAAGAGCCGAGTACCGAGAAGATAGATTTCGAGGTCCTCAATGCCGGAGTCTCGAAGGCTCTGGAGTATCTCGGGCCAAACGTTTTCATGATGCCGCTTGTATTCACGAATGAGCTGCGGATCGTCGGCGAGATCGAGCGCGAGACAGTAACGTTTCATCGGGCTTCGACTCCCAACCTGACCGTTCCGCCTGCCTGTTCAACAGTAACGGGGCGATATCCACGCAATGCGAAGTACAAGACGTACACATAGCAGGCCAGCGGAACGATGAAAGCTCGCTGAATACTGCTCGCATCGAAGATGTAGCCTATGAGAGCGGGAATCATTGCGCCGCCAATAATCGACATCACCAGCAGGGAAGAGCCGCGTTTGGTGTAGCTGCCCAGTCCCTTTACGCTCAGAGCAAAAATCGTTGGGAGCATAATGGAATGGAAGAAGCCGATGAAGACGAGGGCCCAGATGGGAGCAAGCCCGGAGGTACTGATAACCACCAGAAGGGAAATGAGAGCTCCGGCAGCAAAGATCAAAAGCAGGCGCGGCGCGGCAATGACCTTCATTACGGCGGATCCGGCGAAGCGTTCGATCATGAATCCGAGTAAATGGAATTTCAGATAATTTGCCGCCAATTTCTCGGAAGTGCCGGGTGAAGTGTGCTGCACAAAAACGACGAAAACATGCTGTCCTGTGATGTGGCTCGTCTTATCCGAAATGAGAAAAGCTGCCATGGCAGAGATTTCTGCGGCCGTGGTCATGCGTTTTCCGAGCGGAATCTTGGAGACCGTTTCCTGAAGTTTCTGCTCAGGATTTTGGAATGTGCTGAGCCACTGCTGATAGAGGGGCGTCATGACCTCAGCCGGAGCAATCGCGCTCACTCGAATCCCACAAGGGAGCAGTTCAACGGCCCACTCGCGGGTGAGGGCGAGAATCGCGCCTTTAGCAGACGCGCATCCAGAAGTTCCGCCCCGGCCTGTAAGAGCTGTCTTGGATGCGATATTAAGAATGCAGGCTGGCGAATTTCTTAAGGCGGACAAAGCAAAATGCGCCATTTCGTAATAGTGAAGAAGATTGCGTCGCAGCGACGCGCAGTAGCCTTCGGGCGATGCGTGCTCGAGTCCGACCTTGTCGTTTACCCCGGCGTTATTGACGAGCGCATCGATCTGCTTAAAAGCTTCAAGGGTTCGGGCCACAGCCTCACGCGAGCGCGGCGCATCGGCGAGTTCCAGTGCAATATGTTTCGCTTGGGCTCCCTGCCGGAGGAGTTTACATTCGAGCTCCTGCCCTGAGTTCTGGTCCTTGTCGACGATAACGGGGATGGCGCCTTCTTCCGCGACGGTTCTGCCAATCTGAGCCCCGATGCCTTTGGCCCCGCCAGTTATGGGTACAACCTTGTCTTTCAGGGTGAGGTCCATCCAAAAACTTTTCCTAAAGTCCGTAAAAACGCGCTGCGTTTAGACCAAAAATGTTGGCCCGATCGGTTTCGGAAAACGATTCCGCATAGCTGCTGATTAAATCGACCACCCGTGAGTAACTTCCCGCTAGCAGGCAGACTGGCCAATCCGACCCGAACATCACACGGTAGACCCCGAATGCGTCGAAGACGATGTCGAGATAGGGCACGATGTCCTGGTCCGACCAGTTCTGCCAGTCGGCTTCCGTGATCAGGCCAGAGATTTTGCAATACACGTTTTGATGTTTTGCAATTTCGCGGATGTGTTGGCGCCAAGGGGATATCTTCTTATTTCTAATTTCAGGTTTGGCTATGTGGTCAACGACAAAGAGCTGGTCGGGAAACTTGGCTACCAATTCCGCTGCAGCAGGGAGTTGGCGTGCATAAACCAAAATGTCGTAGGTAAGACCGAAATGGCCCAGCCAGGAAATACCGCGGACGAATGCTTCGCGGAGCAGGAAGCGGTCGTCGGGTTCAGCCTGCACAATATGACGAATTCCGCGAAGCTTTCTGCAATTAGCGTAGACTTGCAATGATTCGTGGACGCCGGGAGAGCAGAGGTCCACCCAGCCTACGACGCCGAGAATCTGTGGAAATTTTGAAGCTAAATCCAGCAGAAATCTGGTCTCGGCCTCCGATTGGTCGGCTTGTACAGCGATAGAACCATCTATGTTGTGGGATTCGAGTTCGGGGATTAGGTCGTGAGGCAAGAAATCACGATGCAGCACAGCCATGTTGTCCGTGATCCAGCTGTCACGAGTCCGATTAAACTTCCAAAAATGCTGATGAGAGTCGATTCTCATGCGAAAAGGTTCGGTGTCCCCACATCGATCGCGAACCAAAATAGTTCAATCAGCGGATGTTAATGAATCCGCCATTAATCGGATAATCCACCCCGGTGATGAACGAGGCTTCGTCCGAACATAAGAACAGCGCGAGCAATGCCACCTCGCGAGGTTCAGCTATTCGCCCGATAGGCTGCGATTGCGAGAGCCTGCCGATGATCTCGCGCTCGCGGCCGGGATAGTTTTGTTCGACAAATCCGGCCACACAAGGGCGTGAACACTCGTGCCGGCGAGATGCAGTTACAACGTATGTTGTGACTGATATAGTCACGTGCAACGGAATAGGTCATGGCCAGAACGGCGCCCTTGCCCATCGAATAGGCAAAGCGGTCGGGCAGTCCCGCCGAACTGGCAATCGACGCCATATTCAGAACTACTCCCGTCCGCCGCTTCTTCATTGCCGGCAGCGCCGCGGACAGACAGTTGTATACGCCTTTCACGTTCACCCTATAAATACGGTCGAAGTCCTCGTCCGACGTGCCCTCGAGGTTGCCTACTTTGTGCAATTCCTGCATTATTCACGAGAATGTCGATGGGCGACTCGCGCAGCATCTCCTGAAACGCTTGACGCACTTCCGAGTGAGAGGGGACGTCGCAGCGGCGGGCACTGGCCGAACCTCTGCCCTTCGCCATCGAGGCGGAAACCTGCTCGGCTCAATCGAGGTCCGGATCGATGAGTCTGACGCAGGCCCCATGGCCAGCAAACGTTTCTGCAATCGCTCGCCCGATTCCACTTGCACCGCCGGTAATCACAGCGACCTTGCCGTGAAGACGAAATAAGCCGTTATCTATGGATACGGTCAGTATGGATACGGTCAGAGGGATACTCCTCTCTTCCACGGAATGAAATCGTCCTGGTCGAGCCTTTCGGCTTTAGTTTTCACCTGACCGCTCGCTACGCGAAGCATGAGGTCGAGCAGAGCCTCGGACGACTCCTCCGCCGTGGATTGGCCGGAGATGATGGGGCCGCAATCGAAATCGATGATGTCAGGCATGCGCTGGGCCAGTGCAGTATTGCTCGAAATCTTGATGACCGGAGCGATTGGATTCCCGGTTGGAGTTCCCAAACCCGTGGTAAACAGGACGATGTTGGCGCCGGAACCTACCTGTGCAGTTACTGCCTCCACGTCATTACCTGGAGTACAAAGCAAATTAAGACCGGACTGGGTTGCGTATTCGGGATAGTCAAGAACGGCGGTGATAGGCGACGCCCCTCCTTTCCTGGCAGCGCCTGCCGATTTCATCGCGTCGGTGACGAGGCCATCGCGGATGTTTCCCGGCGATGGATTCATGTCGAAACCGGAACCGACGGCCTGTGCGCGGGAATTGTAGGCCGTCATCAGCGACAGGAAACGATCAGCAGCTTCGTCAGAAATACAACGATTCACCAACTCCTGCTCAACGCCGCACAACTCAGGGAACTCGGACAGAATCGTTCGTCCGCCCATCGCTGCCAATTTGTCCGAAACCTGGCCCAAAGTCGGATTGGCGGAGATCCCCGAGAAACCGTCAGACCCGCCGCACTTTAAGCCGACAGTGAGGGATGTCAAAGAAGCAGAAGTCCGCTGCGCCTCATTGGCCCCTACCAATCCGAGAAAAGTTTCCTCTATCGCCTGCGACAACAGCTTTGACTCGGTTCCGAGCCGCTGTTGTTCGAGGACTACCACCTGCTTGCCGGTGCGAGGATCGCGCTTTGCCAATTCCTCACGCAGAATTTCGGTCTGAGCGTTTTGGCAGCCAAGGCTGAGAACGGTTGCACCCGCGACATTTGGATGATGGATGTATCCGGCCAATAACCCACACAGGGTGCGGGCATCGTCGCGGGTTCCACCACAACCACCCTGGTGAGTCAGGAACTTAATGCCGTCCACATTTGGGAACACACTCGATGACGGGGACGACTCCAAGGTTTCCTGCACTTGAGAGCCGACAATCCGGCCCGAATGCCCCTCCTGGTATAGCTGCACAAGCCGCTTCACCATTGCCCGATATTTCTGGGGTGGCGCGAAACCGAGCTCTTCGACAAACGCCTGCCGCATGGTGTCAATGTTGCGGTTCTCGCAGAACACGAGGGGAATCACAATCCAGTAATTTCTTGTGCCAACTTGACCGTCTTCGCGGTAGTATCCCGACCACCGTTTTTTGCGCCAGCGGCCGACCTCGGGAGCAACCCAGGGGGAAGAGGCGGTTCGCGGCTTGACCGCCATCGAGTCGTGCCGCGTGTTGAGGGTGGTAATCGGTTCGCCTGCAGCAATCGGCTTCCGTGCCCTACCGACCGGGATTCCATACATGACGATTGGAGCGCCTGCAGCCAAGTCTCGGGTTGTCACTTTGTGCTTAGGCGGGACGTCAGACACCAATGTAAATGTGCCCGCGCTGTCCGCAATCTGTTCACCGGCCCGCAAAGGCACAAGCGCCACGAGCACGTTGTCATCCGGGTGGATCTTCAAGACTCTCTCCGCGATGGATTCCGCTTTCATATTGCCAGCTGGGGCTAGGTTTCAACCGGAAACGCTGCCGAGCCTGTCGTTTCGCATGCTAGAACAAGTGTTTTATCAGTATTGCCATGCAGGTTGTCACGAACTCTCTTCGGTGTCAACCTGGCACGCCTTCAGTGCCTTCAGTCCTTCAGTCAGGCGCCAGCCTTCAGTTCCAGTGTTGTTTTGGCCTTGCGATCTCTGTGGACGATCACCGGAACTCGAGATGGGACGCGAAGAGTCACCCGGCCCGATTGGATCCGAAAGTCGGCATTTGTCGATTGGTCGACCGACAAACGGGTAGCGATCATCTCGCTCGGCGTCCAGCCCTCCGGAAGAGGAAAGCTCAGCTCGCGCGCCTTGACGCTATAGAAGACAATGCGCTCTTTGTCGAGTGACACATGTGCCTCCCGTACTTGCAATCTCCAGATCGTCGACCTTGATGCTGTACGTGTGGTTTTCCCAATCGAGATCGACCGTGGCGTCGCCATCCAGACCGATGATGGTGCGATTGCCATCGCGCTGAAATGTTGTATTGTAATGCCCCGTCGGTGGAGTTTCGACCAGGGAAGCCGTACCAGGTAAAACGAATCCAACACCGAGGCGAAGTCTACCTCAGTGCCGACCATTGCGTGGGGAGAATTGCTGGAGAAAAGACAATTCAGCACGCGATCCGGTCGGCTCGTGCCCCATTCTCCCCAAACGGCGCTATGACGGTGAATCGCCGCCATTAAAGGAATCGGCTTTCCGCCAAATGGACAGGGTGCGGGCCGCGGCATATGCCAGAATAGACTGACCGTGCCGATGAACGTATAACGTATCGCCTCGGAACTGACGTCAACACCGCGTCGCGCAAACTCCTCCAACATCTTGTACCGGCCATCAACCAGGTTCTTTACGCCACCTGCGGGGTGGGCCGGCTCCCAGTCATTGCGGATGGGAAAGTAGGAGAGCACATCGATGTGTGTGGTATCCCTCAGCTTGTAGCGATCGCAGGTGTACTGGACTCGCCGTCGTCCAGGTTCTGTCATGTTCTTGGCGAGGCCAACAATATAGGAATTTTCCCCGGCCCAGTTGCCTCTTTCCCACAGTTTACCGTCCGGACGGCGAGCAATGATGCCTGGATCCCATGCCGGACTGGAACGGTAAGCGTCATCGCAGTTATCGGAGAAGGTGATATTCGCATTGAGTTCACGGCCGCGATGCATCAACTGCTGCAAGCGGTCATATCCTCCAAGCCTTTCGTTTACCTGCGCCACCGCAGGATAGCCCGTGTCTTTGCCTCGATATTGCCATCCCCAGAGATGAACCACTTGTGGGTAGCCCGCGGTGACGTCCGTCACGGTCCGCACAAGCTCACACTGCTTGAACGTAGCCCTTGGTTTGTCGTACTTCGGCTCGTCGCAATGGATGCCCTGCACAAATTTGTCATCATAGGTAGTTAGTTCTCGTTCTTGGCCTGCGGTTGCGCACGAGCTTGGCGGCAGCAAGCCATGAATCGAGCCTCGATTTCCTGCCTGCTTCGACTCAGCCTGGAGTTAGAACATCAGTCGCAAACCAAACTGTAGCTGACGCGGATTTCCCTGTAGTCCGGTTACTTGGCCTGCGGTTTTGCTGATCAGAGTTCCCGAATTGATGGTGACATTTGACGGTCCGCTCCAATTCTGGATATTGAAGACGTTGAACGCTTCGAAACGCATTTGCAAGCTGAGGCGCTCTCTTACGGGAACTGTTTTGAATAGTGAAAAATCCAGGTTCGTAACATGCGGGAAGCGGAACGCATTCCGGCCCGAATCGCCGAAGGAGCCTGATGGCACCGAGAACGCGCAGGGATTGAACCAATTGGTGGCGTTGTGCACCGCGTCAGCAGCTTTTCCCCCATTCGAAACCGTGCTTGCACAACCGGGATCGGGATTCGATGGCACCGGTCCAGCCTTGAAGGGATCGGCGATGAGGTTAGGACGCGCGTAGTTTCCGATGTTCGGCGCGCTTCCCTTGAGATTGGCTATGTCGCCGGTCACCTGCAAGCTATAGGGCTGCCCGGAGCGAATCTGGAAAATGTAATTCGCCTGCCAATTCCCGAGAAACCACGATCCGGGTCCGCTCGAAAGCCATTTCTTTCCCATGCCAAACGGCAAGTCGTACACAGTGGCCCAGGAGAGGAAGTGGGCGATGTCATAGCTGGAGAGACCGCGAGCGGTGTTGGGATCATAAAAGTTTTGGACGGTTGAACCACCCCCAGTCCCGTTTTCGACGTTGAAGTATCCGCTGCTGACGTCGGTCGACTTGCTCCAAGTATAGGACACCAACGAGCTGAGTCCGTTGGTAAAGCGGCGCTGCATACGGGTCTCGAGAGCGTTGTAATGAGAGAAACCAATGCTACGGGAATAGGTAATGTTTGCATTTACCCAGGGCATCGGACGAAGAGCGTCGATTGCGGAAGGGGCCGTTCCGTTCGGCGAGGCTTGCCCAGCAGCGTTCGCGAGTCCGGTGTAAGGGAGTCTTCCATTCTTGCTTCCCACGTACGCCGCCGATAGCATCACGCTCGCCGACAGTTCTCTCTGAATCTCAAAATTCCACTGCTGCGAATACCCGTCTTTATATTTGGGATCGTCGCCGAAGGTGTTATTAGGCCTCCAGGGGTTGGTGGTTGGAAGAGGGGTAGGAAAGTGTCCTTCGAGATCGGTGATCAGTTTTTGTGTTCCGCCAGTAAAGTCGGCACTGGTGTTGACGTTGCCGGCAAACGCCGTCGTGCTCGGCCATACCGCCAACTCAAGATCGTTCTGCGCATACTGGCTTCTCGCCGGGACCGCGTCCCAATACAAGCCATAACCCCCGCGAGCAACTGTTTTTGGCGTGACGGCCCAAGCGATACCCAGCCGGGGCCCCCAATTGTCTTTAACCGGTCCCGGTGCGAAAAATCTCTTGCCGGCGAGCACCACGTTGCTGAGGTGGGGATCGGCCCAGAAAGCATCGGGAATACATGGCGATCGGCCGGCCAGACTGCAAAGTTCCGGCATCTTGTCGGCGCCTATGATCCACCGCTGGTTCGGGATATCGAGGGCGTTCCAGAGACGGCCGTCCAAGGTTTGCGGCTGAGTCAGATAGTCGTAACGCAGACCAAAGGTGAGCGTGACAGAAGGCTTGACTCTCCATTCGTCTTGCAGATACGCCGCCCAGGCGGCGTACTTAAACTTGACTGGTCCCCCGTTCAACTGTGGCAGCTCGCCGCTGAAGGAAGTTGGAAGTCCTATTAAAGCGGAAGCCAAAGATAGCCCCGTGGTTCCGGAAGCCGCTGATGGATTGCCGGTCTGGTCGTCGGCAAACGTATAACGCTGGTAGGTGTTCTGCTGGATTCGCTTGGCATCAATGAACCAGAAGCCGTTTTTGATGTTGTGGCGACCTGTGAGCCAACTCACATTTGGAGTAATGCTCCAGTTCGGATTCTCACGAGGTGCGGCTCCTCGGATGCCGAAATCGTTGTTGCCACCGTTGGTCCATTCGGTGGTTGCCAGTCTGACCAGCATGCCGTTGTACTTGGAAATATCGCCAAACCCGGCGGCCGTCATCGGGTTGAGACCGGCGGGGTGTTGATTCTGCTGGGCAGCGTCGACCCCCGGCCTGCCGGCATAGCCGGCACGCACATCGAGCACCACCGATTGCCCGAAGGTGTGAGTCCATCCACCGCCGTAATTTCTCCCCTGTGATCCGCCGCCGGTGTAAGCCACTTCACCTATGGGGGTTAGGACGGAGACGCGTTGTTCGGTGTAGCGGAAGAAAACGGTGTCGCTTCCCCGAAGGCGATGGTCAACACGAATTTGAAGACTATTCGAGTTATTCGTCGTCGAACGGTTCTGGATAAAATTGTTGGTCAGATCGCCCGCCAGGTTTGGAGTAGCCGAGTAGGTCTGAAAGAACTTCTGCATCGGCGTGAATATCAATCCCTGCGGAAGCTTGTTGCATGGCGCCCCCGTGGTCTGATCCTGCTGGTTGCTGGCGTTTATGGGCAGCGGATTCCCGCCAGCATCGCAACGGAACTGATCGCGGACAAATTTGCCGCTGACCAGCCGGGTGGAGTAGGGGTTGAACAGATTGTGCTGTACGGCGCTGCTGGTGGACTGAGTAAAGTCTCCGGTGAGCTCGGTGGCCGTGGGGGTGTAGGAAAAATACTGACTTGGCTGGCTGAACCTCCACCCGTCGTACCCGGCGGAGAAAAAAGTCTTTTGCCTGATGATCGGCCCGGTAATAGTTGCCCCAAACTGATTTTGCCGAAAGGGTGCGGGGCCACTGCTATTCTTGTCTGCAAAGCTGTCGCGAGCGTCGAAGAAATTGTTGCGTACGTACTCAAAGCCGCTGCCATGAAAGCTGTTGGTTCCTGAACTGGAAACCATGTTCACCACACCACCAGTTGCGCCCCCGAATTCAGTCTTGGAATCGTGACCGACGACCTTGAACTCCTGAATGAGGTCGATATTCGGAATCACGATATATGTCGGCCCGCGAATGTTTGAGTTGATAATTCCGTCGAAGAAATAAAGCTTCGAGCGATTCTCCTGTCCATGAAAAGATGCGTCCGAAAAACCTGATCCGGGAAGCCCGACATTGCCCTCGCAACAGCCGATGCTCCGGTTTTGCGCCGTTGAGACCGGTGTCACGCCCGGGGCAAGGGTCAGAAGCTGCGTGAAGTTTCTGCCATTCAGCGGCAGGTCGTTGACGACTCTCTGGGGGATTACCGTTCCGAGTTCGGTCGTCGTGCTGTCGACCAGCTGAGACTCGGCTTCGACTTCGACAACTTCAGTGCTGCCGCCGACACCCAGGCGCAGGTTCTGAGTAAGGGTCTGGTTGACATTGACCAGTAAGTTGGGAACATCAATTTGCTTGAATCCCTCACGGGTTACGCGAAGCGCATATTCCCCGGGCGGAACATTGATGAACAGAAAGAAGCCACTAAGACTCGTCGCTGTTTGACGGCCAATGTTGGTCTTCTGATTGGACAGCGTGACCCTGGCGCCGCTGACCACTGCCCCCGATTGATCCGTCACCGTTCCGTTCACAGCTCCGGTGGCGGTCTGGGCGAGTGAATCGCCGGTGGACAAAATTAGAACGATAACCAACGAAAGGACGTGAAACCTGCCGGCTCGCATGTTCTTTGCCTCAGTCGAAGTTCCTGGGGCACTACGGCTACATCTTGCAACTTCGGATCTGGGAACGGGCCCCAGGGTCACTGTAGAAAATAACGCGATGGGCACCTATATCATGTGAAGAAGCCGTATTCAACATTGAAAATTATAGTTTCATCATGTAAAACAACTGGCAAGTCAAAGCCCCCGGCCTCCAGGCCAAGTGCGCAAAAGGAAGGCGCAATTGTGATCCGAACCCGTGAATCAAAGTCAGCTCCCGTGGGTGTGGTGATGAAAGTCCTCAGAATTCTGGGAACTCTTCACCGCTCGCCCAGCGGACTTCAGCGAAACAAACTTCAATCAACAAGAGCACAGCCTACCGTTTTCTGGCGCATCTTGAGAGTGACGACGTTGGAGAAGAACGCGGATGACCTCCACGGACTCGGTGCATTTCTAATCATGAACGAACAAAGAATTACGAGCCGATCTACGGTGCAATTGATCCCCTGAGTCACCTGCAGTGACAACGACTTTGGGGTTCACACCGGAGACCGTATCGTCGTCCGAGGGTCGAACATCGCGGCGCCAGCATGGGACGACTGAAGAGCGATTGACGTCTTCACAAGATATGGCCAGAACCACTTGCAAACTGAGAATCTCCCGGGAGAGAAAAATGCACGTTTTCTGGGCGGGCGCCGCGATGACGCTCGTGGCGACCTCGACTTGGGCGAACCCACATCTGTTCGGGATCAAGTTGGCGATTACCAATCCGAGCGCCCAGATGCGCCCGGCGGAAGAAATCGTCGTACCCCTTGCGCAAATTCGCAGGGTCGTGCCATCACTGAATGCGGGCTCTCTGATCGTAACCGCTACGAATGCATCAACCCTAGAAGAAGACAGCGCCACATTAGAGGCCACGGAATTGCCTTCGCAAGTCGACGATCTCGATAGTGACCATACGGCTGACGAACTCGCCTTCGAGATTGACCTGGGACCGAAACAGACACGGATTGTCACGGTCAGCTACGGTGAGCCCACTCGCATATTCCGGCTGCGCCGCGAATATCCCATGAGAACCGACGCGCTTTTTGCCAGCAAGATCGAAGGCGTCGGCTGGGAATCCGAAGTGAATGCGTGGCGGTTGTACTTCGATTCGAGAAATGCCATTGATCTCTACGGCAAGAGTAGGGAATCACTTTTGCTTCGTATGTTCGCCACCCCTGAGTACGATTACCACGCCGAGTCTCCGTATGGACGGGACATATACAAGATCGGTGACGCGCTCGGCATTGGGGCGGTCGGAGCTTGGATCGACGGAAAGCTGGTGAAGGTATCCGACGTTGCGAGCCGCAAGTACCGAGTGGTTTCTACGGGTCCAGTTCGTGCCATTGTGGAAATGACGTACAGCGGATGGAAAGTGGGCAGTGGGAGCGTTACCCTGCAATCGCGGATCACGCAGTGGGCTGGAGATCGCGGCTTCTATCACACGATCGTGGCGCAAGGCGCCGACGGAGTTGAGTTCGCAACCGGGTTGCCGCTCAAAAAGGACGTGCCCGGATTCCGATCCGCGCCAAATTCGCTCCCACCGTGGATCGCAACCTATGGTGAGCAGGTGCTCATGCCTGGAAAGACTGCGACCGAAGCGCTCAAGGGCACGAATCTCGGCTTAGAGGTCATTCTCGTGGGCGTAAATGGATCCGTGCGGGAGGACGCTGCCAATCGGCTTCTAACATTCCCGCTATCTGGTTCAACGGCAACAGCCACGTGGTATGTCGCTGCGGCTTGGGACCAGGAGAGAACAGGTGATCTTGCTGCTCTGGCGAAACCGGATGATATGCGGCGGTTCGTGCAGGTGCCGAAATCGCCCTCCCTGATCGAGTCAAAAGATGCTTTTCTCGATTTGGTCAGGCAGACAGCCGTGCGCCTGAACCAGCCATCCACGGCAAGAGTGCTTTCAACCGCGGCAGCGCCGCAATCTGCCCCCTCCGACACACTGACCCCAGGATCGCGTAAATCTTACCGAAGAGCCATCGAACTCCTGCGCCAGGAGATTGATCGCACGGCGACAAAATGGGAACCGATTCTGAAAATGAGAAATGAACCAATTACCGCCCGGGCAGGCGAGGGATTCTTCACGGAAGGCGACAACACATCCGGCGAATGGCGTAAACAACGTGGCTACTTCTGGACCGGAAGCTTTTGGACCGGTGAATTGTGGAAGATGTACCGAGTAACCAACGATCCCAAGTATCGCCACTGGGCGGAGTTGGGGACCTCAATCCTACTGGGCCAAGAGAGTAGCCAGAATCACGACGCCGGCTTTCTTTATTTCTATGCTTCGGTTCCCGCATTTGAAGCGACCGGGGATCCGAGGTACAAACAGAGCGCGCTGCGTGCCGCTCAACGACTGGTCGAGCTTTACAACCCGAACACCGGAATGATTGCCGCCTGGGAGGTCGGTGGCGACGACACCATTATCGACACGATGATGAACTTGCAGCTCTTATGGTGGGCATGGAACGAGACCGGCGACTCCAAATGGAAGGACATCGCTCTGAGCCATGCGTTGCGATCATCGCAGTTGCTGGTGCGCGTGGACGGATCGGTTTGCCAGTCGGTACACTACAATCCGGGCGACAATCGCCAGAAGCTTCAGCTTCACGGCGGCGGCGACTCGGAAATCGTCTGGAAGAATTCAGCCGCGTCCGGACAGCCTTTGTTCTTTCATACACACCAGGGATTTTCGGCGGATAGCTCCTGGTCACGCGGGACGGCGTGGGCTCTCTACGGTTTCACCACGGCCTATAAGGCAACCGGCGATCAGCGGTTCTACGACACCGCGGAAAAGGTCGCGAACTACATCCTTGCTGAATTACCGCCTGACAGTGTTCCCTGGTACGACTTCGTGGATGAGGGTGTTCTGTTTCGCAATCGGGATAGTTCGGCCGCGGCAATAACCGCTGGAGGGCTGTTACAGCTTTCTTCTCTCACTAACGATACGGAGAAGTCGCGGCAGTTCCGTGAAGCTGCCGAACGCATCACTCAGTCGCTTATCGATCATTATCTGACTCCGGTCGCCAAGGACGATCCAACCCCTCCCGGAGTGCTTCGGCACGGATCGTCAACTCGCCCATCGGACACTCCGCTGATCTATGGACAGTATTACCTCCTGGAGACACTAATGACATTAGATGGAAGGAGCAATTAGCGCGCCGATGGTTTTCGGTACTGATGTTCGTGGTTTCTTACAGGACTGCTTCTTCCGTTGTTCCCACAAACACGAATCAGAAGTTGGAGGCAACGGCAATTTTCGGTGATCGAGAAGCAGATCGTATCGCCAACCGGAGACAAGCATGATTACATGAGCCAGACCCCACATTGGTGGCCCAATCGGAAAACTGCGAATGGCCTGCCTTATATTCGACGCGATGGCGAGCCGAATCCGGAGATTTGCAAGATCAGTGATCACGACCAGATGGGACGGATGTCCCCCACTGTGCGCACTGGCCCTGGGTTGGTACTTTATGGGCAACCAACCATGTGCGGAACGGGCGACCCTGCTGTTACGCATGTGATTCCTCGAGCCGGCCACTCGCATGAATCCGAACCTCTCAATTTCGCCCAAGGTATTCCAGGAATCAACTACGGTCGCAAGAGCTGAATCATTGAGAGCCATGTTTTGGTGGCGGTCGTCGACGCTGTGGGAGTGCTTTCCGGTCCGAAAGTCTGGCCAGAGAAAGATCAGCAAGGTATGGAGAAGTGGTTCGGCAGCTTTCTCGAGTGGCTGCAGCAGAGCCCGAGTGGCCGCGGCGAAGCAGCGTCCGCCAATAACCACACACTACCATGTTCAGGTGCCGGATTGCGCGCTCTTCGTCGGCAAGCAGGATTGGGCGCGGAAGACCATGGAAGAGGCAAAGAGCAAACGAATCGCAGCACAGATCGAAGCTGACGGCCGTCAATCCCTGGAGTTACAGAGAACCAAAGCGTTCAGTTACAGCTGCATGAATCTGCGCGGGCTGATCGAACTGGCACAGCTTGGTGATGTGGTCGGAGGTGATCTCTGGCACTACCAGTCCTCCGATGCCCGAAGCATCCGCCGAGCGGTTGACTACTTGCTTCCGTGTGCCACCGGCGAAAAGAAATGGGAGTACAAGCAGCTTGTCGGCCTCGATCCCACCGAACTGACTTCCGGCCTCCTTCAGGCCTCGGTTGGGTACGGCGACGCAGTTTATGAGAGGGCCGCCGAAACGATTGGAACCAAAAGCGGCGAGTCAGTCCTTCGGCTGGCCATCCGCATTCGGAAAGAAGCCAGCCCGGGAGGCAATTGATGGGCTTGCGATTCATTCGCAGTCAAGCTGACGGGCCGTGCCTGCAACCCCGACAAAGATTACGCGCATTATCAACCGAGGACGGATAGCTCGTGCGGATTTCGCGCCGGGAATTCTGTGGTAAGAGCGCTTCGATGATGGCCTGTCTTGCCTCTTCGCGTCTGAGTTTCGGGCGGGGCACCCTAGGAGTGTGACCGAGTAATCAGTTTTGCGTTCATATGTTGCGGTACTCGGCGCGTTGGACCACAACTGCTTGTGGTTGCGAGCCGCGATTTTCCATTATTCGGACACGCTCCTAGTTGCTGTGCCTGACGTTGCGGCCATAGATCGAAACCGGATTCTCAGCGCCGCCAACCGATACTTGAAAGAGCACCCGGTTACGATCACTGCGTATTCCACTCCGCGCAGTTCCGGCGGCAGGCACGATTACTTCTCGGAGGGAGATTACTGGTGGCCCGACCCCAAAAATCCCGGCGGGCCGTACATCCAACGCGACGGCTTTTCGAATCCGGACAATTTCAGCGAGCACCGGCGGGCGCTGATTCGATTGAGCCTGCAGGTTCCCGCACTGACCGCGGCATGGAAGATTACGCGCGATAAACGATACGCTCGACATGCGATCAGACACTTGCGTGCCTGGTTTCTGGATCCGGCGACGTTGATGAATCCTAGCTTGCAGTATGCCCAAGCCATTCATGGACGCACGACGGGGCGAGGCACCGGGATCATTGATACTGTCCACCTCGTCGAGGTGGTCCGGGCTGCATCGGTTCTGGAGGATTCGCAACAAATCGAGCCGCGCGACCTAGACGGACTTCGGAGATGGTGTGTCGACTACTTGGCTTGGATGATCACGTCAGAAAACGGAAAGCAAGAGCGCGACGCTAAGAATAACCACGGCACCTGCTGGGTGGCACAGGTGGCCGAGTTCGCTAGATTTACAGAGAATCACACGGCCACATCGTTCTGCCGGACCCGATTTCAAGAAGTGCTGGTGCCGAACCAAGTTGCCGATGACGGCAGTTTTCCGCTGGAATTACGTCGCACCAAGCCATACGGGTACTGCCTATTCAACCTCGATGTGATGGCAACTGTATGCCAGATCCTCTCCACGCCCAGTGAGAATCTATTTCGCTTTGTGTTGCCCGACGGCCGTGGTTTCGCCAAGGCGATTGCGTACATGCTTCCTTACATTGCCAACAAGAATGCTTGGCCGCATCGTCACGATGTCGAGCACTGGAACAACTGGCCGGTGCGTCAACCTAGCCTCGTGTTCGCCGGAATTGCTTTGGGGAGAACTGACTGCTTTCTAATCTGGCGACGCCTGAACCCTGATCCATCTGTGCCCGAGATCATTCGCAATTATCCAATCCGCCAACCTCTGCTGTGGATGTGAGCAGCCACGGACCTTCCCCAGAGGCATTTTTCGGCTGAAGCCAAAAAAGGGTCGTTTCACGATTTGAAACATACGTCTTTTATGGTGAATTTACATTTCTCGCGGTATAAATGCAGCCTGCCCCGCCCGGGCGTGCCACAGGAGAGCACCCCGGTTCAGGCTGAACGCACTTCAGAGATTCCCTCAACGAATCACACTGCCGGGAGAGATCTTGATGATGAATCACCGCTTCGTTTTTCTACGTTCGTCTCCTCGCGGCAGCTGCCTGCCTCAGTGGTGGCAGCGCCGTGGCTCAGACCTCCAGTGGTCAGGATTTGGGTAGGAATACGCCTAATCGGGCGCAAGTGCAATATTGATGCCCTAGGGACCTGGGTCCGGTGGACGGTCAGAAGCGCTCACGGCTAGTTAAAGACAGCGGGCGACAGCTTCCTCTTCAGCCATGATCCACGCTTCGTGCTCGGTTTTGGCACAGCCAAAAAAGTGGGATTTCCTGGAGATACAGCAGCCCAAACCATCAGGCAAGATCGAGCACGTCAGCGATGTTCCCATTTTGTTGTCCAACTTCATTATGCAAAAGGAGGGGCGCGCCGCCATGGTTGTTATTTAATGAGCGCTGATCCAGAGCATAGCAGCTATTCCGGTAATTGTTGTTCACCGCGAATGCTGAACGAGTCCTGGGCAGTAGAGGCTCCGGTGCCCGGCTGTCCGCCGCCTACCGTCACGCGATAGCTGCCCGCGGTAATGACGCGGTCGCCAGCTTCGTTGACGCGGCTGAGATCTTGCGGCGGCAGGTCGAAACTCACCTGGCGCGATTCTCCCGGGCCTAGGTGAATGCGAGTGAACGCGCGAAGCGCGCGAATTGGCGCTCCCGGCATATTGGCAAAGTCCAGGTATAGTTCGACGACTTCGTCACCCTCCCTCTGGCTGACATTCTTCACATCGACTTGCACTCCCAGCGGATCGCCAGCATCGAGTTCCTTCTTGGAGAGCTTAAGGTTGCCGTACTCGAATTTCGAATAGCTCAGCCCATAACCGAAAGGATAGAGCGGCTGGCCCTGGAAATACCGGTAAGTCCGGTTTTTCATCGAGTAGTCTTCAAACGGAGGCAGCTGATCGATTCCCGTGTAAAAAGTGACGGGCAACCGGCCGGCGGGATTGTTTACGCCAGCCAGCGTCTGGGCGATGGCGGTCCCACCCTCCTCGCCTGAATACCAGGCGTCGAGAATGGCGTTGGCGTGCTGATTGGCCCAGTTCACCGAGAGCGCGCTGCCATTCATGAGAACGATCACCACTGGCTTGCCGCTGCTCGTCAGCGCCTCGACAAGATCTTCTTCTTCCTTTGGCAGGTCGAGGCTGGTGCGGTCTCCCCCCTTGAAACCGGGCAAGTCGACTTTCATCTCCTCGCCTTCAAGCCGGGATGTGATGCCCACCACCGCAACCACGACGTCGGCCTCCTTGGCAGCCATTACCGCGTCGCCGATGGGGTCCGCGATGAGGGGAAGCCAAACCAGGCGGGTGCCAAAACCGCCGCGCGCGTATTCAACCTTCACTGAGTATCGGCGCCCTTTCTCCAGCCGCATGGCGGTTGTGCTGGCGATGGGATCGTGCAACGCGAGATCATCCACGATCAGGTTGCCATCGACCCATAACCGGTTCATAGAACCAAGCAGGCCCATCTTATAGGTGCCCGACTCGGCGGGCGTGAGGAAGCCTGTCCAGCGGGCCGAAAAGTCAGTCAGGCCTTTTGGGACTTTGAGTGCCGATCTGTCGGGATGGAATCGTTGGAGATCGACATATGTGTCAATGCGAACGACTGTAGGTTTTCCGGCGAAATCTGTGCCGGAAAAGTATTCCGCCCTGAGCCCCGGTTTGCCATCTGGCGTGGCCAGCACCAAAGTCGGGATGAGATGCTCTTCCCGCAGGAAATTCATGCCGGGCACGAAAGTAACGGCCGCGGCGGCAAACTGCTGCTGAATGCCTTCAAACGCGGTCGTTGATCGCGACGGCGTACCGTTATAGTTGCCATACAAAACCTCTGCGTTTTGCGCCAACGGTCCGACGACCAGAATCCTTTTTACGTCTTCGCGCAAGGGCACCACGCCATCATTTTTTAAGAGCACCATAGATTCACGCGCCGTCTTGAGCGCCAGTTCCCGATGCGCTGGGCTGTCGATCTCGGAGTCTGGTGTCTGCGCATATGCCACCATCCGCGGCGGATCGAACATGCCCAGGCGGAAGCGCGCAGTGAACAAGCGCTTTACCGCCGTATCGATGTCCTTTTCCGTTATCAGACCCTGCTTAACCGCGTCCAAATACTTCACGTAATCGGAGTTCCCAGTCGCTTTGGTAAAGAAATCGGCACACTCGTTGTCTACTCCCGTCTTGAGCGCGACTGCAGCGGCTCCCGCCATGTTTTTGGTGTAGTGATGCCCGCTGAAAATGTCGACGACGGCGTCGCAGTCGGAGACAACATATCCGTTGAACTTCCATGCCCCGCGCAATTGATCCTGGAGTAGGAAAGTATTGGCGCACGCCGGCTCGCCATTGACCCGATTGTAGGCACACATGACTGACCCCGCCTGGCCTTCCATCACCGTCGCGCGAAAGGCCGCCAGGTAGGTATCTTCCATGTCATGTTTTGACGCGGGAACGTCCATGCTGTGCCGCGCCGGTTCAGGGCCGCTGTGCACGGCAAAATGTTTGGGAGTGGAGATGACGCGATAGTATTTCGGGTCATCGCCCTGCATCCCGGTGACGAAAGCGGTTCCCATTTTGGCGGTCAGGAACGGGTCCTCGCCATAAGTCTCCTGGCCACGCCCCCAGCGGGGATCCCGAAAAATGTTAATGTTCGGAGACCAGAAGTCCAACCCTTCCATGATGTCGCTGTGGCCAGCACGCACCGCCTGGTTATGCTTGGCGCGTGCTTCAGTGCCGATCACAACCGCCATGTCGTGAATGAGAGGGGCGTCGAAAGTTGCCGCCAGACCAATCGGCTCGGGAAACACGGTAGCCGTACCAGCTCGGGCTACGCCATGCAGGGCCTCACTCCACCAGTCATAGGCAGGCACTTGGAGGCGTGGAATGGCGCGAGCCTGGTTGACCAGCTGCGAGGTTTTCTCCTCCAGTGTCATCCGCGACACCAGGTCATCAACGCGCTTGTCAACGGTTTGGGAAGTATCCAGGTAGAGGGAAATGGCAGCCTTGGTAGTCTGCGAGTAAGCGGCGAGAGCGGTACAAAGCGAAACCATCAGAACCGTGAGGGCACTGGGAATGCGTAAACGCATAGAAGGTCTCCTGCGCAGCGAAAGGCAACGATGAACACCGATGGTCCCGGACGGCCGCAGCCTCCGCTTGCGGTAATACTGTCTAAATCGTTTTAGAGGTGAGCTTGTAACATGGTCGCCAGATGGCGTCAAGACCAAACCATCGAATCGCCCAGGAAAAGATCATCGAAAAACCAGAAAGAGTATCCCCGCGACTCGCCGGCGTGGGGGCTCGCTGCCTAGCTCAGCTGTAGAGCTCTTTTGGAGTTTGTTTTATGCGAAGGCGCGGCCGCGGTGGTGCCGCGAACGATGAGTTCAGGTTCCACGATGATTTTGGCGGCGATACGAGATAATTCGTCCTCAGGCCGCGAAATACGACGCAGGACAGTTTCCGCCGCCATTTTTCCCATCTTGCGCAGCGGCTGCTCTACCGTAGTGAGCCCGGGAATGTGATACGCAGCCGTCTCGATGTTATCGAAGCCGATCACAGAGACGTCTTTGGGCACGCGCCAGCCAAATTCGTCGAGGGCGCGCATCGCACCCAGCGCGGAAATATCATTGAAGGCAAACAGCGCCGTGAATGGTTCGCCGGAGGCCAGCAGTTCCTGAGTGACGCGGTATCCCAGCTCCGGTGACGGGGAGTTTCGCTCAATTTGGACGGTCAGCTTCAGGGAGATAGGAACTCCCAATTCCTGAGCCACCGCCGCGATGGCATTCCATCGAACCTCAGTATCCGGAACGAAGTCCTGCCCTTTGATAACCGCGATTTTTCTGTGGCCGAGTTCGACCAGGTGGCGCAGTGCAAGTTCGGCGGCACGGCGGTGATCGAGCACGATATTGGTGACACCCTTCACCTCCTCATGAGTCGAAACCGTGGCCACTGGGATCGGTAAGGGACGGCGCCAGCTGGTGTTGACGACGATCAAACCGTCACAAGAACGATGCAGGAACATCTGCGGGTATTCGTCTACCAGATCCTGCCGGAAGCGATGACTGGCGACGAAATAAAAGTATCCTTCCTGCAGGAGGTGATCTTCGATTCCGCTCAGCACCGTGGCGTTGTACCCCTGGCTTACCTCCGGCACCATCACGCCAATGGTGAAGCTGCGCCCCGTCCGCAGAGAGCGCGCCAGGAAATTTGGTTTGTAATTAAGTTTGCGCGCGCCTTCGTAGATCAGGTCCTTGGTCTGTTGCGCAATCGTATCGGCGACGGCAGCCCCGTTCATGACCAGCGAAACCGTCGCGGGAGCCAGTCCCAGGTAATCGGCCAGTTCTTTAAGCCCAGTAGCCTTCCCCTTTTTCGTATGAGCGGCCCTGCCGGTTCTTCGATTCCTATCGATCCCCATTTGGCTGAGAGTCTCGCACAGGCAATTTACAAGATCAAGGATGCTCCGCAGTTCCGCTATGAGTTTTCATAGGTCTAAATCGATATAGATCGTGCTTACCGTGCTACTTATTTCTTGACAAGCGGAGCAGACGACGATACAAGGCTCGGAACGGTCCCGCTTCGGTGGGAGCCCTATTGAGTCGCGCGTTCGGAATCCGTCGTGGAGGAAACTTATGAAGTCTCTCTCGTTTTGGTTTGCCGGGAGTGGCGGCCTCGCAGTGCGCCGTTGGAGGTCATCGCGCTTCGCGGCGTTGTGCGCACTCTTCATCTGTAGCTTTTCGCTTCTAACTTTGGCTCAGGAAGGAACCATCGTCGGCACGGTTACCGATCCCACGGGCTCTGTGGTACCGAACGCGACCATCACCATCACCAGCATCAAAACCGGCCAGAGTCGTACGCTGAAGACTAATGAATCCGGTCAATATGTGGCTCCGGATCTGGCCATTGGCGAATACAACATTCAGGCCCACGCCCCGGGGTTCAAGATCGTCGAGAGGAAGAACGTAGTCCTGAACGTCGCCGACCGTGCCCGCATTGATTTCGCGATGCAGATGGGCGCAGCCCAGGAAACAGTCACAGTCGAAGCCAATGCGGTCCGAGTCCAGACCGACAGCGGCGAGGTTAGCGACGTCATCACCGGGCAACAGGTTTCACAGCTGACCACCAATGGCCGGAGCATTTATACGTTGGTGAATCTGACGCCGGGCGCATCCAGCCTGCAGGCAGATTTTCAAACACCCACTCCGGTCGGCGGTGATGCCAATGTGAGCTTCAATGGCCAACGCCCCGGACATACGATCTATCTCATGGACGGTGGCGAGAACCTGGACCGTGGCGGCTCTGGAACGTTCAGCGTGATGCCGTCAATCGAGTCGCTCGCCGAATTTCGCGTCCTGAGTTCCAACTACAGTGCCGAATATGGCCTCTCATCTTCGGCCACGATGACGACAGTGCTGAAGTCAGGAACGAAGACGCTGCATGCGTCCGCGTGGGAATTTCTACGAAACGATGCCCTCGATGCCCGCAACTACTTCAACCGGCGACCTCAGAAAGTTGCCGAGCTGCGATTCAATACCTACGGCTTTAACGTGGGTGGCCCGGTTGACTTCTGGAAGAGCGATCACAAGACCTTCTTCTTTTACAACATGGAATGGCGCAGCTTGATTCAAGGGCAGACGCTGAATCAGACGGTCCCTGTTGCTAGTGAGTATCCGGACGCAAATGGCGCTGGAACTGGTGCGGTAATACCCCTAACGAAACCCAACGGTAAGCCAAACATCATCACGGTCCCGACCGGAATTGCGAACTTGGGGGCAAATTGTCCGGGCGGCGTTCCTCCGGCGGGCATTGTGTCAGGAGCGCCCTTTCCCAACAACACGATTCCATCCTGCATGATCGATCCCAATGCGGCGGCTCTGCTGGCGGCGAAGATTTTCCCGCTGCCCACATCCGGCAATCAATTCCAGGGCGGCAACAATGCGCCTACGAACGTGCGCGAAGAGGTAGCCAGGGCCGACCACCAATTCAATGACAAGGTCTCGATCTTCGGACACTGGGTGTCGGAGCAGATTAATCAGACGTTCGGAACCACCATGTGGAGTGGTGACAACGTACCCACGATCGGCAACACGTTTGGCAATCCCTCGTACAGCGCTGTAGTCCACCTTACGCATACGATCAGCTCGTCGCTGTTGAATGAGGTAGCCTTCAACTATAACGGCAACCGCATCAATATTCTGCCCAAGTCCAGCTTTGGGGCTCCGCTGGCGGCCCCCTCGGGCTTCACATTCAACCGGATCTTCACGGGTCCGAATGCGGACAACCGCATTCCGACGATCAAGCTCCAGGAGTCTACGGGAACGCAATACACCGCAAACTGGACGCCCTGGGTCAACAAAGCCGACGACTACCAAATTCGGGACGACATCTCCTGGACCAGGGGTGCGCACCAGTTCAAGATCGGTGCGAGCTGGGCAGTCTACAAGAAGATTCAGGACGTGTTCGCCAGCACCCAAGGTAACTTTGGTTTTAATGGCGCCTACACTGGATTCGATTTCGCCGATTTCCTGCTTGGCTACACCCAGAATTACTCGGAAGACGCTGTGCATGACAAGGGGCACTGGAATAACGCTTCCTGGGCGGCATACTTCCAGGACAACTGGCGCTTCAACCAACGGCTAACTTTGAACCTTGGACTACGTTGGGACGGAGTGCCGCACACTTACGAGGCAAACCACCGTTCCTCGAATTTTTATCCCAATCTCTACAATCCAGCAGACGCAGCTCTGTTCGATGCGAACGGCCACATTTCTCCTCTCAGCCCCGGCCTGGGCACCAGTCCTAATCCCATTCTGGCTGGGTACCAATTCTATTTGAATGGCATCGGTATCGACGGCAAGGGCGGAATCCCGAAAGGCCTCGTAGACAACCACTGGGCGGCGTTCGGTCCTCGCATCGGTTTCGCCTATGACCTGACCGGTTCAGGAAAGACTGTTCTCCGCGGCGGATTTGGAACCATGTACGAGCGCATCCAGGGTAACGACATGTACAACGGCGGCACCAACGTTCCATTTAGTGCCACCGCAAGCTTCAATAATGTTTCCCTGTCCGATCCTCATACCAACATCACCACTGGTAGCAAGCAGACCGTGCCGATCGTTGTGCCGAGCATCACTGGTCTAGCTTCCAACAATTACAATCTTCCGGTAAGTTACCAGTACAGTTTTGGTGTTCAGCAAGCGCTCGGAGCCAAGTCTGTGCTATCCGTGTCTTATGTGGGAAACCAAACCCGCCATCAGAATTACTACGCAGAGACGAACCTTGTGCCCTTCTCCGATCTGCCCGGGCTGGTGGCATCCAAGGGCGCCGGTTACAACCAGTTGGTCCAATTCCCGGGTTTCCGCTCGATCCGACTAGCGGAAAACGGCGCAAATGGCCATTACAACTCGCTCCAACTCGATCTTCATGCCAACGTCCGCCGCGACCTTATGGCGCAATTTGGCTACACGTACTCGCAGGCCATTGACGCCGCGAGCGGCAATAATGGCAGCGGTCAGGATCTCAACGTCATCACTAATCCGTATGTAGGCTGGCGATACGACAGTGGACCCTCGGTTTTCGACCGCACCAACGTCGCTTTCGTCAACTTCGTCTATGACATCCCGGCTTTCAAGGGCAGCAGCAACCGCCTGCTCAAGACAAGCTTGGGTGGCTGGCAATTGTCCGGGATTGTCACTATGCAATCAGGGGCTCCGCTGAATGTCACGGTAGGCGGCAGCAACGACCTCAGCAGCATTCTTCCCACGTCGGGTGCGGGGAACATCGGAAACGGCAACCGACCGGATCTGGTTGGGAAGATCAGCTACCCGAAGACTAAGGTGCCGGCGGGAATCCAGTGGTTTGATCCCACCGTGTTCGCTGCTCCTGCTCCCGGGACCTTTGGCACGCTTCCCCATAACGCTCTGCGTGGTCCTGGTCGCGACAACTGGAACATGGCTCTTCACAAGATGTTTGTGTTCAGCGAAAGCCGCGGCAGCAGCTTGGAGTTCCGCGCCGAGGCCTACAACATGTGGAACCACACCCAGTTTAGAGCCGATGTAATAAGCGGCAACTACGGAGCGGCTCTCACGGGTAGCAACTTCGGCGTGATCACCCAAGCTTACGATCCGAGAGTTTTCCAACTCGGTCTGAAACTAACCTTCTAGAGGGGTTTCCGGAGAACGCCATCGGCCCCGCTCCCACCCGTGCCGCGAGCCGGGTTTTTCTTGCCAAGCCGGTTATAGAATGGCACCGCAAGACAGATTCTCTCCTCTAGAATTGGCTTTGGGCACTCGGTTTGTAGCATGAACCACTGGAAGATGCTGCTGGCGACGGTGGCGTTGTGTTTGTCGAACTTCTCACACGCACAATCGGTCGGTCCAGCCGACGCGCAGGCTCTGGAGCAAGCAGGAAAGTTAGCGGAAGCTGCCCAGGTGTGGCGTACCATTACAAAACAGAATCCCAGCGATGCTGGGGCCTTCGCGAGCCTGGGAGTGGTTCTCTCGAAAGAAGAGAGATATCAGGAAGCCGCCTCGGCCTACCGGCGAGCGATTGCCCTCAATCCCAAATTGCCGGGAGTACAACTGAACCTCGGACTGGCGGAATTCAAACAAGGACATTTCAACTCGGCTATCGCTCCGCTGAAAGCCGCGTTAGACTCGCAGCCGACCAGCACGCAGGCGCGCACGTTGCTGGGAATCAGTTGTTATGGAGCCAGGCGGTTTGCCGACGCCGTCCAGTATCTCGCGCCGGTTGCCAAGGCCGATCCGGACAACACGCAACTCCATCAGACCTTGGCCCAGAGTTGCCTTTGGGCCAAACAGTACAACTGTGCGCTCCAAGAGTTCCTCCACATACTGCAGAAAGCGCCTGACTCCCCCGCCGCCCACATCCTAATGGGAGAGGCCTTGGATGGGCTGGGGCGAACCCCGGAGGCAATTGCGGAGTTCGAAGCAGCAGCCAAAATCTCTCCTCGCGAACCGAATGTCTACTTCGGGCTGGGCTATCTCTACTGGAGATCACATCAGTACGAACAGGCGGCCCGCGAGTTTCAGAACCAGCTGTCTGCAGATCCCGGAAATGCCCAGGCACTGGCTTACCTTGGCGACATTGAGATGAAGAAAAACAATCCCGGGAAAGCGCTCTCCTATTTGCGCCGGGCGGTCGAAGCACGAAACGACCTACGGATCGCCTATGTCGACCTCGGTGCTGTGTTGGCCGGCCAGAAGCAGTATCAAGATGCTATAGCTCCTTTGAAGCGTGCTGTGGATTTGGACCCCAGTCAGCCTGATGCTCATTACCGGCTCGGACGTGTTTACCAGGCAATGGGCAACCGGGCCGCAGCCCGGCAGGAATTCAAGAAGGTTCAGGAACTTCATCAGAAAGCCGATGAAGACATCGCGTCGAAGATGGCCGCGGCCTCCGCCAAGTGATGTTCGTTGACTCCGCTGCCCGGCTGCCCGAGTGGCGACACCTCTGTGTTCCCTTCGTCCATTGCCAACATTGCCGGGATTGCCAATGTGGCAGTGGTCAAAGCAGGGCGAAGATGCTGTCATTCCGTTTGTTTTGTTTAACCAAGCCTGGACTTGGTACGAGAAGAGTGTAAGCCGGTGGATGCAGATCCCAAATTCATCCAAGATCAGTGGGAACGGGCAAGCGGCGACCACGGATCAGAAAGAGCTCGGGCTGCGCTTTGGCAAGTCTCTCCAGCACTTTCAACCCTGGCCGGTAACCTGGTCAGAACCACTGGTTTATGAAAAATCTTGCTGTGGCTGCGCGGTGCCGCTCCAGCGTGCGCTCGTTGCTTACGTGGCCTTCCTCCGCTTGTACATCGTCCTAACAACACTCTGAACCTGCCCTTCCGGCGGTTGTGCGCGCACACTTGTCAGGCGATGATGAGCGAGAGAGTTTTGATGATGCTCAGGTTGATGATCGCGGTGATTCCGGCGTTTCTGTCTTTCCTCATGGGCTGCGGCGGAGCTACGACCAATACCAATAATGGCGGAGGCGGTATTCCAGGCGGCGGGGGAGGTGTTGGCGGAAACGGGGGCGGTGGCGGCAACAGTTCGTGCAGCCAGATCGCAATCGGCCAGGCAGCAACCCTGAACGGGTTTGTACCTTTTGCGCCCGACAACCTGTGGAATCAGGACGTCTCAGCCCAACCGGTCGATCCCAACTCAACCGCCATCATCAACTACATCGGCCCAAACACCCAGGTCCATCCCGACTTTGGAGCGGGTCTTTACAACGGCAGCATCATGGGAATTCCCTACGTTGTAGTCGGTCGAGGGCAGCCTCCTGTGAGCATCAATTTCACTGCCTATGGCAATGAGAGCGATCCCGGGCCAATGCCGATTCCGGCAAACGCTCCTATCGAAGGCGATCCCAACCCCAGCGGAGACCAGCACGTGCTGGTGATTGATCAGAACCAGTGCTGGATCTACGAACTCTATCTTGCTTCTCCGGCAAGCGCCGGAGCGTGGAACGCCGGCTCCGCCGCAGTCTGGGACATGCTCTCCAATGAGCAGCGTCCCTACAGCTGGACCTCTGCCGATGCTGCCGGGCTGCCCATCTTCCCCGGCTTGCTGCGTTACGATGAGGTGGCCGCCGGCTCCATCCGGCACGCCATCCGTTTCACGTTGCAGCACACCCGCGCGGCGTTCACCCCACCGGCCTCGCATTGGGCAGCGAATTCGACCGATCCCAATGCCGCCCCAATGGGCATGCGCATGCGCCTGAAGGCCAGCTTCGACATCTCAGGGTTTTCGCAGAAGAACCTGGTCATTCTTCAGGCATTGAAGAAGTACGGCATCATCCTGGCAGACAATGGCAGTTCAATGTACCTGAGCGGAGCACCGGATGATCGCTGGGATAACAGCGATCTACACAACCTCTCGACGCTGCAGGCTTCCGACTTCGATGTGATTCAGATGAACTCCGTCTACACTTCGGCTAACCTGCCCAAGGGCAATCCACCACAGATCGCGAGCTTCACGGCGTCGCCCACTTCCATCGCCGCAGGCGAAGCACTTACTCTGAACTGGAGCGTAAGCGGCGCTTCCTACCTGATCATTTCACCGGACGTCGCCGCTGTGCGAGGAAGCAGCCTATCGGTCAAACCGTCCGAGACCACAACCTACACGCTGTACGCGACTGGTCCCTTTGGCCGATCGCAAGCCACCGCGACCGTAACCGTACGCTAGCGGGGCGGGAGTATCACTCCTCAGGAACCAGAGGTGTCTCAGGCGCGCGCCTACGGACATAGGGTGCTGGAGCGGCTGTCCGGGCCCTTGTTTTGAACCCCGTGAAAATGTCTCCCTTCAAGTCGCCTGTGTTGGCCGTTGCCGTTCTCGCAGCTTGAATCGTTGCAGCTTGCCCGTGGCAGTTTTCGGCAACTCGGATAGGAATTCGACCCATCGCGGCCTCTTGTACTCGCCCAGCTTCTCACCTACCCAATCCTGCAATTCCCAGACGAGCCCATCGCTCCGGCTGCATTCTGGATTGAGGACAACATATGCGGCTGGCTTAAGTAATCCATCCCCATCCTCGCCCGCCACCACTGCTGCTTCCAGCACTGAAGGATGGGAGATTAGCGCTGCCTCCACCTCTGTCGGGCTCAGCCACTTGCCATTAACTTTGAAGAGATCGTCGGCGCGACCCGCGTACCAGAAGTACCCGTCCTCGTCCCGGTGATACTTGTCTCCTGTCCGAAACCAGTGACCGCAAAAGCTGCTTTTTGTTTTTTCATGCTGGTTCCAGTAACCGGCACAGGTTGCATCGCAGCTGATCAGCAAAGCTCCGATCTCCCCTGGCGGAACGTCACGATCATTCTCATCGACGATACGCGCCTCGTAGCCAGGAATGATTTTGCCGCTTGATCCCGGTCGCACTTCGCCGGGGCGGTTGGAAATCACCATATGCAACATTTCAGTAGAGCCCAGTGCGTCGAGAATCTCGATGTCGAACCGGTCTTTGAATCTCCGGAACAACGCAGCCGGAAGCGGTTCTCCGGCCGAAATTGCGTGCCGAATGCTGGAAAGATCAAAGTCACGACCTTCTCGTCGGTAGGCCAGCAGGGCGGCGTAGTTCGTTGGAACCGAATAGAAGAGCGTGGGTCGGTAGCGCTCGATATTAGCGTATATGACTTCTGGCGTGGGGCGGGCAGGCGAAAGAATGTTGCTGGCGCCGACCGCGAGGGGGAAATAACCTGCGTTGCCTAGCCCGTAAGCGAAGAACAGCTTGGCTACGCTGTAGCAGCGATCCCTTTCGTTGATTTGCAAGATGCCCCGAGCATAGCGCTCCGTTGCCACAACCATGTCGTGGTGCAGATGCACACAACCCTTTGGCGATCCCGTGCTGCCCGACGAGTACAGCCAAAATGCCGCCTCGTCTTTATGAGTTGCTGCAGGCGCCAGATCCGGCGCGGCTCGTTCCAGTACTTCACGAAAGCTGGTGTAACCTGCCGGGGCTTCTCCCACGATCAGGATGTGGTTCAGCCTGTCACGCTTGTCAAATAGGCTGTTTTGAATTTGCCCGAGCAAGGATTCGTCAACAATCACGACAGCTGCCCGAGTATCCCTGAGGATGTACTCGTACTCAGACGGGCGAAGCAGGGTGTTGACCGGTACCGCTATCGATCCTATTTTGATGGCGCCAAAAAACGAGTACAGGAATTCCGGCCTATCAGGGAGCAGGATGACAACCCGTTCCTCCGGCCGCACGCCGTACTCGCGAAGGGCATTGCCGACACGGTTAACGCGCTCCAGCAACTGCGCATAGGTAACCTTCTGCTCGCCGCACTCGATCGCTACGTTCTTACCCCTGCCATCGAGCACATTTCGGTCAATGAAGTACGTGGCGACGTTAAATTCGCGGGGCAGTTGCAACACTCGGTCACCTGAAGGTTCTGGTTCTTTAAAACGAGCTTTGTTCCTCTTTGCGGTCTGTTGATTCGAAAAACTCAACGGTCATGCCGCGACTGCTTTTGGGCCGAGCAGGGACCTGGCTGCGGCGACGATCCTCTCCTCATCGGGCAGCACGTATTTTCCGAATGGCTCACTGTACGGACTCGACGTATCTTGTGCGGTGACCATCTTGATCGGCGCCCTAAGGTATTCAAACCCCTGCTCAGCAACCTCGCCTTGCCGGCCGTCGCGAGGGCCTCGCCGGATGCGGGAGATGTCATCCTCACCAGAACATTGTTTTATTATAATTTCTTTGTTTTAGTCTTGGGTCGTGGAAACCCGCGATATTGCTGTGAGAAATACTCCGATAGAAATTCCGATAGAAATTCCGATAGAAATAAATGATGCGCACCGCCATACAGCGCTTCCTGATCGAAAGCTTAAAGCCGGCTGACCCTCTCGAACGAGGATCAGCCGTGATTCAAATTCTAGAACGAGAACTTCGCCGCGAACTGAAATTGTCGCGGATTCAACATGGTCCTGGCAGTACCGAAACCGTTACTGGGAAACGGCGGGGCGCCAATGCCGGCCGGACAACTCCCAACCCTACCCGCCTGAATGGCTAAGGTTGTCGCATCGCCGTAACCGTGCGGTATCTGGCCGTTACAGAAACCATAGGTCCCGTATACCGAGTTCACTTCGTCCACATTTTGGCGATTCAGCACGTTGAAAACATCGACCATCAGATCCATGGTCAAGTTCTCCTTCAGGTGGAAGGCGCGCGATAAACGCGTATCCCAAGAACGGAGATTGTCGCCCCAATAGGTGTTTCTCCCCTGATTGCCGACGCGATCCGTCACGGGATTCGTGTCGCCGTTGGCATCGAAACCTACAAACATGGTGAAGGGGCGCGGCGATTGAATCGTCACGATGTTGCTCAGCTCGAAGTTGCGTAGCAACGTGTTCTGAGGCCCATAGACGGTGAAGTTGGCCACAAAGCGGTGCCGGACGTCCTGGTTGGAATTGGCGCGTTCCAGATTTCTCCTGTACAGGTCCTGCGGCGTGCTAACAAATGTTGTAAAGGTACCGTCGTCCAACGTGTGCGAGAGAGTGTAGTTAGCATTGAAGCGGGCATAGCGCCCCGCGTTCTTCGCCGCCTGCAAGGTCAGACCGTGGTACGCAGAGCTGCCGGTGTTATCCGTGAAGTAGAGCAATCCGGCATTGGTATAGAGCGGATTGCCGACCGCGGCCAGAACGGGTATGGGAGAAAAATAGTCCTTGCCGGCCGGCCAGCCAATTGGCGCCGGACCCGCGGGCGGACAGAAGGTGGTCGAGTCGTTGACACCACGGGTGGGACAGACGTTCAAGTTCTCCGCCCGCACCAGGTGATGGGCGGCCACGAACATGTACCCGGCGCTGATCGTAAAACCATTTCCAATCTCGCGATCGATTTCCAGATTCCCCTGCTCCGAGTAAGGAATTGGGCTCTGGTGGTCGACCCCGCCTAGACCCACTGGCACAAGCGTTCCAGGAGGTCCCGTCAGGAAGGTCGGGGGGACTTGTCCCGTCAGGATCAAATTTTTCGCAGCGTCAGCGGGCAAGCCGGCGCCGCCGATGACTTGCGACCAGGGATCACCGCTGGGCGCCATTGCGCCAGGTGCTGCCACAAATTGGCTGAGCGCCCAAGTCGCCGTTCCCGCTCCCGTGCGCACACCGGGCAAGTCCACACCAGGGATCACGACCGGGCGCTGCGGCTGCGTGATGAAGAAGAACGACAGGTTGTAACGGTCGTCGAAGATCCCAAATCCAGACCGAATCACCGTTTTGTTGTTCGGCGAATAGGCCAGCCCGATCCGAGGTTGGAAACCGTGGTAGTGGGTCGGAAAGACCTGCTTCGAGAGACCGCTCTCGAAATCGTAGCGTAGCCCGTAATTGAAGGTCAGTTTTTGAGTGAGGCGCCATTGGTCCTGCGCAAAAAATCCCCAATAACTGTGGTTCAGGGTCTCAGAAAAGTTACTCGTTTGCGCAGCCAGGTATGCGTGTTGCCAATCGGTCGGAATGGGAGGAGGTAGAGTACCCTGAATCGCTGAGCTCGGACCTGAGCCTATTGGCGATCCCCAGAAGACGATGGGAGTTCCGTTCAGGAATAGTGGCAGGGGACAGAAGCCGACCGGCACATTAGCGGCAGGATTTACGTAGTTGGCAAACTCGGCCAGGCACCCGACTCCCGGCAGTACGATGCGCATCGGCGTGAAACCCGGCCAAGTGACGTAGTCCATCACGTAATTACTGTCGAAGCCGAACTTGGCCGCGTGGGAACCTTTTACCCAGGAGACCGAGTCGGAGAGCTGAACACGACTTTCAAAGATGGCGTCGAGCACGCCGAAATTGTGTCCGGTCATGAATAGGTTCGGAATGTCGAGGTTGGGTTGGCCGCTGTCTCCTGGGAAGTCGTAGTGACGGCGTGCATATTGCACCAGGGCAGTATTGACCAAGTTCGACTTCAGCACAGAATTGAGCGTGCCGACTAGCGACTGGTCACGAATGAGCGCGTCGTGCCCGCTGCTGGGCGCGCCAATCCCGCCTCCGTCGAGCGTGTTACCCACAAGCAGATGCAGGTCTCGGCCGTCCTCGACGTTGTAGCGCACGGACAGCCGGTTCTGGTTGTTCAGCTGGTGATCGAGTTTGGCAATTCCGTAATCGTTGTCTTTTGTTTTGAGGATATTCAGGTCTTCGGGAGCGATGCCCATTGCGACCTTCGCCGCATTCAGCACAGCCAGGTTGTCGGTCAGGAAGCTCGGATAAGATGGAGATTCTCCCCGGCGCTGCCCCTCGTAGTTCATGAACAAGAACGTTCGATCTTTGCGAATGGGTCCGCCCAGAGTCCCGCCGAATTGATTCTGGCGAAGCGCAAAGACTTGGGACCGAGGCTGCAGAAGGGAGCGCGAGTCGGTCGCACTGCTCTGCAAGTACTCATAGACCGAACCGTGCAGCGTATTGGTGCCCGACTTGGTCACAATGTTCACGATGCCGCCGAGCGCTCGTCCATATTCGGCGCCGAAATTGTTGTTCACCACGCGGAACTCGCTCACCGCTTCCTGCGGCGGCGTCGCGCGCTGCGAACCGGTCACCGTATTGATCGTATCCGCGCCATCGACAGTTACTATGTTGCTTAGGTCGCGCATACCTCCGAACGACACTCTCGTTACTTCGAATTCCGTGATGGTTGACTGCAAACTGGTCCGCCCAGTAGCAACTCCGGGCGTGAGCAGCGCGAAGTCGGTGAACAACCTGCCGCTGATCGGGAGAGACTCAATTTGTTTGGTGTCGATGACCTGGCTGAGTTCGGTCCGCGTGGGTTCGACCGGCGGCACCTCAGTCGTTACTTCGACCGTCTCGCGCACGGTAGCGAGCTTAAGGGTCAGGTTGACCGTCGCCGTCTGTCCCACACTCAGCACAATGCCGGAATTGGTGTACTTGCCCAGTCCGCTGTACTCAACCACTTCTTCGTATCGGCCCGGCGGCAGGTTTGGTACGACGTAAAAACCGGCATCGTTGGTTACGGACTTGTACGTTTGGTTGGTGTCTAGGGAGCGTAGGAGAACGGAGGCTTTGGGCAGGACCCGGCCGCTTGCGTCCTGCACCGTGCCATTGAGCTGGGCGTAAGTGATGGTGGCCTGTCCGAAGCTTTCCACGCTGAGCAGCGCTGTCAACATGCCAGCCAAAAATACGACCAGATAAAAAGGTGGTCTCATAGGGTTCCCTTTCGGAGCGAACGTACGTTCGACAAATTGCTTAAAAAAAGACCAATACTCCACCCGCCGCAGCGTTCTCCTACGCGTGCCAGCTCCTCTCCGCTTGATCACTTCTAAACAGCTTCGGTCTGTGTTTTTTTTGTCGACCTCAACCGGTGCGAGAGCGGAATGCGGATCACGCTCTTCGCGAAGCCTGATTGCAGAGCACACGTTCTTACTGAACGTTTTTCATTTTCGCCTGTGGGGCAACTATTCTGCACAACTTCACCACTCAGTCAAGCGTAATAACCAAATCCTGTGTTCTCAATCGGCCGACTGCGCGATCGGCACCGTTTTCCCCCACACCTCGCGGGCCGTTTCTGCCACCAACCGAAGTTTCGCTTCCTGATTGCAAAGACAGGCCCACACAGCGCATCCAGGGCCTTGGGATAGGACACCGTGAAGGGAAAGCTGGTCGCCTGGGACCCCGTCCAACAAAAGGCTGCCTGGACTGTGCAGCGCCCGGGTCCGTGGAACGGCGGCACTCTCGCCACGGCCGGCAATCTGGTATTTGAGGGCACTGCGGATGGCCACTTCGAAGCCGGCATCAATCTTCAGCTTCAGCAGTTCGCGGTCTGGACAACACAAGATATTTCCCTGTTGGGATTCCAGAGGGGCGTACATGCCTGGCGCGTTCTTGGGCGCATGCAACAAGACTTTGCGACTTTCCCTATCGAGGATGATCTGCTGGCACGCGGTGTAGTCCCACATCTCGCCGGGTGTTTCCTGGTAGTGCCATACGTATTCGCCCGTCTCTGGTTTCAGGGCGACAATGGAAGACAAGAACAGATTGTCGCCGCGATTCATCACGTCACAGCAAGCATTCACCGACGACTCGGGGGGAACCTTGGGATCGTAAGTCCACAGCACCGAACCGGTCGTTGCATCCAGCGCGACTACTTTGCTCCAGGCTGTTGTGAAGTAGATGTTTCCGTCAATGACGAGGGGTGTAGACTCCTGTCCGCGGTGGGTATCTAAATCGTAGTACCACGCCAGCCTAAGCTGGCGGATGTTATCGTCTCTGACCTCCTTGAGTGGACTGAAACGCTGTTCACTATATGTGCGGCCATGGGTTAGCCAGTTGCCCGGATCCTGGTCCGCTGCGAGAATCCTGGCGGCGGTGACCACCCCTGTCTGTGTTTTGGCCCCCGCAGTTGGTTGCTGATTGCAGCCCGCACCAGCAAGCATTACGAGAGCGACTCTAGTGATGCGAATCCACGATCCGGCCCTATTCGCTCTTCCTAGCTGCTAGGTCCCCTGACTCGTTCCGGAAGCTTTCTCGAGTTCAGCAGTCGCTTCGTGAAAAGCAGTGTTCGCAGCGGGTACGCCCGCATAGATCGCGACCTGCAATAGAACTTCTTTTAAATCGCAGGGCTCGAGTTCGTGCTCCAGGCCGGAGCGAAGGTGAAGCCGGAATTCTTCCCACCGCCCGAGCGAGGCAGCGATAGCCAGGACCAGCAGACGGCGTATCCGCAAGCTCAGCCCGGGCCGCGTCCAGATGGAGCCCCAAGCGTAACGTGTAATTAAAGACTGGAAATCGCGGTTGAAATCGTTGCTGGCCGAAATCGACCGATCAACATGTCGATCCCCCAGGAGCGCACGGCGTATTGCAAAACCTCGCTCAAGCGGGTCCGAACTGTCGTTTCGCGCTTCAAGGAAATTGAGCACAGCACTGGTGAAGGAGCGTGGGCGCTCAAGGTTCGAAAGGTGGGCGGCCGGCAAATGTACCGCCTGCGCACCGGGGATGTCGCGGGCCAGAACTTCGCCGTGACCTGTCCATGGCGTCGACACGTCGCGGTCCCCCGAAATAACCAACGTTGGGATGCGAATATCAGCCAGCAACTTGCGGTTATCCATGTCGCGAATGGCGGAGCAGCATCCGGCGTACCCGACTGGACTGGTCCCCAGCAACAACGAACGAATGGAAGCAGCATACGCATCCCCTCGGGCTAAAGTCTCCGGCGAGAAGAAGCGCTGCATGGCCATATCCGTAATCCCCGGCATGCCTTGCTCCAAAACGATTTTCCTGCGGGTGTCCCAGTTCGAAGGTGGGGGATGGTGGGGTGAGCTATTCGCCAGAATGAGTGCAGTCACCCGGTTCGGATCTTTAGCGGCTAACCATTGGCCAATCATGCCACCCAGCGACAACCCGCAAAACGCGAACTGAGGGATGCCGAGCGTATCGGCCAACGCCAGCACATCGTGTCCCAACTGCTCGATGGAGTATTCGGCGGCAGGAGCATCGGAGGCGCCATGCCCGCGAGTGTCGTAACGCAAAACCTGGAAGCGCGAGAGCAGGTCCGGCATCTGCGGCTCCCACATGCCGTGATCGGTTCCGATCGAGTGGGACAGAACAAGGACGGGCTTTCCGTCAATCCCCTCCAGACGATAGAACAAGCGGGTTTTGTCGACGGTAATAAACGGCAAGGTGCTGGCTCCTTTTACTTTTTCGAATCGCGGCCTTGCGCGAGTAAGCGGGTACGGAACTCGTCTGCGACTCCAAGATATGCTTTGGGATCATCGAGGCTGGCCAGTGTCGAGGCCTCGAGGACTTTCTTGACTTCAGGAATCTCGCGCAGCACTTCAGCGAGCGACTTCTTTTCCTCCACACTGCGGCGAGTGGCCTGCTCCACGAGTCTGTGTGCGGCATCGCGACCGAGAGCCGGGCCCAACAGGATCATGGCCCGCTCGGCAAAAACCAGCCCATTCGTCGCGTCAATATTCTTCCGCATTTTCTGTTCATCGACGCTCAGTCCTTCGGCAACTTCCGCCATGGAAGCGGCAGCCACGCCGGTGGCCTGGACGACATTCGAGATCGTCGGCCATTCCGATTGCCATCCGCCTGCACTGCGTTCGTGCTCTTGAACCATGCCGGATAGAAAGCTCGCCACCAGTCCCGGCACACGGTTGGCTGCAGCCAGTGCGATCACGCTCCCGACCGGATTGCGCTTATGCGGCATAGTCGAAGACCTACCCCGTCCTGGCTCGCCCGGCTCTGCCACTTCTGCGACTTCGGTCTGCGCCATTAAAGCGACATCACGAGCCATTTTCCCCAGCGCGCCGGTGAGTACGCCAGATGCACACACGAGCGCTGCCAGCCGGTCGCGTTGCGTGTGCCAGGGTGCATCGGGAAATTGCAAACCCAATTCATCCGCCAAAGCAGCACCGACCTCGACGCCTCGATCGCCGAGCGCAGCCAGCGTTCCTGTCGCCCCGCCGAATTCGACGACCAACGCTTCCCGAAATGCAGACTCCAGGCGCACTCGGCTTCGCCGTATGGCCCCCAACCAGCCTGCGGCCTTGAGCCCAAACGTAGCCGGCGGAGCAGCCTGCATCAGGGTCCTGCCGAGCATCACGGTTTGCGAGTGCTCGTCCGCCAAGGTTCTTAGAGCACTCTCGGTTCGCGTGAGATCGGCGACCAGCGCAGGGCGGGTTCGCTTGAGCAGTAGGATCATCGCTGTGTCCGCGACGTCCTGGCTGGTCGCACCCCAGTGGACGAACTTCGCTGCCTCGGCACTTCGCGCATTTACAAGCGTAGTTAGAGCCTTAACGAAAGGAATACTGACGGTGGCGGCACTCAAACCGCCTCGCGCAATGGCAGCGACATCCAGCGAACTTGTCCGCGCCGCGGCTGCAATCGCATCTGCAGCATTCTGCGGGATTATCCCGGCTCGTGCTTCTGCTCGCGCCAGCGCGATTTCGAAATCGAGCATGGCTTGCAGAATGGAGTTGTCGGAAAAGATTTCTGCAAGCGGCTCAGTGGTCGAGAGGCTGTCGATTAACCTCACTGCCATGCCTGATTCTCCTGCTCGGAGATTTCGATAATGATTTTCACGATGACCACGATGGTGGATTAAATATCGAAGAAGACGGTTTCGCGCTCACCGCACAGATGCACCTCAAAGCGCCAAGTTCCTGGTCGCACGGGATCACGCTGCGCCATCAGGGTTCCGGCGTCGATCCTCGGGCACCAGTGCGAGAACAGGATCGTCATTATTCGCGGGATCACCCGCAAAATAGACGCGCGTAGGCAATCGCTTCAATACGCCCCGCGCAAAGACGGAGATGTTCAGATGTGGCGCCTGCAGCGTGTCCCCCGGGCCGGGCACCCGGCGTGGTTTCACGGCCTCAAACTCGCACGTGCCACTTTCATCCGTGCCCATGCGTCCAAAGCCGCGACACGAAGAATCCATTTTCTTGTCTTGCCTGTCTTCCGAATGGTTGTACTGGCCGTCGGCATTCGCTTGCCAGATCTCGATCATGGCATCGTTAATGGGCTGACCGTCGCCGTCAAGCACGGTAAAGATAAGTTTCACCGGTTCTCCCTGCGGGCCGGGCTGGCCACGCATCCGACAGAACGCTGGCCAGTAAGGCCGAGGTGAAAATAGGGACCGACAGTCTGCGACGGAATAGCAACCAGCTTCATGCTTGCCCCTCGAATGGTGTTTCCTCGCGGCCGCGCAGGACGATATCGAAACGAAATCCGAGGCACCACTCCGGCTTGGTGGTCTGCCAATCGAATTTCGAAATCAGCCGCTCCTGCGCTTTTTCGGGAACCGACAGGAAGATCGGGTCAAACGGAAGCAGCGGGTCCTCGGGAAAATACATTTGCGTAACCAGGCGTGTCACAAAAGCATTGCCAAAGAGGGAGAAATGAATATGAGCCGGTCGCCACGCATTGTCGTAGTTGCGCCACGGACACGCTCCCGGCTTGATGGTCGTGAACTTATAATATCCGTCAGCATCGGATAAAGTTCTGCCCGCCCCGGTGAAATTCGGATCAAGTGGCGCGGGATGATCATCGCGGCTGTGAAAGTAACGACCGGCGGCATTTGCCTGCCAGATTTCGATCAGGGTATGGGGAACGGGGCGGCCATTCTCATCCAGCACACGCCCGCTGACGACGATTCGCTGGCCCAGCGGTTCGCCGGGGTGCGGGCGGGTGAGATCGCCATCAGTCTCGCCAACGCTCTCATGCCCGAAAACCGGCCCGGTGATCTCGGAAAGGGTGTGCGGCAGCATGATCAGCGGCTTTCGAGGCGAGCGCCGGATAGTGGCGCGATAGTCGGGATACAGAGCAGTCGGCTGACGGCCAGGCTCCTCTCTTTTATATTGCTTGAGAATTGTCGCCGGCTTTCTGACCGCTTCGGTCATCTTTTCCAACCTGCCTTGTTTAACGCATCGCCGTTTTAACAAGAGCTGCTTACTCGTATCGGCGGGCAAGTCGCGAATCATACGTCAGCCCCTCCACGGCTGTCACCTGGTCAAGCCACACCAGGCGCCCGCGCTACTTCTTGGGCGCCTGAAATCTCGGATTTGCTCTTTGCCGTCTCGCGTAGCACAAGCGCCACCAGAAACACCAATGCGCTTCCTCCGGCGGCCATCCACATCGTTACGCCCAGGCCGTATTTTTCCGCCAGTGCCCCGGCCAGTATGGGCGCCAGAGTGGCGCCGAAGACTTCGCCGACCAGGGTCGCAGCCCCGATCGAAGACGCGCGAAACCGCGCGGGCACGCTTTCCGTCGGTACCAGCACCAGGATGAGCGCGGCGATGCCCTGGCCTGTGTTTGCGATAAAGACGATTCCCGCCAGCACCCAGGGATGGGCGTACAACACGGGCACCAGATAGGCCAGGGGAACGATGACTGCAAGTGCCGCCATCAGCAACAACACCGGCCGGCGCCCAATCCGATCTGACAAGGACGGCAGGAGAAAACCCAGAAAGAAACTGCCCAGGCCGCTGGCACCGAGGAAAAACCCCGCTGTCGTCGGCACCTCGTGTACTACCTGCGTGATGTACAGAGGTGCGAAAGCATTCAGTACAAAGAGCCACGTCATGAACCCCGTGGCGCCAACACAGCACAGCCATACATTGCGGAAGCGCAGAATCGAGACATACTCAGCCGCTGACGCTTTGACATGCTCGGCGCCTTCGCGGGTTTCTGCCGAAGGCTCCTTCACCAATTTCCAGATCAAGACTGCCATCACGAGCCCGGGAACTCCTGCCAGGAAGAAAGCGGCCCGCCATCCCCAGCGCGCGGCGACTTGAGTTGTCAGTATGGGCGCGGCACTCAATCCCACCAGTGCGGCGGCACTGACTACAATGCCCACATTTCTTCCTCGCCGGCTCGGGTGCGACGACTCTTCGATGAGCGCCGTCATAATCGACCACGTGGGTCCTTCGGCGACGCCCATCAGCGCCCGCACCAGAAGCAACTGGTAGTAGCCGTGCACGAACGCAGACATCCAAGACAAAATCGAAAACGAAAACACCGCCGGGATGAGTACCGGTTTTCGTCCAAAGCGGTCGGAAAGAGCGCCGAACACGAAGGTCGACATTGCCCACGTGATCGCCAGCACCGAGGCCAGCGTCCCAATCTGCTTCTCGCCCAGGTGAAACTCCGGAGCAAAGTAAGGAGCGAGGTAGAGCTGCGACATGCGGTCGAGGAAGACCGTGCCCCAGGCGAAGAACAGTACGGCAACGAGCCGGATTTCGTAGCGGCAGGAAGAATCCATGCTAGGCCGGGACCCAACCGTACTGGGTATTGCTGGGCGTCGCCGGCCCCGCTTCTTTGTAAATGTTTTTCATGCGGTCGACGAAGTCGCCGGGGACGGGATCCCGCTTAGCCTTGGGATCGATGCCGTAAACACGGGCCGCATTGAGCCCGAACACCTTCGCCTTTACCTCCGTCGTGAGCGGCCCGTACCCGAACTGTTTCATCAGCAATTCCGGCATCTCTAATCGGCGCAAGGCTTCGATCTGCCATTGCGGTGATCCCCACCAGATCGAATCCGTCCCCCATAACAGGTGATCAGCGCCAAACGCATCGATGATCATTCCTAGCACGTGTGCCGCCAGCATAGGATGGGGCACGACCATGGATCCGAAAGATGTCCCCAGCTCCATGTAGAGGTTGGTCATGTGCGGATTTTGCTTGCGGTAACGGCACAGATCCGAGACCCAAGGCACGTAGGGATTCTTGCGAAATCCGTCTTCAGCTGCGGGCAGCGCGTCCTCCACCGTTTTCAGTCCCGAGTGATACACGAGAAAATTCAAGTCGGGAAAATCCTTGGAGGCTTTGACCAGGTCCTTGGGATGGCGCAGTAGGGCTCATTGAAAATACCGATGGCCAACCCCTTGTGCAAACAAATGTTCTTTACCCCTATCCTGCTTTTTAGCTCTTAATACTCTTCGACGCAGGGTCCAGGTAGACCGGGCTCTTTCGAAAATACGACTCGTTGGCCATGTGGCACGCTAGCGCAGCGTGATTGCCAAACACAGCGTCTTCAGTCAGAGGCTGTCGCGAACGCACCGCTTGGAAGAATTTCCACAAGTGAGGCTTCACTTCATCGTAGGAAACGCCACGATAGGTGACTGCCTCCGCCAGGGGTTCTTGTCCGGGTTTGGGATCGTGTTCTGCGTGCCACTGTTTGAAGTACTGCTCGCGCATGGCTCTTGGGAAGCCGTAGGCGTAATAACTCGGGGCCAGATCCACACCGGGCTGCGGAGAGTGAGTCGCAGCAAATTCGGTGACCTCCAGGAAGCCCTTGGATCCCATGATGCGCACGATCTCCGCCGTCTCGGTCCCCAGATTCAGACGCATGAACACCGGGATATTGCCGTATTCAAAAAGCGCCGCGTGAACATCCGGCATGTTGCGGCCGTCTTTCCAGCGCAGGATTCCGCCTGAAGCCATCGCTCGCTTAGGTGGGTCGTTCCATCCCATGGCGAACAGCATTCCGCTGATCAGGTGAACCAGCAGGTCGCCGGCCACCCCCGTGCCGTATTCCTTCCAGCAGCGCCAGCGCGCGAACGCGTAAGGATCGAACGGTTTCTTGGGGGCGGTGCCCAGCCAGGTTTCCCAGTCCAGGTTCTGCGGTGAGAGGTCGGGCGGCGGAGGATATTCCCAGGCACCCGTCGGATCATTCCGGCCTAGAGAGCCTTCGATCATGCACAGGTCGCCGATAGCGCCATTGGCGACCAGTTCCTTCGCCTTGGCGTAGATCACCGAACTCACGCGCTGCGAGCCGATCTGCACCAGTCGCCCGGTCTTCTGCTGGGCTGCCGCCATGTCCAAGCCTTCGGCGGCCGTGTGCGACATCGGCTTCTCGCAGTAGATGTCTTTACCTGCGCTCAGCGTGTCGACCACGATTTGCTTGTGCCAGTGATCGGGCACGGCAGCGATGATGCAGTCAATTTCCTTGTTCGCGAGGAGGTCCTGGTAACGGCGAGTAGTAGGTAAATTTGGGTTGTTGACGATCTCTCGAGCCAGCGTGTGCCGCCCGTCGTACAGATCGCAGGCTGCCACACACTCAACGCCGGGCAGAGTGATGGCAGACCCGAGAAGCCCCGATCCCTGCATGCCGATCCCAATGATGCCGAAGCGAACCCGATCGCTGGGAGCGACCGGGTTTTGGTAGGCCCCTATCGGTTCCGGATCGAGAATCACGGTGCGGGCAGCCAGCAGGGCGCCGGCGGCCCCGACGCTGGTCTGCAAGAATTCACGGCGGGACAAACCAGTTTTTTTCATTTAGTCCTCGACTTGAATGGAAATTCGGAGCCCTACTTCTTCAGCATCTTTACCGCAACTTCCTTGAAGAAAACGACATCGTGATCGCTGTGGTTCTGCAAGCCGACGTAGCCATCTCTAGGACGAGGCCCGCGCTCCGGCTCGAAGTTGAACTTCTTGGGCGGGACCGGGTCACCCTCCGTGTAATCGGTGACTCTTACGCCATTCAGAAAGACTATCGTGCGCGGTCCATCCAGCGTGATCTCCATTGTGTTCCACTCGGGGCCAGGCTTGCCCGGGCGGGCCAGCGGCTTCGTGAGCGAATACAAAGTGCCGGTGACATGGTATTCATCCTCGTTGGAATTCTCGGGTTCGTTATCGATTTGAACCTCGTAGCCATAGTGCACGGGCATCCAGGCTTCCCGCGGCTCGACGGGAATGCGAATGAAGACACCAGAGTTGTCGTTGTGATCGCGCATCTTGTAGACCACGTGAATCACTGAGTTCCCCAGCTGGCCACCCGTCCAATAGAGCAAACCCATGCCGCCATGGGTTTGAATCAGCCCATCTTCCACGGTCATCCCGCCGGGCCCGACGTGTTTCCAGCCGGTCAGGTCTTTGCCGTCAAACAACTGCTTCCACTCGCTGGATTGTCCTGGGGCAGATAACCCGCTCAGAATCGTGAGCAGAAGAAGGCTAGCGACCCGCATGAGCATACCCGTCTAATGGAATACCTGCGGCGAGCATTATAGTCGCTTCGGAGAGAAGCTCTGAGTCCCATTCTGCACAAGCCGGCGAAAAACTAATCGGCGGTCGAGGACGGTTTGCCGGCGGCTGCCGCCTGAACCGGTTTGCGGTGAAGCAGGTCCACGACCGCCTGGTAAAGGCGGGCGCGAACATCATACCGCTCGTGAGCTCGGGTGATGTAGCGGACCACGATCTCGATTCCTGAAGTGGTCGGCCGGACGCTGATGGAGGGAACGGCGGAGAATGATTTAACCCGGTAGCGATTCGCCGCGCGTTGCCATTCCTGTTCGGCAAGACGGGCGTTGGTGTCGGTTTCAGCCGTTACCAGTTTCTGAATGGCGTCGATGGTCGGATATGGGTTCTGCCCAGCTGGAATCAGGAGCCGAATCTCGTCCCACAGCCACTGGCCGGAAGTTGAAAAATTGAAGTAATGGTCTTCTACCGCATAGCTATTCACAAACGCCACTTTGCGTCCCGTAGGATGGCCGGAATCGGTCCAGTTGCCGGTTTCAAGCAGCACGGTGCGCAACAAACCGATTTCGACCACCTCACCGCCCACGCCGTTGATCTCGACCCAGTCGCCCACGCGGATTCCATTACGGCCCATCAAAATGAACCAGCCAAAGAAGGCGACAATGAAATCTTTCATGGCAACGGTCAGGCCGGCGCCGGCTAGGCCGAGAACCGTGGGGGTCTGGTTGGGAGCACCGAATATCACAAACAGGATCAGCAGTACTCCCAGCGCCTGCAAGGCGAAACGCGCCACCACTTGCAGCGTATGCAGGCGTTTCTTTTCCGGAGTGAGTCCCGCAAAATAGCGCTCAATCAGCCGGCTGACAAGGTAGAGTCCTAAAACAATCAGCAGAATCCACAGGGCGGATTGAATAATGCCATGCAAAGCGGTTCGCCGGTGTGCCTGCAACAGCGAAATCCAGGATCCGTAAGTGTCGCCCAACTCCTGCTCGTCTTGAATGCGCTTATCCAGGTCGGAGAGCGCCTTTTGGTCCGTAGAGAAATGGTGCAGAGAGGATATGGCGGCGGCCGCGTTCTGCCGGGAAGAAGCCGCCGCCTGCTGGCCTGAAAGTACCAGTCCGGCTTGCTGAGCCACCGCTTGCCTCTCGGAATCTTCCCCCTTGACGTGTTGCTCCAGAGCCTGATGCCTCCCGCCCAGGTCAGTCGCGGCTCTAACTGCCCCTTGGCGGGCTTCTACCAGCTTGGCTTGTTTTTCACGGAGAGCATTCCAGGCGCGCAACTGGGCCGATAGGTTTCCTGCATCGTAGTTAATATCGAACCCCGCGGCGGGAGCCTGGGTATCACCGGCATGCTGGGTGGCTTCATGCTCGTCGAGCAGACGTTGAATTTTGCTTTGCAGGTCGCCCCCGGCGCGCGTTAAGTCTTCCTTGGCATCGTCCAGTTCGTCCTGGTCCATGGCCAACTGGGCCTGCGCGAGGTCGAGTTGCTGCTGGACGTTTTCTTTATTGCTCTCACCCCCTGAAGCCAGAGACTTGGTCAGAGTCCGGACCCGGTCCTGGTCGCTCTTGACGGCGGCTTGAACGCGACTGACACGCTGGTACAGTTCCCGGGTTTCCGGCGTCGGCTGGACGGGATGCTCCTGAGCCTCCCGCAGCGCATCGGCGAAGGCGAGGTCCACTTCATGGTCCGCCAGGCGCAGCGCCTCTTGCGCAACGCTTTGTTCTTCGGGAGTTGATGCGAGCGACAGCAGTTTTCGCGCGGTTTGCAGCGGGCGCTGATCGACGAGAGTTGTTTGTTCTTTCCCGTTCGCCCCTGTAAGTTTGTGATTGGGAACGGGCGGACTGGAACCGCCGGTGAGCTCCAGGCCAATGACGGCCAGCACAACCAAAGCGAGGAGCCCACCTGCGACCAGCCACTGACGCGTTTTCATCAAAATCGAGACCCCGGCTTCTCCAGGTCTATTATTGCCAGAATACCTGAAATCATCTACAAGCGTCGGTGCGCGAGACGGAAAACATCTGGAGAGGGAGCCACAGTGTATGATCCGAGCAACCTTGTCCCGGCGGATGAAAATTTGGTTGAGCTGGATTCTATTGCTCGGTTTTCCCGGTCTTCTCCGATCCCAAAGCACCAAGCTTTACGTGACCAACAGCGCATCGGACGACATCACTGTCATCGACCTGCCATCCTTGCGGGTCACCGGTTCGATCAAAGTTGGCGCCCGTGTGCACGGCGCTGCCGTTCAGGCAGACGGCAAGCGGCTGTTTACCACGATCGAATCGGAGAATGCCCTCAAGATCATTGACACAACCCAGGACAAAGTAATTGCTGCCATCAAGCTGACCGGGCGGCCCCACCAATGTGCCGCAACCGGGGACGGCAGATATGTCGCCGTGCCGATCCGGGATAAAAACAGTCTCGATATTGTGGACGTTGCCCAGCGGAAAGTCGTCAAAACCCTGCCTCTCAGCAGGCCACACGATAGTGTCAATGCCGGCAGTAACCGGTATGTCTTCGCGAGCTCCATGGGGGATCAGAAGATCGACGTACTCGACCTCGAGACGATGGAATATTCTGCCGAGATTCCAGTTGGGGGCGTGCCACGTCCCTTCGTCGTCAGCTCCGATGGGAAGACCATGTATGTCGCCTTGAGCAACCTACACGGATTCGTCGCCGCAGATATTGTCCAAAGAAAAATAGTCAGCCGGGTTGAGATTCCCGCCGAACATGCCCACAGGAAGGAACGCTCACTTGAACCAATCGAGGTGCTCACCCATGGACTGGCGTTGTCTCCGGAACAGAGTGAGCTGTGGGTGACGAGCCTCCTGGATGCCTCGGTTTACATTTATGACGTCAAGGCAAACAAGGTTACTGGTCGTGTGGCGACGGGTGATGGGCCAAACTGGGTAGCTTTCTCGCCGGACGGAAAGTATGTATGCGTTAGTAATACGGATAGCGACGATGTTTCGATCATTGATGTGAAGTCTCGCCGCGAGTTCGCGCGTCTGAAAGTCGGCAAGGCGCCGAAGCGGCTGGTGGTGAGCGGTGCTTCTGCCGCAAGTCCTGCGGAACCGGCGCGACCCTAAGATCCTTAGGCGCTCTTCCGGCTCGATGGAGGCACCTGCTGTTCTACGTCATCACTCCCGCAGTTTGGACAAGTGATCTCTGCCTCCTCGTATTCAACAAGGGTCAGCCTTTTGGAGAAAAACTTGTCGCAGGAGTGGCACAGAAAATCGTATTCCGGCATGACCACCTACCTTGAGGCCTACAATCAAATTCTAGGTCGGCAGGGAGGCTAACTTCAAATCCGGGTGTGATTTACGCTAGGGAGCCTGGACCTGGACCTGAATAATGTCGTCATCCTATAGGCGTCCGTCGGGCGCCGAAGGATCTTTCGTGCACAACTCACATTCGGTGCACCCCAAAGCAAAGCCAACCCCGGCATTAATTCTCTCGGTGCCCTTCGGCTTGCGGCACGGCCGGACAACCAGGAAAATCTTTCAAATATTTATTGCCGACATACCCCAAATCCTTAATGCCGATCTCACTGGTAAAGTATCCGTCGGCGGTTAAGTTTCGGAGAAAGGAGAAAAACTCGATGCCCGGCCCCAGGCTGGGATCACTCTTCGCGTTCCTGCGATAGGCAATCAGGTCCAGCATTTGCTTCTGCTGTTCCGGGGTGCAAGCCAGGTACAACTTGCCGAACCGGTCAGTGCACGTAGAGTCCAGCCACATCATCCCGCCCCCCAACTTCAGCTTGTATTCCGCACTCTCGCTGGTCAGCAGATCCCTGGCACAGCGCCTGCAACGTTTTGTATTGGTGATCCGAGAAGAATTTTGGCTTGTAGGGAGCGTCTGGCGAGCTGGCCTTTTCCGCCTGGATCATATGATGTGCGTATTCGGCCGCCTCTGCCGGAATCACGCGCAACACGGAACCAGCAACCGCTCCCATGGTGAGCGACTTCAGCACATCACGCCGGGAAATTGATTTTGAAGACAAGGCGCCCTCCAGCTTACAGGTTGTGTTTCTTGGCCTGCTCCAGCAAGTAGTCCGACGCTCTCCAGGACAACGCCATAATGGTCAGGGTCGGATTCTTGTCAGGGTTGGTGACAAAAGAAGCCGCATCGGTGACCAACAGGTTCTTGACATCGTGCGCCTGACAGTACTTGTTCAGAGCAGAAGTTCTTGGGTTCGCTCCCATGCGCGCCGTCCCGAGCTCATGAATGATCACGCCGCCATCGGCAATCCCGTAGGGGTGGGGACCGTCGGGGCTGGTTCTGGTGACATAGGTTCCTCCTGCAGCTTCCACGATCGCGCGGAATGTCTCCTGCATGTCCCGCGCCATTTTGATTTCGTTATCGCCCCACTGCCAATGGAAGCGCAACACCGGAATACCCCACTGATCGACGACCTCCGGATCGATCTCGCAGTAGCTGTGCTCGTTGGGAATCATTTCTCCGCGCCCGGCAAAGCCAATGTAGGCGCCATATGACGAGCGCACCTTCCGCTTCAGGGCGAGACCGTAGCCCTCCTCCACTTCACAGAGGCCGTCCCAATCTCCCACGCCAGGCATGCCGCGCCCGCCGCCGAATTCGATATGGTAGCCCCGCAAGAAATCATTCTTTCGATTGAACTTCCACCAGGGAATGTACATGTGCATGCCGCCGACGCCGTCGTGATTATGCGGCGGCACTTTCTCCAGTTGCGGAAAATATCCGCCGCCATGACTGCCGACGGTATCGGTGAGATAACGGCCCACGACGCCAGAGGAATTGGCCAGCCCGTCCGGAAACATCGTAGACTTGGAATTCAGAAGCAGGCGCGCCGATTCGCACGCGCTGGCTGCCAGCATGAAAGCCCTGGCATGAATGCGCTGTTCGCTCCCCGTGTTCTTGTCGACATAGGAGACCGCCTCAGCCTTGCCATCCTTGCCGATCACGATTTCGCGAGCCATTGCATTCGTGAGCAGCGTCAGCCGTCCGGTTTGCTGAGCGGGCGGAATCATGACCTGGCTGGAACTGAAGTTGGAAGCTGAGACGCATCCCCGGCCACACTGTGCACAGTAGTGGCAAGCCGGCCGGCCATTGAGAGGCTTGGTAATGATGGCAAGGCGCGAAGGCACACAAAGGACTTTCAGCTTGTCGCAAGCTTGCTTGATGAATACTTCGGTACAGCGTGGCTTGGGCGGTGGAAGGAATATGCCATCAGGCGCGCTGGCTATGTTTTCTTTGGAGCCGAAAACGCCTATATACGATTCGACCTTGTCGTAATAAGGCGCGATCTCTTCATAAGTGATAGGCCAATCGTCCCCCATGCCATCCGTGGAGCGAGCCCGGAAATCCACCGGCGCGAAACGCAGCGCGATGCGGCCCCAATGATTCGTACGGCCGCCGACCACGCGCGAGCGAAACCACTGGAAGTTGGATCCCGGAGCCGATGTGTAGGGTTCGCCTTCAATGGTCCAAGCCCCATTGGGAGCCATGAACTCGTCGTTCAGCGCGTGCCGCAAGGTTCCACCAACACCGGCTCCCCTGTGCTCCAACTCGTAAGGCCACACGTGCTCCTTGTAGTCGGTCTCGGGATGGATGGGCGGACCAGCCTCGAGCATGACCACACTCGATCCGCCTTCGGTTAACACTTTGGCTGCTGTGCCGCCGGCGGCGCCCGAGCCGATGATGCAGACGTCATATACCTTGGGAGAATGAGTCACCTGCGCCATGAAGTTTTCCTGGAAATTTAAATTGCTTCTTACTCAAAACCTGAGCCGCTCGAGATATTCAAAGCTCGTTTTACTGCTGTCGAGCGGTGACTTGGGTTGATCGTGTTCCACGAAGTAATGCTGGATTCCGGCCTTATCGGACTGAGCAAAGATGCTTTTGAAATCGATGGCCCCGCTGCCCACCTCCGTCATTTCACCGTCCTTCGTCATATCCTTGACGTGGACCAGCGGGAACCGTCCGGGATAACGGTCGAAATACTTCAGTGGATCCTGTCCGCCTTTTGTAATCCAGAACAAGTCCATTTCCATCTTCACCAGGTCAGGATCGGTTTCCGCGAGAAGGATATCGTAAGGCAGCTTCCCGTTTTCCGGTTTAAACTCGAAATTGTGGTTGTGATAACCGAACTGGATGCCGGCTTTCTTGCTGGCTTCTCCGGCGCGGTTGAAAGTTTCTCCCACCCGCTTCCAGCCATCGGGTTCGCTTCGGAGTTTCTCATCAATGAAAGGGCACACGATGAAGCTCTGTCCGATCACGTGGGCATCCTCCAGCGTCTTGGGCCATTCTGTATCGAGCAATTTGTAGTTTACGTGCGATGCCGGCGCGGTAAGCCCGTGGCGGTCGAGCATGGCGCGAACTTCCCGCGGAGTGTGATCGAAAAGCCCGGCAAATTCGACCTCCCGATAGCCGATTTCCGCAACCTTCGCGAGTGTACCTTCAAAATCACTCTTCATCAGGTCGCGTACGGTATAGAGCTCAAGGCCAATCTTGTCCAACTTGCGTTCTCCGCTTCGGGTCCAGCCAAGGCGGCTGCTTAGTAATGTCGCGGCCGTCATCGTAGCGAGAAACGTTCGGCGGTTCATCTACAATCCCCCCTTTTCCATCTTCTCGAACGCGTAATCACGAGTGCTGGCAGTTATTGCCCTCTAGGTCAGCACTCAGACATGAGGACGAAGTCACGCACGTGCCCTCGGTGATGATGAGTAGTTAGCCTAAGTGCGTGCACGAGGCTCCACGGCTCACCCGCTTTCATCCGGCCGCCGATTGGAGCGCCATCTCGCGCGCCGTTATGAGTTCGTTCACCGCATTCCCCACAGGGAGAAATTCCATGGCGGCGTAACCTTCATAGTTGAGTTCGGTCAGCTTCCGGAAAATGTTGGAGTAGTTGATTTCACCGGTGCCGGGAGCATGACGTCCTGGCACATCGGCGATGTGTACCAAGCCGACTTGTGCAATGTTGTTGTGTAGTTTCTCGATCAGATTTCCTTCCGCAATCTGCTCGTGGTAGAAGTCGTAAAGAAATTTGACGTGCGGATGATCAACCTTGCGCACGATCTCAAATCCCTCAGCGGCCGAGGTTAGGTAATACCTGGGATTTTCCTCCGGGTCGATGTTTTCTAGAAACAGGGTTACATTCTGCCGCGACGCAATTTCGGCGGAGCGCTTCAGGCACTCAAGGCAGCTCTGATGATGCTGTTTCCGTGACAGACCCGGAACCTTGTTGCCGGACAACACAATAATGCCCTGACATTCCAGTTTTTCTGCAATCGGCAGAAGCTGGTTCAATTCCACAAGAAATGCGCCCCGTTCGCGGGGGTCGGCAATGCCTCTCTTCACCAGCGCTATCGCATCAAATGTTATGTGCAGGGAATTCTTTTTGGCCTTAAATCGACGAAAGTCATCGGGTAACCAATTATCGTACTCACGAACGAGTTCGATTGCGTGATACCCGGCCTCGCTAACCTTCTCCAGGCGTTGTTCGAAGTCCATTTCCTTAAAAACGGTCCATAGCATGACAGAGAGCTTGAACGGAGTGGCAGCGGCCTTGTCTTTTTCGGCTTGACCGAAGCTGCGGGGAAGCAAAACACTGCCCATTGCTGCACCCAGCGTTTTTCCAAAATCGCGGCGGTCCATACATCGAAATGCTGCGGTTGTCATGTAGCCGATCCCAGGAGTTCCGCGCGCACATTCTTGAGCACATAAGCGGCCCGTTCAACCCCCACTTCACCGGGCAAAATGGGATCTTCGTTTTCAATGCTCAAGATGCCCTGGTAACCGACTTCCATGTAGGCGCGGACAATTTCCTTCCACGTATTCGCACTATGACCGTACCCGACGGCCCGGAAGGTTTCCGACGCTTGGGACAAATCCTTAGTTTCGAACGCAAAGTTCAGGACCCCGTACTTATTCACGTTGTCCTTGAACATGACAGTGTCCTTCATATGCGCGTGGAAAATTGCGCCCTGTCTCCCGAGCAGATGAATCACCGCGATGGGATCGCATCCCTGCCAGAACAAATGGCTGAGATCGCAATTGGCGCCTATTTCCTCGCCGACGGCATCGCGCAGTCTCAGCAGGGTCATCGGGTTGTAAACCACAAAACCGGGATGCATCTCGAAAGCCAGCTTGCGAATACCGTGATCCCGCGCAAATTTCGCCGCCTGCTTCCAGTAGGGAATCACTTTTTCCTTCCACTGCCAGTCGAGAATCTGCGCGTATTCCGGAGGCCAACGATAGGTTGCCCAGTTTGGCATGGTGTCGCCGGGAGACCCACCCGGGCACCCGGAGAAGCCGACAATGACCTCGACGCCCAGCTTTTCAGCCAGCAGAACCGTGCGTTGAAAGATCTCCGCATCCCGCGCCGCGATTTTCGGATCCGGGTGTACAGGATTTCCATGGCAGCTCAGGGTGGCGACCATCAAATTGTGGTCATCGAATTTTTTCTTCCATGCCCGAAGCTTCGCCTGATCAGAAAGGAGGTCCTGCACCGGACAGTGTTTAGTTCCCGGGTAACCGCCGGTGCCAATCTCCATCGCTTCCAGGCCGTAGCCGGCTACCTTGTCCAGCATCTCATCCAGGGAGAGGTGGTCAAAGACCGGATCAAAAACCCCAATCGGTATTTTTCGCGCCGCACCCGCGGGCAAGGGATTGGGGGGGGACGAGGGTTGAGTGCCGGGCGAACCGCCGCTCTCCACAGAACCCAGATGCGGACCTGCTGCCGCCGCCGCCAACAACCCACCCGAGGCGGTCAGGAATTTTCTGCGGCTTGTCGAATTCGAAAAAGAGCTGCTGTCCATGAAAGGTCCTTTCTGAACGGCAGGAGTGTGCCCCACAGGGGCAGCATTATACTCATCCGAAGTGGCCCGAGTGTTGTGAAAAATCGATTAAGTGCAGTTTTCCTTTAGAGGCTGATTCAAGACGTGCTGCGCTCCTCCGGGCGCTCTGCCCAACTCTCGATGTCGCTGATGAGTGCATTTCGCGCTGGTCGGCGCAGGTGACGTCTTGTCCCAAATTGAGTGTCGGCCACTGCGATCGTGCACAAGAGATAAAACAACGCCACATGGGCAGGAATCTGCAGGTTGAAGTCAACCAAGCAGTGGACCAGGATTGCCGTACAACCCAGCAGGGCCCCCAGCCCGACGGCTCCGTTAACGTCTGATGTCCAATCTTTAAGCGTCCGCAAGCCATTGCGGTAAACGAGCACGAGAAACCAGACCATGGTTAGGAAGCCGACGGCACCGGTTTCCTCCCCAGCAGCCAAATTCGCGTCAAGTGGCACCATCACCTGCGAAAGTGGCAACAGCTATCTCGCGATTCTTCAATGGACGGGATTACTGGGGGCTATTCGTTTTTATGGAATTGTTTTGTTCTTGGTAGGCAAGATTGCTCGGGCAGCGCTGGTCTTACCTGGTATGGCGATGCCCGTCATGCCTGTCTTGCCATCATGGCTGTGCTGGTCGCAGACTTGGTCAATGCCTTCTTTGAGGTCTGGCTTTTTGCCGTAGGGTACTATATATGTATTTTCTTTTGGACGCTTGCCTTCGCCCTCATCGATTTGGCGCCGGTAACCGGCAACGAGGTAGTTCGGGATTCGGGTCCCTGGCCTGCTCCAGTTCGCGCGTGACTACCGGCACCTGTGGCGATGAAACCCGGACTCGCACCTTCGCTTAGATGCCCGCGTTCAAGCGTCCCGCCAGCGGGCGGACCGGACTAAATACCTCAAGCCGCGGTTTGAAAAAATGCAACACGGTGCCGCAGTTACGCATCTTTAAGGCTTCACGGTTCATGAGTTCACTGCCGGCACAAGATATCCGGTTACGCGAGGCTAGGGCGCCTTTCAAGTTCAACAGTTCAGCTTATCTGCTGCGTATTGGCTGGCAAAAAGCTAATAACCTTGGCGAGTTGCTGGAAGCGCTGCATACCTGTCCCGAAGAGTCCATATTTCAACACACGTTTCTGACTCTGCAGGAACATCACTTCTTCCGCACCGGTTTCTCCAACGACTTCGCTCATTGGGCGTACGCCGACTGCAATGAGGTCGCCTTGGCGGAATGGTTGGCAGGTGTTGATGTCCGCGCTTTTACCTCCGTGGCGGAGCTCAGAGAACGCCTCGTGGAAGTGGTCAGCAGTTACTTGGCCGCCCACCCGCAGGCCGGTCACCGCCCGGCTCTAAAGCCCTTCTACTTCTGCGCTTCCGACAGCGTCATCGTTCCGACCCCCTTCGAGGCTCGGAATGTGGACCAATTTCTCCAGGCCCTCGGACAGATCGGCGTGCACTGCGTTCATCATCATTTCATCGAAGCACGTCTCCGGCTCAAGCTGCGGACCAATGACTTCTCGGTATGGCTGGAGGAGGATGCGGGTTTATCCCAGGCTGCCGCCCGGCTGAATCGCATCGACATCTACACTGCCACTCTCGAAGACGTGCGGCGGCAGATTATCCGCATCGTCGAGAGCACCCTGCGCTGAATCCTTTCCAGAAAACCGATTAAGGTCATGCGCCCGGGTTCGAAGAGCTTGGTCCTCGAACCCGGGTGGGCTGTTCCCGGTACGGGTGTGACGAAGCGCAACGGCTCAGCCGGCCGATGGTTTCACGCGACACCCCCGCGGTTTCTGGCGCAGGCTGGGCGGCATAAACCTTGTGTGGCCCGGCGCGCGACAGGGAACAGCCGGTCCTCTACCTGTTCAGGTCGCGGATGTGGGGCTACCGGGGCTTTGATCTGTCGGGGGTCACACTCTTGTTGGCGAAAGCATGGGTGGCTTTCTTGTTTTTGCCACGACTGGCGATGGCGTCGGTCAGGGCTTCGTCGGACAGCTTCTTGACGTCATCTGACTTCAACGCCGGCGCCTTAACCGGGGGCTTGCCTTCCCCGCTGGGGCCATGGCACACGGCGCATTTCGCCTTGTAAGGGGCTGCTCCCATCGTCCGCCGCCCACGACAGGCTTGGGATCAGAACGAACAGTGCCACCGCAATCATCAGGATTGACGCGGCTAACCTCGTCGTCATTCATAATGGCTTTCTGCTCCTTAAAATTTGTGCACACTGCCGTGGCGCGTTCCGCGGACTGGCGCGCGTTTGCGAAATCGCCCACCGGCCGGACCTTGCTGGTGCCTGCTGTATAAGAACTCAGCTCATTACGTCTTAGCTGATTAAAGTTTCAACTATGGGGAAGAAAGGTGCGGTGATGTGAGTCACCCCAAGACGTGACCGGCAGCCCTTCTGACCCTCCCCTTGCCGGTGTTTTGGAATCAAAGATTTACCGAGCGACCCTGCGCAATCTCTGATTCGAGGAGATTTGCAGGAGCGATTCCAGAGTTGCAGCTGTCCGCTTTCCGCCCTCAGCTTTCACTAACGCCAGATGCGCCTCTCATTAGCGGCTGGACCGAGAGAATTGGCTCCCCACCTTGCGGGAAAGGCGCAGCGCCGACAAGAGTGTCCGCGCAACACACGCAACTGCCGATCCTGACTCCCGACTACTGGCTCCTGGCGCCTCTCACTCCCCCATCACTTTCACGATCACTCGCTTGTCGCGCTGGCCGTCGAACTCGGCATAGAAGATCCGCTGCCAGGGACCGAAATCGAGCCGCCCGGCGGTAATTGGTACGACGACTTGGTGATGAATCAGCAACGCTTTCAGATGGGAATCGCCATTGTCCTCGCCCGTGTCATGATGCCGGTAGCCTTTGCGGTAGGGGGCCAGGTGCTCCAGCCATTCGTCGATGTCGGCGATCAGTCCTGACTCGTTGTCATTCACATAAACTCCGGCCGTGATGTGCATCGCTGAAACCAGCACCATGCCTTCCTTGATGCCGCTCTTTGTCACGATGGCCTCAACCTGCGGGGTGAGGTGAATGTATTCGCGATGCTTCTTGGTATGAAATGTCAGGTATTCCGTGTGGAATTTCATGGTTCTTTCCTTTCTGCCGGTCAGAAAAAAGCCAACCCAGTTTCTCAGATGATGATTTAGCATTTCACCCCAATGGCAGACCCGCGCAACCTGGAGCGGGAAGTTGAGGAATTGCGGCAACTCGCTCATGAGTTGTCGGCCCGCATCGACCGCGTCGAGCAGACCTTAAGGAGCCAATCAAGCTCAGTCCAACAGGAAAGCGCGGCATGGGCCAGCATCACGCCTGCACCGCCTCCAGCTCCGCCGAAATCAGGACCCAAGCCACTGCCTTACATTCCACCACGTCCGCTCGCGCCGGCAACGATTCCAGAGGCCGACTTGGAATCGCGCATCGGTTCACACTGGCTGAACCGGATTGGCATCGCTGCCGTGCTGGTTGGGGTTTCCTACTTCCTCAAGTACGCCTTCGAAAACAACTGGATTGGCCCTCGAGGACGGGTCCTGATCGGCCTGGCAGCCGGGCTTGCGCTGATTATCTGGAGCGAGAGATTCCGACATGGTGGCTATCGGGTTTTTTCGTACTCGCTCAAGGCACTTGGGATCGGCATTCTGTATCTGTCCTTGTGGGCGGCGTTTCAGGTCTACAGCCTGATCCCCGGAGCAGCCGCATTGGTCGCGATGCTGGTGGTGACCTCCGGTGCCGCGGCTTTGGCGCTCCGCCAAGACACCCAGATCCTTGCCCTGTTTGCCTTGCTCGGAGGTTTTGCGACACCGTTGTTGCTTTCGACCGGTCGGGACCGGGAACTCGAATTGTTTCTTTACCTGGCGCTGCTCGATCTCGCCACGCTGGTCCTGGTCACAGTGAAACCCTGGCGCCGCCTCCTGGTTCTGGCTTTTTTGGGAACGCTGTTCGAGTACATCGAGTGGTACGAGACTTTTTACGACCGCGGCCATTTTCCCCTGACGCTCGGATTCGCCACTCTCTTCTTTGCTATCTTTGCGGTTGCTCCGCTGATTGCAGGTTTGCCTGCTGAACCTGAAGCCAAGCCATTTTGGGCGATCCCCCACGTTCTTGCGTTTCTGAATGCGGCGGTCTACTTCATCCAGGCCTCGGTCATGATCGAGGACTTGCTGGACAAAGGCAGCGCGTGGATGGCGGTTGGGTTGGCTGGCGTTTACGCCTTTTTGAGCCGCCAGATTCGCCCGGCACACCGTGAGACGCGGGCCGGCGAGAGCCTGCGGTTGCTGCATGTCGCGATTGCCGTCGGCTTCATCACCATCGCGATTCCGATTCGCCTCGAGTCTCACTGGATTGCGGTGGGATGGCTGGCAGAGTCGGCCGCTCTCCTTTGGCTGGCGAACCGCATCAATTCGGATTTCCTGAGCGTTTTTGCACTGGGAGCGCTGAGCTTAGGCGTGGCTCGCCTGCTGTTTATCGACAACTTCTATTCCGCCCGGCTACTTTTGAACGCGCGCATGGCGGTTCACGCCTTGGCCATTGCCGTTCTCGCGTTGGTCGCGTGGCAGGGCTATTACAGGGATGACGACGATGCCGGCAAAGTCGCCTCAGCATGTGTCATTGCTCTGAACCTGCTGGCGGTGATTGCGCTCAGCCGTGAAGTTTCAGACTACTACCGGCACGCGATCGCAGCCTTGCAACCGGTGCCCGGTCACGGGATACCCGGAGAGTCCTCACACGTCAGGAACCTCGAGATCGGGCGCGACTTTACCTACTCAGCCTTGTGGATGGGTTACGGAGCCTTGCTGATGTTCGCGGGTTTTTGGAAGCGTTCAGCCTTGGTGCGCTGGCAAGCGCTGGTTCTGATCGCGATCACGATATTCAAGGTCTTTCTGTACGACGTATGGCAACTCGACCGAGGGTATCGGATTGTCAGTTTTGTGATTTTGGGAATACTGTTGCTGATAATTTCTTTTGCCTATCAGCGCGACTGGCTGGAGCTTTCCCAGCCTTAGTTAGTGCCGGGAAGTAGAGGCTCCCGCGGCCAATTCGCGCAGCATTTCCAGCCAGCCTTCGGCGCCCACCTGGTCGGGAAGAGAGTCAATCTCCAAAGTGGCCGAGAAATGCGGTGAATCCGGGCTGTAGCGCACGTTAACGAAGTTCTTCTCCCGCGACGCCATCAGAGCATTGATCACCGGGCTGAGTTCCTGCCCCCATTTACTCCGGCTGGTCAGCACGATCGGCCCGGGACGAGTCACTAGCCAGTTCCGTGAGGAAAGAGAGCCGCTGTTGTGGCCGCTCCAGCGATGGTTGTGAACGTCCAGTTGGAACCGTGGCGCGCTGTCCAGATCGGCCTCGAACGAGAGCGTCTCTTTCTGTTTGCGCCAGCGGCTCAGCGCCCAATTAGTCGGAACCGGGCGCGGGAGTAGCCGGACGACAACCCGGGCGTGATCGAACATATGAGGGGGGAACCGCAACTCTGCGAGAAGCCGGGAAGTGCCCTGCCAGCGGACTTTGAGAACCCTGCCTTTGCCCGCGCACGCGGTCTGGACCCAGTGCAGGACGACCAACGCCCTGCGCCGGTTGTAGCGGGCGAACCAGAAATACCAGAACATCAGCATGACTATGGCTGCCCCCACGTCGATGGCCAGAAACCATTCCATACCACCACCTGAGATGCGCATCTTAAGGCTGCGGATGCTGTCATTCAAGCCCATTCATAAGGGCTGTTCGGTAACCATGAAGCTGGTGACCGCCGGTTGCAAGCTGGCAAATAGGCGACGGCTCGTAGCTACAATGTTCCCGTGCGGGTTACGATCCGAGATTTCCACAGCCGGGATTTCGAGACGCTCTGGCGCATTGATCAGCAATGTTTTGCGCCGGGGATCTCATATTCTCGTCCGGAACTGGCCGCCTACATGCGCGCCAGCGGTTCGTTCACCCTGGTAGCTGAGTCCCAGGAAACAGAAAATACCGAGCCGCCGGCCGACTCTGCGCCGCGCGCAATCATAGGCTTTCTTGTGGGCCACGCCAACCGGCGTGGTGCTGCACATATCATCACGATTGACGTGCTGCCCAAAGCGCGTCGCTCGGGCATCGGCTCGCGACTGCTTTCCGCAGCCGAGGAGCGCCTGCGGGCTGCGCACTGCAGCACGGTGCAGCTCGAAACCGCTGTAGACAACACTTCAGCTCTGACCTTCTACAAGCGCCATAATTATTCTCTTCTTAGGACCATCCCGCGCTACTATCCCGGCGGGCTGGATGCCTTCGTTCTCGAGAAAAATTTGCTTTCCTCGGCCTCCGACAGATAGCTTTCCTGCATGAAAGTTGCCATCCAGGGCGAAATAGGCTCTTTCAGCCACGAGGCTGCAGTGCGCATGGTGCCGGGCTGCACGATCGTGCCCTGTACCCGCTCGGCGGAAGTATTCGATCGCCTGGAACGCGGCTCGGTCGAGGCCGCTGTCATTCCCATCGAGAACTCACTGGCCGGATCCGTGGCTGAGCACCTGGACTTGCTGCTGGCGCGAAAGGTCTTTGTCCAACGCGAGTTCCGTCTGCGGATCATCCATAATGTAATTGCTGCTCCGGGTGTGAAGTTAGACGGGCTGAGCCGCGTTCTCTCGCACCCGGTAGCCCTCGAGCAGTGTCGCGATTTCTTTCGCCGACATCCGCGGATCCAGGCGGAGCCGTTCTATGACACCGCCGGCAGCGTCAAGCACGTAATCGAGAACCAGCTCCAGCACGCCGCGGGAATCGCCAGCCGTCACGCGGCCGCTGTTTACGGAGGCAAGATCCTGAAGCCGGGCATTGAAGATGATAAGCGCAACTTCACACGATTCTTTTTAATCCGTAAGCAACGGCAGAGACTTCCGAAAGCCAACAAGACCTCGGTAGCTTTCAGCGTAAGAAACGTGCCGGGAGCCCTGTTCAAGGCCTTGAGTGTTTTTGCTCTCCGCGACATCAGCCTGAGCAAAATCGAGTCGCGTCCATTGCGCGGCCGTCCCTGGGAGTATGTTTTCTTCGTGGATTTCCTGCGCGGAGAAGATGAGGCTTCCCGCAATGCATTGCGGCATTTGGGCGAGGTCACTGACCTGGTGAAGGTGTTGGGCGTTTACCCATCGGCGTAAAGTTCTTCGCGGGCGGGCGTCATTTCAGCCGTCCCCTGTCCCCAGGTTTTTACATCAAAACCGGCATTCCCGCTGTGCGGTTCACGGAGGAATAATGAACCAACGACCTTCCGAGGCTCGCCGAGATTTTCTGCTTCGTGCCGGCGCCGTTTGTGGCGGGCTGGCGCTACCCCCAGTCTTGGCCATCCCGCTCATCGCGCAAGAGAAGGAAAAAGAAAGAGATGCAGGGGAAGAAATTTCTCCTGCCGAGGACTTAATGCGCGAGCACGGTGTACTCAATCGCGTGCTCCTGATTTACGAGGAACATCGCCGACGGTTAGAGGCGAAGCAGGATTTCGATCCCGCAGTTCTGGCGGACGCGGCCGGAGTCGTCCGCCACTTCGTGGAGGAGTACCACGAGAAGCTGGAGGAGGATTACCTGTTTCCCCGTTTTCGAAAAGCGGGCAAGCTGGTTGACCTGGTCGACACCCTTCTTCAGCAGCACCAGGCGGGACGCCGCCTCACCGCGCAAATCGAGCAGCTGGCCGTGGCCGGTGCCGCGAAAGATGATGCCAAGCGCCGACGGCTCTCCGACGCGCTGCACTCGTTCATCCGCATGTACCGTCCCCATGAGGCCCGAGAAGACACGGTTCTGTTTCCAGCCTTTCGCAAGGTTGTTTCATCTCACGAATATGGCGCCTTAGGGGAGGAATTTGAGAAGAAGGAGGACCAGTTGTTCGGAGACGAGGGTTATTTCAAAGTTGTAGGCCAGGTTGCCGGGCTGGAGAAAAAGCTAGGGATCTATGAATTAGCCGAGTTCACGCCCAAGTGACCGAGCTGTGTCCTGGGGTCACATTCTTACGTGAGTTGGCACACTTGCGGGCTTTCTCAGAGACGCTAACCTGACAGTAGCGGCCCCAGGACTTTGGGCCGCCAAGGGAGGAAGCAATCATGCGTCTCTTGAAATTTACATCCTTGCCGGCCCTCTTCCTGCTCACGGTTGGTTGGTCAATGGCTCGCCAACCCAAGTACGGGGTAGCTGACACTCAGAAAATCTCATTCGGGGAACCCCGTGAGGCTCGGCCACGTGGTCCTGCCCAAGGGTGAGTACAAAGTCCAGCACACCAGGGAAGGGGAAAACCACGTTATGGTCTTTAGCCAGTTACATACTTCCGAGCCTGCGACCGCCCTCGTGAAATGTCGGCTGGTGCCCTTAAAGGTGAAGGCGCCTGCTACGCAGCTCCTCTACGACCACAACGAGGCGAACAGGCATGTGCTTCAAGAATTGATTTTTTGTGGGGGATACCGCAAAGCACGTTTTCTAAGTCCTCCTTCTTGGGGCACAGGCCACGGGTCAGCCATCACAATGCGGCCAAAGACCTCGTAATCTGGCGAGAGAGGGGCTCAGGCCTTTTTGGCATCTCGAAACCCGATTTCTGGGTCTGCGCGCTGACCGAACCGGAGGCTCTTGGTCTCAGTACCTTCGGTACTATGGCAAACCACCTGGAAAGGAATTAGAATCCAACCCTCTGCGGGAACTTGGTCAGGGGAGTGCGCTGAATCCTCCCGGGGCAGAACATCATCCAAACTTGAGCGAGTTACACTCAAGGAGCAATATGGCACAACAAGCTCGAGCCGAACGTGCCGTTCCGAACAAGAATCGAGACAAGGATCAGCCCGAAGAGCGTTCTCTTCCGGTACTTCCCGTCCGCGACACCGTTCTCTTCCCTCATGCCGTACTCCCGCTGACCGTAGGGCGTGAAAGTTCGGTCCAACTCATCAATTCTCTGGGCGAAGACAAGACCATCATCGTGGTCGCCCAGCGGGAAGCGCGAGTCGACGCGCCCCAACCTACGGACCTTTATACCGTCGGCAGCCTGGCAGTCGTACATAAAGTCGTAAAGATGCCTAACCAAAGCCTTTTTGTCTTCGCCGAGGGCCTGGAGCGCGTGCGTCTTTCTGAATTTACCCAGCTAACTCCTTTCATGCGCGCACGTGTCGATTCGGTGGCCGAATCGGTTCCTCCCAAAAGCTCCGAAGTGGAGGCGTTGCAGCGCAACGTGCTTACCCTGTTCCAGCAGATCGTGGCGGGGTCGCCGACCCTTTCCGATGAGCTTTCCACGGTGGCGATGAACGTCGAAGAGCCGGGCCGCCTGGTGGACTTCATCGCCTCGTCGCTGCCTTCTCTTTCCACTGCCGATAAGCAGGACGTGCTCGAGACCACCGACGTTCGTATTCGCCTGGAAAAGATCAATCAGCACCTGGCCAAGGAACTCGAGGTTCAGCAACTGCGCAACAAGATCCAGTCGGAAGTGCAGGACCGGGTACAGCAGACGCAGCGCGAGTACTATCTGCGCGAGCAGATGAAGGCCATCCAGAAAGAACTCGGTGAGCAGGACGAGGGTGCGCGCGATACGGAAGACCTGCGGCAGAAAATCGAAGCTGCGGGCATGCCCGACGAAGTGAAAAAGGAGGCTCTGAAGGAACTCGGGCGGCTTTCCCGCATGTCGCCGATGGCAGCGGATTATTCTGTCACCCGCAACTATATCGAGTGGCTGGCGGTGCTGCCCTGGAACAAGACTTCCGGCGGCGAAGTGGATATTCCCAAGGCAAAAGAGATTCTGGACACCGATCACTACGACCTGCAAAAGGTAAAAGACCGCATTCTGGATTATCTATCCGTGCGCCGTCTGAAGCCCGGAATGAAGGGGCCTATCCTTTGCTTCGTTGGACCTCCGGGGGTTGGCAAAACGTCACTCGGCAAGTCCATTGCGCGAGCGCTGGGAAGGAAGTTTGTGCGTCTGTCCCTCGGCGGCGTGCATGACGAAGCCGAAATTCGTGGCCATCGCCGCACCTATATCGGGGCTCTCCCCGGTCAAATCATCCAGGGCATCCGCCGCGCTGAGACCAAGGACCCAGTGTTCATGCTGGACGAGATTGACAAGGTCGGACGCGATTTCCGCGGCGACCCGGCTTCGGCCCTGCTGGAGGCGCTCGATCCGGAGCAGAACGCCACCTTCCGTGATAACTACCTGGATGTGAGCTTCGACCTCTCCAAGGTGTTGTTCATCACGACGGCCAACATGCTCGACCCGATCGCCGATCCTCTGCGCGACCGCATGGAAATCATCGAGCTGCAAGGCTACACCGAGGAAGAGAAGGTGCACATCGCGTTTCAATACTTGGTTCCCCGGCAGATTGAAGAGAACGGCATTACGCCCGAACAAATCGAATTTCCCCAAGAGGCGATCCAGACCCTGATTCGCCACTATACGCGCGAAGCCGGCGTACGCAACCTGGAGCGCAACATTGGCACCATCTGCCGGAAGCAGGCGCGCCGGCTGGCGGAAGGCAAGACCGAAAAACTGGTGGTGACCCCGGACGTGATTCACGAGTTTCTCGGCGGAATCAAAGTCCGGGTGGAGGGCGAAATCGCGGAGCGCACCAAGCGTCCGGGCGTGGCCGTGGGTCTGGCTTGGACTCCGACCGGCGGCGACGTGCTCTTCGTCGAGGCTAACCAGATGAAGGGCAAAGGTGGATTCACTATGACCGGCCAGATCGGCCAGGTCATGCAGGAGTCCATGCAGGCCGCTTTAACCTGGGTACGTTCCAACGCTGCGCGCTTAGGCATTTCGGAGAATTTCTTCGCCGAGCACGACATTCATATTCACGTGCCGGCCGGAGCCATACCGAAGGATGGGCCGTCAGCAGGTGTGACCATGGCTACCGCGTTGGTCTCCCTGCTGGCCGAGCGTCGTGTGCGGCCACTAACTGCGATGACGGGAGAGATCACGCTCAGCGGCAACGTCCTGCCAGTCGGTGGAATCAAGGAAAAAGTCCTGGCCGCGAAACGCGCCGGTGTCCACGACATTCTTCTTCCGGCCGAAAACCAGATGAACGTCGAGGAAGATCTAACCGGCGAACAGCTGGAGAACATCAACATTCATTACGTGAAGACGATCGAGGAAGTGCTTCAGGTCGCCCTGCCATCCACGCCGCGCGAAGAGAGGCTGGACGCGGAAGAGCGGGAAAAGGTTCTGAGCACGCAACCCGTCGCCTGATGCCGGCGATCGGTGTTCAGTTGTGAATTGCCGGTCCCGAAACGGACTGGCATTTGCCTTTGCATACACAGTGGCAAAACGATATCCTCCATGAACCTTCTGCACCGGTGGATTTGCCATTCCGAAAACTGGAAGAACCAGCTGCGCGACGAGATGGTGCCGTGGGTTCTCGAGGGGCTCGACCTTGGGCCCGATGTGCTGGAACTCGGTCCCGGTCCAGGTTTCACCACTGATCTTCTCCGCCAGCGTTGTCGGCACCTGACCGCCATCGAAATTGATGCCAACTACGCCCGTCCCCTCGAAGAACGGCTGCGGGAAGCGAATGTGAAGATCGTGCACGCCGACGCCACCGCCATGCCTCTCCCCGATCAGGCGTTCTCCGGCGCGGTTGCTTTCACGATGCTCCACCACGTCCCATCAGAGCAGTTGCAGGATCGGCTTTTCCACGAGGTCCATCGCGTCCTCCGGCCGGGTGCGGTGTTTGCCGGAACGGACAGCATTCGCAGGGTTTTTCTGCGTCTGGCGCATATCGGAGACACCTATGTGCCGATCGACTATCACACACTGCGCGCCCGACTTGAGATTGCGGGCTTTACTGATGTGGAGATTGCCAGGGGAAAGAAGAGATTTCGTTTTCGAGCGCGGCGAGCCTGACTCCCTTCCCTTAAACCGCGGCTGACTCGGTTCTCGGGTTAGCAGGGAACCAGGCCTCGATCACGGTTCCCGGTTCACCATTGCTGATACTGAGGTCTCCTCCAAACTGGCGTGTGCGCTCCCGCATGCCACCAATGCCCACCCCAACCGCGGCTGAAAGTTTGCGCTGAACGTCGAGTGGGATCCCTTTTCCGTAATCACGAATACGGACGCAAGCGCGGCCCGCGTTTTGCTCCACCAGGACGTCTGCGGTTTTGCTGCCCGAGTGGCGATACACGTTGGTGAGCGCCTCTTGCACGATCCGAAAAATCGAAGTTTCAATTTCGGAGGCCAGTCGCGGGAACTTGGGTGGCCGGATTTCCAGGTTGACCGTAATGTTGGAGCGCTTGGAAACGCCGTCTACGTACCACTGCAGGGCCGGAACCAGTCCGGCATCATCGAGGAGCGGTGGGTGCAGCAAATACGATAGGCTTCGGACACCCTGCAGCACCCGCTCGCCTAATTGCAGCGCTTCTTCCAGACCCTCCTTGGCCGCCGGTACAAGATTGCCTTGCAGCAGGGTAGACTCCAGCATCATCTTCATGGCGCTGAGTTCCTGGCTCAGGCTCTCGTGCAATTCGCGTGCGATCCGGCGGCGCTCTTCATCCTGGACCCGCAGCAGTCGTCCGGAGAGCTCGCGCAGGCGGCCCTCCAGCTCTCGGCGCTGGGTCATGTCGCGGGTAATTTTGGAGAAGCCGTAGAGCTTCCCCTTAGCGTCTCGCAGCGCCGTGATCATCACACTCGACCAGAACCGGGATTCATCCTTGCGGACCCGCCAGTTTTCATCTTCAAATTGGCCCGCCTGGGTTGCGACTTCCAGTTCGTGGGCCGGCCAGTTCCTCTGGGTCGCTTCTTCCGGGTAAAATTTCGAGAAGTGCTGGCCGATGATCTCGGCGGGCTTATATCCGATGATGCGCTCGGCGCCCGCATTCCAGGTGACTACATATCCCGTGGGGTCGAGCAGGAAAATGGCGTAGTCTTTTACCCCTTCGACGAGGAGACGATACCGTTCTTCGGTCTCACGCAATGCCTGCTCGGCCCGCCGGCGAACGCTCAAATCCCGCGTGATTTTCGCAAATCCGCGCAAAGAGCCATCTCGCTCTCGCAGCGCGGTAATGACGACGCTCGCCCAAAACTGCGAACCATCCTTGCGGACTCGCCAGCCCTCGTCCGCAAAGCGACCCTCTATGGCGGCGACTTTTAATTCGTGCTCTGGCCAGCCGCTCGCTGTTGTCTCGGGCGGGTAAAAGACTGAGAAGTGTTTTCCAATGATTTCGTCGGCTGTATAGCCTTTGATCCGCTCTGCGCCGGCGTTCCAACTGGCGATGTGTCCTTTGGGGTCGAGTACGAAGATAGCGTAGTCCTTAATCGTCTCCACCAACAAGCGAAAGGTATCTTCGCGGCGCAGGAGACTCTCTTGGGCTCGATGCCGCCGGTTCATCTCGGTCTTTTGATTATGGGTCTGCAAATTGGGTGGCAACTCTACTCTCAATTATGGGGCAGGCGAAAATTGTCTTGCCCGGTTTAGTCTCTGCTCATCGGCGGGATGTGGGAGCTAATCTACTTTTTCTAAAGTACATCCGTCGTCCGCGTCTATACAGTGAACACTGTAGGTATGCAGTCGAGCCCATTAGAATCATTGAGATGGGTGTATCGATCGTGCTCCTTTCGATAACCGAACGCTTTCAAGCGGCCCGTCATCGCCCGCGCTAAACTAGCTACGGCCGGAGCCACCTTTTCTGATGCGGATTCGCGTCCTATTTTTCGGCCTGCTGAAAGACCTCGCGGGTCGGGCAAACGACTGTCTCGATCTGCCCGAAGGCGCGACCGTCGACGAGCTTCTAAAGCACTATTCAGTCAGCATTCCGCATTTTAAGGACTTACTACCGTCGGTTGCCCTTTCTGTCAACCGGCAGTACGCTGGGCCGAATGTGAAGTTGAAAGCCGATGACGAGGTCGCCTTATTGCCGCCGGTCAGCGGAGGCACTCCCCGGGTTCTCCTGGTGCGGGAGAAGATTGATACCCAGGGCGCCCTGGAGAGCATTAAGCGGCCGGAAGACGGAGCCGCAGTCGTATTCGAAGGCGTAGTTCGTAACAACACCCGCGGACGGCCGACGCTCTATCTAGAATACGAGTCTTATGAGGACATGGCCTTAAAAGAGCTGGGAACGCTGGTCGAGCAGGCGCTGGCCCAGTTCAAGGTGCGCGACGTCACGATTATCCACCGCCTCGGTCGCCTGGAGATTGGCGAGACCAGCGTTCTGATCGTGGTTGCCGCGGCCCACCGCGGCGTCGCCTTCGACGCCTGTCGCTGGCTGATTGATGCTCTTAAGCGAACGGTCCCCATCTGGAAGAAAGAGTATTTCGAAGACGGCGCGGTTTGGGCCGATGGCGAGCCATTTCCCGCCGATATTCGAGCGGGCACCCATTCTCAACGCCCGGCATCTAAATGACCGTTCCTTACCATGAAAAATCTGGCCGCAATGGCCTTGGTGCTCGCGACCTCCCTTTATTGCTTCCCCCAGGAGACTTCGTCCACCCTGAAGGTGGACGTCAAACTGGTCACGGTGTTCGTTACCGTAATCGACGAGCACGGCGCCCCCGTAGCCAGCCTGAAGAAAGAAAATTTCACATTGCAAGAAGATGGCCGTGAGCAGAAGCTCGCCGTTTTTGATCGCGAGTCTGAGTTGCCGCTGTCCATCGTTCTGGCGATAGATACCAGTCTGAGCACGCGTCGCGACCTGCCGCTCGAACTCGCGTCCGCCCGACGTTTTGCCGGCACGATTCTGCGCCCGGTCGACGCCTTGGCGCTTTATAGCTTCAGCGAAGTCGTCAGCGAAGTCGTACCGTTCACCTCCGATTTGAAGAGGATTGACCGCGGGGTGGACCGGATTCCCCTGGGCTCAGCGACGGCACTCTACGACGCTCTCTATTTGGGGGCCCAGACGCTCGATCGGCGGCAAGGACGAAAAGTGTTGGTTGTAATCACAGATGGCGGGGACACAGTCAGCAAGGTGAACTACAAAGACGCAGTGCGGGCCGCCCAGGAAGCGGAAGCCATCGTTTACTCCATTATCGTCGTGCCGGTCGAGGCCAGCGCCGGCCGCGACACCGGCGGCGAGCACGCCCTGATCCAGCTTTCCGAAGACACCGGGGGCAAGTATTTCTATGCCAGCTCGCTGCCGCAACTAAACGACGCTTTCCATCAGATCAGCGATGAACTCCGCACCCAGTACCTGCTGGCTTACTACCCCGCACAAAAACTCTCCGGTTCCGAATTCCGCCGCATCCAGGTGAGTCTGGAAGGGGTCCCTGCCAGCGTGAATTACAGGGTGCGGCACCGGAGCGGGTATTACACGTGGAAAGAAAATCGGATGAGGTAATGCGGCAGTTGTGGCGCGGTCTGCGTACCATTTCCTGAAAATCTGAAAAATCTAAATATGGAATTTGGGATACGGAGTTCGGGAGAACCGCTCCTCGCGCAGGTCGATTCTTTGCAAGTGATTGAATTTAAAACCAAAGATTTTGCGAGCCTCGGCTGGACTCTGGATTGCATGTCATACCGAAGAATCCCTCTGTTCACTCTTCGGAAGGCTCCCGTCGTTTGGGCGGGCCCTGTACCGTTTCCGTTTCGTGAGCCGTAGAAAAATGAAACGTTTTGAAATTTCGGGAAGGAAGGTGGATGATGTCGTCTAATTTCAGCTCTCCTTGTTGGGTCGCCAGACGATTCTGTCTGATCGCGCTGATACTGTTATTGTCAACCGCATCCCTGCTCGCACAGACCACCGTGGGTACCGGTAGTCTTGTCGGCACGGTGACCGACCCATCCGGGGCGGTAGTGAGCGGCGCAAAGGTAACGATCACAAATATGGCTACCGGACAGGCGACTGCGCTGACCACGAACCCCGCTGGCGCCTATAACTCCGGATCGCTAGCCCCCGGGCAATTCAAGGTGCAAATCTCGGCTAAGGGCTTCAGCTCGGTGATCCAGATAGTGACCGTCCTGGTGGGCAACACGGCGACCGCCAACGCGAGATTGCAGCTCGGCCAGGAAAGCCAAGTTATCGAGGTGCAAGCGGGCGCTGTAGCGGTCAACACCGAGCAAGCCGCAGTGCAAGGGGTTATCAATTCGACCCAAATCGAGAACCTTCCATTGGGTGGCCGTAACTTCCTCGATCTAGCCCAGCTCGAGCCGGGTGTGCAAATCCAAGACGGGCAGAACTTTGATCCCACGAAGGCAGGGTACTCCTCCATCTCGTTCGGCGGCCGCTTTGGCCGCACCGCCCGCATCGCCGTGGATGGTGTCGATATCAGTGATGAGACGGTCGGTACTACCACACAGGATATTCCGGCCAGCGCCATCGACCAGTTTCAGCTCAGCCAGTCCTCTCTTGATCTTTCGAACGATCTAACTTCCTCCGGCGCCGTCAACGTCAGCACGAAATCAGGAACGAACACCTATCACGGCCAGGCCTTCGACCTGTTCCGCGACCGAAGTGTGGGCGGAGCCTCGACGCCCGGTGGTCAGGCGCTGCCCTTCCAGCGTTCCCAGTATGGCGGGAACCTTGGCGGACCCATCATCAAGGACAAGATGTTCTTCTTCGCGGACGGTGAGCGCACCAAGCAGGATTCGTTCACGCCTGTCTTGTTTCCGGCTCCGTTTGACGTCTACAACGGTGGTATCGGAGTGCCTTTCCGTGACGACGAACTATTGGGAAAAGTTGACTACACTCTGGGGCACAGCGCCCGGGCTTTCTACCGGTACGACTACTTCAAGAACTCGCTGCCCGCTACCTTCGGATTCGGATACTCCCTCTACACGAATCAGGATATTACGCGCACTCACGTACTTGGAGTTGACTTCAACACTGGAAGTCTCACCCATAGTGTCCGCTTCTCGTTCCTGAAATTCCAAAACCAGATCAAGGACGCCACTGCGGGATCGAGTCTGGTGTTTTGCTGTAACGGAGTCGAGCTGAATGCTTTGGGTAACGGATTTTACGCAGGACCCAATTTACTCGCGCCACAAAGCACCCCGCAATCCAACCACCAGGTTAAGTACGATGGCAGCAAGTCCGTTGGCTCCCACATTGTCCGTTATGGCTTCGCCTGGAACCATATTCAGGGCGGTGGTTTTGCCGATTTCTTCGGGCTGGCCCCGCGCATCTCGTGGCACCAGACGGCGGCAAACCAGGACTTCGCGGCCACCGGGCCATTTCCTGGAGGCGCGTCCAATCCGCTGAACTATCCGGCCGAGAGAGTCCGGTATGGCAACGGTTTGGGGTTCAACACGCTGGCACCGGCACTGGGTTTCCCGGCTGGCGGGCTAGGGCCGGACAACCGTATCGGCTGGTACATTGGCGATGCCTGGAAAATCAAGTCCAACTTCACCTTGAGCTTGGGCTTGCGCTACGACCGCGACACCGGTCGTACTGACAGCGACTTGCCGGCCGATCCGAAGATTAATGCTGCCTTCCCGGGCTGGGGTAACCAGGTCCAGCAGCCCAACACGAATTTTGCCCCCCAGTTAGGCATTGTCTGGGATCCCCGGAACGACGGCAAGACCGTAATTCGCGGCGGGGCTGGTCTCTATTACGAGAACATCATCTTTAACAACGTTCTCTTTGACCGGCCGCTGCGTTTGCTGACGGGAGCCTTCAATCAGACCCCGTACGGCTGTTTCAGCGGTATACCCCAACCTGTGCCGGTGGCGAGCGGCACCATCACTCCCCCTGCCAGCTCCTGCGGTCTCAAAGTCCACGCTGGCGACGCCATCCCCTCGATCCTGGCGTTCTGGAACCAGTACAAAGCGGGAAATCCGTTGGATCTTCAGGCTGCAAATCCCAACTACATTGGTAACTTCCTGGATGCCGGGTTGGGTGTCCCACTGGGACTCATAGCCCCAGGCTACAAAACCCCGCGCTCGCTGCAGATCAACTTCGGCATCCAGCGTGAGATTCGGCACGGCATGGTGTTCAGTGCCGACTACTTGCGGAACGTCGAGACCCACTCGTTGCTAGGCATTGACATCAACCACGACGGGGACGTCAAGAACTTCAACCTTGCCAATGCTCAAGCCGCGATTGCGACCACCTTGGCGAACTGCGGGGTCGGGAGCATCGACCAGGCCATTATTCTCTGCCCTTCCAACCCCACCGGCGGAATGGGTGCTTACACACCAAGATCCGCGACCATGGCCGATTTCGGGAACAACGGGCTCGCCTCAGCCTCCGATTTCGGGCAAGATTGCCTGAATGCCATCGGAGCTCCTTGTGCCTTCCCCGGGAAAAATGCAGGCCAGGCCGTGTCCTTATTCTTGCAGCCGATCGGGCGCTCGGTTTACAACGCTCTCCAGATGAAGCTGGTACAGAACGTGGCCAACCCGATGCGCGGCGTGAAGGCTCTGAACTTCCAGGTTGCCTACAGCTTGTCCCGCTTCGAGAACTCTGGCGGCGCCCAGGTAAATGGAACGACGGGGGACAACGATCAGGACTTTGTCTTGCAATCGGCGGACAACAATGCGCCTAACCGCTACTTTGGACCTTCACTGATGGACCGCACCCACCAGATTTCGTTTGGGGGTTACGCGGACCTGCCAGGGAAGTTCCACCTGGGGCTGGTTTCCCATTTCTACAGCCCACTCTCCAGCCCCTTGGTGGTTCCCAACACCGGCCTAGGGGCGGGCGAAATCTTCCGCACCGACTTCACGGGCGATGGAACCGTGGGAGATCCGATGCCGGGAACGCACTTCGGGCAGTTTGACCGTGGTACCAACGCTTCCAACATCAACACGCTTATCAACAATTACAACAGCAAGTTTGGGAACCAGCCAACCCTAGCCGGCCAGGTGTTGATTGCCAATAATCTGATGACCCTGGCTCAACTGCAGGCGTTGGGAGGTGTGGCACCAAGCATCCCGACCGCTTCGGCAGGCCAAGCCGATTTCAGCTGGCTCCGTTCCTTTGACCTGAACGTTGCGTGGAAGTACACCATTAAGGAAAGATTTAGCATCGAACCGAGCGTGTTTTTTTACAACTTGTTCAACTTCGCCAACTTCGGCCTGCCGCCGAACCAGATGTCCGGCCTGCTCAATGGAACGCCGGGCTCGATCAACGGTACCAACGTTGCCGACAATAAGGCTTCGTTCCGAATTGGAAACGGCACCGGGGTGTACGCTGCCGGAGCTGCACGGCAGATCGAGTTTGGAATGAAGTTCACTTTCTAACTTGAGTACAGACAGAAATTCAGGCCACCGTCTTCGGGCGGTGGCTTTTTAACTGTGTGCCGATTGAGAAGGTGGGCGGTGACGATAAGGGAATAAGGTACAAGTGGAAGACCTACGAGGCCGAAAATACCGAATTGTACTTCCGTTCGGAGTGGTCGCAAGCTGAATCGGCGGTGCCACCGCACCGTGTACAATGCCCCTATGCCTTTTCGTGGATCAGGTCCCCCCAATGCCATGCGTAAAGGCGGCAAGGCTCCTCCTCCCGATGACACTTTCGAAGAAGCCGCCTACCTGAAGTCCTTGGGCGAGAAGCAGAAGAACGTCAGCATCAAACTGGTGGGCGGCGAGGTCGTCGAAGGATGGATCGAGTATTACGACAAAAACATGGTTCGGCTCACCCGGCAAGGGGCGCCCAATTTGTTTATCTTCAAGCACGAAATCATGTACATCGCGGAGGAGCCGCTGCGGGGCTAGTTCCGAGCAGGTCACACCCGCAACCCGCAACAACGCTGAAAGTTCGTCTTCGAAACTAAACCTTCATGCCCTCGAACACGGATTCTTCTGAATTTGTTCCCGCCATGGCCGAAATCGCCCGTGAGGCAGGCGCCCTCCTGATAAAGTACTTCGAGGCGCGGGTGAAGATCGAGTACAAGGGCGAGGTCGACCTGGTCACCGAGGCCGACCGCAAATCTGAAGCCCTCATCCTGGAGCGCATCCGCGCGCAGTGGCCCAACCACGATGTGATGGGAGAAGAAGGCACGCGCATCGAATCCGGAAGCGACTATCGCTGGTATGTGGATCCCCTGGACGGCACCACCAATTTCGCCCACGGATTTCCCGTCTTCTGCGTCTCTCTGGCGCTGGAATTCAAGGGCCAGCGTATTGCCGGCGTGGTTTATGATCCTACCCGCAACGAACTTTTTAGCGCCGAGCAGGGGAGGGGCGCCTACCTCAATAACCGGCCGATCCGCGTGTCAGCGGTAGATAATCTGGCCGAGTGCCTTGTTGCCACCGGCTTTCCCAGCCACAAACGCCACAAGAATCCCAACGTCTTCTTCTACCACCAGATCACGTTGCGGACCCATGGCGTGCGCCGGGCGGGCTCGGCAGCGCTGGATTTGTGCTCGGTGGCTTGCGGGCGCTTCGATGCCTTTTGGGAGTTCAATCTGAATCCCTGGGATACCGCGGCTGGCGTGCTGATCGTAGAGGAGGCTGGTGGCCAGGTGAGCGATTTCAGCGGGGCGCCTTTTAATATCAACAGCCGCGAGACGCTGGCATCTAATAGTCTGGTGCACGAGGCAATGCTGGCCGAGTTTGACGCCGTCTTCAAGGGAAGGGGCCTAGAGGAGTTGCCCAGCCCAGTCGAATACGCCAAGAGTCGCGGCAAAGCGATAAAATAAAGCAAGAGTCGGGGAGGGCTGGCCTATAGCCCGCGTTCCCAAGCAGGTTCAGGACCAACCGTGATCCAATCGCTTCTTGAACGCAAGCTCGAAAAGCGGCCGGATAAAGTGCGCCTGAAGGGGCGAATACTCTTCCTCACGGAAGATCCCGCACTGATCAAGCGGCAATTGGCGGGCGAAGATCTGCCGTGGGACAGGAAGAACCCTGCGAACAATCCCAAGCTGCGCGACGACATCTCGACTGACGAGATCACTCCGGCACACTACTGCTTCTATTTCGACCAGACCCTCGGCGAAATCCCCTATCTGGGGCTGAAGTGCGGCGGCGTCCTCCCCATCGGGCGTAATGACGTCAAGAATGGCGGCTTTGTCTGCGCGGTAAGCGGAAAGCGGCGAGGCAAAGGGTCGAGCCGCGAGCAATCTCCTTATGCTGAGATGTGCGCCGGTATTCAGGTGGTCATCGCCGAAAATATCGAGCGCATTTACAAGCAGAACTGCCATAACCTCGGCCTGCTGACTTCGACGAACTTTTCGTTGATTGACAAGATTCGCGCGCGCCAGGAGATCGCCCTTTCAGAATTCACGGCCGGCGAAGACGAGATTACGCGCCAGGTGATCGAATACGGTGGGTTGTTTCCCTTCAACGTGGCTCGCATGCAGAAGAAGGTCTTTTTGCCGCCGATCAACACGCCCAAACGATCGATGGCGCTGGCGGAGAAGATCTTTGCCCGGCACATGGTGAATGAGAAAGGCGATGCCGGTGTGCCCTGCGTTAAACCGGGCGACACCGGCTTCGCGCGCGCCGACCTCCGTTTCAGCCATGAATACGTCACCCCGATGGCGGCCATCTTTTTTGAACATCATGTCGGCAAAGATGCCAAGGTCAATGATCCTTCGACCATCCTGTTTTTCCGCGACCACCTGACTTTCCTCGACGAAGTGATCTCGGAAGAAAAGAAGAAGCTGGGGCTGCTCGATCTGGCCACGCAGCTCAAACTCAAGCAGCAGGACTTTGCCGAGCGGCAGGGAATCAAGCTGCATGGCGAGTTGAAAGACCGCAAAGGCTCGGAAGGCATCTGCCACTCCATTGTCTTGGAAAGCTATGCGCTTCCCGGCCAGCTCAACATTGGTTCTGACTCGCATACCCCGCACGTAGGCGCAATCGGCTGCGTCGCCTTCGGAATTGGCACGACTGACGTCTTCAACAGTTGGATCACGAAAGACATTCGGGTAAAAGTGCCGGAGTCGGTGAAGGTCGTGATCCGCGGCAAGAAGCATCCCAACGTTACTGCCAAGGATTTCATTCTGAGGATTCTGAGCCTCGACTACGTGCGCAGCGGCAAGGCGCTGGCCAAGGTAATGGAGTATGCGGGCGAGACGATCGAGGAACTCAGCGTCGATGAGCGCGCGACTATGACCAACATGGCGGCGGAGATCGGCGGGTTCACTGGAATCGTCGCCCCGGATGAGAAAGTCGTGAAATTCCTGGTGGAGCGACGAGGCATGGATCGAAGGCAGGCTGAAGCCATGATCCAGGGCCTCAGCAGCGATCCTGGCGCCGAGTACGCCCACGTGATCGAGTTGGATGCGGCCGAGATCACGCCTATGGTCGCCACGCCCGGGGATCCGGGGAACGGCAAGTACGTCCGCGACCTGAATACGCCTGTGCCGGTCGAGTTGGCCTACGGTGGAACCTGCACGGCCGGTAAGAACGAAGACATGGATATGTATGCCGAGGTGCTGGCCGATGCTCTCAAGCACGGGAAACGAGTGGCGGATTCCGTGAAGTTCTACATTCAGTTTGGGTCTCAGGAAACACGGGATTACGCGGTTAGCCGCGGGTATCTCGAGATCTTCCGGAAAGCCGGGGCGCAGGTCATCGAACCCAGCTGCGGGGCTTGCATCAATGCCGGCCCGGGGGTCTCGACCAGCTCTGACCAGGTTGTGATCAGCGCCCAGAACAGGAACTTCCCCGGGCGCAGCGGGCCAGGGCAGATGTATCTGGCCAGCCCCTTGACCGTGGCTGCCAGCGCGGTCGCCGGCTATATTGTCGAGTATCAGCCGAGCGCGCAGCGGGAATTGATTTCGGCGTAAACTTAATCCAGGCGGGGTCAGCCAGCTTGCCTGTACGACAGCCGCCAAATCTTGCTAGAATGTGCGGTCTGATTTGACCCCGCAAAGATCAAGGGAGACAACAGAAAATGGCCTATGTAATTGCAGAACCGTGCATCGGGACGAAAGACACTGCCTGCGTGGACGCCTGCCCGGTGGATTGCATTCATCCTAAGAAGGATGAAGAAGCCCACGCCAGCGAGGAGATGCTCTACATCGATCCCGTGGAGTGCATTGACTGCGGCGCCTGCGTTCCGGTTTGCCCGGTTTCAGCCATCTTTGCGCTGGACGATCTGCCGGAGAAGTGGAAGCACTTCACCGAGCGCAACGCGCAGTATTACGGACGGTAAGGTATGCAAGGGAAAAATGGCGCACACCTGCGTCCCGGGTGTGCGCTGTTTAGCTCTTCCGTCATAGCTTTGTCATAAGCTTTTAGCCAAGACATATTGCGCAACCGCAACATCGGATCCATGATTTCTTCAAGGTCTCTAAACTGCCAATCTCGACGGAGCTAAAATCTAATAGTTACTAATAGTTGCCTTCTCTTTCCATCCACTCCACCCTCGATTACAATCAAAGATTAACTTGCTGCGACCGAGTGGCGTAGTGCATGTGCTGCGCGCGGCAGGCGGTGAGCGTCCATGCCGCTGAAGGAGTCCGAGGCGATCATCCTGCGCACCTATCCGCTGCGGGAAGCGGACCTGCTGGTCACGTTTTTCACACGCCTGGAAGGTAAAGTTCGCGGCGTGGCGCGCTCGGCCAAAAAATCCAAGCGGCGTTTTGGGGGTGCACTCGAACCGCTGACGTATGTTCGGGCTTATTACGAAGATCGCGAAGGGCAAGAACTCACCCGGCTCGATTCCTGTGACGTCATCGAGTCACCGTTGGCGAACGAAGTCAGTTATCCCCGGGCGGTAGCGCTGGGTCATGTCGCCGAGTTGCTCGGTGAATTGTTGCCGGAGCGCGAAGCGAATGATGCGGTTTTTCGGCTGACGCTCTCTGTTCTGGCAACCTTGAGCGGGGCGAACGTCTGGATGCCGGTGACCTATTTTGAGCTCTGGCTGACGCGGCTGACGGGATTTTTGCCGGAGCTTTCCGAGTGCATCGTCTGCGGAGAGGCGCTCAATGGCAGCCGGGCGTTCTTTCATGCGTTAGCAGATGGGCTGATGTGCCCGGAGGATAAGCGGCTGGCTTCTGCCGAGATGTCGAGCGACTCGCGATCGCTGGCAGCGCAGATGTTCCGAGCGCCGGTGGAGAGTTTCAGCTCCACAACATGGGCTAAGGCGCGTGCCAGCGACTTGCGCAAGTTCCTGGTGCAGACGCTGGAACGACACATAGAGAAGAAGCTGGTCACAGCAGCGATGCTGGAGAAGATCAGCAGTTAGCACTTAGCCCTTCCGGCTCCAGGGCGCTACCGAAATGTTCAGGGGCTAAGTGCCAAGTGCTAAGTGCAAAGACAGAAATTCTGATTTTGACTCCGTCCAATTCCAATCCGCCAACTTTCCAGGAACTCCTCCTGCGCCTGCAGACCTTCTTTGCTGAGCGCGGCTGTGTGTTGCAGCAGCCCTATGACGTGGAGGTCGGCGCGGGCACGATGGCGCCAGAAACCTTCCTGCGCGTGCTGGGGCCTGATCCCTACAAGGTCGCCTACGTGCAGCCTTCTCGCCGTCCGGCAGATGGGCGTTACGGCGAGAATCCCAACCGGCTGTTCAAGCACATGCAGTTGCAGGTCATCCTGAAGCCGCCTCCGGAAAATGTGCAGGAGCTTTATCTGGAGTCGCTGACGGCCATGGGCATTGACCTGCGCCAGCACGATATCAAGTTTGAAGAAGACAATTGGGAGTCGCCGACGCTGGGCGCTTGGGGGATCGGCTGGCAGGTCATGCTCGACGGTTTGGAGATCACCCAGTTCACTTACTTCCAGCAGTGCGGAGGCGTGGACCTGGATCCAATTTCAGCCGAATTGACCTACGGGCTGGAGCGCATCGCAGCGTTCCTGCAGGATGTGGACTCGATCTACGATATCGTATGGGCACGCGATCCGGAAACAGGTCGGGTGACGACCTATGGAGACGTGCGCCTGGCCGACGAGCTCCAGTTTTCGGTGTACAACTTCGAGGCAGCTGATGTCGAGAAGACCTGGAAGCATTTCGAACTGTACGAGGCCGAGTGCAAGGCGATGATCGAAGCCTATGCGGCATCTGGCAGGAAACAGGCAGCCGGGCCGGTTAAGTTTGATAGGCACCGCTTCCCCCTTTTGGCAGCCTACGATCTGTGCCTCAAGTGTTCCCACTTGTTCAACATTCTGGACGCGCGCGGCGCAATTTCTGTGACCGAACGAGTCGGAGTTATTGCACGCGTGCGCGCGTTGGCAGTGGGAATTGCCAAAGCTTACGTCGAGCAACGGCGTGGAGAAGAGCCAGAACCAGAACCGGAAGCGGGCCAAGAAATAGGGAAACGGAAAACTAAGAAGAAAGAGAAACCGGTAACCGCGGTTTCATAAACGGGACGGGTATGGCTTAGCCATGCCGAAACGAAAGAGTGCATTCTTGTGATTCCGAGCGGGTTTCCTGGTCGAGAGGGGGCTTGCCCGGTCTAGAGCCCCTGAGGAATTTGCTTTTTGAATTTATCGAAATGCCCGACTTTCTCCTCGAAATCGGCTGTGAAGAGATTCCGGCGCGCATGGTTGACGCTGCGTCTCAGGAACTCGAGAGGCGGGTTCAGGACTTGCTGACCCGGGAACGCCTGCCCGCCACGGGTTCGGTTTCATGCCTTGATACGCCACGCCGGCTGGCCGTGCTCGCTTCGGGGATTCCGAGCGCCCAGCCAGACGTGACCGAGCAAGTCACCGGGCCATCCACCACTGTTGCTTACAAAGACGGGCAGCCGACTTCCGCGGCACAAGCTTTCGCTAAGAAAGTCGGTCTGGAAGTCTCAAAGCTCGGCAAGGTGACCACTTCGAAAGGAGAATACTTATCCGCCCGGGTCACCAGAAAAGGGCGGCCGGCGTCCGAAATTCTAGCCGAGGCGCTTCCCCGGGAGATCAGTTCGATCTACTGGCCGAAAAGCATGTACTGGCGCAAGCCGACGGAGCGCTTTGTGCGTCCTGTGCGCTGGCTGGTGGCCATGCTGGACGGCGAAGTGATTCCGCTGGAATTCGGCGGTATTCGCGCCGGCAATCAATCGCGCGGCCATCGCCTTCTGGCCGACCGGGAGGTAAAGATTTCATCTGCGGGTTCGCCCTATCTAGAAGCGTTGGAAGCAGCAAGGGTTCTTAGCCGGGGCGCTCGCGAGAAGCAGATTCGCAAGCAACTCGATGCCGCCGCCCGCGCCATTCCCAGCGCGCGCTGGCGCGAGGACAGGGAGTTGCTGGATACTGTGATCAATCTCACTGAATTTCCCTCCGTGATCCTGGGCAACTTCGAACGCGAATTCCTGCAACTTCCCGAGGAGGTCTTGGTCACGGTGATGCGCGATCACCAGAAATATTTCGCTGTAGAGGACGCGAGCGGAAAGCTGGCGCCGCATTTTCTCGCTGTGCTCAACACCGATGGTGATCCAGACGGTATCATCCGGCACGGTCATGAGCGCGTACTGCGCGCTCGCTTCAACGACGCCCGCTTTTTCTGGCAAACCGACCAGAAGCACTCACTGCGCGAGCGCGTCGACAAGCTCAAGCATGTCACGTTTCAGAAGGACCTCGGCAGCTACTACGACAAGACCATGCGCGTGCAGCGTCTAGCCAGTTGGCTGTGCGAAGTCCTGCGGCACGTCGGCGTCACAGTTCGTCCCGGAGTTGTCCACAAAGCGGCGTGCCTGGCCAAGGCTGACCTCACCACCGAACTGGTGAAGGAATTTACTGAGTTGCAGGGGATCGTGGGAGGGCTGTACGCGCGCGCCCAGCAACTCGACTCGGATTTGCCCGAAGCCACCCGCTTCGCGATTGCCGATGCAATCTACAATCACTACAAGCCGGAATCCATGAACGATTCCGTGCCCCCCTCGGTGGAAGGCGCGGTGCTCGCCATTGCCGATAAGGCCGACAGCATTGCGGGAATGTTTGCCTTGGGGCTGATTCCGAGCGGCTCGAAAGATCCCTTTGCGCTGCGGCGACAGGCAAACGCAGTTATCAAAATTACCGCCGAGCACAAGTTGCCCATCCCCTTGAGTCAACTGTTCACCGATGCCCGGGCAATTTACGAAGGATCGGAAGCGGAGAAGAAGTTTTCCGCCAAGGTGGATTTTGCGGGCTCCATTCGCGAGTTTTTCCGCGAACGTCTGGAGTTCTACCTGAAAGATGTGCTCGGTTTTTCGTATGATGTAACCAACGCGGTGCTGGTTGCGGGGTCAGAAAATGTGGTGGATGTGATCGCCCGGGCTGAAGCGGTAACCAGGGTCCGGCCTTCTGCGGATTTCGCGTCCATCTCGATCGCTTTCAAGCGCATCAAAAATATTCTGCGGCAGGCTCGCGAGGCAGGGAAGCAGCCCGCTAAGGTAGTCGACGCGGCTGTACTTCAGGAGCAGGCAGAGAAAAATCTGGCTGCGGCGATCCCGGGAACAGCAAAGAAAGTCGACCGACTCCGCGGCGGACGCAATTATGAGCAGGCGCTGATCGAGATCTCCAAGCTGCGTCCTGATGTGGACACGTTTTTTGACAAGGTCATGGTGATGGTGGACGACGGGCGCATCAGGTCTAACCGCCTGGCATTGCTCGAGACGTTGTTGCAGGAGTTTTCCACGATCGCGGATTTTTCCGAGATTGTTACCGAGGGGAAGTAACGAACAACGAATGCGGGCGAGGCGCCCGCACGACAGCCGGCCCGATGCCGGCGCTACAAGAAATCTCACTTAAGGACTAATTATGGCGACGACAACTCTCCCTGAGACAGAAGTGAAGACGCAAACCAAACCAGCCAGCAAGTACGTGTACTTCTTTGGCGACGGCCAGGCCGACGGGAACGGCAAGATGAAAGACGAACTCGGCGGCAAAGGCGCTGGCCTGGCTGAGATGACTAACGCCGGGCTTCCTGTGCCTCCCGGCTTCACCATTCAGACGGAGGCGTGCCGCGAGTACATGCGGCGTGCCAGTGTTTCATCCGAAGTCGATCGCCAGATGGAAGAAGCGTTGGCGCGTCTGGAGCAGCTGCAAGGCCAGAAGCTCGGACAGGGCGAGAATCCGCTGCTGGTCAGCGTGCGTTCCGGCGCCAAGTTCTCCATGCCGGGAATGATGGACACGATTCTCAATCTTGGCTTGAACGACCGAAGCGTGGAAGCTCTCGCCAAGCGCAGCAACAACCCACGTTTCGCGGCGGATTCCTACCGCCGCCTGATTCAGATGTTCGGGAACGTCGTGCTGGAGATTCCGAAGGCCGCTTTTGACGAAGTCTTCGACGCCAAGAAGAAGCAAAAGAAGGCCAAGCTCGACACCGATCTCGACGCCAAGGCGCTGAAGGAAGTCATTGAAGAGTACAAGAAAGTCGTCAAAAAGCAAGCCAAGCGCGATTTCCCGCAGGATCCGCACGAGCAACTCGTGATGGCGCGCGACGCCGTATTCCGCTCCTGGAACAACGAACGCGCTAAGCACTACCGTCGCATCAACAACATCTCCGATGAGCTGGGCACCGCGGTCAATGTGCAAGCCATGGTCTTTGGCAACCTCGGCGACACCAGCGGCACGGGCGTGGGTTTCACGCGCAATCCGGCTACCGGCAACAAAGAATTTTATGGCGAGTTCCTGATGAATGCCCAGGGGGAAGACGTTGTGGCCGGCATCCGTACGCCGGTACCCATCTTGGAACTCGAGAAGATTATGCCCGGTGTCTACAACCAGCTGCGCGACATCACCACGCGCCTGGAAAAGCACTACAAGGACATGCAGGACTTTGAGTTCACCATTCAGGATGGCAAGCTCTACATGCTGCAGACGCGCAACGGTAAGCGCACCGGACTCGCGGCCGTGCGGGTTGCGATTCAAATGGTGGACGAAGACCTGATCACCAAGGAAGAAGCAATCTTCCGCGTCGAACCGAACCAGCTATATGACTTCCTGGTGCCGCGACTGGACGAGAAGAGTGTCAAAGTGGAAGTCCTGGCCACAGGGTTGCCCGCATCGCCAGGTGCGGCCGTCGGCCAAATCGTATTCACCGCCGACGAAGCCGTAGAAAAGGCAGGGCACGAACGAAAGAAGAATCCTGTCATCCTGGTGAGAGCGGAGACTACGCCGGAAGACATCCACGGCATGGAGGTCGCGGCCGGCATTCTGACTTCGCGCGGCGGCATGACCAGTCATGCGGCCGTCGTCACGCGCGGTATGGGCAAGTGCTGCGTGGCGGGCGCCGGCGACATTCAGGTGGATGAAAGAGCAGGCGTGATGCGAGTCAAAGGCCAACTGTTCCAGGCCGGAGACTGGATCTCTCTGGACGGAACAACCGGGCGGGTGATCAAGGGCAAGCTCAACACCCTGGATCCGAAAGCCGACGACCCCGAGTTGCAGAAGCTGTTGGGGTGGGCAGAACCTTTCCGCAAGATCGGCGTGCGCGCCAATGCCGACATCCCGCGCGACGCAATCCAGGCTCGCGCATTCGGTGCCGAAGGCATCGGACTCTGTCGTACCGAGCATATGTTCTTTGCCGAGGACCGCATTGCGCACATGCGGGCCATGATTCTTACCGACAACGAGAAAGATCGCCGCACCGCGCTGAAGAAGCTTTTACCGATGCAGCGCGCAGACTTCATTGGGCTCTTCCGGGCCATGGACGGACTGCCGGTAACCATCCGTCTGCTAGATCCGCCATTGCACGAGTTCCTGCCCAAGCGGGAAGAGTTGATGGTGGAGGTTGCGGTGCTCGAAGCCACAAAACCCAAATCGCCAAAGCTGAAGGAACTCAAGAAAGTGCTTCAGCGCGTGGAAGAGTTGCACGAGTTCAATCCCATGCTCGGTCACCGTGGTTGCCGCTTAGGCATCACCTATCCCGAGATTACCGAAATGCAGGCGCGCGCCATCTTCGAGGCTGCGGTAGCCGTCGCCAAAGAAGGAGGAAAGCCGCATGTCGAAGTGATGATTCCCCTGACCGCCACACTGAAAGAGATGGCGCACCAGGCCGGCGTCGTGCGCCGGGTCGCGGAAGAGGTCTTTAAAGAAAAAGAGAAAGAAGTCCACTATCTCGTGGGAACCATGATTGAGTTGCCGCGCGCTTCTCTGATCGCCGACGAGATCGCCAAGGAAGCCGAGTTCTTCAGCTTCGGCACCAACGATCTCACGCAGACAACTTTCGGTTTCTCGCGTGACGATATCAACAAAGTTCTGCCCACATACCTCGGTGAGGGCATCCTCAAACAAGATCCGTTCCAGGTGATCGATCGCGAGGGCGTGGGAGAACTGGTGCGAATCGGAATCGAAAGAGGTCGCAAGACCCGGCCCAAACTGGAAGTGGGAATCTGCGGCGAGCACGGCGGCGAGCCCTCTTCCGTAGAGTTCTGCCACCAGGTCGGGATGGACTACGTTGCCTGCTCGCCCTTCCGCGTGCTGACAGCCCGTCTGGCGGCGGCCCAGGCCGGCGCCAGCGACAAGCTGAAGGCGGAAGGCGGCAGAACAAAGTAGCGGGTTCGTCTTCGGAAATCGTTATCCTGAACCAGCGTCAGCCGGCGAAGGATCTTGCGTGCAGCGCAAAATCTTAAGCAGCAAAAAGGGCGCCTATTCCACGGTCCCTTTGCTGGCTGTGCCGAGCCGTGAGATCAGCCCGACAACGAGAAGTTCACGGTAATCGAAGTCTCCACTTCGGTAGGCTGCCCGTTCAAGAAATACGGCTTATAGCGCCACTGTTTCACGGCCTCCAGCGCGGCCTGCGACAGCATCGGGTGTCCGCTCACCACCTCGAGGTTTTGTATTTTCCCATCCTTGCCAATAATCGCCTTCAGCACCACCGGCCCTTGAATGCGTGCCTGTTTCGCGATCGCCGGATATTCCGGCTTGACCTTGTGGGTCAGCAGACCTTGCGTGATGCCCTGCGACATCCGCACGCGCTGCGGCTTGGGTTGCGACGGGAGATGGGTCGGAGTGCTGGACAGCACGCCTCCGAGCACGCCTCCTACGGTGCCGCCTGCTACTCCTCCGGGCACTCCACCCGTCACACCAGCAATGGTGGTTGGCGGAGCCGGCGCACCCTGCTGCGTATCATTAACTTTTTGTATCTTCTGCGGAATGCGCGTCGGGGTGCGAAGCTCAGCCGTGGGATTGATCTTAGCCACTGGCCGCGGCTTCACTGCTGAAGCTGACGCCGCTGGCGGAGGCGGTGGAGGAGGCGGGGGCGGCGGCGCCACCAATGTCGTAGTGAGTTCCTTCATCGGCAAGGCTTCGGTGAACATCAGAGGAATAAGGACAACCACAATGATGACGACTGCTTGCAAGATGAAAGAAATTGCCGTTATTCCGCCTCGGTGGCTGGCAATAGTGTTGTTTGAATCCAGAAGAGTTTGTTCAAACATGCAGAATTTCTCCTCCCTCCAAGTCTCGAAAGCTTGATGTCCAGCCGGCCGGACACCTCGAGCGCTCTTGTTCCGCTCTCGGATTACCTCTTCCCGTTACCTCTTCAAGAGTTCGGGGACCTCTTCAAATCCGGGCTATTGGATGATCACGGTCCCAAGACGAGGTTGTAAATGTATCGTGAGCCGACCGAACGCAGGTCAGGGTTTCCGGACGGAGTGGCGGAGCAGGAGCAGCTTGTGAGCACTCTCAATTCGAGAGTCTCACGGAGTTTTCTGCAAACCCCCTAAGATGAGCTTGTGGGCGGGGTCGTTATACAACAACCCTGCCGCCTCGGTAACCAGCAGAGCAGCAGGGCGCACGATGAGGCTCTCGGCCGCGACGCCTTGCACCTGCCTTGGCCAGCAGTTCAGGCGCGCGCGATTTCGTACAGATACTGCACCTGGGAGCGTACTGCCCCGTCCAACCCCTGGATCTTAGGGTTGGAAGACTCGATCACGTAATATTCGTCGGGCGCGTGCGCGCCACTGCCGTGGCCGACGCCGAAATGGCCGGCAGGTAGGCCCAGAGGTTCGCTCGTGAATACGTATCCCGGCCACGAACCAGCATTACGGGGCAAAACTATCGGGTTGAGCCCGAACTGGCGATAGACCGCGAGTTCGGTTTGGATTATGGCGGAATCGGCCGGCGTGCTCGTCGGGTCATAGCCCCCGGTCATATTCACCTCGACATCGCCGAAGCCGTGCTTGGCAAGATGTGCCTTAATTGCTGCCAGCGCTTCGGTCGCCGTCATGTCGGGGACCAGACGCATGTCGATTTTGGCCACCGCTTTGTGAGGCAGGATGGTCTTGCCGCCCGGGCCCGTGTAACCACCAACCAAGCCCTCAATGTTCACCGTGGGGCGCGAGATCAGGAGCTCCAGCGATTCCTGAAAACTCACATCGCGTACCCAGTGCTGGACTCCCAATAGCTTTTTGATATCGGCTTCGTTCAGGCGTCGTGCGGCCTCGGCGATCATGTTTCTCTCCGTCGTGGAGAGGGGGCGCGCCTTGTCGGCGAAATCCTCGATAGCCGGATCATTGCCGTCGGGGGAAACCAGCGTTGCCAGCGCCAGGACCAGATGCCACGCCGGACTATCCACGCGCGCCTTGTTGCTGGAATGGATGTCGAGCTTTGGGCCACGTCCCCAGCGCTCGCCGCTGGAGACCACTTCGCATTCGACGACTCCCTTCGCTCCCAGCGTGATCGTCACGTTTCCATCGAGTCCCTGCGAGGCTTGCGGCATAAAAATGCCAACGCATCGGCGCAACGCGGCCATAACCTGGGGCTGGCGGACGACCTGTGGAAAGTGTGGCGACCCGATCTCTTCTTCTCCCTCCGCGACCAGCACAAGGTTCACAGGCAGCTTGCGCCCGGCGCCGCGAATGGCATCGAGCGCCGCCAGGTACGTGGCTTCCGGCCCTTTCTGATTCACAGCGCCGCGTCCGACAATGACCTTGCCCAGGCCGGGCTTGTCCACCAGGCGCGCTTCGAACGGTGGTGACGACCACTCCGACGGGTCGGCTTGCTTGACGTCGTACATGAAATAAAGCCCGAGCGTCTTGGGTGCGCCCGCATCCAGGGTGGCAAAAATCCCGGGCTGGCCATCAGTAGGAATTTTCGTGACCTGTTGGAACCCGGCATCACGCAGCATCTGCATGGTCAATTGGCAGCCTTCGTTGACGCCTCGGTTCTCAGCCGCGATCGAGGGCTGCCGGATCCATTGCTGCAGCCGCTGCACGGCTTCGTCGTGACGCTTCTCGATTTCCGCCCAAATGAGCGCGTACTCGGAATCTCGGGATGGCTGGGAAGTGGCAAGCCGTGGCCACATCAGGGTGGCTGCTCCCACCGCGGTAGTCGCAAAAAAGTCTCTTCGTTTCATGAGCGGGGAGAATAAAACAACCGATAATTGCTTGTCGAGAGTCGAGGGCGATTCGTGTCGAGGGGCGATTCTGCTGGACCGGACTGCAAGCGCTCTCAATTCGGGAGTTTCACTGGACCTTCTGCAAACGTGAGAGCAGTTTCTGGGCCAGGTTTTCCTCCGATTCCGACCAGAGAAGGCGTCCGCTGGCGCCGCTCTTTTTCTCCGCAGCGGCGGTGAATTCTACCAGCTTCTGAACGTTCTGCTTGAGGCGCGCCTCGTCGATGCTCGCGAGTTCTAGTTCCTCGTAGAGAAAGGGTGTGTCCAGGCCAAAGTCGATTTCAAGGTCTCCGCCCTCGCTATCCGCACGCTCAAAGTTCCTGCCGTGAGCCAGAAACTTCACTTGGCGGGGCTGAAGCAGCCACCGACCCGTATCAGGCGCGGCCGACCAAAGGTCCCAGTGGGCCTCAAACAAGTAGGCGTAGTCATCATGCAGTAGGTCTAAAGCCATGCCCGCCGCGTCCTCTGGCGTGATGCCTGGATTGAAGCGTTGCTCGAGGACTGTAGCTTCTCCCCACGAAACCGGGTGTAGAGCCAGATAGGTGATGCCTGGCCGCAGCTTGGAGAAGGGAAATTGCTTCATAACGGATAGGGCACGCGGCAAAATCTCCGCGGTTTCAAAGCTGGGAAACCAGAGACTCAGATAAAGCGGGTCGGGCATAACGTATCTTCCTGGCACAAGCGGACGTTCTCTTCAATTCTACAGTTACCGCCGATGACCGATGGTCTGCCCTGCCTCTGACCAGGTGCCCCCCTGATTTGGGCGTGAGCCATTCCCCGCGCGAGTCTTCCCGGAATCGGCGGCGCAGTGGCGATAAAGACAGCGCACACCGAGAGGTATTGGCCATCTGTAAGGTCTTGGTGCCGTCCGTGCTGAGCACCCTATCGATCTCGATAACAGTGTCACGGACGTCTGCCGGTGACAAATGTTTGAGTACGCTGTAAGAGAACACCCGCTGAAAGGTGCTATCACGGAAAGGCAGATAGCGGCCATCAGCCACCAGGTAGTAGGCGAGGATACCAAGCTGGCGGGCGACTCGCTGGGCCGCAAGCACGCCCTTCAGAGACGGATCGATACCGAACGGCCGATATCCGGCGCGAGCCGCCGCGATGCACCACCGGCCCCAACTGCAACCGATCTCCAGGAATGAAGCTCCGTTTCCGGGTGGCAGGCGCAAACCTGGAATAGGATATTCCTGGAGTCTGCCAGTGAGGTGGCGGTACAGGTTGTCATTCGTTGCCTCAATCCAATTCCTGCACAAACAGATCAATCTGGCCAGGAACGATCTCCAGATTGCCGATTTGAGAGATGTCTCCGGTTTCGGCTACTTGAAGTGACCGGGCACCCTCGACGTGGGTCTGCCGCGCCTCCTCGACCAACAGAATAGGAACACCTTCGATGACGGCATAGCTGTGGGCGCGAGCACAGTGCAGCTTGCCAGCCTCCAAGCCTTGGCAGCGTCTACACCATGATTTCTGAGTTCATCGACTTCAAAGAATATGGCGATGAAAGCAAAGTCATGGGGCTCGCTTCTGATGGACAAAGACACGTATTGCCGTAAACTTCGCGAACTATCAGTGTGCAGAATGGCGGCCTTCACCTCGACCTCCAATATTTCAGACCGCTGGGCAGTGACCCGGGCATCGAGATCATGCCGGATGGTACGGTCAAGCTGCCCCGCCATTTCTCCGACCGAATGGTAAAGCTGTTTGGCGAGCCGCGAAGGCCCCACAGAGAAGTTACCCAGCGAGATATGGATCTCGTCTACTCCATGCCGCGCCGGTTCGAGGAAGTTTTCTTCCATCTGCTGAACCTGCTGCACCATAAGGTCCCTGGCGAAGATCTGGTGACGGGCGGCAGTTGCGCTCTGAATAGCGTCGACAACGGAAAGCTGTTCTCGGCGACCCCCTTCCGCCGAACCTGGATCCGGCCGGCCGCCGGAGATGAGGGCCTGGCCATCGGCGCCGCTCTGCACACCTACCACTCGGTTCTGAAGCAGCCTCGGCGTCATGAGATGGAAAATGCCTATCTTGGCCTGGAATTTGGCACAATCATGCATGGAAAGCTCTCCAGAAAGCTAAATTGCGCTACCGCAAATTGGAGCGAGCCGCTGAATGGTTTCGGCCTTTCGCACGCTCAATTCTCGCCGAATATCAGGACGAGTATTTCGCGCACGGTCATTCTTCCCCCTATATGCTGCATGTCTACAAATCCGGCCTGAAAAGCGGAAGCAACTGTGCCGTCAACCAGGTATACGATACCGGGCGTCTGTTAAGGCTTTCCAGCGTAGGACCGGACCGGAATTCCTCTTGTGTTAAATACCAGTTTCAACGAGAATGAGCGGATCGTTTGCAGGCCGGACGAAGCGATTGACTGTTTCAAGCGGACGCGCCTGGATGTACTGGCCCTCGGCCCCTTCCTCGCTCTGAAGTCCGAGAACTGAAATGGTAACTCCGCGACCGACGGTTGTCGCGTTTCCCGAGGCAGACAAATGGGCGATGACTCGCATCGCGACCGTTCCTCGCTTCCGGATTCTCGCCTGGAGTGGTGACCTCCTCTACGCTTCCCACGCCTACACTCTGCTGCGTGCGAAAATAACAATAACAAGGATCGAGTGGGAAATCGTTGGCTACTTCCGCCCGACCTGGTGGAGAAATCTCACCGTCACCTTGCGTCTGACCTCCCGCTTTTTTCGCGATGGATTTCACGCCCTTGCTGTGCTTCCGACGGGGCATTTCGTGGCAACCGTTCCGGGAGCCATCATTTCGCTCGCTCCGGGAGAAACCGAATTCCGAATCTCTCATGAGGTTGTGCGTGGCACGCGGCCGCTGCACATCACGGCCACTCCGGATAAGCGGCTGTTCTGGGGTGAATACTTCGACAATCCGCAGCGGGACGAGGTGCACATCTACGCGTCTGAGGACCGCGGAATGAGCTGGGATGTTGCCTATACCTTCCCCAAAGGCGCCATCCGTTACGTGCACAACATGGTGTACGACGAGTGGGACAATTGTTTGTGGATTCTGACCGGCGATAACGGCGCGGAATGCCGAATTCTACGCGCCTCGTGCGATCTCAAGGAAGTGGACGTAGTTCTCTCCGGCAACCAGCAGGCGCGTGCCGTCGCAGCGGTCCCCATGAAGGACGGGTTGTATTTCTCATCGGACACTCCTGTCGAAACCAACCATGTTTACCGCCTGGATCGCCGAGGAAATCTAACTAAACTGGCCGACTTGAGCAGTTCCTCAATTTACGGCTGCCGCGTAGGCGACTCGATCTTCTTTTCTACGATGGCAGAACCCAGCGCCATCAATTCCGAGACCAGTGTTTGTCTCTTTGGCAGCCGTGACGGACAGCAATGGCGGCGCGTCTTAGAGTGGAAGAAAGATTCTTGGCCGATGGACTTGTTCCAATACGGAAATGTTTTTTTGCCCGATGGCAGCAATACCAGCGGCTATTTGGCGCTGACGAGCGTCGCTGTCGAAAATGGCGACCTGGAGACCACGGTCTGGCGCATTTGAACCCGCTCCCAGCCTCTACGTTCTTGATTACGGACTAGATTTGCCACTCACCGGTAGCGAACCACAGCTCACCGAAAATGACGAGACACTTGGATGCGGTACCGCTAGCTTGTGCTGGTACCAAGATCGGCACGGCGGTGGCCAGCCCCCGCTCGGAATCCTCGCTGCTAGCGCTAGCCGGCGTCATGGTCGCGGTGGGTAGTGTTTTCTTGTTGGATAGACTTGCCATCCTTGCCAAAAGTCCCAATCTCAGCGTGAGCCAAGCGGAGTCGCACTTCGCTCCGCTCGTCCTCGTTCAGCTCGGTCTGACCTTGCCGATTGCGCCTGCCCGCCCAAGCAAATGGAGTCGCCTCATGACCAGCGATTCTGGAGAGAAAATTCACGCGGTAATGGTAGACGATGAAGATCTGACCCGTCAGATCCTGCGCAAACTTCTGTCCAGCCATCCCGAGATAGAAATCGTTGCCGAATTTTGCCGACGGATTTGAGGCTGTGAAGGCCGTTATCGAGTTGAATCCGGCTTCGAGGCTCCGGAAACTGATCGAAACCGACCGGGCCATCTTGTTTGTGACTGCGTACGACAATAGCCACTTCGAGCATTTGACATTCACGCCGTCGACTATCTTTTGAAACCGTTGGGAGCCGAACGCTTTCGAACTGCGCTGGAGCGTGTGACCCAGCGCATGGGCTCGAAACTGCCGGCGCTGGCCGAACTGTCAAATAGCGCACGCGCCTGCCCAGTTTTTGGGACGCATTGTCGTCTCAAGGATGGCACTCGCGTATACATCATTCCGACCGTCAAGCTCGACTTTGCAGGCGCAGGACGATTCCGTCGCGTTTCAGCAGTGAAGGGAAGAAGCATCTCAAGCAGCAGACGATTTCCAGCCTCGTAGCAGCGCTGGACCCGGCGCGATTTCTGGGCGTCCATCGCTCCTACATTGTGAACCTGGAGAAGGTCACCAAGATCGAGCCGTTCGGGAAGGGGGAAACCACCTGGTCGTGCTGAGTGACTTACGCCCCATAGCTAAAGCTAGGGGCTTCAAGGGCCACGCCAGCTAGCGCAGGCGTTTCGGTCCTTAGGCGCAGTCCGCGCCTTAAAATCTCCAATGCCGAGGCGTGGTCGCGGATGGTCTCCAAACCGCAAGCCAAACAATGGTGCTTCCTGTCCCACAACTGCTTGGGCACAGCTCGACCACACGGGCATTGTTGCGATGTGCCACGGGCATTCACTTTCACCAGCCATCGACCAGCGCTTTCAGCCTTGTACGATAGCTTTCGGATGAAGCCTGACCACGCGGCATCGTGTACCGACTTGGCCAGCCTACCCCCCGCCAAGCCTT
>QIAU01000214.1 GCA_003225055.1 Acidobacteriota bacterium
CCTCGCTTGGAAATCCCGCAAAAGGCGCGGGATTCCCACTTTCCCACAGCCCCGACTGCCGCTGGTCGTTTAACTCAAACCGGACATTTCACGTGCTAAGAAAACCGGACATTTTAACTTGCTAACGACACAGCATAAATTGGGCAGCATAAATTGGCCCAATTGATCCAGGCATAGGGAGTTCCCGATTGGGGTCAGGCGGCTTTATGTTGATTGCGGTTTGCTGTCGGGGGTTACTTCTTTGACATACACGCGGGCCGGCAATCCAGCCTGGACATTGTTCTTCTCGAAGATCTCCTTGATCCTTCGCCGGAACTCGCGGCTGACCGCGTATTGCCGGTTTGGCTTGGTTTTGACCAGGACCAGATAATCGGCTTCCCCACCGGCAACCCGCTCGAGGCCCGGCACCTCGACGTCGGTAACGATGTCCGGTTCATAAGCCGCGTCATGGCGGATGTCGTCGCCTACCTGTTTCAGCAAGCCGATGATCTTGTCGGTTGCTTCGCTGTAGGCAACAGAAACGTGGAGCGCAACCTGCGCCCAGTCACGCGTCATGTTGGAAACGATCTGCACCTGGCTGTTGGGGATGATGTGGACGGTGCCGTCATCATCGCGCAGCTCGGTGCGACGCAACGTCATGTTCTCCACCCTGCCTTTCACGCCGGCAAGGCGAACCGTGTCGCCGATGTTGTATTGGTCCTCCAGCAGCACGAAGAAACCGTTGATGAAATCCTTGACCAGGGCTTGCGCGCCGAAGCCGATAGCCAGTCCTGCGATCCCCGCGCTGGCCAGCACGGGGCCTGGGTTGAGCCCCAGCAGCGGCAGAATTTGCAGGGTGGCCACGAGCAGGATGACGAAGGTTCCGATGCTGTTGATGACAGCAGCCAAGGTCTGGATCTGCTGGGCGCGAAAGCCAGGTGGGATTCTGCGCACGTGCAAGGCGGTCATCCCGCGCGTAAGCACACGCACAATGCGGATAAGTACCACCGCGCCTGCGATGACCAGAACGATCTTGGGGACATCGTGGCGCAGAAAGGCGACCCAGTCTTCGCGCCAGTCGAGCAGCAGGGAACGCAGCCGTTCGGTCAACGGAATGTCCGCCAGGTTCGTCCCATCCAGAAGCATCGAGGCGCGATTATAGCAACTCGCCCGCAACCTCCGGGATGGCTGATGAAATCCTTATAATTAGCATTATTCAGAACGCTTCGAGGTCATTGTGGTGCGAAAATCCGTCTCTCTTCCCGTGCTAGCGTCTGTTCTGGCTACCTGCTCAAGTCTTTCGTTGGCCAGAACCCAGGGGCACCCGATTCCCGGACAACGACCGGTGGAACGGCCGGAAGAGCAAGAGATAAAACTTCAGCGAGAACAAGCCAAGAAGTTGAATAAGGTGGCGCCAGGAAGGGTTGAAGCGCGACACGGAAAAAACTCCTCAAGCTATCCATGGAGTTGAAAGAGTACGTCGACCGGTCGCATGAGCCGATACTTTCTCTGGACGTCATCAAGAAGGCGGAAGAGATCGAGAAACTGGCCCACAGCGGGCGAGAGAAGATGAAGGGCTACTAGGCCAATCCGATGATCTCGATTAACTCATTGGCTCAAGTCCGAGTGGATGCTAAGATTAGCTGCAAGTCAGTTGCAATAACTGGAGAAGGTATCGTGCCGTTGCCGCAAACTGAAACACCCGGAAGGCTGCAGACTGAGCTGATGTCGCGCGGGCTGCGTATGACGCACCAGCGGCGCATCATTCTCAGCATTGTAGAAACCGCTAAGCAGCACCTGGACGCCTCTCAAATCCTGCGCCATGCGCGCAAGCTCGATCCCGGTATTGATCGGGTCACGGTCTACCGGACGTTGAACCTGCTCAAACGTCATGGCTTGATCGATGAGCTTGATCTGATGCACCTGGAAGGGGAGAAGCACTTTTACGAACGCCGTCCTCAGCGCGATCACATCCACATGGCCTGCCTGCGCTGCGGCAAAATCGCCGAGTTTGAAAGCGACTTGTTCGACCGTTTGAAGGGCCAGATCCAGAGGGAATGCCGGTTCCACATCGTAGTGACCCGGTTGGAAGTGGGCGGCTATTGCGCCCAATGCCGGACCTCATCCGCGGCGCGAGAATTGCCTGCCTAGTTGCAAGTAGTTGCAATTAAGTTGCAACAAAAAAGTCAAGGCCCCGGTTGACCGCCTCGTCGCAGCAACCTAAAGTAAGTAGTAGATTTGTAATGCAACTGGGTTGCAACTGGGAGAGCTTCGTTTATGCGCCTTCTTCACCGATTCATCCTCGCCCTTACGATCCTGCTGTCGTCATTCGTTTTGGGTCAGGAAGCCCCCTACTTTGTCACCTACGATCATCACCTGGAGGAGCCCAGGAATCTGGAGATTGCCACTAGCAGCACGATCGGCGTGCCCGGTGTGCGCCGGAAGGCCTACTTGGCGCCGTATATGGAGCTAGAATACGGCGCCAAAGCGTGGTGGACCACGGAATTTTACCTGGAAAGCCAGTCCACGCGCGGGGACAGCACCGTCTTCACGGGCTGGCGATGGGAAAACCGTTTTCGCGCCTTAGCCCGGGAGCATTGGATCAATCCGGTCCTTTATATCGAATACGAGAATGTGAACGAGGCGACGCGCATTCAGAAAGAAGTTGTCGGGAAGACGCCTGATTTCGGAGTACCCAATGCGGAGCTCGTCAGAGAGCGTTCCCATGAGCTGGAAACCAAGCTGATTCTCTCCAGTAACACCCATGCCTGGAATTTGTCGGAAAACTTCATTGTGGAGAAAAACCTTTCTGCGAGCGAAGGCTTCGAATTTGGATACGCAGTGGGCGCCTCCCGTCCCCTGAGTACCATGGCTTCTGCCCAGAACTGCCGATTTTGCCGGGAGAACTTTGCCGCGGGTCTGGAGTTATATGGCGGACTGGGCGGCACGGACGGTTTCGGACTGCACAATACAACGCACTATTTGGGTCCGGTCATCTCATGGCAAGTGAGTGACAACGCGGCGCTGCATTTTTCGCCGGCTTTCGGCCTGACGCGCGGGCGCAACCCGGTGCTGCTGCGCTTGGGGTATAGTTACGAAGTGCGTGGCTTCGGCCGCAAGATGGCTCGACTCTTCGGAGGGAAACCGTGAGGCTGTCCGTTCTGTTGCTTTTTGCTGTGGCGGCCGCATTGGCCGTTGCGCAAGACTCGCAGTCCAAGACTGACCCGAAGTTTGTTGCGCCTCCTGACGCCGCGGCCAAGGAAAACCCGCTGGCGGGCAACGCCGAGGCCGCGGCGGGTGGAAAGAAATTATTTCTGCGGAGCTGTGCAGAGTGTCACGGTGAGAACGGCACCGGAATTGAGGATGCCGCCAACCTGCAAACACCGGAAGTGCAAAAGCAAAGTGATGGCGCGCTGTTCTGGAAGGTCACCAACGGCAACGTGAAGAAGGGCATGCCGCCATTCGCGCGCTTGCCAGAGACGCAGCGGTGGCAGATTGTTTCGTTTCTACGCGCGCTCAAGCCGACAAAGGAAGCTTTGCCATCCGGTGGCAATCCGCCCAGTAGCCCCAAGAGACGGTAATCCACATACTCAAAGCGCCCCCTGCCATGGTGTTCACGCTGGGCCGAGCGCCGGCGAAGAGCGTGCTTACCCGTCCGAAGAAAAGCAAGGCCATGAGTAGCCAGGAGGCGTAGCGACCGATCGCGTCTTGGGCTGTCGTGCTGGCGAGATAGACTGCTAACCCCGCTCCGAGAACCAGACTTCGAGCAATTGACGTCGCTCAGGAGTTTCACAACCCCAGTCCTGGGCGTGGGCTTCCTGGCCAGAGCGGTAGATCAGGACGGTGCACGAGGAAGTCGAGCGTCCAGTGGCTGAGCACAGCCAGCCCAACCATCCAGGACCCGCGGGCATAGCGTCGGGCCAGAAAATAGATTCCCCCGACCAGGACTGACCAGCCGATCGCAGTGACTAGGCTGTGTGAAATCGGATTATGGTAGAAGTCAAATGGTGAAACTTCGTTGATCCCGGGCGCGATGCGCAGGTGTTCCCTACCCGTCAACAGAAGGATGGGCCCCAGAAAATCCAGAAACTGGGCTCCGAGGATGAGCGTGCCTAGGAAAGTTCTGGGAGCAACCCGCTTAGCCGCTAATGCGACACTGAAACGGCCGATGAACATCGCAACCATAATCTGAGGTCGGTGCGGTAAGCGTTTATCCGGCCGAAGTCAAAATACATAGAGTTGGTTGCATAAAGGGTATCGGGCGGGCTCGCCGCAAGTCCCCCTGCCCGTCCCTCCACCTTCTACTTGTCAGTCGGCGGCTGCGCGCTGGATGGTGTCCGCCTCCTGGGCCGCTGCAATTCGCATCCCGTAGAACGACCGGTGCACGAAGAACAGAGATACCATGAAGAACGCCAGGGCAAGAATCTGACTCAGGCCTGAGCCCTTCTCATGAGTCAGCGAGACGGCCAGTTCTACGGCCAGCAATCCAAATAGCGTGGTGAACTTGATAATCGGATTGAGTGCGACCGACGAGGTGTCCTTGAAGGGGTCGCCCACGGTATCGCCGACCACGGTGGCGGCGTGCAGGTCCGTGCCCTTCTGCTTCAACTCGACTTCGACGATCTTCTTGGCGTTGTCCCAGGCGCCGCCCGCGTTGGCCATGAAGATGGCCTGATAGAGACCAAACACTGCGATGGACATCAAATAGCCAACAAAGAAGAAGGGCTCGACGAAGGCAAACGCCAGCGTGGCGAAGAACACCCCGATGAAAATGTTCAACATGCCTTTCTGCGCATATTGGGTGCAGATCTGGACCACCTTCTTGCTGTCGGCAACGGAGGCCTTCTCGACCCCTTCCAGTTTGATATTGGCCTTGATGAATTCCACGGCGCGGTAGGCTCCGGTGGTGACCGCCTGGGTGGAAGCGCCTGTGAACCAGTAGATGATGGCTCCGCCGGTAATCAGGCCCAAGACGAAAGGAGCATGTAGAAGTGAGAGCTTGTCCACGTTGGTAGAAAGGCCGTTGGTGAGCGCCATAATAATGGAGAAAATCATGGTCGTGGCGCCAACCACGGCGGTTCCGATCAGCACCGGCTTCGCCGTTGCCTTAAACGTGTTGCCGGCACCGTCGTTGGCTTCCAGCAGGTCCTTGGCACGATCAAACTTCACGTCCAGATTGAACGTCTTCTTGATCTCCTGCTGGACATTCGGCACCTGCTCGATGAGCGAGAGTTCGTAAACCGATTGGGCGTTATCGGTGACCGGGCCGTAGGAATCGACGGCAATCGTTACCGGCCCCATGCCGAGGAAACCGAACGCCACGAGTCCGAATGCGAAGACCGGGGCGGCGACCATCAATTTAGGCAGTCCCATGGTGCTCATGAAGTAACCAACCGCCATCAGCAGAACCATGGTCAGTCCCAGATAGTAGGCGGAGAAATTACCCGCAACAAATCCGGAGAGGATGTCGAGCGAAGCTCCGCCCTCCCGGGCGGAAGTTACTACTTCCTTTACATGACGCGATTCGGTCGAGGTGAAAACTTTCACCAGCTCCGGAATGATGGCGCCGGCAAACGTGCCGCAGGAAATGATCGTGGCCAACTTCCACCATTGTGTGCGGTCGCCGCCCAACGTCGGAATAATCAGGGCCGAAATAATATAGGTCAGCACAATGGAGACAGCTGAGGTAATCCATACCAGGGAGGTCAGCGGCGCTTCGTAATTAAATTCAGCGGCGTTGCCGTAGCGCGCTTTGGCAATCACGCCATTGATGAAGTAGGCGGCTGCGCTGGCGATCAGCATGACCACGCGCATCACGAAGATCCACACCAGCAACTGCACCTGCACCGTAGGATTCTTGATGGCGAGAAGAATGAACGTGATCAGCGCGACGCCGGTGACACCGTAGGTTTCAAAGCCGTCGGCGCTGGGGCCGACCGAGTCGCCGGCGTTGTCGCCGGTGCAGTCGGCGATCACCCCCGGGTTGCGGGCATCATCTTCCTTAATCTTGAAGACAATCTTCATCAGGTCAGAGCCGATGTCGGCAATTTTGGTGAAGATGCCGCCCGCGATACGCAACGCAGCGGCGCCCAGCGACTCGCCGATGGCAAAACCGATGAAGCACGGACCGGCGTATTCGCCCGGAATGAAGAGCAGAATGATCAGCATCATAAGCAGCTCGACGCTAATCAGCATCATGCCAATGCTCATGCCCGCTTCCAGCGGAATCTGATAGCAGGGAAATGGCTTCCCGCCCAATGAAGCAAAGGCCGTGCGCGAGTTGGCAAAGGTGTTGACGCGAATGCCAAACCAGGCGACTCCGTAGCTTCCCGCGATCCCGATCACGCTAAAGGCCAGGATAATCGGCAGGGTGACGGCAATGGACTTGCCCGGAACCGGCGACAACATACCGAAATAAAGGATGATGACCACCGCGATAAACACCCACAGCAACATCAGGAACTTGCCCTGGGTGACGAGGTACGTCTTGCAGGTTTCGTAGATCAGTTCCGAGATCTCGCGCATGGCGCGATGCACCGGCAAGTTCTTTAGTTTGGTGTAGATGGCGAGTCCGAATAGCAAGCCGAAGAGGCAAAATAGAATTCCCACCAGCAATAACCGATGCCCACTCACGCCCAGGAACTGAACCGACGACAAGTCAGGGACTCTCAGGCTGGCCTCGCCGCCGACACTTTCGGCGGGTTGGGCGAAAGCCGCGACCGCGCTTAATAGGATCAGAGAAACGGCGGCAGCGCCGGCTTTCGCGAAACGGCAGCCCAGGAACGCAGTTGTTGCGAGCCAGGTGCGCATAGGAAACCTCCAAGCGAGCTTGAATCAGGAATAATTACTCGTCTAAGGCACTAATCTCCGGAACGCAACTCGTCCCGACGATTCTCAGATGCAGAAGGCGGGGGAGCGCATTGTCGGAGTTCCGAGCACGCTTCCACTGCAAGACTTGACAGGGGTGCTGAGTTTGGCCGCGTCGGATAAAGGTTTC
>QIAU01000292.1 GCA_003225055.1 Acidobacteriota bacterium
GCAGGCGCAGATGTGCTTATCTAGTACCGACATAGTACTTCGTGTTCAAAATTGAACAGACAGATTTGAACTTAATTCATAGCCTGCCTACAGGATAACCATGACTGAGCCGCGGGCAGATTGGCATGAAGGGGGCTCCGCCCCGGCATAGCGAATCGCTTGTCATGTCGCCGAAATCAAAACCGAACCTGGAGCAAGTAGATCGGGCCTCGGCCTTCGACGCACTTGGGGTCACACGGAACCATGTGCGAATCCTCTTTGTTCATCGTTTCCCGGTGGAGATTGAGCACTGTTTGTATGAACTCAAGAAGGCGAGGTTCGTAGTCAGCTCAGATGTAGTTGTGACTCCCGAGCAGTTCGCCGAGCGGCTCGGTTCGGAACTCTTTGACCTCGTGCTGGCTGAGCACCCCAGTCCCAATTGGCAAGAAACGCTATTATTAAACATTCTTCGCGAGATGAAGAAGGACATCCCCGTCATCTTCTTGGTCAACCGCTTGAAACGGGAAGCTGCCGCGAAGTTCATCCTTAGGGGTGTCTCCGATTGCGTTGAAATGGATAGGATTAGCCACCTACCTGTGGCCATTCATCGAGCTCTCGATGAGAAATTGTTGCGTGATCAACGCGACCGCGCCGAGAAGGAATTGCGGCGCTCGGAGGCTCGCTATCGCGCCCTGGCGGGAAATCTAAGCTACGGAATTTGCCGCTGCGGTCTCGACGGCGAGTTTCTGGAAATGAACGAAGCGATGATCAGGATGCTCGGCTATGAGTCAAGAGAGGAACTCCTGCATTTAGGCCTTGCCCGCGACATTGTTCAAGACCCCTGCAAATTAACCCAATTGCTGGGTCAATCTGGCGCAAATGCTCAGGTCGATCCCATCGAAACAGAATGGCAGAGGAAGGACCGCGCGACCTTGAAGGTCCGGCTCAGCGGACGAGAAGTCCTCAACGAGCAGGGCGAACTAGAATCCTACGAAATTATCGCCGAAGATGTCACCCGGCAGCGAGAGCTGGAGGACCACCTCCGCCGGCTTGCAGCCAGCGATTCTCTGACCGGACTGGCCAACTATCGCCACCTCGTAGACGTGCTTGATGGGGAAATCAAGCGCAGCAACCGCACGAATCGAGAATTTGCCTTGCTGTTCTTTGACATGGACGGATTGAAACGAATCAACGACCGCCACGGACACATGGTCGGGAGCCAAGCGCTGTGCCGGTTGGCCGATGTTTTGAGTTGCTGCTGCAGGGCCATTGATACTCCTGCGCGCTTCGGCGGGGACGAGTTTGCTGTGGTCCTGCCGGAAACCAACGCGAAGGAGGCCGACCTGGTGACACGACGCATCTGCGAAAGAGTTGCTAATGACGGCAATGGACCAAAGCTTTCCGTCAGCGTGGGTATCTCCGTGTATCCCCAAGACGGAGATACGATTGAGAAGCTCTTGCGCGAAGCAGACTCGGCACTTTATTCGATGAAGCAGGAAAGACGGTTGGTCGCACAATCTAGGCGTGCCGCTGGCGTGCACTAGACTTCTTCCCGCAATCCAAGGCGGCATCAACATGGGCTAGAGCAGTTCTATAGCGCTCATTGGCTCATCCCTTCACTGTTCCAAATTGAATAGAATGGCTCCCGTCTCCTTGACATCCTGTATACATGCCCAAGAAAAAAGATTTGAAAGGATCGCGCCAAGCGACACTTGCCGGCGTCCAGAAAGAAATGGCGAAACCACGCGTGGCCAAGTCCGCGCGGAAAGAGTATGCGAATCTCGGGCGCTGGCGCGGACTCTTTTGCTGCTCTCTCGCTACGGCCGGAAAACCGAACCTTAAAAGGTCCGCCCCGAAGTTTCCCAAGAGTTGTTGGCGGAGATTAAATTCCGGAGACTGGGCTTCATTCGTTACAACGGCGGCCTTCAGGCCCACAGTTCCCTCTTATGTAGTCCTGCACGAGCAAAAACCGGCTTTGCACACCCGAAAATTGTGCAGTCTCTCCATTCTCCAGCGTTCCATCTTCCCGCCGCCAATGGCCGAATCGACACCTGCGCTTCATTCCTGGTGAAACGATTCAGGAGACTTTAACACTACTGTCATATGCTTTGTTTATTTTGAAATGGGCATGGGACCCGGAAAGCTCCCCATGCGTCCCGTAACTTCCCCGTCCAGAAGATTGACGTCCCGCGTCCCGGCCACGGAGACGTCTCCGGTGTACCGGCAGTGCCATGGGCGCGAAGATGTCTCGCGCGTTCGGAATATGCGCATGGGCGCTTATTCATAGAGACACCCCAGCCAAGGGCTGAGGGCGTCCTGACCAGGCTGCATTTTCTTGTGCAAGAAGGGCGGATCCGGGCCGACGCCGTGGTGCGGCACGCAAAATCCGGCGTTGGGTTAGGTATGAAATTCACCGCGCTGAGCGAGCAAGACCGGCCAAACTGGTCGCTTTGCTGGCCAGGCTTCGCGGGACGTATCAATCCCGCAGAAAATCGTAAATTGAGAGTTCCGGCGTGATGATCTCCTTCGCGCCTTTCGAACGGCGCACCGGGACGAACTCAAAGTCGACGAGATCCCACCAGTGGCCCGCCCACTGTTCCAGCAAGCGCACATCCCCGCACTCCATCGGCTGGAAGCAGCGTTCGAGGTTTGTCTCCGCCCAGCTTTCCACATAGGCGAGGCCGTCCGGAGCCATTCGCTCCTTCTAGCGGAAGCCGCGATAAACCGCTTTCAGGTCCCGATTCTTGAATCGCTCGATGACTATACAGAGGATCAGAGATCACCCATGTCCCTTTCTGGAGGATGCCGCCTCGGAAATCGTCGAACATACCAGCCCATGATGGTGGACAATTTCATTTCTGTCGCGCTCCTCCATCACTAGGCGATAGAATCCCACCCGTGGCCCCTGCTTCGCATGATGATGCAAACGCACATTCACCTTCGCCTCGCTGCTCCTGAAGATATTCCCGTTCTGCGCGAACTGATCGACGCTTCCGTTCGCGGATTGCAGACGCATGACTACACCCCCGCCCAGATCGAAGGCGCGCTTAAGACTGTTTTTGGCGTTGATAGCCAGCTCATCGCCGATGGAACGTATATTGTGGCGCAAGCCGAGCCTGCCGCTGTCGACCTCACTAGGGCAAAGAGCACGCAACCCGAACTGATGATCGTCGGATGCGGCGGCTGGAGCAAGCGCAAGACGCTCTACGGGAGCGACCATTGGACAGGACGCGAGGATGCCCTGCTGGACCCTCTTCACG
>QIAU01000215.1 GCA_003225055.1 Acidobacteriota bacterium
CATGTCGTTTTAGCATATCCAACATCCTCCTCCCCTCCTGCTCCCGGCACAGCCGGAGCACAGGGAGTTTCTAACCCTTCTGGAGGTCTTTAGGCGTGCCAGAATTTCCGGAATGGAGGGGGCCAGAATTTACGGAACCGACACGGCGTTGCTTCTGCTTTTGGCAGTGCTGTGGCGCTCTTCCTCCGATTACCGTACTGTAGTGGCGGCCTTTGTGGTTTGGGCTGGCGCCAGTGTGGTTTTCGTGCAGGCGGCGGGCGCAGGTAACTACGTCTGGGCGGCCACATTTCTTGCAGTTGGCGCGCTTTTCAATCCTGTCCTACCCATCATGCTTCCTCGCAATTTGTTTCTCTGGCTGAATTTGGCTTGCCTTGTGCTGTTTCTGGTGTCGTTGGCGGTGTGGAAGGCGAACCCGAGACTGTCCATCGCTTCGATAACAGATCCGACCCCGAGAAGCGAGTCACTGTGAGGCTGTTGGGCTGGAAAGGAACGGCCATTCAGGTTCTCGTGCAGTTGTATCGTTGAGCGTTTAGATTTTTCGGGTGACGCCCGTTTCTCAAGATTAACCCTGCTTTCCGAAACGCCCGCCTCCGGAAAACTTGGAGGTGTTCTGTGCCCCAGCAATCGCCGATTCCCTTTCCAATGGCCACGAAAAACGTGCTCATCATCGATCCCAACGAAGCGATGCAGAACCTGCGCGCCAGCGCGCTGAGAAGCCACGGAGTTCACGTGCATTTGGCTAAGAGTGTCACGGAAGCAGAGTTGCTCTGGGTACCTGATTTTTTCGATTTGGTATTGTTGGACGTGCGCCAGAGATCCAAAGAGGCAGTGGCGTTCTGGAGAACGATTCGGCGCCAGCATCCACGTCAGCGGATCAGTTTCCTACTTGGGCCCCCAACGGCAAACCTAGATGCAGACAACCACAAGACGCCTGACAGCGGTGCAGCCAGCGTTCTGATGGAATCGAGTACTGAACTAATGGCATTCTCGTCGGCTGCAATCGACGCGCCCCGTTTTGCGGTCCCTGCGGGTTACAAACAAGTCGAACCGGAGATAGAGCGACGGAGCCACTAGCGTAATGGCGCGTGCGCCAAGGGCTTCAGACGATCCGACTAATTTCCGACACGCGGCAAAGGTTTGTGTGTGCGCTATACCTGCAAGAGCGGATCGCGGGCCCGGTTCTCGTAGTCCCAAGAGAGGTCTCAAAGGATGCGCCGGGCCTTGGGTGGCTGCCCTACTGGAGGATTATGAAATACGTAATGTGCCTGTTGATCGTTGTATCGCTATTTGCCTTCGCGCAGGTTCCTGCTATGCCGGATGCTTCTGGTCTGCGGTCAGACCGCAAAGCGCCCGCGTTCCCAGTAGCAGTTTTGCAACCTGCTCCCTTCGAGTTTCGTGGGATTCGGATCGGTGATGAAATGAAGGAAGCGGAACGAAGGTTCCTTTCCTGGAAAATACCCTCGCTTTCTTCGACCCCGGGCTTGTGCGGCTCCGATGGGATTAATCGTATAGAAACTTGCACTGATGTTTTGGATACCGGGCAGTACGTGAATATGACGATGTTGGATCAGAAGGTAGCTCAGATTTACGTGTCCACGGACAATCGCACACAGGGAAACACCTACAACAGCTACGTGCTTGCATTGGCGAAGAAGTACGGCAGCCCAGACAAACCCGAAACTAGGCAAAACCGCAATGGTCTTGTGAATGAGTCTCCCGGAGAAAGGCTTCGCTGGTCGAAGGACGGCCAATACATCAAAGCCAGCGGGATCGAACACGCCATTACTATCGGGAGCGAGTCACTCGATGCCGAAATGGACGAGCTAGAGAAAGGGCAGCAGATCTAAAGGGTCGGCCGCCGACTTCATCAACGTCCTGGGCAGGCATTTCAAGGTGGGCGCCGGCGGCGTGGCGGGACACAACTTGGTCAATCTTGATCAGCTTTCCTAGATGCCGAGGCGATAATTACAGAGAACAGGTTTCGAGGCGGTGTAGCCCGCTATCGCCCTTGAAAGGGGAGACCAATGAAACTCAGTATGCGAACATTGCTTTGGACTTTAGTCGCCTGCCTCGGCTGCTGGCATGGCTCAGTATTTGCTCAGTCCTCCGATAACAAACAGAATCTGTCGGCGTGCAAGAGCGGTTGGGAGGCCTGTGATCGCTCCAGGTTGACAAGATCGGAATCGGCCGAGGTGGCCGTTACGGATCATGCACGCGTCGTCTCGAATTGCAGGAACGGCTTGGAACCCTGTGATCATTCGAAACTTACCGGACCGGAAGCCATTGCATGGGCAGTCGCTGACCACCGGCGGAATGTCTCCGACTGCAAAGATGACACAGGGTCCTGCGACCGGTCCAAACTGACCTACTCCGAAGCGCGCGAAGTGGCTGTCGCAGAGGATCAGCGCAACATCTCCGACTGTAAACAAGGCGTTGGATCCTGCTACCAATCGAAGCTAACTCGGTCGCAAGTGGCTGAAGTGGCCATCGCTGGGCGCAAGCGAAACCTGTCGGATTGTAAGGACGGAGTAGGGCTCTGCGACCACTCCAAACTAACTCACTCGGAAGCGGATGAAGTGACAGTGGCAGAACACCAGCGCAACGCCTTGAATTGTAAGAATGGTTGGGACGACTGCGACCACTCTAAACTGAATCAGTTGGAAGCCCATGAAGTAGCCGTCGCAGAGCACCAGCGTAACTTTTCCGATTGTAGAGACGGCCGCGAAACCTGCGACTACTCCAAACTGACTCGATCGGAAGCAGGTGCGTTGGCTATCGCCGAACACACGCGCAACTACACGGCATGTCTTAAAGGCCATGGTTACTGCGATCGCTCCCAGCTGACGCCATTTGAAGCTGGTGCGATCCCACCCGAGCGTCACACGATTCTCCGGTAGGGTTCCGAGGCTGAGCGAGAGATGGCTGCGACTAAGCGGAGACAAGCACATGAGCCACTCTGGATGTATCGAGTCGCGTCCCCGTTAACCTCATGATTACAAAAAGCCGGAGGATACCGGGAGTTTAGGCCCACAGACATTTAGTACCGGCGGGCCGTTCTGATCGAGGAACGGCACCCGCGCTGGTGTGTAAGTGTACCTGCGGATCTCAGAAGCTCCGCCTGTCAGCTTCCACGCCTCACGCGTTTTTCAACTTAAATGCGAATGAAAGGAGTCTGCAAGTATGGCTACGAAGTTTACCCCACTGCATGACCGCGTTCTGGTGCGGCGCGTAGAAGAAGCTGGCACCACTCGGGGCGGCATCATCATCCCCGATTCTGCCAAAGATAAACCACAGGAGGGCGAGGTCATCTCCGTTGGTAAGGGCAAGACCAACGAAGAAGGCAAACTATTCCCTCTCGCTGTGAAGGAAGGCGACCGCATTCTGTTCGGCAAGTACTCCGGCACCGAGATCAAGATTGATGGGGAAGATTTCCTCATTATGAAAGAGGAAGAGGTTCTCGGCGTCATTACCGGTGCGGCCAAGAAAGAGACCGTAGGAGCTAAGAGATAGTTTGTCATCCTGAGAATCCCTTTGTTGGACACGAAAGGATCTGGGCGAGTCATGGCCCGCGATCCAGCTCACGGGATTGCAATAACACGCCGGAACGCAACCGAATTCAAGACTTTAACATTCTAGGAGAACAAGTTATGGCAAAGCAGATCGTACACGGAGAAGAGTCACGGCAGGCGATCCTTCGCGGCGTAAACCTTCTGGCCGACGCCGTGAGAGTGACCCTCGGCCCCAGGGGCCGCAACGTTGTCATTGAGAAGAGATTCGGTTCGCCGACCATCACCAAGGACGGCGTCACCGTCGCCAAAGAAATCGAACTACAGGATGGCCTCGAGAACATGGGGGCCCAGATGGTGCGTGAAGTCGCTTCCAAGACCAGCGACGTCGCCGGCGACGGCACCACCACCGCCACCGTTCTCGCCCAGGCCATCTATCGCGAAGGCGTAAAGACCGTTGCAGCCGGCGCCAATCCTATGGCGATGAAACGCGGCATCGAGAAAGCCATCACCGTGATTTGCGGCGCGATCGACCCCAAGACCGGCGAGCGCGCCAAGGGCGAACTCGATAAGCTTTCCAAGCCCGTCACCGGCGACATGATCGCCCAGGTTGGCAGCATCTCCGCCAACAATGACGACACCATCGGCCACATCATCGCAGAAGCAATGAAGAAGGTTGGCAAGGATGGCGTCATCACCGTCGAAGAGTCGAAGACGCTTGAGACCCAGCTTGAAGTCGTGGAAGGCATGCAGTTCGACCGCGGCTACCTCTCGCCGTACTTCGTCACGGATCCTGAACGCATGGAAGTTGCCTTCGAGAACGCCTATATCCTCATCCACGAAAAGAAGATCAGCTCCATGAAGGACATCCTCCCTCTGCTTGAGCAGATCTCCAAGAGTGGCAAGCCGCTGCTTATCATCGCAGAGGACATCGAGGGAGAGGCCCTGGCGACTCTTGTTGTCAACAAGCTGCGAGGGACGCTGCAGGTTGCTGCCGTGAAGGCGCCTGGATTCGGCGATCGCCGCAAGGCTATGTTGCAGGACATCGCAACCGTCACCGGTGGCAAAGCCATCACCGAAGACCTAGGCATCAAGCTTGAGAACGTGAAGATGGAGGATCTCGGACAGGCCAAGAAGGTCACTATTGACAAGGACAATACCACTATCATCGAAGGTAAAGGCAAGCACGCCGACGTCGAAGGTCGCGTGAAGGAAATTCGCGGCGAGATCGAAAAGACGACCAGCGACTACGACCGCGAGAAGCTGCAGGAGCGGTTGGCGAAACTGGTCGGCGGCGTAGCTGTAATCAAAGTCGGGGCCGCGACCGAGACCGAAATGAAGGAGAAGAAGGCTCGTGTCGAAGACGCCATGCACGCAACCCGTGCGGCCGTTGAAGAAGGCATCGTCCCGGGCGGCGGGGTGGCTCTGGCCCGCTGCGTCACCGCTCTCGACAAGCTGAAGGTCGAAGGCGATGAGCAGATCGGGGTCAACATCGTGAAGCGCGCCCTGCAGGAGCCGCTACGCCAGATCGCCGAGAACGCCGGCGAAGAAGGCGCCATCGTCCTGGGCAAGGTGAACGATGCGAAAGACCCGAATTTCGGCTACAACGCGCTTAGCGGCGAGTACGAAGACTTGGTCAAGGCCGGCGTGCTCGATCCGACAAAGGTCGTGCGCACTGCACTGACCAATGCCGGCTCGATTGCCGCGCTGATGCTGACTACTGAAGCCCTCGTCGCCGACATTCCGGAAGAGAAGAAGGGCGCTCCCGTTGCAGGGGGCCATGGCGGCATGGGAGACATGTATTAAGAACTAGACGCACGTCCAAGCGAAAGCCTGCTATGTTGGCTTGAGCAGACTCGGTCCAAATAACATGGCCGAGACAATAGCGATCGTCAGTCCCAGGCTGAGGCTCTGAAGGACGTAATTAACTCAGCGACGAGAGTGCCATTTTGTGCGCGGCTGTCAGCAGCACGGGCGAGGTGTCATTCTTGAGCTGAGTCGGGTTGATGCGATCGATGGGGCAGGAATAGGAGCACTGCTTTCTCCTTCATTGCCAGGAGTCATAAACCGTTCGGCTGCGCGGTACGGGATCAGTGTAGGGGAAGTCCCAGTGCCTGGTCCGCAGCTACAACGACCATTCCTACGTTCGAGGGTAAGACGCACGGAATGTGGACGGAAATTCGTCCACCCCAGCCGGTGCCGGCTGGAGGTACGATGACGCCCGGCGGATTCCACTCCTTCGAACACCGATGGGCCTTTCACAAGGCTTTCCAGTTCCACGAAACGATCGGCAGGCAACGGATTCAGGACAGGATTCACACCCTGAACCGGCAGCTGAAAGACGGGCTGGCGAAAATACATAACGTCAAGTTGCACACTCCTCTGGCAGACGAATTATTGGAAGGAATTGACCCGCGATGCAAGCGAGTGCATCCGCCCCGGCATGCTGACGCCCAAGGATGCGCGGCGCTTGAATGGCCAGTATGGGACTCACTACAAGGTCCGGCTGCACGGTGCCATCGGATTCGTCGCGGTGCACGAGATACTGGCGTGCCGGCAACCCTAGATCCTCGCCCCGCGCGACCGCAAACTCCAGGCCCCACGCCAGCAGCGCGTCGACGTGTCAACATTCAAGGTTTGACAGTAGGCACCTCTGGAAAGAACGCCGACCCCGAAATCCCCATCCTAAAGGAAGCCAAGGCGGAATACACGAAGCTGCAATAGACTGAGCTTCAATTGGATCGCTTTAGCCTGCCGCGCGGCAAAAAGAGAGGGAAACCTCATGGAAACCCTATATGCAGAAGAAGTCAATGCTTGGGAAGCACAGGTTGCACGCTCTGACCTGGCCGCCAAGAAGCTCAAGCTGGACGAGGGTCTGTGGAAGATACTGCGCGAACCCAGCCGCGAAATCATCGTGCATATCCCCGTACAACTGGACGATGGAACTCTGGAGATATTCACCGGATTCCGCGTACAACACTCAATCGGTCGCGGGCCAGCCAAGGGTGGCATCCGTTACAGCCCCAACCTGACCCTTGACGAGGCGCGTGCCCTCGCGAGTTGGATGACATGGAAATGTGCCCTGGTGAACATCCCGTTCGGCGGCGCAGCTGGTGGGGTGATGTGCGATCCAGACAAGATGTCTAAGCGTGAACTCGAGCGACTCACCCGAAGGTACACTGCGGAGCTCATTGAGGTCCTGGGTCCGGAAAAAGATGTCCCTGGTCCTGACATCAACACGGACGAGCAGATCATGGCCTGGATCATGGATACCTACTCCATGCATGTGCGCCACACGGTCACTGCCGTCGTTACAGGAAAACCACTGGAATTGGGCGGTTCCAAGGGGCGCAATGAGGCCACGGGACGGGGGTTGATGATTGTCTGCGACGAGGCTCTCAAAAAGCTCAGCATGAACCGG
>QIAU01000216.1 GCA_003225055.1 Acidobacteriota bacterium
CGGCCTCGAAGTCTTGCCTTTCGACGCGCCTGCCGATAGTACGTATGGCTTGCTTCGAGCTCGTCTTGAACGGAGCGGCAAGCCGATCGGGGCAAACGACCTGCTTATTGCTGCCCAAGCGCTTGCGCTCGGTCATGTTCTTGTGACCGACAATGAGCGCGAATTTGCTCGGGTCGGCGGTCTTACTTGCGAGAATTGGCTGCGTTTCGATTGAAGCCCAGCCCAATTAGCTCTTGTTGTTGTACCTGTAATTTAATGTGACCTGGGTGTCGCTGATGCCGCCGCTGTAGGAGGTAGCAGTTACGTGCACGGGTCCCGGCTGAGCTATTATCAAAGGAGACAGACGCATCTGGAGATGACCACGTATCCTGTCCATTATTCGGATCTACAGAGCTGTAAGAAGCATTGATATCCGTGACTTGAGGATCACGCCCAATGTAAGCGTTTCCATTTCCGTGGATGCAGGATCTTCGGTGTCAGGTTTCCCCCGCCAGTTCCCTGAGCGTAGCTGTTACAGGGAGAGTAAGGGTTCGTATGCTGTAGTACGACGACAGCTAGTGCCGTAAATGTAGTGCCGTCTTCTGTCGCAGGACGAACCTTGACAATGTAGCTTCGTGAAGCTACATTGGTGTGATGAAAAGCGTGGGTCTTCGCGAATTGAAAAACCGTTTGAGCGAGTACGTTCGGGAAGTCCGGTCCGGCGAGGGTGTGTTCGTGACGGATCGCGGTGAAGTCGTCGCAGAGCTCATTCCGCCAGGCGAAGGGAGCATTGAGCGAGGTATCCTTTCGGGCCTGGTGGCACTCGCAAGGAAAGGGCAATTGACGCTGGGCGCCCCAAATGATGCAGAGGTGTATCCGAAGCTCCCACGTCTCCTCAAGCGGCGTCAAGCCACGGACCTCCTGAATGAGGAGCGTGGTACCCGGTGAACATTTATGCGGAATCCAGCGCCGTGCTGGCGTGGTTGCTCGGGGAAGAAACCGGCCACTCCGTGCGCGAGGTGCTCCGTAATGCTGAGTCGGTGATGGCCTCCGATCTTACGCTCCTTGAGTGCGATCGCGTGCTGATCCGCGCGGTCACGCTTGGAGAAACCGATGAAGCCACAGCTGCTGATCGCCGGGCGCACTTGAATGCTACGGCGGCCCACTGGCACTTGTGGCGAGTCAGTTCGGACATTGTTGACCGAGCGCGGCGTCCGTTTCCCGCAGAACCCGTCCGCACGCTTGACGCGATTCACCTGGCGTCGGCATTGGCCGTACGCTCCGCTGTCCCGGGTGTGGACCTCTTGAGTCTTGATAGCTGCATTCGCAAAGCCGGGGAGCAGCTTGGATTCCGACTTCAACCGAAGTGAGCTACCTTGCAGCCATGGGGGAGTTGCGCCTTCCTAATTCTCCGCCGGACCGGGTGACCGTCAAGTGGGCCCCGAAGACTAGCCAGCGAAAGTAGGCAACCGCCGGGGGGCATAATTTGGAGAACAATTAAACAGGTATCTGGCAATGGCCAGAAGAGTGATGCCAGAGAAACGAGTTGTCGGCTTTAGATTTCTCGGTTAACAGCCGAATGCTCTACCGTTGAGCTACCGGGGAACCGCGTAACATATTTGTTTTCATTCTAGTACAGCAATCGAAATGATGCCAGTTCAGTCCTTGGTTCCAACTTCGGTCCAACGGCGTGATTTGTCGAACTTCTTTGGTGAAATCCAAAAAATCGGATGACTGATTTTCAAACACTTAGACGTAATGTTCTGCGAGAAATTCACGATCATTCGGCACCACACCGAATGCTCTTTTCCTATGCAAAAATGGAGCAGAGCGCGGCTGAGATATGGGATTCACTTCTGGTGGCTACATGCAAAGAGGGTTGGGCCGGGCCCAATCCACTTGGCTGGAAAAAGCGGTTTCCGTAGAAGTGATCGCAATTAAATTGAGGGGTGGATGGCAATTAGGCGGAGTTAAACGGTGCGGGCGGCACAAGACGAACAAGAAAAAGCAAAGTCAAAAACCCCAGGTACCTCGATCCGATCCCCGACCAGATCGGGGCAGGCGGGGTAAACGAGACCAGCACCTGGGGCACTCGGTGCCAGCCGAGCACACCACATTCGGGGGTCCGCTCGGCGAGCGTTCCTTGCATAGGTCAAAGGGGCCTATGTCAAACCCTCACGCTGCGGCCTTCCCCGCCTTGACGTGGTGCACGGAAGAGTTCTCCACCGGCAGCGTCTGAATATTCGGGCTTCCCTTCATCAGTGGTGAGAGTTTCGACGCAACTTCCTGGAAAAGGCCATTGTTGTAGTTCTCCACATCCGCAGCAGTCTTCCACAGCGTCATGCAGGAGAATTGGCCAGTAGCCGGATCCAGAGATTCGATGTTATCCACAAAGCCAGGCTGAGATTGAATCCGAGGAAGGAACTGCTCGTTGAGGGCCTTCCTGAAATCATTCATCTTGGCAGTATCTATCGTGCAATTGATGAGGCGCGAATACATGGTACCTCCTTAGTTGAAACCATAGGGCGGGTTGTTGCGGCCGTCAATCCCAATCTTGACTAGAACAAGTATTCTTCGGTTTCCTGCAAGAAATACGCTGCCCCAAGTTCAGGATTTCAGCTCGATATAAAGCGCTTGAAAGGGTTTGTTTGTCAAACTCTCCGGCAGATATTCCCAGATCCAAGCAACGGCGGTGTGAGTGGACACCCCGGCAAACCCCGGTGGCCCTACGTTTATCTATATGCTATAGCACCGCAGGTGTGGAGTGGGGAAATCGAGGATCGTCGGGTAGTCCAACTCTTCTTCCGAAGGAAGCACAACATCGCCGAAACCAACATCCAGTTGCATAGAGAGTCGGGCGTTCCCAAGAGAGCCCCTGAGGCGAACCCGGACGCCTTCATACTCGGCTTCTTCAGCTATCTGCTCTCCTTCGGTCGTTTCCGGGTAAAAAGTAATGCCGTCGGGATCGACGACTTGGTCGCAAGTCTCCCGAACCACCTGGACAATGGAATCGACGTTGTTACCGATTCGTTGCGCGAGAACGTCGATGTCGAGAGTAGGGCGTGGGAGGGAAGTCCTCTTCCACACATTCAGCATCAGGGCACCTTTCAGCACAAAGTTACCGGCGTACTTCGATCTGGACAATCGATACAGAAAACGCTCCATTGTGAAGTATTGAAGAAGTTCGTTGAAGGGGCGACCACTGTGTCGCGCCTTGTCGAGCAGACGCTGATGCACTGAGGCTGCCAGGTTCTTGATGGGCTTATTCTTCACAGCAACGCGTCCAGGTAAGGCCGGATGATCTTTTCGACTCGGCATATGGCTGCATAGCGTAGCAGGTCGTCGGCTCTAGTCTTTCGTCTTCGGCGGTACAGCTTCACCGCTTCTAGCGGCACATCGAGGCCAATCTTGTTGCGATATTTGAAGCAGTCTGCGATGGTCTTTTCTGCCGAGTACACACGAACTGCGATGCCGTCGATCTTGCGCACCTCGATACCTTCCCTGAACGCCGACTCCGTGAACCAGAAGACGCGGAGGGGCGGGAAGGAGATTCTGGGTGGTTCCGCACCGCGTGGCAGCGCAATGTAGACTTGGTGTGGCACCTGGGTCGTCAGTTCATGAAGGGCCAGAGCTGAAATCAGGCAGATCACAGCCTGCGGAATCTTCAGTGATACCGAAACAAGGTCTGGGTTGCTGAGCTTTGGCAGGCCGCTGAGACGATAGAGGCCGCGGGTCAGTTGCTCCAGGTCACCCGTCTCCCGCATTCTGTACAGGGTTCGTGGATGGATTCCAAGGTGCAGAATGTCCCTGGTTCGTAGGACTCCGCCGTGGCGGCGGAACAGGTCGCGAATCTTGACGATTCCAAAGTGCTGCTTGCGCACCGGCATAGGGCATCTCTAATGGACAATAATACCAACATTTATTAATATTTGCTGGTAATTATATCCAGACGCCCTTTCCTTGCAGGACTCCCGCGCTGTGGCAAGAATGTGTGTTTCAGTCCAACTTCAGCCCAAAACGGACCATTTTCGGGGTGGATTCTGGCAGGTTAGCGACGTAAGGAAAGTTAAATCATCGTGATTTATGGAGCGGGCGATGGGAATCGGACCCAATGCCACTGTGCGCTAATGTGTTGATGAGGTCCGGCCACGGGATCAGCAGGGCACAAGGATCGAGGACAGGCTGTTGCAGACGGCTAGAGTTCTGAAATCGTCTCTCAGGGCGCGCCACTTTCCCCTTTCTTCTTCATGCACTTCCAAATGTCCCGAACGCGCCGAAATGTTTGCTTTCTTCGGGCTGTGCCCAATTTTGTGCCTACCCAGGTTGGAAAGTGCCGACAACACCGTATCCTCGGAAGGATGCACAAAAACGGCTCAAGATCGCGATCGACGAGTGACCCGCAATGCGGGCCGGGGATACGCATCACAACCGGCCTGGCCCCAACCGCGTTGGAAAGGTGTGCAGTGAGTGCGAAGCATGCGACCGGCTTCAACTTGTTGTTCTTTGCGCGCTCGTTGTCTGCTCGCAATCCACGCGCGTGCGGCTTTTTCAGGCTAGGTTGCTGCAGATTTCGGATGGCCCTATGAGGAGGATCCGAATCGGCGGAGGGATTTACAGCGGCTTGACGTGCACATCGAGCCAATCGAGGATCACGGGAAAGCGGAACCTGCCTTCGGCGATGGCGTCGACCATGAAGACGTAGGTTTCCACCGGATCTGCTTCGATGGTGAAGCCGTTCATCAGCAGAAACGTGTGACTAGCATCGAATGCGACACGCTTGTTGCCGTCGAGGAAGGGGTGATTGTTCGCCAGCGATTCCATCAGGGCCGCGGCCTCTTCTGCCAGACTGTTGTAATAGCCAGTTTGAGGGCGGAAAACGGCGGCCTCCAAGGCCCCCACATCTCTCAGGCCATGGGAACCGCCGTAACTTTCGATCTGCCGATGATGAATGGCCAGGACTTCGGCTACCGTGAGGTAGACACGCTGGGCCATTTACTTGGTGTGGGCCAGCTTCTCGTATAATTTCCGATATTGCTGGTTGGAGCGATGGGAGGCTTCCAGCACTTCCGGACGGACCAAGCGCTGGGATGGAACCACATTGTGGAGATAGAACTCTAATGCCCGCTCCAGCACAAAGCGCTGTGGCTGCCCGTTCTGCTTGGCAACCGCAACCATCTCCTCGTACAGCTGCGCATCAATTTCAGGAGTGAACTTCTTGGTGGCTGGCATGGAATTGTCCTCCGCTACGTGGTTATTTTAGCCCTGCCTCATGATAAATCAAGGTAAATCTTGAGTTGTCCAATCTAATGAAATAAAGCCAGTTAGTCGATATCTAAACAGGTTCGACAGTGGGGATGTCTTGCGGCTGGCTATTCGCGGACAAAGGGCGAGTAAGCTGGTCAGCGGGGCGTTACCCGCCCCGTTCTCCGCGGCCGCACGCACTCGGCGACGGAGAGCGGGTCAGGCTGTGATTCCGGTCTTCCGAAATCATCAGATGGCGGGTAGCAATCTATGGCGGCCAGAGTTCTGAACTTGACAAAAGGAAAACCCGCAAAAGGTGGGGTTCATGTTGCCGCTGATAGAGGGGCCTTCGTAGCATCCCAGAGGCCGAAGATCGTGAGTGTTCGTTGAAAGCTTAGCATGACTCGTCGGTCTGAGGCGGAGCCTCGTTAGTTATAAAAATAAAAACCCGACTTCGATTCCCGACCATTCGGCCTATAGCCTAGAGGACGATTTTCGTTATCGATATATCCTACGGTGCGTTTCGCACTCAGCCGAGCACCTCCGATGGAAGGGCCGAGGCTTGACTGCTTCAGAGTCGCTGTGGTGGCAGATGAATCGGAATCGTCTCCCGCCGATTCCGGCGATAGACGCGAAAGTCACTGTCAACCGTGATAACAGCGTGCCGAGGATAAAGTTCGCTCATCCGTATCAAACAGAGATCGGCCAGATCTGGGTTGCGGTCACGATAACGCCGGGCGAGTTCTGCCAGGGGCGCGATGTTGCGATTGCAGTCGAAGGCCAAGCGCAGCATCTCATCCTGCAGCAGTGCGAGAACATACGAACTGGATTCAAGTTGAAAGGCAGCTTCGGCCAAGACAGCTTCGCACGTCAGTAAGGGTTCGGTAATTTGCCTTGCGACATCGACAGCCCAAACATGGTGCTGGTCGTTCCGTCGGGCGAATGCCACGATGAGGCCAGTGTCGGCAATGCCCTTCATGAGCGGGAAAATCCCTTGCGAGAAGAAACATCCCTCGGCCCGCCAGCGATCGCTCCCGCATGGCGAAGGAAACGCTGTTTTCCTCCCTCGGCCTTGGCCGTTTCCAGTTGCTCACGAATGAGGCGCCCGACGGGAATACCCGTGCGGCGTGACGTCTCTTTGAGCCAATCAAGCAGTTCGTCTGTAAGACGAATCGTAAGTGTATGACTCATATGCCACGATTGTAACACACCCCCCTCATCTGAGCCTGACGCGCTTTGCCTGGGGGAAAAGACTACCTTCTAATCGGCGCCGTCAAATATATGCGCAGGTTCTGAAATCGTTCTCCAGGGCGCGCCATTCTTTTCTTGCACTGGCCGCGTTGGTAAAGGATCAGATTGCGACCTCGGCCCGGAAGAGCTTCGCGGCCCGCATCGCATATCCGTCGCGGGATTTCCCGAACAAACGGTGCGCGTGACCTACTTTTGGGCGGAGCGGAATTCGCCAATGGAGATCGAGCGCATCATTCCTCACAGCTTCCAGTTGACATGTGCCGCGCATGAAATTATGCTGCCGACATGGCAAAGATGATCCAGGTACGAAACGTTCCGGACACACTGCATCGTGCTTTAAAGGCCCGGGCGGCGATGAACGGGATGTCGCTTTCGGACTACTTGCTCTCGGAAATGCGCGAGA
>QIAU01000217.1 GCA_003225055.1 Acidobacteriota bacterium
GTAGGTCCTGACGTCGGCAAGGATATTGAGGCACTCCGAAAACCGAAAGGTGGAGCAACAGATAGGCCGAGCCGGGAACGAGGATCGAAGGCCTGAACGAGAGGAGAGGTGAGTAGGACATGCATCTCAGGAACGACATGCGGCAGAAGAACACCCAGAAGATTCTGGACTTCAACTCCACGCCGACGGGTGAAGCCCGAGCAGCGGGAGGGGAAGCGACCGAATCGTTCTCGGCGAAGCATGCACCCGAAAACCCAGCTAGCACGAATCAGCTCATGGAGGAAGTATGTGAGAGGGAAAACCTGAAGCGGGCATTACACAGGGTGAAGGCCAACAAGGGTAGCCCGGGGATCGACGGGATGACCGTCGAGGAACTCCCCGGCTATCTGCAACAGCACTGGCCAGCGATTCGGGGACAACTGTTAAGCGGGAACTACGCACCGAAACCGGTGAGGCGGGTGGAAATCGCCAAGCCGGACGGAGGCGGAATGCGCAAGCTCGGCATTCCGACTGCGCTGGACAGATTCGTTCAGCAAGCCGTGCTGCAGGTTCTGCAACGACTGTGGGACCCGACGTTCTCCGAACACAGCTACGGTTTTCGACCAGGACGCTCGGCCCATCAAGCGGTGGCACAGGCGCAGAAGAATATCGCCGAAGGTTACAGCTGGGTGGTTGATTTGGATTTAGAAAAATTTTTCGACCGAGTCAATCACGACAAACTGATGGGTCAGATCGCCAAGCGGGTCGAGGATAAGCGGCTGCGAAAACTCATCCGGGCATTCCTGAATGCCGGGGTGATGGAGGGCGGGTTGGTTAGCCCCAGCGTGGAAGGGACTCCCCAAGGGGGTCCGTTCACGCCCCGTACGCAAAAGGTAATTTGGGCCTTCGGGCGACTGTGAGCCGCCGTTTTGCGGCGAACCCAAAGGGATCGGAATGCTGTGACGAATGGTGATGGTATGTTCTCCCACCAGAACGTCTTTAACCAAGAGACGTACGATTCGCTGGCGCTCCATGACATTGAGCGTTTCAGCAGCACTACGCAAGCGAGCAAGGAATGCGGTGAGGGTTTCTGCCAAGCGCAGGAATGCAGCCCGATCGTTAGTCTGGTCGGCAATCGCCTGCAGCTCAGCACGGAGCGCCTGTTGGCGCTGACGCAGCATCGGCATGCGCTCACGCAACTGCTCGATCGACAAGAGTCCTTCCTGATAGGCGTTGAGAAGTCGTTCGATACCTTTGCCAACATGGGTCAACTCTCTCTGCAGGCTCTGCTCATGTTTTCTGGTTGGATCAGACGAGCGCGCTGCTGCCAGCCGACGATCAAGTTCCTGCTGGATCAGAGCTGGCTCTTCCAGCAGTCGGATCACCTCGGCCCAGACGATCTGATCCAGGAGCTCTTGTCGCACGAAGCGGCCGTTGTCGCAAACCGGGCCGCCGAGTTTCCGCCAGCTGTCGGAGCCAATGCACTTGTAGTAGTGAATCTTGCGTGCGCTCGTTTGTGTCGATGTTCGCGAAAAGGCGTAGCCGCACTTCGCACAGCTGACCAGCCCCTGCACCACACTTGGCGCGATGGTGCGCCGGCGCGAGCGTATCTTATTTTCCTGGAGAAGCTCCTGGGCACGAGCAAAGCTCTCTTCGGTGACCAGAGCTGGCACGGGGATCTCGATCCACTCTTCCCGCGGGCGTTCATGACCAGCCGTCGTGCTGGGCGTAGTCACACCCCGCCGACGCTGAGGGCGCATAACGCGCGTCCGTGCAGAGATTCGGGTCTTGCCGAAGCAGGCGATGCCACGGTAAGCAGAATTACGCAGCACACCCCAGACCGTCGAGCGTTCCCAGCGAGCACTCCGCTTGCGAGTCGGTATGCCTTCGGCGTTGAGCCGTCGGGTGATCTCGCCGATGCTTAGTCCGTCCACTGTATACATGTCATACACACGCTGGACTACACGGGCCTCGGCTTCGTCGACGATGTAAGCAGCGGGCGCCTCGTCGGTATTGCGGACATAACGGTAGCCATAAGGAGAGCCGCTCATCACGCTGACTTCGCCCAAGTGCGCGCGGTGTCGCTTGCCACGTCGGGATCGCTCCAGGATCTGCGCGCGCTCATATTCGGCGATCATGCCCTGGAACTGAACCAGAAGTTGATCTTCCGCGCTGTCGCCTTGCGGCGACTTCACAAACAGTGTCTCGACTCCGTGGCGGGCGAACTCTTCGAGCAGCAGAATCTGGTACGCGTACTTCCGGCTCAAGCGGTCCGGCGCGTAGGCGAGCACAACCTGGATCTGTCCTTCCGCGGCAAGGTCCCGCACGCGCTCCAAGCCCGGCCGATCAAGCGTTGCTCCACTATAGCCTTCATCTTCGAAGACCCACTCTCTTGGTACTTCCAGATCGTGGCTCTTTGCGAACTCGATCAGCGATGCCGTCTGGCTCGCGATGGTGTTCTCCTCGCGCTGCTGCTCGGACGAGACTCGTGCATAGATCGCTGCCATCCTCATCATCGAACTCCTTTACGCGCACGCCGACGGGGCGTTCGCGACTGGGCACCAGAATATCGTAGGCCTGCGCGAGCTTCGGCTCGAGCAAGCGATCAAACGAATAGGAAGCGTGGATTTGAAATGGGCCGCTTTTTCGACGCGGCTCAGCCATGCCTTTTTAGAGTGCGTAGAAACGCATTCAACGCGCCGCTTACGATCGCTCCGATAGTCAGACCGCTGCTTCTCGCGTACTTTCGGAGCAGTTCCGCGGTGCGTGGTGGAAGCTTCAACGTGACCGGCACCGTGGTCTCGGGAACTTCGACTGGTCGATCGAGTTGGGAGGCTTCCTTCAGGTAGCGATATGCTTGACGCTCTGACAAATCGAACTCGCGTGACAACCGCCACACCGCTTCGGGGAGTGCAACATGACGCTGAAGTAGGACGCGAGCTGCGTTCAGCTGCTGAGCCTTTTCCGCTTTGGTCGAGCGCGTCATGTGCCATAAATGTATTACCTCTTAAGACGAAGATCAAGCAAAGGGTACCTGGTTCGCCATCCCGCAACTGTCCGTTCGAACTGGAAATTACCTTTTGTGTACGGGGCGTGTTTACGGCGCTTCTCGGTAAGATTTTAGCCATGATCGCGTAGCTCCGGCATCTTCCCAGGTTCGCTTGTGAGTTTGCCATGGGCCTGCGGCCCACCCATAGGGATGAAAGCGCGTTGCTATTTAAGGTCTATTGATTCCAAAAGGGGTTACCCGCGACCATCGACGGAGTGCGTTCGGTTCCCGGGAAGACCTCATCCTCGAAAATCCGGGCCCTCCGACAGCAACTCTTTGGCTGTGCGCGCCAGACGACCTCAACTGTCGGTCGTGCACAAGCTGTTCTGGATTGCTTTGCGCAGGTTGTGGGCTGGATGGAAGAAGCCTCTCATCGTGGTTAGACCAAGAACGGTTGTCGAGTGGCACCGAGCCGGCTTTCGGCTGTATTGGAAATGGCTATCACGAGCTAGACAAAGTGGCGGTCGATTGCCCTACGCGTGGTTACTTTTCTATTTTGCCGCCGGCCTCACGTTTATGACTCCTCGCTGGGCGTGGCGGTGAGCACTCGCCGTCGGCGTGGCACTTGCCCGTGCTCGTCCTCCTCACGGGCTACTGGAGGCCATAATACGACCGCTTTGACCCGTTCTACGGCCTTGTCCCAACGTTAGTCGTCGCAGCTGTGGGTGCCTTTTTCGGCAAACCCAACCCTGCGGGAAGTTAAGAATGGTTAGGCAACGGCCAGGAAGCGCTTCACCGTCTCGGCCCACTGTTGTGTTTCATTGTGCGTGGCCATTACATCCTCCGGCCAGGTGAGCGACAGGTAGATTGGCGGCCCGACAAGGAACGCGAAACGCTGTCCAGGACTCGCATCTCTGATTTGCTCAAATAATTCGCGGGCCTCTCCAGGGGGATGTTTTCGCACGTCGAGCAATATCAAGTCATACACATTCGGTTGCCACAGAAATCGCGCGCCCGAGATGTCCTCGGCGTGGACTTCGATGCCGTGATCCCGCAGAACACCAGCCCGCGCGGCGCGCGTAGGTTGGTTACGGTCGGTGAAGCGAACTTTCTTGCCTTCAAGGACGGGGCGGCCCCGAAGTGGCGGTGGGCGATACATCGGACACTTCCTTATGAAAGCGCAGGCGTGCTCTGGGAGAGGCGATTTCAGGGATTCTCCTCCCGACGGATGTGGGAGTCAAGATAGAAAGTTGAGCCGTCTCAATCGGAAAAAAGCCCCGCGGGTCGGGGCTTTTGGATCTTTCAATTCGGTTCGGGCTACGCGCGGCGGGTGCCCGTTTCGGGTTACTAACGTCGCGGATCGCTCGCTTACTGGGTGTGGATCTGGATATTGGCGTCAGTAAGCTTGCCCGAATTGTTGTAGAAGAAGTTTGGGCCGCTCACGGTGATTCCGAATGTGTCTTGGCCTGTTCCCGGCTCGCTGTTGTCACAGGCGTCCACGGTATAGGTGTAGCCCAGTTGCTGGTTCACTTTGGCATCACCTTTGAACTCCGCGCAGTTACCCGAAAAAGTAACCGTAGGAACGCTGGTGTTCGAGCTGTGGACATCGATAGGGCCGCCTGGCGCGCCGTCGTCGTGATAGGAGAGCGAAGCGTTCGGTTGCTTATTCTGCGCGACCAACCCGAACTTAGCGGTTACACCCGGCTGTCCAGACGGGATGTGGCCTCCGCCGGTGATCTTCTCGAATCCTGGCGGCTGGGGTGGCGTGGTCGCGCACGCGCCAGCGGTGACGATCTTCGGATTCGGTGTGAGCTGATACGTGAAATAGGGTTGGCCTGTGCGGAACGACTGCGGGTCGTTGTCGGCACAATGGCCGGGAGACTGACTCGTGCACTGCGGGCTGGCTAGGTGGTCATCTGCGAAAGAAATGTTTCCGCGGTGCTGGGGGTCGAGCGCCACCTGGAAGAAGTCCGCTAGGCTGCGGTCGGCTCCACCGCCCAGCCCTCCGGTCGAGACCGTCCCGGAGTGGATGATGTGATCGCTGGCGGTGTACTGAGTGAACGCTGGCACTAACGCGTGGCCGGTAACCGTCTCCGCCATGTACACGTTCCACTTTGCCCAACAGCGGTTGGTGCCATCCGAACAGCTCTTCTCTAGCACAGTCCGGTCATTAGAGTTGCCCACCAGGTTGTCTCCCAGCCAGACGACCACCACGTGGCCGTTGGCGTCGGCGGCCACCCAGGGAAACACGTTTGCCTTGCCCACCGTCGCACCCGAGTTGACCCGGACGGGGGTCGTCCAAGTCGTGCCCTGATCGGAGGAAGAGGAGTAAAGGATGTTGGTGTTGTCCGACCAGACCGCGTAGACATAGCCGAGGTCATCGGTGGCGAGTGCCGGGAACAGGTTAGCCGTGCCAAACGTCGCACCGGGCGACGTCGTCGGGCTAGTGAAGATCTTGTGGTCAGTGAACATGAAGGCTGACATACCCAACTTGGCGTCGTTCGAGACCCCGACATAGACCGTGCGCGGGGGCGCCCCGGCGACATTTTCCGCCATACTGTCCGGCCCCACAAAGATCTGATAGAGGTTGCCGCGGCTGGGGCAGCTGCTTTTGTCAATGCGGGTTTGACCGGCAACATTGCCAGTCGGGGGCGTTACTGCTGCACCCACCACTGCCGGGAGAGTCGTGGTGTCGATGGCCTCACCGAAGCCGTTTACGTAGGTCACACCTCCATCACTCGAGCGCTGTACCTCGATGTTGAACGTAGTGATATCGTGATACTCGAGATACACGGTTGAAGCGTCAATGGCATCCTGCCATTGGCGATCGTCCCCGGGAAGTAGGGCCGCCACCGGGTTGGGCACGCTGGAGTTGTCACCGCGGTCCGTCGAATGCGTAGCCGTCACACCCGGTACCAGAGCTAGGCTCGTTATGGCCAAGTTTGGAACGCCCAAAAAGGGAGCATTGACGGCAATATCGGCATCGCCGCCGCCTGGTGCAACCCCAAGATTCGTCGGGTTTCCGACGTTGTTCGCGCAGCCTCCATTGGTGAAGGAAAAAATCCCGCAGTTGTCGGGCTGGCCCTCGTACTGAAAGGGGAGGGTTTTGTCTGGGTTGGGTGCGCCATCGCTAGTTTGAAACCAGCGCCACAAGTCAATGCCGCCAGGTACGCCGCGAATGGAGACCACGTAGGCGGTGCCCTGCGAATCCACCCGGTCGCCGGGTTCGAGACCCCGTACGATGAACGCCAGCGGACTAAGGCCTGTCGGCGTCGGCGCCAATTGGGGCAGGCATAGGTTCTGGTTGGGACTGAAGACTCCTGTTCCCGAACCGACATAGGGCGGTATCGCAGTCGGGTTGGGGCAGTTGTGCTCGTTGGCTGGGGCCTGGGCCAGGCCTGCAGGGATTGCGAACAACAGAACGCAAGACACCATCGTTAACTTTGGCATTGTCTTTTTTCTCCAAGCGCAGAGAGGGAACCGCGCCATTCGGGGGGCCGGGAGTAGGATCAAAAGGAGTCTTACTGCCGTTAAAGGCGTTGCGCTAATCTTCGAGCGCGAGATGTTGCACTTGCGCGGGAAAACTCTTCAATCCGGTATGGCTTGTATGTCGACGGGGAAAACCCTGTATCTCATCGCGCTGAGCGGGGCGAGGAAGCTCAAACGCCGTTCCTTGCTCGCGCCCCCGTCGCGTCTGAAAGACGTGAGTCTCTCCGGCTAAGAAGTGGAACTTCCTCCTTTCGCTTGAATGGGATACGGAGACAGGGGAACAAGGAGAATACGAAGGGCCCCGCGGGTCGGGGCTTTCTGATCTTTCGGTTCGGGCTAGGCGCGGGGGGAGCCAGTTGCTTCAGGCGTGCAGGGAGCAACTGCAAAGTCAAAGCCGTCTCAATCGTTCGCCTCATCTGTCGCGGTTTCATGCCGGAGGTGGTGCAACTCCAGAGTCAGAAGCGCCAGGCCCTCCAAGTCAACGACGAGTATGACGTTCAAGATATTCTACATGCTTTGCTGGAGCTTCATTTCAACAACGTTTGTGCGGAGCAGCAAGGCCGTCGTTTGGCGGCGAGCTGTCGCGGACGGACTTCCTGTTGAAGAACGAACAAATTGTGGTAGAGGCGAAAATCACGCGTGCCACGCTCGCCGAGAGGGAAGTGTGCTTCGAGCTAAGGGAGGATGCGGCACACGACAAGCGGCACAGCGACTGTCAGAGGTTGGTCTGCCTTGTGTACGATCCCCAAGGGTTCATCAAGAACCCGCGTGGAGTTGAAAGTGAGATACGGAAGCTATCTTCCGCATCGCTGGGCGTGGATCTAATTCTAATCGTCGTATCATGATCTAGGCATGGATAGGGGTGTTGGCAGGATTGCGGGTGGCTCAGATCGCTCGGGAATATACCCGGCCTGGCACTGAACGCCACCGGCGCGCCGTTAAAACGGCTACTAGGCTAGTATTTGTTTCCGCGTCAGCCTAGCTTCTTTTTGAAGGTCGCTTGCAAGATCCCAGTATTCCTGTTGCTTCTCGGCGGAAGGATAGAAACCACTCTGATGATGGACTCGAGCTGGCCCTCGATCAAAGCCAAGTGCGCTTCGAGGGAGTCGAGGAGTTGAGCGTTCCTGTCCTCCGATGCGTCCATTAACTTCCTTCATTGCCCCGCCGCAAATTGTAGATTGGAGGTGACGCCGAAGACTTTGGGCACTGTCAGCCAAGGTCGTGCTGTTCGTTACGATCTCGCGAGCAATCTTATTTTAGCACTGAATCCGCGTCTTGACGGCTCCGCCATTTGTCGCTATCATTAGCGACAAATGGCAAACGAACTCCGCGCCGTGGTTGAAGAACTGGGCGGAAAGCAGACGCTCGGGCGGACCCTCGCGACTGAACGCGATATGCGCGAGGCCATCCGGGAAGGCTTCCCTCCGGCGGTCGTCGAGGAACTGATGCGAACCTCCGGATTGACGCTAAAGGAACTTGCTACCGCGTTGGACCTCTCTCCTCGCAGCCTGCAGCGCCGCCGTCGCACGGGAAGGCTGGCACGCTATGAGTCTGACCGGCTTTACCGCCTCGCTCGCATTGTGGCCCTCGCTGACGAATTTCTTGGCGATCACGAGCGGGCGATCCGCTGGCTGAAGCGGCCCAACCGCGCCCTAGGAGGCATCGCTCCCGTCGCCGCACTCGATACCGAATTGGGTGCTCGCCAGGTAGAGAACATCCTCGGCCGCATTGCCTATGGCGGAGTCAGTTGATTCGCGTATACCGGGTGCTCCGTAGGAAGTACGCTCGGACTGCCTTTGACGGTGAAGGCGCGTACCGATACGGTGGACGCTGGTCGAGTGTCGGCGTCCGCCTAAGCTATACGTCAGAGCACCAATCGCTTGCCCTGCTGGAATACTTCGTTCATCTCGACAAGGATGACACTCCCGCCGATCTTGTCCTGGCAATCGCCGAAGTGCACGATGATTTGAGCCGGGAGCGGGTTGAGACCAATCAGCTCCCTGCGAATTGGCGAGATCCCGCAGCACCGCCGGAGCTCGCCCAGATTGGCGACGAATTCGCAGAGAGAAGGCAGCACTGTCTGCTCATCGTGCCGTCTGTCCTCGCCCCGCATGAGAACAACTGCCTGCTCAACCCTGAGCATCCTCAGTTCAGGCGGATCGTGATAGGGGAGCCAGAGCCGCTGGCATATGACCCACGGATGTTCACAAAGCCGGGTCCGCGGCGGAGACGCTGATTGCAGGCTGGCTTCGGGGCAGTCGGCTGCGGCGGCTAAAGCGGCGCCGCAGCCAACTGTTACCGCAAGTGCTCTCATTGCCACGGCGCGAAAGAATTTTAGTCCCTCCAGCTGGCGGTCGGGGATCGAGCGCTATGGTGAAGACCTTTCGATAGGCTTGACTGATTTCAAAGGGCTTAGCTGGTTCAATGGTGCGCAACTGCGAAAGTCAGTTTAGCCTTTATAAGACTGTTACCGAGAAGCGCCGTAAAGCCCCGCCCTTTAGGGCTGGGGATATAAGGCGTGATTTTGCCTTGTCTTAGATTGCTTCATTAGGTATAAGCATCAGTATGGCCCTGGAAGGGTACAAATCAAAACCACAACGTGGTCTATTCAAGCAAGTACCATTGCGTGTGGACGCCTAAGTATCGGCGAGCTGTGCTGGTCGGGCGAGTCGCTAAATGATGCGACAGGTGCTTTAGACAAGTGGCAAACAAATATCGTGCCGAAATCATGGCTTTGGAAATCATGCCCGACCACCTACACGTGCTGGTAGAAGTAGACCCGCAGTTGGGTATCCATCGGTTGGTTAAGCACCTCAAGGGGGTTTCCTCGCACATCTTGCGGCAGGAATTTCGCACCCTGAAATCA
>QIAU01000218.1 GCA_003225055.1 Acidobacteriota bacterium
CAGTTGAGTTACCGGCAGGTGAAGCGGTTGTGGAAGCGGTACCAGGAAGGTGGGGCGGCCGTACTCAAACATGGGCATGCCGGCAAGACGTCCAACCGAGGCAAAGCGGAAAAGTTTCGTCGCAAGGTGTTGCGCTTAGTGGCGGCGAAGTATTCCGGGAGCGAGGAGGAGCGGTTCGGGCCCACGCTGGCGGCGGAACATTTGGCGGAAGAGGACGGGCTGGCGGTGGACGCGGAGACCTTGCGGCGCTGGATGTTACAGGAGGGTTTATGGACGCGGCGGCGAAAACGCAAAGCTTATCGCCAGCGGCGAGAGCGCAAGCGTCACTTTGGCGAACTGGTGCAACTGGATGGCAGCTTTCATGACTGGTTGGCAGGGAGAGGTCCGGAGGGCTGTCTGATGGACATGGTGGATGATGCCACCAGCACCGTGTTGTGCCGGCTGGGCACCCAGGAGACGATCTGGGCGGCGGTAGGAGTGCTGCGGGCTTGGATAGGCAAGTATGGGGTGCCGCGCGCGTTATACACGGATTGGAAGAACGTATACAAGCGGCAGGCCACGGAGAGCGAGCGGGTGTGCGGAGAAGCCCCGTGACGCCAGTTTGGGCGGATGTGCCAAGGTTTGGGGATCGAGATCATTGCCGCCAGTTCGCCGCAGGCGAAAGGGCGGGTGGAGAGAAACCACGGGACCCATCAGGATCGGTTGGTGAAGAAGCTACGACGCAAAGGTCTGACCCGCCATGCCGCGGTCAATGAGTACCTGGAGAAGGAATATCTACCGGAGCACAACCGGCGCTTTGCGCGAGCCGCGGCCGAGAAGGAAGACTACCACCGACGAAAGCCGAGCCACTCCGAGCTGCACCAGATCTTCCGCTTGGAGACCGAGCGGCGGATCAGCAACGATTGGGTAGTGCGCCACGAGGGACGCTTTTTGCAATTGCAACCGAAGCATCGCTACGGTCCGACGCAGGCCAAAGCGCTGGTTTGTGAGTGGGAAGACGGCACCACGGAGGTGTACTACCGTGGGGAACGTCTCGCCTACCAAGAGCTGTCCGACTCTCCCAGCCAACCGAGCGTGAAGGAGAGAGTGAAAGAGACCGTTCTTTCGGTGGCCAAGCCGCGGCAATGGAAGCCGAGCCAGGATCATCCTTGGCGACGCGGTTACCGCACGATGAAGCCGAATGGGCCGGCGCAACTAGACCTGCCCGCGCGCCTGGTCGCGCGCAAGGAGGCTTCGCTGTGAATTCTGGCGCGACAAGACATGACGCGAAATTTTTAACAAAAAGCGGGGGAGACCAACAAAAAGAGAAAAAAGGGCGCCCCCAAAAAAGCGCGCCTCTTCTCTCCAAAGAATGCGGTGCACATGCAGGCCGAGCGGGAATATCGAGCGAGGAAATCAAGCAGAAGAAATATTCGCGATGTGCACAGTGGAGTTCAATAACAGCGATGGGCGGGAGAGAAGGGGCTCAATTGGCGCCCCTTCCCCCCGCACCCCCCATCCTGGCTCTGACTATGCCACGGTGAATGTTCTTCTTCGACAACAACAAAAAGGGGACATTTCTAACGAGGTAAGAATGGGGATATTTCTAACGAGGCTCGACAGCGGCGCGGATTTTGCGTTGACAAACGCTCAGTCACAGCGTAAGGTTTGCCGCGTCCGCGAAGCGCACGCAACCGCGCCGCTTCTTCGCCCGCGAACAGATTTCTTTCGGAGAATTGCCGGGAGGTCAGGGAACCGCCGGGCAAAATGTTACCACTGCATTGCAGCCATTTAACGCGAAATCTCAAGGGAGCGGAACATGTCGATTACAAATTGCGCATACGTCACCAAAAACTGGTTCAAACAAATCTTCCTGCAGCTCTACCTGGACCAGAGGCGAAGCCGCGTATTTGCAGAGGCGAAGAAGCGCACAGAGTGGAAATGCCCCGACGACCTCATGACATTTGAGGAGAACTGCTACGTCACGAACGAGGAGATCCTCTCTTCCTTCGAGCTCATCCTCAAGGAAGAGATGTTGTATGGCGTGACGTCGCGCGAACAGAGCGAGCATGTCCTGAACGCGTTGAAGACGGCCCTGGATGAGAACTCCCGGGAACGCTACCTGAAGCTACTCTCTGCGACCGGGGAGTATCCCGAGTCCACGGGCGTTTTTTATTTTTCCGACGACTTGAAATACCTGTGCTGGCGGCCGGAGAAGGGGAACACGTTTCAAGCGGCCTTCCGGGCGATGATTACGGCAATTCAGAACGGGAAGGAGTGGGTCAAGCACCCTCGGAACCTGGCTGACCACTTTGGATTCTTCCTGTTCCTGAGCCTGCTGCCCTACCAGGATCACCACCTGGAGATCCCGTATCGCTCGCATCCTTTGCCGGGAATTGGAAGGTCGCATACGCATCTGTCGTTGACCGATCCCGGCCGGGGGCATCGCCAGGCCACGGTGTTAAGGCGCGAGTCCTTCGAGACGAACTACGTCCACGTGGAGCACCTGGAGAGACTGGGGCGCACGCGAAGAGAAATCGAGTCGTATCGCGTTCCCAACATCCTGGATTTCGTGGTCCTGCGGGCGTGTGTGGGGGACCTGGCGCCGGTAACGGCGTACCTGGGCCGGCCGCTCTGCGAACATTCCGGGACGTTTGATCTGCTGAAGGCCGCAAACCTGGCTTCGGCTGCCGCTACGGCGTTTTTCGCCATGGGCGCGGCAGAGATCAAGCTGGCGATCGACCCGCTCACGATTACGCAGGCAATGGCTTACTTGGAGCGGCTGATGACGCTTCGTTGTCATCCGCGGCAGGCGCTGTCGGTGGCGTTCAACCTCAATCGGGAATACGTCGACGACCGCACTCCGGGCAAGACGAAAATCGTCAAGAACAAATTGGAGATCGGGTTGCTGGGCATCGACGTAGCAACCAGCGTCGGGTGGGACAAGGTGACCTGGGATGGGGCCGGCGACGTCTATCCCTCGGTGTGCGTGATGGAACAGATTCCGTTCGCGGACTCGTTGACCTTGGTCCACACGGCTCACGAAAAGGGACTCACCACGTACTTCTCCGGCGGATTCGTCATTGGGAAGGGACACATCGCGACCGCTGTGTACGTCGGCGTGGATGGCATCGGCATCGGCGGGGCGCAGGTGCTGCGCCTGATCGACAGGATGGGGCACGAGGGGCCGTTCCTGGAAGAAAACCTGGACATCATCAACAGAGAGAGAGACGAGGCGGAAGCAAGCGTGCGTGGGAAGGCGGCGCGATTGCTGTGCTGCCTGGACCGCCTCTATTTCGAAGGCAGCCTGCTCGAGGAGCTGGAGCCGGTCCGGCAGGAGCTGTTCCGCGAGATGAAGAGCGTGAACGAGAGCGCTTTGAGCCGGATACTTCAATTCGCCAGCTCGTTCGATCTGCCGATTGGCCTGCAGAAGGACCCGCCGGAGAGTGATTATGAACTCTGGGTGTGCAAGCGAATTGTCGCGAGTGGCGAGAAAGGCGTGGCCTACATCCATGGCTGCAAGCAAAACAAGCAGAAAATGGGCCAGGCCCTGAAAGACCTGCAGGCGCACATCGCGCAGGCAGACGATATTCCGGCGGTGGAACGCAGGGTCTACTACCTGGACGCGATCAGGCAGTACAAAGAGGAAGCCGGTTGGCCGGCGGACGCCAAGCCTTTGCGCGCCAAGTTTTTCCTGTTCAGCCAGAAGGGTCTGCCCAAAGAAATGGCCATGGAACGCGCGTCCTGATCCGCAGGGGACGCGCAGTTCGAATCTGATTGCGGCGGCTTCGGAGGGATGAAAGGCGCGGGGTGCGTCGGGCGAGGACTTCATCCCTTCCTGAGCTGCGGCCAGGAAACCTGCCAGCTGCGCGCAGCTCCGGCGCGCCTCCAGTGCCCAAGAACAACGGAAAAGAGACCGCATATGAAAGCCGTCGGTTACAAAAAACCGTTGCCGATTAACGACCCCGAGTCGCTGCTGGACATCGAAATCCCGACCCCGCAAGCCAGTCGGCGAGATCTGCTGGTGGAAGTCAAAGCCGTATCCGTGAACCCGGTAGATGTGAAGGTGAGAAGAAGCGCCGGCCCGGACCAGGATGGGTATAAGGTCCTGGGCTGGGACGCGGCGGGAATCGTGCGGCAGGCGGGGCCGGAGTGTAGTCTGTTCAAGGCCGGAGACGAGGTGTACTACGCCGGGTCTATTTTACGGACCGGCACAAACGCGGAGTTTCATGTTGTCGATGAGCGCATCGTGGGCCAGAAGCCAAAGGCGTTGTCTTTCGCCCATGCTGCCGCTTTGCCCCTGACAACCATCACGGCATGGGAGTTGCTGTTTGACCGGTTTGGAGTGAAGCGCGGTGCCGACGGGAATGGCGATTCGATGCTAATCATCGGCGGCGCCGGCGGAGTCGGGTCGATGCTGACGCAACTGGCGCGCAAATTGACGGGCCTCCACGTGATTGCTACGGCATCGCGCCCGGAGACCAGGCAGTGGTGCCTGGACCTCGGCGCGCACGAGGTGATCGATCACGCGAGGCCGATGGCAGAGCAACTCAAAGCCGTGGGGCCGGCCGAGGTGAAATACATCGCCAGCCTGACAGCCACGGATCAGCATTACCCCGGGGTGATCGACGTGCTCGCGCCGCAGGGTAAGTTTGGGCTGATTGATGATCCGCCTTCCCTGGATGCGAGGCCGCTGAAGCGCAAGGCCGCATCTCTGGTGTGGGAGTTCATGTTCACGCGTCCGCTGTTCGAGACGCCGGACATGATCGAGCAACACCGGCTGTTGAACGAAGTAGCTGAATTGATCGACGCGGGCGTTCTTCGCACGACGTTTGCCGAGTCCTTCGGCAGAATTGACGCCAGCAATCTGAAGAAGGCGCACCAGCTGATCGAAAGTCACAAGTCACGCGGCAAGGTTGTGCTTGAGGGCTTTTGATCACGCTGCACATTCTGACCCGCTGGGCAGCTTCAAGTCCCCGTACGCTTGGTGCTTGCCCTGGAAATGGCCTACTACGTGGATGACATCCGCCGAGCAAAAGAGCTTGCGCCGAAAAAGATCCACTACGTCGATGTCGCAACTAGCGGCGGAGTGTGGGGCCTGGAGCGAGGCTACTGCATGATGATCGGAGGCGAAACGGGGATAGTGAGTCGGCTGAATCCGATCTTCGCGACGTTGGCGCCGGGCCGTGGCGATGTCTAGCGCACCCTGGAACGGGAAAGACTGGGTGGCACCGCCGAGCAGGGCTATCTGCACTCTGGGCCCAATCGGGCCGGGCACTTCGTGAAGATGGTTCACAACGGGATTGAATACGGCTTAATGGCGGCTTACGTAGAAGGGGTGGGCGTCCTGCGCGCCGCCAACATCGGGCGGCAACAACACGCGCCCGATGCTGAGACGACGCCACTACGAGACCCGGAACATTATCAATACGATTTCAATCTTCGAGACATCGCCGAGGTATGGAGGCGCAGAAGTGTCATCGCCTCGTGGTTGCTGGATCTCACCGCAACAGCCTTGGCGGAGGACCCGAACCTAACGCAATTCGCAGGCCGCGTCTCCGACTCGGGCTAGGGCCGCTGGACCATCAAGGCCGCCATTGATGAGGCGGTGCCAACCCCGGTGCTCACTACCGCGCTCTACGCAAGGTTCAGTTCGCGCGGCGAAGCCGATTTCGCGGACAACTTGCTTTCAGCGATGCGTTTCGCCTTCGGCGGACACTTGGGAAAGAAGTCATCTTCAGAAGCGACCGTGGTGGGAAAACGCTAATGGGAAACGGGCCCAAGGTCTTGGTGATCGACGTCGGAGGCACCAACGTAAAACTGCTGGCCACTGGTCAGACGGAGCCGCGTAAATTTCCGTCCGGCCCCAAGATGACCCCGGAGGGGATGGTTCGCGAGGCTAAGAAAACCGCGCGGGACTGGAATTACGACGTGGTCTCGATCGGCTACGCCCGCCGCGGATCGCCTTGTGGAGGGTGTTCGCCAACACGTTCAGTTGCTGGGCCACTTGCGGAACCTTCTGCCCTTGGTCCAAGCACCCTGATCCGTCGATAATTTGCCGGCGGCCTCAATCCGACGCAGCCCCAAGATCCAGTCGAAATCGTCAAATGTGCCTTTTCCCTTGAAGTCGTCTTGCCCCAGGTTGTGCCCCGGCTGGGTGCCAGCCATCAGACGGGGTGAACGGGCATGATCATGAGGTAGGTATTCCCAAGCGTTGCCGTAGGCGCTGTAGTCTTCGCGCACCGTCCCCCAGGCACGCTCACTGAGATAC
>QIAU01000219.1 GCA_003225055.1 Acidobacteriota bacterium
CTATAGCGGATGTAGCCAGGGCAGGGCTTTCCGAAGATCATGTTGCTCGCGCCATACGGGACGCACTGCAACGGGGTCTCACGACCAGGCCAGCACTTTTGCAGGAAGCCAGACGCCGCGGCGGACGCGCCGGACGCCTAATCAAGCCTTACTCCAACTCATCGAAAGCGCAGTCGTGAAATACGGGACGCCAGCAGCATTTCGTCGTGCTTTAGAGGACCGCCTTCGTGCGCAAGCCTTGGAGAACAACCAGCCATTGGCGCGACTGCGGAAAATGGTTGCCTTTGACCGCTTCCTAGCTCGCCTGGGGAGAAAAGCGCCGCACGCATGGGTCGTCAAGGGCGGATTTGCTCTCCAGTTGCGCCTGAGTAATCGGCCCCGAACGACGAAAGACATCGATGTTTCGGCGATGGACCGCTGGACTCGCGAAGAGACCATCGCCCACCTGCTAGCAGCGGTATCCCTCGATCTGGGAGACTGGTTTGAGTTTGAAGTCGGGGAGCCGGCAGAAGCGGCGACAGGAGCACCTGGGCGGGGTTTTCGTTTCCCAATTCGCTCTCTGCTCGATGGCCGGCAGTTTGAGAATTTCCACCTCGATGTCGGATACGGCGATCCGCTTCTTGAAACCCCTGATGTGCTCGCCGGGCCAGATATTCTCGCTTTTGCTGAGATTGCTCCGGCGAGAGTGCGCTGCTATCCACTGACTAGGCAGGTTGCGGAGAAGCTGCATACCTACACTCGGACTTAAGCCAGCGGTGAAACGAGCCGCGCGCGCCCTCGCCGCCATTCTTTTTGCGGCCCCTACAGCAATTCAAGAGCGCGAAGCTAAGGCAGGCAATTGAGGCTACCTTCCGAGCCAGAGCGTCTCACGACATACCACGAGAAACGCCCGATCCCCGAGCGCGTATCGCCGCATCCTACAGACAACTTGCGCGTGAACTCGATCTCCCCTGGCCACAATCGAAGAAGCAGGGCGAGCTGCGGCGAAATTCTTGAATCCCGTTCTAAAGGGTAATGCGCAGGCCAACCGGGATCCTGCGGCATGGAGATGGGCTTAGATCAAAAATACCGCCCAGTCCAATCAGAATGGGTCACGGTCAATCCGCCGCTATTGCGGACTTGCGAGTTGTCGGCTCAGATGGGGCACCCGCTTGGGGCACCCAATCGCCTCCAGCGCTTCTTTCTTTCAAATCAACTCAGTAGGCACATTAATAAAGGATGATCCGCTAGGCAGGCGCCAGGGGATCTCCTTTATGCTTGCGGCGATTACTTACGAGACACGCTGCCACAGGCCTCAGCAGAGGCCGTCGCGGACTTCCTGAATGACCTTAGCGAACCGTCACGGTCACGTAACCGAGTTGCTTGGTTACGTTGTCGGCGCTGCCTTGGACGGCAAGCGTAAACGTCGTGCTCGTTCCGCCACCGCCGCTCCCACCCCCCCCGCCACTCCCGCTAGGAGTGCCGCCTCCGCACGAGAGTGTTAACGATACAGCCGTCGCCAGCAGAATCAGAACCATCCTTCTTCGGTACCGTCGTGCGCCGTCGAGTGCGGGGGTAAATGCAGAGGCGAACACCAGTCCCAGCGGAAATAGAATCAGCAGGCCAAAGTACGGCTGGTGTTTCGCTTTGATTCGGTTAGCCGCCGGTTGGGAATTAACCAAGATCGTCATCGTCGCCGGCACGCTGCCGGGCGTAGGCGTGACCGCGGCTGGTCTGATTGTGCACTGCGTCCCGACCGGCGCGGCAATACACAATAACGAGACCGGATCGGTGAACCCGTTCACGCCTGAAACACCGATGTTCACGGTGGTCGACTGTCCCACACTAAGATTTACGTCGGTCGGGGATATAGTGGCGGTGAAATCCTGAACTGTGAGTTGCGCCGACGCGGATTGCGTGTTCCTCCCATCCGTCACGGTAACGAAGAAGGTGTAGTTACCGGGCGCTAGGCCGTTCGTCTGGATGGTGAAGCTGTTCGAACCCGGCATCAGCGCTGCACTCGCTAGGCTGCATGTCACCTGCGCCGGTAGTCCCGTGCAGGTCAAACTAAAAGGGCCCCGATCATTGACTACCGTGAGAGTTAACGTCCCGGTGACGGTGGTGTTTGGTAAAGTTTTCAGCCCAGTTGGGGCGAGACTGAAGCTGAAGCTCGGTGGAGGAACAACGTTCAGACCGGCGGGTATGGTGGACGTAATCGCCCCATCCGTCGCGACGACGCTGAAATGATAATTTCCGAGCGGCGTGGACTGTGAGGTAGTCAAGAACAGTGAAGTCGAAACTGCGCCGCCGGCGACCACGCTCAAGGTAGTGGTCCCAAACTGGCAGGCGGTACCGGCCGGTAACCCCTGGCAGCTCAGGGTCACGGTTGTGGCATAGCCTGCTTGTGACGCCACGTTCACTCCATAGTCAGAGCTTGTCTGCCCCGGCATCAAGGCTTGATTGGGTAAGTTCAACCCGAGGCTCACTCCGTAGCGGCCGGTCGCTAATGCCTGTGTGCCGTACGCCGTGGCTGTACTTCCCGCCAGCGTTCCGGAGACGGAGAAGACGTGCGACGCATTAAACCCGCTGCCGATCTGGAAAGGCACGTTGATGCCGAGCGAGCCTTGCGGGACGCTGACACTCGACCCAATACTGATCGCAGGATCACTTGTGGTAAGCGCCACCGAAGTTCCAGCAGCCGCAGGTACGGCTAGCCCGATGTGCACGGCCCCTTGCGCGCCGATCACCGGGTTCGACACCAGGTTCATCTGCAGCGCCGGCCCGGGTTGTGAGGGAATGACATGGAACGAGGACATCCAACCGTCCACCTCGACCATTTGCGACGAGCCCAAGCCGAGCACGTCAAACGCGTTGCTGGGCAACGAGCGATTGAAATAGAAGTAGGTGTAAGTCGGCGTGAAACTGCCATCGCCGTTTCCCATTAGGAACTGCACGTATTTCCTTTCCGTACCGAATGTGGAGTCCTCCTGGAAGGACGCGATGTCGACGTTTCCGTCCCCGTTGTAATCGCCGATCAAAGGCGTTGTAGCACCCCCGCCTGCGGTGCCGAAAGCTGCCAATGGTTCCCAAACAGTCCCGGTGTAGGGCGCATACGTGTGCGCCAGAACAAAGCTGCCGTCCGGCTGACATAGATAGATGCGGAAGCGAGGTGTGCCCACCGAAGCCGTAGATTGCGAGAAGATCGTTGTGGTCTCGACAATGTCGGGCCGCCCATCATGATTCAGGTCTGCGACGGCAAATTCGCTCAGGTTGGAAACCACCATCTTGGGCGCAGCAAAAGTCCCATCACCGTTCCCTAGCAGTTCATAAACATCGTCATTCTAGTCGGGGACTGTGTTCACATAGAGCCAGAGGTGCAGGTCCAGATTTCCGTCTCCGTTGAAGTCTCCTGCCCAGAACCCTTGTACCCAATGGCCGGGACTGTTATTCGGGACATTGATCGGCGGCTGCGCGGTAAAGGTGCCGTCGCCTTTGCCCAGATACACCGTAACAGTGATGGCTGGCGTGGATATCGAGAATGGCGCGCCAGCGATGACAAAGTCCAAATTGCCATCGCGGTTGAAATCCCCCACAGCAATAACCGCTGGACCGCTTCCTAACCCTAGCGGACTTCTCTCAGGTGATCCGAACTGCCCTGCGCCAATGTTTGGCTCGAATGCCAACTCGTCGTTCAAGTACCCCGCAAGCGTCAGCAGATCGGGGCGACCGGTGTGGCGGAAGTCGCCTAGTGCGAAATCGTAGAAGTTACCTATTCCATCGGCTGCCGGCGTACGGATGGGCACTCCGAACTGCCCCGAACCACCGTTAAGCATCACTGTGGCTTGGAAAGCAAGTGCGTAGCCGGGGCCCACCGACATCAAGACCAGGTCAGTCTTGCCGTCGCCATCAACATCACTCGCAAGAAAGCTGGTGTAGGGCGAGTTGACCGGCCCGGTTGCCGAGTTACCGTTCATGTAGCCGATGTATTCGCCCTCTGGCGAGCCAAAGCCGCCTTTGCCGTCGTTCAGCAGGATGCTGACGTCGTCGGTTTCCTCGTTGGCCGTGATGATATCGGGGTAACCATCTCGGTTTAGATCGGCGACGGCGATTCCGTAAGCGGTCTGTCCGGCGCGGTAGACGTGAGGGTTGGAGAAATTGCCCTTGCCGTCGCCCATGAGGACGCTGATGAGATCGCCTGCAGCTTGGCCGTTTCCAAGTGATCCTATGTAAATTCCTGAGGTGATAAGATCAAGGTGTCCATCGCCATTGACGTCGGCCAGCGCAACTCCCCAGCCGGTTTCACCGAGCCCTGCAAGGCTAGATTGGCTCTGAAAACTTCCGTCGCAATTGCCAAGGAAGACTCGCGCCAATCCAAAATCATCCACGACAATAACATCCTGGCAGCCGTCCTCGTTGACATCGCCTTGTGCGACCGTGATGGGCAGAATGACGAAGCCATAGAACAGCGGCAAACCACGCTTGAACTGCCCGGTCCCCGCGTTGCCATAAACAAGCGCGCCCCAGTTCGGATCCACCAACGCGATATCGGGCTTGCCGTTTGTCTCAAAATCACCGGCCACTAGCCATTCGGGATACTGAACGTCGTTGTAATTGCGTGGTTCAAGTACCGGTAAACCAAATCCCCCGTTACCGATCCCAGGTAGCATGACCAGCGGCCCAGACACTGAGTTAGCGAGAACGCCGGCCACTACATCGGGCTTTCCGTCACCATTAAAGTCGGCGACTGCAAGGGATATTGGAGGAGCCGTCACGTAGTAAGTAGCTTCGGGTAAGAATGTCCCGTCGCCATTGCCCAGTAGCACACCGATGCTTAGGCTGTCGGCTTCAGCGACGACCAGATCCAGCTTGCCGGTGCCGCGCAGGTCGGCGGCGGCTACCGCCACCGGTGATTGTCCGACCAGGGGAATGACGATCGCCAATTTGAAGGTACCGTCGCCCTTGCCCAAGTAAACCCACAGATTGCTGCTACCGCCGTTTGCGACTACCCAGTCCGGAATGCCGTCGCCATCAAAATCGCCGGTGGCCACCGCAGTAGGGATAAAGTCGGCAGGTAGGCTCGGGCGAAGTTGCAATCCGGGCAGCTTCACTGAGGCAGCAGGCTGGACATAAGCTTCGGTCGTTGATTGCAGAACGCTTCCGCCGTTCGGCGGAACGTCCGCTCGCGTCCGCAAGAACTGGTTCAGATATTGAGGGCCTGCCTGGTGAGCATAGTTCCACCCCAAGAAGCGCACCGGAGGCGAGGAGGAGTTCTGGCCTTGCGGGCCAGAATGGAAGTTGAAGGGCGCGGGTTGTTGCAGGTAGACCGTCGGGCCTGGCGGCAGGATCGTGAACGGCACCGCATTCGATGTACCGCCTCCGGGCGGACCGTTGACGACGGTGATTTGAGCAGTACCCTGGGTCGTCAGGAGATTGCCCCCAATCGCGACCAATATTTGTGTCGAACTGACAACAGTACTGCCAGCCACGTTTCCGTTCCAGTAGACACCCGAAGTTTGCGCAAACCCGGTTCCGGTGATGGTCATCTGGAAGGGGAAAGAGCCGGCCGGAGCCGAGGTAGGCGAGATAGAGGTAATGGTCGGAACGTTGCTAGCGAAGCTGAACGTCAGCAACTGTGATTCTCCGCCGCCCGGGCCAGGCGTTAGCACGTCGACGTAAACGCTGGAGGCGACCTGCAGGACGATATCTTGCGCCGAAATTTGCGCAGTCAACTGCGTGCTGCTGACGAACGTCGTTGGGCGGTCGGTTATGTTGAACTGGATGACCGACGTGGGGACGAAATTGGCGCCGTTCGCGGTCAGGGTGAACGCGGGGCCACCAATCGTCGCCGATGAGGGCGAAATGGAGTTAAGCACAGGAACCGGGTTGGGTGCCGGCGCAGCACTGGAGAGCGTCCACAGCAGTGCTGTGCCACTTGCGACCACCTCCCGGTTCACCGTCCAGGTGGTGCCAGTGCTGGGCGCGACCTGTACCCCGACCTCAGCATCTCCGCCGAAATCCTGCCAGTAGCACTGGCCACCGAACGTCGTGTCGGCATATTCGAAAAGGACGTTGTCGCTCGATTCTGAGAAGACTACTTCGAAGCGAACTGTGGCGGTAACGTCATTGCGACAGACGAAACTCCGCACATCGCGCCACTCGATCACCAGTTCTCGGTTTGGAGCCGTCCCGGTTACGGCCCAGTAGACGTTTTGTGCTGACCCCGTCACCGGGTAAAGGTCGGCCCAAAACGGCGCTACCACGGTAGTCGGTACCGAGTTCGACATCGGAAGCAGTTGATAAATATAGGGTGAATAGGCGTCCGTGAAACTCACTGTGCCATTGCTGCCTACTTGTAAGGTCGAGAACTTCCCTCCGCCGAACTGCACCGGGAACGGAGATGTGATTTGGGCCACGCTGTCATCCGATAGGTTGAGGCTGGTCCCGGTAATCGTGCGGTAGTTGTATGACGTCGTCGCGGCCGCGTAGTTCGTCAGCACGCTAACGTTCACAGCATCGTTCCCCGGGAACGTCAGTGTGTATTCGCCGATGGCTGCTGGCGTCCACTGGCCGGAGTAGATGCCATCACCGGAGGCTTGGTCGGGCCCGCTGCCGTTGTCGAGCAAGGTGATGGCCTGACCTCCGGGAGAAACCGTAACCTGCACGCTTCCGTTCGGCTGACTGCAACTAATGTTCAGCGCCTGCAACGTGATGGGCATGCCAAGCCCTGCCGCAATGGCCGGAGTCGCGGGCTGCAAGCGCCCAGCGACAGTCTTTCCCGAGCACGTCATCGCACCATACACATTGAGCCGGTTGCCCGAAACGGTTGCAGCCAACG
>QIAU01000220.1 GCA_003225055.1 Acidobacteriota bacterium
GAACTCCCTGCTTAGCGCATTTCGTCCTTGGCCGGTCAAGGTCGTAATTGATCGTGTGCTCGTGCGTTCCCATACCCATGTCAGCCGCGTGCCTTTCGTACGGGCATGGCTCGACAGTGGGGGATTCACACGCCTGGAAATTCTTTACGGCGCATGCGCTGCGACCATACTCATTGCCCTGCTTACAGGCTTGCTGAGCTATTACTTTACGCACACCATGGGTGTTGTGGGCCAAGACTTTATCTTCGCACTTCGGCGTAATCTGTTTGCCCACATGCAGCGCCTTTCCTTAAGGTTCCATGATCATCAGCGGACCGGAGACCTCATAACGCGACTGACTTCCGACATCCAGGCCATCCAGGACATGATCGCCACTGGTGTTACCACTTTTGGCACTAACAGCTGCCTGCTGATAGGAATGCTCGTCTTGATGTTCTGGTTAAATTGGCAGTTCGCCCTCGTTTCTCTTTCGGTCGCCCCCTTGTTGTTTGGGATCGTCTTCCGCTACAAACGTCGCATCAAGGTTGCTGCTCGCAAGGCGCGCGCCAGCACCGGGCTGCTTGCGTCACTGGCCCAGGAAACCCTTGCTTCCATCCGAATCGTGCAAGGCTTGGCGCAAGAAGACCAACAAGACGAGCGCTTCCAAGAACGAAGCGAGGGTCACCACCAGGCATTCCTGGAAGTGGTGCGCTATCAGGCGCGTGTGGGTCCGCTGGTAGACCTGCTCGCGGCGATGGGCTTGGCCATTGTGATGTGGTATGGGGCCACCCGCGTGCTGGCTGGCCAACTCACGACCGGAGATGTAGTCCTCTTCTTTGCCTACGTCACCAACCTTTACACCCCGATGAAGGGCGTGGCGCGCTCCACTTATGTCTTTAGTAAAGCCAGTGTGGGCGCTGAACGGATTGCTGAGGTCATGAGCATTCGCAGCGAAGTGACGGACCGGGAAGGCGCGCGTCAAGTCTCAAAGCTGAACGGAGGTATCGAGTTCCGGGACGTCTCGTTCGAATACGAGGCCGGTCGGCCTGTGCTCTCGCACATTAACCTTTCTATCGCGCCGGGAGAAAAAGTTGCCATCGTGGGCGGGACAGGTGCCGGCAAGAGCACTCTCGTAGGTCTGCTGCCCCGATTCTATGACCCGACCCACGGCGAGATCCGTATCGATGGCGACGACATCCGCAATTATGGTCTCCAGTCCCTGCGCGATCAGATAAGTCTGGTTTTACAGGACTCGCTGCTCTTCAGTGGCACCATCCGCGAAAACATTGCCTTTGGCTGTCCCAATGCCAGCGATGAGGCGATCGTTGCCGCCGCGGAAACAGCCAATGCCGACGAGTTTATTGCGCGCCTCCCGGAAGGCTACGAGGCTGCGGTGGCGGAGCGAGGTAGCAGCCTCTCCGGCGGACAGAAACAGCGGATCGCCATCGCGCGCGCGATTCTGCGAGACGCGCCCATTTTGGTCCTTGATGAGCCGACGAGCGGCCTGGATGCGGCCGCCGAACAAACCGTTATCGACGCGTTGGAGCGGGCCGCTGCGGGACGCACAACCCTGATCATCGCACATCGCCTGACGACGGTGCGCCTGGCAGACCGCATCATCGTCCTCGACCGGGGTCGGATCGTTGAAGAGGGTACCCACCTTGAACTTTTGGCGCGTGAGGGAAGATACGCTCATTTCTATCATCTGCAAATGACGACCGAAGCAGAAGATACCCTCGTCGTTACTAATAACTCTCCTCTTAGTCTAGCTTAGCTAGTTTCTGCTGCAAAATTCGAATTCCCGCACCAAATCAGGGGTTCCACGCTCTGTAATATTATTTTTTTCTTGATAAGTATATATGGTTTCTGGCATATATACCACCATGCATCCCAAATCCGAGTCTCCCACTGATGTCCAGCGTTGGTTCCAATCCCACTCCGCCACCCTCTGGCCCGCCGCTCTCGGCTCCCTCAGCTTGCGCCGCACTCGTTGCATCCGCAAGAACTGCAGCGCTTGCCAGAGCGGGAAAAAGCATCCCAGCTGGGTCCTGTCCGGCCATCTCCAGGGCAAGCGCTTCTCCCTCTACGTGCCCGAATCGCTCGTCCCGGAAGTGCAGCGTTGCCTGAAAAATGGCCGCGCCCTGCAGGAATTGCTCTATGCCTCGGCCTGGCGCTACGTCCAGGCCTTGAAACAAAGTCACACGCCCCACTCGTCCTAAGCGGGAGGTCCCTGATCTTCATGTCGCGACGAGAGCATGTCCACCAGCCCCACCGCGGTATTTGAGTCGCTGCACATGTTCGTCAAGAGCGCGAGCCATCCGCATCGCAGGGCGATACTGCGGCCCGCCTGAGACCTCCTCTTAGGTCAAGCCAACTACTGGGTAAAACATCGCTATCCACAGTCCATATTCTTGTTGGATGATTCAAGAGCTCCGAAGGGCGGGCAGCATATGGGACCTCCCTTCCCGGTCAACCCTGCGCTTATGGCGTCCCGTGCTCTGTGCCGAAGTTTCGCAAGGAGGTGGGGGTTAGTACTATTTAGAAGGTAACAGCTTGGGCAGACCGGATTAGAATAGCGAGCCACCAGTATTTGCACAGATTCGCGGATGCGTATGATCGCTAGCGTTCCGAAAGAGACGGCCCCGGACGAGCAGCGGGTGGCGCTCGTTCCCGAACTCGTCCCGAGGCTCACGAAGGCCGGTTTGGAAGTAATCGTCCAGTCCGGCGCAGGCGAGTCAGCCGGCTTTTTCGACGCAGCGTACGAAGGAAAAGGTGCACGCCTCGAGGCTGAGGTTTTCGACAAGGCTGACGTCGTGCTCAAGGTGCAGCCTCCGACGATAGACGAGATCGGCCGCATGAATGAGGACTCGATCCTCATTGGTTTCCTCCAGCCTTACACGAACGCCACCGCAGTCAAGGCCCTCGTGGCGCGCAAGATTACAGCATTCTCCATGGAACTTATGCCGCGCATTACCCGGGCCCAGTCAATGGATGCCCTCAGCGCCATGAGCACGGTCGCTGGCTACAAGGCTGTTTTAATCGCGGCGAGTCGCCTGCCCAGATTCTTCCCTTTGCTCATGACCGCCGCTGGCACAATTACTCCTGCGCGGGTTTTCGTCATTGGGGCGGGCGTGGCGGGGCTACAGGCTATTGGCACAGCGAAGCGACTTGGCGCTGTCGTGGAGGCCTACGATACTCGGCCGGCCGTCAAGGAGCAGGTGGAGAGCCTCGGCGCTAAGTTCGCGGAGCTGGGCCTTGCCGCGAAAGACGCCGAGGATAAGAGCGGTTACGCCAAGGCGCAGTCGAAGGAGTTCTACCAGAAGCAGCAGGAAATGATGTCCAGGTATGTAGCTGCGGCAGACGTGGTTATCCCCACGGCGCTGGTTCCCGGGCAGCGCGCTCCCATCCTCATCACTGAGGAGATGGTCCGCGGTATGCGGGCAGGCTCCGTCATTGTGGACCTTGCGGCCGAGCAGGGCGGAAACTGCGCGCTGACCGAGGCTGGTCGGGAGATCGTCAGACACGGCGTGATGATTATCGGTCCCATGAACTTGCCGAGCACCGTGCCGTTTCAGGCTAGCGAGATGTACGCGAGGACCGTCACCAATTACCTTGTTCACCTGCTCAAAGACGGGAAACCCCATCTCGATCTGGTTGACGAGTTGACACGGGGTCCGCTGGTCACCCATCGGGGAGAGGTTCTCCACGAAGTCGTCAAGGCCAAGCTCTAAACTGGTTCGAAGGTCGCTCATTCATGACAACTGAACTCGAGATCGGACTCTACATCTTCATCCTGGCGGGCTTTCTCGGCTATCACGTAATCACACGAGTTCCACCCTTGCTTCACACACCCCTGATGTCTGCCACCAATGCGATTTCAGGGATCTCGCTTATCGGCTCGCTGGTCGTCGCTGGTGCCAATTACAGCCGGCTGAGCACTGCCCTCGGGTTTATTGCTGTGACCTGTTCCTCGACAAACGTGGCTGGCGGCTTTCTGATTACCGACCGGATGCTGAAGATGTTTAAGAAGCGGGAAGAGGTCGGCATACAACATCGCCGGTTCAATCCAAAGCTGTTGCTCGCCTTCCTGGTTCTCGTCATTGTTTTCGTGGTGCTCATATATTGGTTTAAGCGGTCCGGAACAGACACAGAGTTACCTGGTGCCGGTTTGTCCACTACGGCTCTGCGCTACTTCTACATCCTGTCGGCAGTTCTGTTTATCCTGGGGCTCAAAGGTCTGAGTTCACCCAGGTACGCTAGAAAGGGTATGTTCCTGGCCGCATTCGGTATGCTGATGGCGATTCTGGGCACGCTTTTTCACCCTGAAATTGTCAACTACCGGTGGATCACCGTAGGTCTCCTCACGGGCAGCATCGTGGGAGGCGCCATGGGACTGCGGATACCGATGACGGCTGTCCCGCAACGGACGGCCCTTTCGCATTCTCTCGGAGCCCTGGCCGCCAGCCTGATAGGAATTTCCGAATACGTGCGCCACGTCGCGGTCGGACTCGATCGCGTGAAGATGACCACCATTGGTCTGGAGGTGATCATCGGCAGCCTGACCTTCACGGGCAGCCTCATGGCCGCTGGGAAGCTTCAGGGACTCCTCCCGGGATCTCCCATCACCTATCGGGGACAGAACGTTTTCAACATCACGTTGCTGGCTACGGTGGTGGGATCGCTCATCTACCTGGTCTTTGTACCGGCAACCAGTATGCTGTTTTTCGTGATAGTCGGACTAGCTCTGCTCTTTGGCTTTCTCCTGGTCATTCCCATCGGCGCGGCGGATATGCCCGTAGTCATAGCTTTGCTGAACTCGTACGGTGGCCTGGCAGATGCATCCATGGGCTTCGTGCTGATGAACAAAATCCAGATCATCACCGGCTCGCTCGACGGTACTTCCGGCTTCCTTCTCTCGCTGCTGATGTGCAGAGCCATGAATCGCTCGGCGATGAACGTTTTGTTTGGCGCCTTCGGCAAGATCGAGAAGGAGGAAGTCGCTCAGGCGGCGGATGCGAGGGGGTCAGTCCGCAGCATCACTCCCGAGGAGTTGACTGTTCTGTTCGATAGCATCAGGTCAGTCATCATTATCCCGGGTTATGGGATGGCTGTAGCGCAAGCGCAGCACGGCGTCAGCGAACTGGCCAAGCTGCTGTCTACGCGGGGCATCGATGTAAAGTACGCTATTCACCCGGTCGCCGGTCGCATGCCCGGCCACATGAACGTCCTGCTCGCCGAGGCGAACGTACCCTACGACCAGCTGTACACGATGGAGCAAATCAATCCATATTTCCCGGAAGCAGACATTGCTTTGGTCGTCGGGGCGAACGACGTGACAAACCCGGCTGCAAAGAACAACCGGAACAGTCCACTCTACGGGATGCCGATCCTGGAAGTCGATCGCGCCAAGTCGATCATCGTTCTAAAGCGCAGTCTTCGCCCCGGATTTGCCGGGGTAGATAACGATCTCTATTACGACCCGAAATGCATGATGCTCTTTGGGGACGCGAAAGAGAGCCTCAATCATCTGTTCGCAGCCTTGAAATCCTGAAACAACAACTAGTCGCCCGACGTGCCCACAGCATCCTAGCAGGAGCCGTTTTAGGCTGGGTAGGTCCCAGTGATGTAATGCTCCAGTTGCTGGATGGTTTCTTCCTGTTCTGAGATGATCCACTTTACCAGGTCGCCAATCGAGACTATGCCCAGCAGATTGTCGCCTTCCATGACTGGCAGATGGCGTATGCGGTGATTTGTCATGATCGTCATACACTCATCCAAGGTGTGTTGCCGAGTCACGTGGATCACCGGGCTTGTCATGATCTCCTGCACCCGGGTTTCTTTCGAGGATCTTCCCTTGAGGATGACCTTGCGAGCATAGTCGCGCTCTGAGATTATGCCCACCAGCTTGCCTTCGGAAATCACCAGCAATGCCCCCACCCCCTTGTCCGCCATCTTTTCTATTGCTTCGTAGACCGACTGATCAGGGGACACCGACCAGATTTCCCAGGCCTTCTGCTTCAAAATAGAGTTAATGGTGTCACGGAGCTTCATTTTTGTCCTCCCGCCAAGGCATCGGCACTTGAGCCGCCCGGTTGCACTTGCTTCGTCGCGTGCTTGGCGTATTCCTCAGGAGCGAACTTGCCACCTTGGACGTAACTCGCGTTGATCCCAGCGTAATGTTTCCATTTCTCAGGTAGATCATCGAGCGCAAAAATTGCAGAGACCGGGCACACCGGTACGCAGGCCCCACAATCAATGCACTCCACGGGATCGATGTACAGCTGCGGGACCTCATCGAAGCCCGGGCGACCGTCATTATAGGTTGTGTTCTTCTTCGGGTGGATGCAATCTACGGGACAGGCATCGACACAAGCGGTGTCCTTTGTCCCGATACAGGGTTCGGCAATGACATAGGCCATAGGCCACCTCCCCCTAGGTCTGCCCACGCTAATCCTTGGCGAGAGAAGATTCAAGCGCCAGGACCGTGTCGGTGCTCTCTTTATGGGGACCAGTGCCACTTGCGTTGGTCCTCAGGATTTGCGAAGAAGGTCGTATCTGTCAACACTTCCTTGGGAACGCAAATAGTGCCCTGCCCTGTAGGCATAGGTTCCGCTTTACGTGGGTCGCGAAGGCAGCACTATTTTGTGGTCCCCTTGCCAGCGGATAAGCAACACGCGGTGTTCGGT
>QIAU01000221.1 GCA_003225055.1 Acidobacteriota bacterium
CGGGGTGCGTTTGCCGATTGACGCGATGTAGGCAGACAAAACCGCCTCCTGCGTTTCCGTGCGCATGGTTCACCTCTGATTTGTGGTTTGGGAAAGAGGGTTGAGGAGGGAGGAAAGAATCCGAGTCAGAGAGGCAGCTGCCCCTCTGACTCGAAATTGTGGATAGTCCCGGTCAGGCAGCTTCGGGCAAGAACTCTTGGATGATCTTGTATCCGCTGCTGCCCTGACCGGTGACGACCAGGCAGGGAAGGTTGAGTTGCAATCCGGCTTGGATCTCGCTCGCCGGAATGTCGTAACCGCTCGCCTCCAGGCGCTCCGCCAGTTCTTCGGGACGGCCGAACACAGGCACCGTCTCGCCACCGACATCTACCTTGAGGAAGAGTGATTCACCCTGACGGGTCTTCGTACGATCAACCTTGGTGATGACCGCAGGAACAGGGTTTCCTTCCGTGGTGGATGCGGTACGAGACTTAATCGGCATTGGCTTTGCCGTGCTCGGGGGAACTGCCTCCCGAGCGAAGTTGGTTTCTGAGGGTGCGGTGTTCTTGGCCGCAAGCGAGGCCAGGCGGTCTAGCAAATCGTAGGCGTAGGACGCGGTTTCCCGGTCCTGCGCCTCGTCATTCGTTATGCGCGCCTGAACCTCAACTTGCACGCCGCCTTTCCCGTCGGTCTGGACGTTGCGCCGGATACGAAACACGAGCGGGGAGACCTCCGCAGTCTGACCTCCATTCGTCATTGGCCCGTTGGTTGGCGAGGGAGCTTGGACCTGAGGAGCCAAGGCGATCATCGCCGCGGCGGCAATGTGCTTGCAGATCCGCCCTTCCTGCGCAATGCGCACTTGGAAATCGGGACAGGTGCAGGAGCCATTGCCGTGCGGATCGAGTCTCACCTTGTATCCGGTTCCGCTCTTGTTGGTCACGACGAACTCAGGGAAGTCGCCTTCTACGTGCAAGCGCTTCGTTTTCATCTCTTCCACGGCCCGGCCCCAGCGATTGCCCGCCTTCGACTGAAGGATGGACAGCGCCAGGGATGCGGACTGTGGATTCGGTGCTTGGATCGCTAAAGACATGTAGATTCTCCTTTTGTGGATTGGTGGCCCGGAATCGCCGAGCGTGGAGAACCAGCTCAGCCCTCTCACGACTCCAGGCCGATTGGGTCGGCTTGAGAGAGCGCCGGACTTGCGTGGGTCTGAGGAGTGGGTAAAGGGGTTTGTGGGTTACGCTTGAGAAGCCCGCATCAGTCGCGGAGCGGCATCAGCAAGTGCTGATAGCGGAAGCTGTCAAACACGATCACCTCGGAGATCGCCCTTGGGAATAGCTTCATCGAGACGGTCTCGGTCTCCAGACTCTTGACGTACTGAGTCAGGTACTGGTGATTGACGCCGATGTCCCTGGCTTTTCCCGAAACACGAGCGTGCTCCAGAGCAACGCGGGTTTGCAGTGCCGTCGTTTTCTGCCTTGATGCAGGCCGGTGATTTCGACAGTTCGAGTTTAACCGCCGCGTTTTGCGATTTGCGCGCGGTAGCGGAGAGCTTCGTCAGTCCGTCCAGCAATGCCTCCCTCTGGAAAACAACTTTGCCTTCCAGCGGTGCTTTAGGAATGACGTTCTCATAATTTGGGAACTGCCCCTGGCCACGGCGAGCGATAAGCCCAGAACCGTCCGGCAGCACGAACAGGTTGAATTCCTGCTCGGAGCCGCAGGTCGAGAACTGGACCCAACCAGACTCGCCATCCGCCTCAAGTTTGCTGAGGATGGAGGCTGTTGAACGGAGTAGGAGCGTCGAGAAGACCACTACCGACAGCCGGTGTCCGTCTGTGCCCACGACACGAAAAACCGAGTCACCCATTTCAAGCTTGACGACATCGGTGCTGTACCGCGTCGATTCCGTAGAAACGCAAAACAACGCCTTGGCGAGCGCTGTTTCGAGTGCCGAAGCGAGGATTTGACCTCTTAGACTCAGCTCCCCATCAGGGATCTGTGGGAAGTTCTTCGGTTCGCTCGCGGTCAGCACCAGAGTGCGGTTATTGGCCCGCACTTCAAACTTGCCATCGTGAATTCGGATTTCCATGTTCGGGGCGGATTCTGTTTTCACGGCTTGGTAAAGCTCCTTCGCTGGGACCAACACATCGACCGAGTTGGTGATGGCGGCCGCAGCGTAGGGCATGGAAATATGCAGGCTGTTGTCCAAGTCGGTAGCGGTCAACTCAAGATGACCCTTGACGACGCGCCATCGCAAGTTTTCCAGCACCGGCAAAGTTCCTTTCTTCGGCACCACCCGGCGTCGCTCATGCGATAGCACCACGAAGACGAACAGGACCCGGAAGGTCGCCGTCGGCACGGTGAAAAAATCGATGGCCACCGTCTGCGCCAGATGATTGGTCAGGAAAGTTCGCCATGTTTGCGAAGGCGGTTTGCGAGGCCGCGGCAAATATCGGGCCACGGTGGATTGCGCTACTGCAATTCCCAACTTCAGCAGTTCTCCGTGAATCCGCGGCGCACCCCACAAGGGATTAGCTTGTTGCATGCGCCGAATGAGATCACGAACGCTTGCCGCTATTTCCGGCCTTCCAAGAAGGCGTCGCGATTTTCTGGTCCAATGCCAGGCGAAAGCTCTGCGGTGCCAGCGGAGGACCGTGTCGGGCTGAACCATGTGCAGACATCGCCGCCAACCGGACCAGAATCGGTACAACATAACCCACAAGAGCCGGTCGCAGCGGTGGAGGCGCAAGCGACGCGGCGCGTTCTTTTGGAAAACCGCCAGTTGGTGACGAAGTGCGAGGATCTCCGTCTGCAGGGCGGTACGGGTTTGGAAACTAGAGGCTAACAGAGCGAAAAGGGCAACGAAAACAGAGCTCATCGTGGTCGCCACCATGATCTCACGAATGATCGGAACCTCTGCGTTTTCACATCGGACGGAGTTTTCGGTAACGACAAGTCCTCCGACCTGAGGAATCACGGCGATGCGCCCGTGCTGCGGGTTCTCCACGGCTCTCGACTCTGGGGCGTCTTTGGCCAGGGCTAGGTGAGTTCGGGAGTGCTGGTAGTAGGCAAAGTAACTCTGTAGAATCCGGCGCAAGGATCGTTGATTCCACACGATCACATGGTCCAAACATTCGCGGCGAATGGAACCGATCAGCCTCTCCACATAGGGATTTTGCCAAGGGGATCGCGGCGCAGTGAGCACTTCCTCCATTCCCATATCTCGGGTCAAGTCGGCGAAGTCTCGTCCGTAGATGGCGTCTCGATCGCGCAGCACGTATCGTGGCGCCTCGTCCCAGGGAAACGCTTCCCGCATCTGCTGCAGGATCCAGTCCCCGGTGGGGTGTTCCGTCACCCCGAAGTGCACCACCCGGCGTCGCTCATGCGATAGCGCGACGAAGACGAACAGGACCCGGAAGGTCGCCGTCGGCACGGTGAAAAAATCGATGGCCACCGTCTGCGCCAGATGATTCGTCAGGAAAGTTCGCCAGGTTTGAGAAGGCGGTTTGCGGGGCCGCGGCAAATATCGGGTCACGGTGGATTGCGCCACTGCAATTCCCAACTTCCGCAGTTCTCCGTGAATCCGCGGCGCACCCCACAAGGGATTAGATTGTTGCATGCGCCGAAGGCGTCGCGATTTTCTGGTCCAATGCCAGGCGAAAGCTCTGCGGTGCCAGCGGAGGACCGTGTCGGGCTGAACCATGTGCAGACATCGCCGCCACCCGGACCAGAATCGCGACAACACAATCCACAAGAGCCGGTCGCCGTGGTGGAGGCGCAAGCGGCGCGGCACGTTGTTTTGGAAAACCGCAAGTTGGTGACGAAGGGCGAGGATCTCCGCCTGCAGGGCGGAACGGGTCCGAAAACTGGAGGCCACAAAAGCGAAAAGGGCGAGGAAAAGAGAACTCATCGTGGGAGCCACCATGATCTCACAAATGATTAGAATGATTAGAACCTCTGCGTTTTCAGGCCGGACGGAGTTTTCGGTAACGACAACCGAAGCCGACTCTTCCTGGATCAGGACCGGATACTTTTCGCGACAGGAACTCTATCGGTTTTATGCCCGTGCAGCAAGCGCCTAGCTCCGGGCTGGGTGAGGCTCTGCCTGGGTTTTTCCCGCATTTCCTTTGACTTACGTCCCTCTCCCTTATTGCTGTTTTTACGGAGAAAGCGCGAGTTGACCAGTTTCCTGGCTGGGAGCATAATCTCCGCTCAAAGGGGTGAGTCTCCCGGGCACATCGTGTTTTGGTTTCGGCGTCAGGTTAATAGCTCCAGCATGCAAATAGCATTAAAGCGATTGGTGTCGTAGTTCCGACAACCACATCTGACGCTCCGCGCAGATGTCCTGTACGAATATCCAATCGAAGGGTGGTACATATGAGTAGGAATTTAAAGCAAGTTTGTGCCCTGGTGTTGCTGCTAGGTGCCTTCGCCATGGCGGACCAAAAAAAACGCGTTGCCGTTCTTAATTTTGATTACGGTACCGTGCAGAATTCCGTGGCGGCAATTTTTGGTACTAATCAGGACGTTGGCAAGGGTATTTCAGACCTCCTGGTCCAGAAGCTGGTTCAAGATGGAAAATTTTCTGTAATCGAGCGCAATGCGTTGGAAAAAGTCTTGGCAGAACAGAACTTTTCGAACAGCGACCGGGCGGATGCCGCCACCGCGGCCAAGATCGGCCGCATCTTGGGCGTCGATGCCATCATCATGGGAACCGTAACCCAGTTCGGCCGGGATGACAAGAGCACAACTGTAGGCGGAGGCGGTGCCAGCACATTCACCAGCAAGTTCGGTCTAGGTGGCCTAAAAAAAAGCGTAGCTAAGGCCGTGGTTGCGGTTACTGCCCGTCTGGTCGATACAAGTACCGGAGAAATATTGTCCGCCGTTACAGGAAACGGGGAATCGACTCGCTCGGGGACTTCGTTATTGAGTGCCGGCGGCAGCGGCAGTGGTGCCAGTGCTGGCGCTTATGACATGAGCAACGCGAATTTTGCCAACACGATATTAGGAGAGGCTGTTCAAAGTGCCGTGAATTCTCTGGCCGAGCACTTGGATGCCAATGCGACAACGCTTCCCACCCACAAAGTTAAACTTTCAGGACTCGTCGCCGACGTCAACGGTAATACGGTCATTTTGAACATCGGCACGAAGGCGGGTGTAAAAGTCGGTGACGCTTTCGAGGTCCAGCGACCAACACGAACTATTAAAGATCCGGCGACTGGGAAAGTTATAAAGACCATCGCGGACAAGGTAGGCACGCTAACCGTGACGGACGCTGATGAACAATCGGCGACGGCAACCTTCAACGGCACGGGTGCCGCCAAAGTTGGCGATGTTGTGAAGACCCCGAATTAGCTGACGTCTTGTCATGCCGGAAAAATTTTCAAGCTTGGTCGCTATTAACCCCATAACCGGTGGCGACCGCTCGAACGTCTACTTTTAAATTCCGTCTGACGGCAGGGATAAACGGATGAGTGCAGAACCAACTGGGCGAGTCGGAGATTACGAGATTGTAGGTGTGCTGGGCAGGGGAGGAATGGGTAACGTCTTCAAGGTGCGGAACGTCATATCTGACCGCATAGACGCTATGAAGGTTCTGCTGCCTAATTTGGCCGGCCGGCAAGAATTAGTTCAGCGCTTCCAACGTGAAATCAAAGTTCTTGCCAGCCTCGACCATCCCAACATCGCCGCACTTCGCACTGCGCTCTCCTGGGAGAACCGTCTCGTTATGATCATGGAGTACGTGGAGGGTGTCACACTCGCCGAGTGCCTGGAGCAGGGACCGTTCTCCCTTAGCGAGGCTTTGAATCATACGCAGCAAATACTTGGAGCCCTAGCTTACGCCCATAGCCGGCACATTATTCACCGCGACATCAAGCCCGGGAACATGATGCTTAGTCGGCGGACCGTGAAGCTCATGGACTTCGGCATCGCCCGTTGCGAGAATGACGCATCACTTACTGCGACCGGAAGTACTCTCGGATCACTATATTACATGTCTCCTGAACAAGTGAAAGGCGAACCAGCAGACGAGCGCTCCGACCTCTACTCGCTGGGCATTTCGCTCTATGAGATGGTCACTGGAAAACGCCCCTTTGAGGAGGATAATGACTATTCCATCATGGCGGCCCATCTGCGGAAGCAGCCGACACCGCCGAGTGCTTTGCGACCGGAACTGCCTGGCGGATTAAGTGAAATCATTCTCCGCGCAATGGCCAAAGATCCGGAAAAACGTTTCCAGTCAGCCGACCAGCTCTGCAACGCTTTGAAGAACCTGGGAGCGAGCCTGTCATCGCCGGCAACCAAAAACGCTGCGACCACGCTAGTCGATTGCATGGGCGAGGCATTGCTCGGTGCGTTAACGCCGCCAAATCTGTCTCCCGACGGAATGAAGCCCGCTTCAGAGCCAGCCCGGGCACCATCCAATCTAAGGCCGCAGGCCGCATCTTCCGTGCCGGCGGAAATTCAACTAGCCGTCCACTCGCCGAGTTCCCCAGCAGTGCGAGCGCAGAGTCCACTCCTAACACAGAGCCTCGAAAGCACCGCTCCAATTTCGACGCGGCACACACCCCATCGAGGCCTATACATCAGCCTCGGCGCGCTGCTGGTGATGCTGATGTTGGTAGGCGCGGGACTTTATTTTCCACGGCGCACCACCACACACGCCGCGAACAACGCCGGTCCCGTAGAGCCCCCGAGCACTGCATACAAACCGGGGTTTGGGGATACCCGGCCGCCTGTATCAACGGTTCCCACTTCGTCGGTGGCGCAGCCTTCCTTCGACCACGGCAGCCCCGCAGTACCGCAATCCGTAGCGACTCAGCCCCACGTCCCAAATGCTAAATACCCAAAGGCAGCCCGTGGGACTCCGACCCTTCTCGGGGCAGGCGACAGTCGCAGCCGAACCGCAGCTTCGAGGAGTGAACGAAGTATCTTGAAAAATTCCGGGCTGACGGAGAAGGTGCAACCGGAGGCGCATGGCGCGTTACACTATACCCCCAGCAGCCCTGCGTCGGTGCCCGCCGCGGCAGATCTGGGGCAGTTGGAGCAATTGGCACACGATCTGGATCTTTTATCCAGCCGAGCAGATGCCGTCAACAACAGTCTGACAACCCTACGGGACGCGCAGCGCGCGCAGGGGCTAGGACTGCGTGGCGACATCGCCTCTTCCCATGAGCGCATGCAGAGATACCTGGCTCGGGCGCAATCCTCCCTGAGGGGGCAAGATGCCTCCGATGCTAAGAAGTATCTGGAATTGGCGGAGACGGAAGTCGCAGACCTCGAGAAGTACCTGGGGCGCTGAATCACCCAATCTAAGAAAATCCCTAATGCTCTAAAATGCTCTAAGTTCTGCGGGCTCCCGTTCGCGATTACCCATGCAACGCCGAAAGAAGGGTCGCGGTTCAGAGCTGTGGTTTCCGAAAACTCCGTCCTAGCTGGAAACGCGGAGGTTATGATCCTTGTGGAGATCATGCTCGCTTCCACCATGAACGCTGTTTTCGTCGCATTCTTCGCTCTGGTCATCTCCACCTTTCACAACCGTGCCGACCTTCACGCCGAGATTCTTGCCCTTCGTCACCAACTCGCGGTTCTTCAACGGAATGCGCCGCGCCGTTCTGTTGCAAATCGCCCAAAGACCAGGAACCGGCTCACGCTGTAGATTCACCGCCGAAGAGCTTCGCGGCACGCGCCGTATGCCGGTCGCAGGTTTCGGCAAACATCTGATCTTTTATCAGGCGCGCGAAAGCGAGATTGTCATCCTGCGCGTCGTGCACGGTGCTCGTGACCTGGAGAGTCTGTTTTCCGAGGGCGCGAGCGAGGACCGAGTGAAATGATCCGGCAGAATCGCGGTCAGCGTAGCCGTTCGAGATTTGCCAGCTTTCTCAAAGAAGAGGGCGATCTCGCGCAAGCTGAAGTCGTCGCGCACAGGCGAGTGTTTGGGACAACCTGAAGAAGAGCTGAAGAGGCCCAAAGTCTAAAGCTTGAACTCCTGGTTGTGGGACTGCCAGTCGAGGACTTACATTCGCCCCAGAATGACGTGATCGAGCAGGAATGAGACGGTTGCACCACTGTAGGAGATTGAAAACATTCAGCACGACTCCCGAATCCCATTTTCGGGACCAGGGGATCATACAAGCGGTGAGAGAACGCGCCTCGCGATGCCGAGTCCTAACGAATTAGCAGGGTTCAAGAATGCGTGTTGACCTGTGCCATAAACGTGCCATACGCTTCGAGCCGCTATGCGCCAATACGGGCTTTTTTGCTAATGCGCCGAGATGCTTCCGTGCGGGCTTGGTTACGGGTAAGTGGTTGATTTCAAAATGGGAGTGCAAATAAATCATCATCCAAGTTTCCCTGACTCTTCTGAAAAGGCTCGACTTAGCTCGTATCGGCTCGAAAGCGTACGGCACACTTACGGCACACCTGCCCAGAGCAGTTCAGCGGCTGGATAGTAATTGCCGAATTGGTGGGGTCACGCAACCCTCCGGTTAACAGCCGGATGCTGAAAGCTGGAGCAGTTGCATTTTCAGTGATTTAACTGGAGCCTCCTAGCTTCGTTCTGAAGCGGCGGAACTGCGCTCCCAGATAGGTTTGGCTAGTTCGCAAGGCGCTCGCCGCCATCTTGAGAGCGATTGTCGCCCGGTTGTTGGTCGGGAGCCGACCTTGGCCAATGATCTTGCCGCCACTAATTCGATTATCCGGGCACAGCCGCAACCAGGAGACGAAATGGTTCTCTGTCTCCCATCGGCTCATATCGTATCCGGCTTCGCTCAAGATCGTCGCTGCGGTCGTGACATCGATGCCATCGATCCGGGTTAGGTCCGTACCGGTCATGCGAAACAACTCCGCCCGCAAATCGAACTGCGGCCTATTCCCGTATTTTTTCTTAAGTCGTACTTTCCGCTTCTCTTCCGGCAGAGGGGCGCCGTGGCTTCGATCCTCTCTCTGCTGGAGATAATGCTCGAGCTGCCCATCGCACTGGGCTATCTGCTTCTGGCAGAACTCGTAACCATCCTGTTCCTGCTTCAACACAAACAGCAGATCGGGTTGCCAATGACCCTCCAGACTCTGTGCGATCTCCTCCTCGCTGGCCTGGACCCGTACGTCGCACATCGCCGCCAGCTCATAGGGGTCTCGCTCTCCCGCCAGGATGGCGTGGATAATCGCCTGCCCGCTCTTTCCGCTGATATCGCTCAGCACATTGGCCAACTGGATATTCATCTGAGTCAGAACTTTCTGTATCCGTTGAATATGCCGAGTCGCACTGCGCACTAGGTCGTTGCGCTGCCGCCAATAGGTCCGCATCGTGCGGATCTCCTGCACTGGCCGAAACGAATTTCGCAAGAGCCCATAGGTGTGTAGCTTCATCAGCCACTGACTCTCCTGCACGTCGCTTTTGCGCCCCGGCAGATTCTTCGTCTCCCGCGCATTCACCAGATACACTTCTAGACCAGCCTCTTCCAAAACGTCGTATACCGCGATCCAATAGACTCCCGTTGATTGCATCGCCACCGTGCGAATCCCGCATTGCTGTAGCCACTCCGCCATCGTCTTCAGCTCGGCGGTGGTGCAGCCGAAGCGCCGGACCGGTTCGCTGTCTCGCTTCTGCGGTACCGCCACATAGTGGAACTCGTTGCCGATATCAATGCCTGCCGCATCAGGATGGATTACTTCCATGCTCAGGTCTTCACTCTGGAGCTTCCGCATCATCTCCCGCCGCTGCTTGCGGTTCATTTCGTGCCACTTGCACCGCCTGGCGGGGGCGGCTGGCTTGCCTTTTTCTCGTTGCTTGGCTTTCATGCTAACCTTCCCATGTTGAATTCAACAGAGCTCGGCCCGGTCGGCGAATTTTCACAGTCTCTCCATCGGGGTCGGGCCTTTCTCCTTTTCAGGACAACGCCGCCACCATCTCCATAATCGCCAAACCCGGAGCCATGCTTAATCGCGGGCAGAAAACGCTCCAAAGAGAATGCGGCCTTAGCTGTCGAGCTCTGTTCTGGCACAGATTCTACGGCTAGCCTGCCCCGGTCCAAACGCATGCTGCGCTACGGGATGAACTACGTCGACCAGGGGGTGGAGTTCTACGAGGCCCAACACCGCAAACTACAGATTCAGTCTCTGAAGTTGAAAGCCGCCCAGCTCGGATTCCAAATCATCGAAGTTCCGGCGGCCTAAGGTGCCTAGCTCGCTTCCGATCATCGAGTTCTTTGAGGAAGTTTCAGGATCACATAACCACCCCGTAGGGGTGGCTGATGCTTAATCAGTAGGTTGAAGGTTCGATTCCTTCCGCGCTCACCATCTTTAATCGGAAACGTTGCTTGAAAAGCCACAATAACGTGGACTCTCTGGGACCCGATTGGTGGGAACTCAAGGTTCAGGTTCGCCAGTTTTGATGAGGGACTTTAGAAAGATCTCAATCCGACTGGTCGTCCAGACAGCAACGCCAGTTCCGAAGAAATCGGCATCTTCGGTCCAAATCCCGCAGGCAAGTCCAAGAGCGGAGGCTAAAATAGGCCAATCATTCTCGTCACGACCCCGCAAACGTTCGCGGGCCTCGCTCTCGAACTCGCCGTAGAGATCCCGATCAACCGGCTCGATAAGCTGTCGCAAGTAATCCAAGGATGCCGAAACATCGGAGGTGTGCTTGCCCCATTTCTTCAGTAGCGGGGGCAGGTACTTCTGAGCATCATCGAACGCAACATCAGGTGCGAGGAAGCGGACTCCCTGGAATGCGTAAGTCTCAATCAATTGTCGAACCCGCCTGCCCAGGACGGCGCGGATCAGGATGTTCGCGTCAAGAACGATCATCTCAACGCGTCGCGCCCTTCCCGCGCCGACGCATCTCTTTAAACTCGGTTACGAGCTTTTCTTCATCGACATCTGCCAGTGCCTGAGCAAGCTGATCGGCGGCAGCCTTGAGCTCAGAAAGCTCGGCTGACTTGCGTCGTTTCCGCCGTGTTGGAACATAGACACCGAGGGTCTCGCCGCGTCGAGTGACAGCGACCGGCGTGTCTGACTCCAGGAAACTTGCAATTCGCTCCCTGAACTCGCGGACTCCGACTTTGAGCGCAGCCATGGTGATTCTCCTCGCATAATAGTGTACACCATTGTGTACACTTTGCAAAAGCCTGTGGCATAAACGTGCCATACGCCTCGAGCCGATGTGCGCCAATTCGGGCTTTTGCGATACTTCGGCAGAGCGCTTCCGTGCGGGCTTGGTTGTGGGCAAGTTATTGATTCGAAAGTGGGGTCACCGGAAGTGACCGGCTGCTGATTCACAAACTCTTAATCAGGTAGGTTGAAGGTTCGATTGCTTCCGCGCTCACCACTTTTCAATAGCGTACGTGTTGCCGCGTGCCGTTGGCGTGCTGTTTGGGAGAGCTGGTTACCCAGATCAGCCAAGGCGTTGAGGCTGAAGCCGATCAGATGGTCGAGATTGTGGTACAAGCTCAACAGCAGAAACCGTCTGAAGCGGGATGTCAAGGGCGC
>QIAU01000205.1 GCA_003225055.1 Acidobacteriota bacterium
TATGGTGAGTTCCAGAGATTCGATTGTTTTGACGTGATGGCCTGCTTGGGTAACGGTGCGATGACCGGAGGCGCGGAGCGCTGTCGTCGCGACACTGAGCGCCGCGTTGAAGGCAGCGATGAATCGAAGATCGGTCGATACAGCTTCGACCTTTGAATCCGAGATGCTACGTTCCACAATTCCCAGAAGATCTCTGATTTCACCGGGGCTAGTCGGTTCCCGCCTCAGCCAACCGTACTCCACCCACATTTCTAAGCTCATCCTCGTCTCCCAGTAAAAATGCCTTTTGACCCTTGAGCACGGAGTTCAAAAAGTGATTCCCGCTCGCAAGCTTGGATTTGAATTCCGCGACGGAATATACGGTTGGGTTTATAGGGCGACCGAGGCCTTTCTCGACGGTAGAGAGCCGCGAGAGTACATCGTGAAGTGTGGCCTTCCCAACAACCATTAGATCAACGTCGCTTTGGGCGGTTTCCTCTTCGCGTGCCACGGACCCGTAAACAAACGCCACAACAATTCGTTTCGAGAGAGGCTGCAGAGCTGATCGAAGAACGCTGAAGACGCCAATCGTCTTGTTGATCAGAGCCTGCAAGTCTTTAAAGATGGGAGCGCTTCGGTTAGCCTGATAAAAAACCTGACTACCCAAAGAGTTCCGAACGATGAGTCCCACTTTCGAAAGGTTTTCAAGCTCTCGTTGAACCGCGCCAATACTGGCATCCACTTCCCGTGCGATCTGGCGTGTATAGAAGGTCTGATCGGCGTGGCCATAGAGCAGGGCCAGGATGGCTCCTCTCGTACGGCCGAATAGAAGATCCGCCAGACCGGTCGCTGTACTCATTTAGAGAACAATTGTACTCAATATGAGAACACGCATCAATGGGTGTCGCATCCCAAGATGGAAGAACATAAAGCCATGAGGCATTTAGCCGACGCTAGGCGAACATCGGCGCTTGGTCACAGAATGGGCACAATAAATCGGCCATCTTGACGAATTAAGTTGTTGATTGAAAGGGTGGTTAGGCCCGTTGATCGTCTGAAAAGGCTGGCGTCGGCGGTTCAACTCCGTTCCTGGCCACCATCATTCTAAAGCGCTTGCGTGACTCGCCTCGGTGACCTTCCAGTCCGCTCTCAGTCCGCATCTAGAGCGTGGTGCTAGGAGACCAACTGCATACGTTCATGTCCTTGAAGAACTTATCTTGAGCCGTCTTCCAATTCAGTCCGCTCTCAGTCCGTTTTTGTCTGGCGCGTGGCTGAGAATCACCCGGAATATGTTTCCTAAATAATCGATTTAAGGTTCATCGAAAAGAACGGCGCACCAGCTTGGACACGCGCTTTACCAGATCAAACAGTCCTTGCCAAATAATCGATGTCAGTGAAGCTCCGCCTTGCTCCGAATCTGTGCAGCGTTTGTATCAATCAACTCCAAAAAGGCGCGAAGGACAACGGACGGGTTCGCTTTTTTCCATGCGGCGACAAGCTCGACCCGGACATCATCTGGTTGCAAACGGTAGAACCGGACACCATTTGAACGCAGGTTTCTCGCACAGGCAGGCACGATGGAAACGCCCTGTTCTGCTTCAACCAGCGACAGCACCGTCTGCAACATAGCCGGCTGAGTGCCGACGCGCGGGCTGAAGCCGGCCTTCCGACACATGGCTATGGTCATATCGAACACACTGGGGTGGCCCTGACGGTGGAACAAGACAAAGATTTCGTTCGCCAGATCTGCAACATGCACGCGCTTGCTCTTCACCGGTCGTGAACGCGGCAGCACAGCCAGCAGCGGATCGCGGTACAAGACCCGCGATGAGAATGTCGTGCTCTGTTCTGCGGTGAGTGTCCGGGTGAATCCGATGTCGATCTCCTCTTTTTCGAACGCAGCGTCCTGATGAACTGGAGTGAGCTCTTCCATGGTCAGTTTCACACCTGGATATGTTGCTTTGAACTTGCGCACAAGCTCTGCAAGAAATGCCGATGTTGCCGAGCCGAGGAATCCAATCGAGAGCCTTCCGATCTCGCCCCGTGCGGCTCGCCTGGCAGTCTCAATAGCCAATTCAGCCTGCGCGAGCGTGCGTACCGCTTCGGCATAAAACACCTCGCCTTCGGGTGTGAGCTGTGCAATGCGCTTCGCGCGCGAAAACAGTTTCAGCCCGAGCTCTTCTTCGAGATTCACAACCGTTTGGCTAATTGCCGGTTGCGCAACGTGGATCCGCCGAGACGCTTCGCGATAGCTCTTCCATTGCACGACTGCGGTGAAATATCGAAGATGACGCAATTCCATATTGATCGCCTTTTCCTATCAATGTGATTGAAACATACGACGGATCGTTTCAGCACAAAAAAAATCTCATTATCGTGTACGGCGATGGAAAGCGGAAACGACTTCACACCGGATCGCCGCTACAGCACATGAAGGAGGGGATTATGAAGAACGGAAGATTGAGCGAAAAGGTTGCGATCGTCACCGGCGCATCGAAGGGCATCGGCGCCGGCATCGCGCTGGCCATGGGCCGTGAAGGCGCGGCCGTGGTCGTGAACTACAGTTCGAGCGAGGCTGCGGCCAAGAAAGTCGTCGCCGAGATCATTGCGGCTGGCGGTAAGGCAGTCGGGATCCAAGGCGATGTCTCTAAGGCTGCCGACGTCGCCCGTCTCTTTGCTGAGACGAAGAAGGCGTTCGGCACACCGAACGTTCTGGTGAACAACGCGGGCGTATTCAGGCCCGGACCGTTCGCCGAAACGACCGAGGACACATTTCACTGGCATTTCAACACGAACGTGCTGGGTCCTGTCCTGACCTCGCTGGAGGCAATCAAGTCCTTCGGCGACGAGGGCGGAAGCATCATCAACATCAGCTCGATCGTGGGTTCACGCGCCCGGCCGATGATCGCGGTCTATTCGTCGACCAAAGCAGCGGTAGAGAACCTGACGCACGGCTTGGCTCTGGAGCTCGGCGGCAGAAACATTCGTGTAAACGCCATCTCTCCAGGACACACGGCGACCGAAGGCACATCAGGGATGTTCGCCGGTGACATAGGACCGATGCTCGCCAAAGAGTCCGTGTTCAACCGGCTGGGCCAGCCAGAGGACATCGCGCTTGTGGCGGTCTTTCTCGCCTCTGATGAGGCGCGCTGGGTCACCGGAGAAGTCATCCGGGCCGCTGGCGGCACGAATTGATGAAAACAGACAGAAAATAGACTGCGGATCACGCAGAAAAAAATCGAAAAGGATGATTACATGAGAAGACTAGACAACAAAGTCGCAGGTATTACCGGGAGGAGCATCGAGTTCTCCGGCGCCAGCCGTGATTTTGTCAAGACGGTTGGCATCGTTGCCGGTGGTTCGCTCCTGCCCTCGTCCTTCACTCGCGTCCAGGCGGCGGGGAAGGAGGCGTCTCACGGCGATGGGCCCAGCCAGGCGCAGAGGGCCCTCAAGATCGTCATGGTCCCCAAGTTCACCGGCACACCCTATTTCGCGGCCACTGAGAAAGGCGCCAACGAAGCTGTGGCCGAGCTGAAGGGGAAGGATGTGGCCATCGACTTTCTCTACACAGGACCGGCTGCCGCGAATAGCGACGAACAGGTCCGCATGGTCGATGACCTGTTGGCGCAGAAGCCGGATGCCATCATCATCGCGCCTATGAACCCCGAAGCGATCGTGCCCATGGCCAGGAAGGCGAAGACCTCCGGGATCAAGGTCGTCACTTATGACGCCGACGTGGCCGATCCCACCGCGCGTCAGTGGTTCGTGAACCAAGCGACGTTCACGGAGGCAGGGGCAGCGCTTGTCGACGTGGTAGCCGAACAGGCCGGGACGAGCGCGCGCTTCGCCGTTGTGAGCACGGATCCCGGTGCGTTCAGCCAGAACTCCTGGATCACCACCATGAAGGAGCGGATGAAGGCGAAGTACCCGAAGATGCAGCTGGTTGACATCGGTTATGGGCAGGGAAAACCCGCGGAATCGTTCAGCGCAACCCAGGACCTGATCAACAAGTATCGGGATCGACTCGACGCGATCGTCGCTCCGACGGTGGTCGCCCTTCCCAAGGTGGCGGAAGCGGTCGAGCAGGCGGGGCTCGCGGGCAAAATCGTCGTTACCGGGATGGCCACACCGAACCAGATGAAGGAGTTCGTCAAGCGAGGCACGGTCAAGACCGTCGTGCTCTGGAACCCAGTCGACTTGGGCTACCTGGCTGTTTACGCGGCCCAAGCCAGTGTGGCGGGCGCCCTCAAGGATGATGCGACGCAAGCCAAGGTGCCGGCAGGACGGTTGGGCACGCGCGACGCGCTCGCATCGCTCGACGACATCACGGCCAAAGGTCCGCTCACACTGAAGAACGTGATCGTGTTGGGGGATCCGTCCCGCTTCACGAAGGACAATATCGACCAGTTCAACTTCTAAGTCGGGAACGGCGAGAAACGATGCAGGGCGGGCGCAAGGAGGAATGGACGGAGGTGCACCCTTGGGCTGCGACAGTGAGTTAAGGGGAAAGCGCCATCCAGGAGGCAGGTAGTGAAGACGGTGTTTGTGGTCGGCGCCGGTCCCGCGGGAATGTTCGCGGCCCGAAAGATCGCGATGGCTGGCCATCAGGTGATGATCTTCAATCGCGATATCAAACCGGGTGGCCTTGCCGAGTACGGCATTTATCCCGCCAAGGACAAGATGAGATCCGGACTGCGCAAGCAGCTTGCAGCCGTACTCGCTATGCCCAACGTGCACTACTTCGGCCATGTCCTGATCGGCACGAACTGTGCGCTGACCATCCAGGAGTTACAGGGTTTTAACCCCGCTGCAATAGTGTTTGCCGTGGGAGCGCAGGGCACGAAAAAGGTGGGTCTGCCTGGTGAGGACTCCAAGGGCGTCTACTCCGCCAAGGATTTCGTTTACCACTACAACCTGTTGCCGCCGTTCGCCACGCGGGACTTCTCGATCGGAAAGCGAATCGCTATCGTCGGCATAGGCAACGTGATGGTGGACATCGCGCGGTGGTTGATGATCGACGATCCCCGTCACACCGCTGAGGAAGTAATCGCGATCGCCCGGCGTGGACCGTTCGAGGCAAAGTTCGACAGGAAACAGTTTGCGAACATCGAGCAGCACCTAGACCGTGCCGGGTTTCAGCAGGAATTGGAGCGCATTAAGGACAAACTGGCTGCCGTGGGCCAAGATGTGTCCAAGCTTGCGAACGACACTTTTCCGGCGCTGAGCAAGCCAACCTCGCGGCCACGGGACGTTATGAGGCTCATTTTGGGCTTCACGCAAATGGACGGTGCCGCCTTTTCGCTCGCTCTCATTGTGTTCGCAGGATTGAGCCGTTTATCCATGACAGCGGTAATCGTTACATGTGCGCTGACGACGGTAAGCGTGCTCTTGTTCGGCACGCGAAGAGATAGAACAGCCGAAAGACGGGAGCCCGCCATTGAGCCTTAAAGGCGGCCCTGATGCGTCAAGCGGCGCCGAGCGGCTGCATCGGAATAGGCGGTGGGGCGCCTTCGATTTCTACGAGAGCGTTTGGAGAGCAACACGCTTTGTTTAACAAGGTCAAGTCATGCCTCATTTCGGGATCGTGGGCAAGCCAATCCAAGGTTTGTTTCAGAATCTTGGCTGCCGCATCATTTGGCGGCACAGCAATCCGATAGTGCATCCACTTCCCATCCTTGCGCGCCGCTACAATCCCGGCCCTTCGCAAGTAAGCAAGATGCCGTGAGATTTTCGGCTGGTTCGTGCTAAGAACCCCGACAAAGTAACAGACGCAGAGCTCCTGCCCATTCATCAAGTTAAGCAGCCGCAGGCGAGTGCGGTCCGCCAACGCACGAAAGAGTACCTCGGCCGAAATCCGAGCGCTTCGGGGCATAGACAGTATTATAGCAAAAATATATACGTCTTGACATATATGTCCCGCATCTCGTTAATGTCATATACGCATATGCGTATGCGACTGGAGGAGAACATGAATATTGAAGTCAAGGCATTGAAGGCGCATCTTGCGATCAACGTGAAGAACGTCGAGCAGAGTCTCGAGTTTTACAGGAAGATGTTCGGCATCGAGCCGTCAAAAGTCAGGAAGGGCTATGCGAAATTCGATGTCAGCAATCCATCTCTTAATTTCACCCTCAACGAGGTTGCATTTGCCGAGCGTGGCGCGCTTTCCCATATGGGAATTCAGGTCGGTTCAACCGAGGAGGTGTTAGCTGTTCGACAGCGCTGGTTCGAACAGGGGCTCGTCACCAGAGACGAGATGAACACTGACTGCTGCTACGCCGTTCAAGACAAAACCTGGGTGCACGATCCAGACGGCAATGAATGGGAAGTCTTTGTCGTAAAGCAAGACAACCTTCCCGAGAAAGCAGCCGAATCAGGTACAGCCTGTTGCGCCCCTGGTTGCTGCGCTCCGGCAAAAGCTGTTTCTGCTTGAACCAGTCGCGGGTGGTCTGAGCCGTCTCTATTGGCCACCTGCGATTCGCAACCTGTTTGTGAGTTCCCTCAACGCGACTGAGTGACGGTGCATTTAATAACGCGCACGAATCGACTACCGCAATTACGCCTATTGTGCATCTCCTGTGCAGCTAGAGTTCCACGCCGCAGCGCCCGCTGTTTCATCAGCACGAAAAAACCCGGAACAAGAATCAAGGCGTGAGTCGTTGACGTAATCATTCCGCCCACAATAGGAGCGACGATCGGCTTCGTCACGTCGGAACCTATGCCGCTTTCCGCGAGGATCGGTGCGAGACTCGCGAGCACGGCTGTAACGGTCATCAGCTTTGGTCGAAGCCGATGTACTGCGCCCTCAATCGCGGCGGCGTCATTCGTGATCGGGACACCAGCAGCGATTCTCTGTTGTAGAGCTTCGCGGAGATAGACCACCATTACGACACACGGTCATGCCGGAAACAAAAGCGGCAGACGGTATACCGTCCATCTGACCTCGCCGCCGCGTAAACAGGACACGGAGTCGGCTAACTGATTGAAAAATGGGGAGCGCGGAAGCAATCGAATCCGCAACAAAACGTACTTTCAACAAGATGCAGGGCCACGGATGACACGCTAATACCGCCTATTGGCAACTCTTTGGCCTCAGTGTCAGTCATAAATTCACTACATTTCCGCCGACGACTCTCCGGTCATTAGCTGCGTCAAGACGCAGTCCTGTGCTTCGAGCTTTGCTGGCGTCATTGCCTGTGCGTAGACGTCCAGCGTGGTCTTGATGTTCGAGTGCCTTAGCAGCTCCTGAACCAGCTTCGGGTCAGTCCCGTTCGCCACAAGCACACTTGCTAAGGTGCGCCGGAGCGTATGGAACCCGATCTGCCCGCTGATACCAGCCTTTTGGGCAGCAGGCTGAAGGTGATCTGAAACCAGCATGTTTGCACGTGGTGGTTTTCTCCCCTTCACCCTGAAGCTTGGAAAGATCAAGTCGCCGTCGCCAACGTATGGTGTTTGCTTGCGCCATTCTCGGAGCATTCTCCACGGCCCTGGGGCAGACGAGGATTCGCAGGTTCTGCCGTAGGCTGGGCCGGTAACCCTTCTGTTGCTCCTCCATGGCAAGACTGGACTATATGCAGCTGTTTGAAAGACCGTCCCCAGCTCATCGGCTCAACGGACTATGGGCTGTCAGGTTTTCACTGTATTGTCCAGCCTAAAATAAAGGCTAAGATCGCGCGCGGGAAAGCCGGGATGGCCGTGGGAGTGTGGAGTTCCCAGGAGCGGAGAACACTCCCGGCTTACCCCTTCAAAAAGGCCCCGCCTTCATCGCACTAATGTGAGCGCCATATCAAGATTGGCGGCAGGAAGGTTCCCCTGTTGGGGCTCTGAAGAAGTGGTGCAAAGTCTGCCAAGAGGGAATTTGTTTTCCGCCATGATGTCCAACCCCAGAAAGGAGCTTCTTCGAACTTTTGTTCGGTTCAGCGCACGCATCTCTGGCTCTGTTGCTGCGTTCGGCTTCGCCGCACATGAGGTGAGTGAGCGCTCTTTCAAGGTTTTGCATCCAATCCCGGCTAGAATCTTTGTGGAGCCAGAGAAGGTGATTGTAATTGGCCGATCAGCAGGAGCGCTGGATTGCTTACAGTCCATAGTTGACGGTTTGCCAGCAGACATTCCGGCAGCGATTCTTGTAACCTTGCAGCCATTCGGCAGCGACTTACAAATCAGCCAACTGCTCCCTGACGTCCTCCCAACGGGAGGAGTGTCCACACGTGCACCTTGCCGCTTCAGCCCGTTTTGCCGGGCAGGTCTAATCTTCCCGAAGGCAATATCCAGCGAATTCGCCCTCGGGAGCGCACTGACGCAATTCGTGCCTGGTCGCCGCAGCCAGTGGTTGAGAAGCTCAGCATGCTGAGGGTGCAACAATGTCGAGAAGCACGAGCGGCAGCTTCATCACTGCGGAACATTCTGAACTGGACCGGCAAATCGAGGGTCCGCTAGACGGGTATCGAGGCAGGACGTCGCGCATTCTGCGTTCATGGCGGAAGGTGACGTTGCCAGCAGAAGGGGGATTTTCCTCGAGCCGATGTGAAAGTCAGCAATACAATGTACGGATCAGTAGAGTCGGAGATCCAGTTGTAAAACCGTTTGTCACGGAGGCTGAGCATATAAACCAGGCATACCCTAAGCCGCATCGATACACAAAGCTGGCCTTCGTTTTAGTTCTGGCTGCCTTTGTTTTGAGCGCTCTTGTCGGTTGTGGTCGCACAGCTGCGCGCCATCTGGATTTTAATCAGGACGTGCAGCCAATCCTGGCGAGTCGCTGTTTCAGTTGTCATGGCCCAGACCCCGAAATGCGAAAGGCGGGTCTCCGACTTGACCTTGCGGAATGGGCGCTGAGGAAGCGCCCGCATCATCCCGACGCGATTGTTCCCGGGCATCCCGAAAAGAGTGAATTGGTCAAGCGGATCGAATCCAAGGATCCGCATTATCTGATGCCGCAAATCGCCCAGGGCGAGGCGAAGCCTATGAGCGCGGGCGAGATCGCTACACTAAGGGAGTGGATCCGTGAAGGGGCGGTGTATCGTCCGCATTGGGCCTTCGAAGTACCCCGACGTCCGGCTGTTCCGATGCCACAAACCGGCGCTGCATGGGTAAAGACGCCAATTGATAACTTCATTCTTGCAAAGTTGGAACAAGCCGGCCTCCGCCCTTCTCCTGAAGCCGAAAAGGCAGTTCTTATCCGGCGTGTTACGCTCGACCTCACCGGACTGCTGCCCACCCCTGACGAAGTGCTCGCATTCTTGAAGGACACAGCGCCGGGTGCCTACGAACATCTGGTGGACGGTCTGCTGGCGCGGCCCACCTTCGGCGAGCAACGTGCGCGCTACTGGCTCGATTACGCCCGCTACGCAGACACTTACGGCCTGCACTATGATAATAGCCGCGACATCTGGCCCTACCGTGACTACGTGATCCGCGCGTTCAACGCCAACAAGCCTTTTGACCAGTTCGCCATGGAGCAGATCGCCGGCGACCTATTGACGATGAAGAGCCTTGACCCGTTGATCGGCAGTGGGTATGTGAGGTTGGGCGTGAGCAGTAATGAAGGCGGCACCATCCCTGAGGAGTTGCGTGTCAACATCGCCCGCGAGCGCACAGAAGCGTTCGGAGCCACATTCATGGGGCTTACGGTTGGTTGCGCCGTGTGTCACGACCATAAGTTCGATCCAACCACGCAGCATGATTTTTACGCGCTGAGCGCCTTCTTCAACAATCTTGACGAGAAGCCCTTTAATGGCGATCGGCCGGTTTGGGCGCCTGTTGTGCGCATTCCCAAGGCTCAAAACCAGGATGCCTATAACCGTGTTCTGGCCCAGCGCTCCGCTCTTCAAGACAAGATAAACGAGATGCGCCGCAACAGCCATGGCTTGGTCGCTCAATGGCTTGCTTCCCGCAACAACGCTCCTCGTGCAGTTGCCACCAATGGACTTGTACTACGCCTTCGGCTCGATGAAGGCAGCGGAGAAGAATTGAAAAACAGTGCACCAAGCGCGAATCCTGCCAGCTTCCATACGAGTACTCTGAAGGGGGAATGGGGCGAGACCACGTGGCTATGGCCGGACTTCCGCATGCAGTCCAGCACGCGGGTGCTCCTGGAACAGACCGGCGATTACGAAGCAAACCAACCCTTCTCTTCCGGCGGTTGGTTCATGTTCCGCTCCGCGCCGTTTCATCCGGGGAGTTTTGGCACTCTGCTCTCGAAAATGGACTCTACTCAGCATGACCGGGGCTGGGAACTTTCAGCCGAAGACGGATTCCTGAGCGTGGCATTAGTAAACCAGATGCCGAAGGAACCAATTCTGCGAGAGCAGACAAAGAAATTAACAAGAAAGGGACAGCGCGAGAACCAAGCCGCAGCCAAAGAACCGTTCAACTATCCCTCTCCGCAGGACCTGAGCAAGAAGGATCTGGCCCCCGACAAACCGCCTGAACAAAAGAAAGCCGAGGAAGAAGCGGCCAGGAAAGATAAAGCCAAAGCACAAGCAATAGCAAAAAAGCGCTCGGCCGGAGGGCCACCGAAGGATACGACTCCAAAAATTGCGATCCGCGTCGTTTCCGTCACTCCTTTGCCTTTGGACGGCGCATGGAGGCATATCTTCTTCACCTACGACGGTTCCGGTCGCGCCTCGGGAGTAAAGATCTTCGTCAATGGGAGAGCGATCGCAAGTCGTATCCTCACCGATAACCTCGCCGGGGCAACCATCCGTACTCAGGCTCCCATGCAACTTGGTTGGCGCAACCCGGAAGAGCATCCCGCCAAGGAAGTCCGCTATCAAGATATCCGGCTGTACGCACGCGCTCTTAGCCCAAATGAAGTCGAGCGGCTTCCGTTCGAGGACTATGCTGCCGAAATTGCATCGCATCCTCCTTCCCAATGGACGTTGGACCAGTGGCACGTGATGAGCGAGTTCTACCTCAATTATGTGGATCCTTCATATCGGGCAATTCAACGTGAGATAGCCCCCCTTGAAAAGCAGCTTGACCGGCTCTCGATCGGCGGCGATCTGACTCAAGTCTCCTGGGAGAAGCCTTCGCTCGCCTATGCGCATGTGCTGACGCGCGGCCTTTACACCGCTCGCACCTACCGTGTGGAGGCCGACACTCCGCACTTTCTACCGCCTTTGCTGTCTGGCGAACCTCACAACCGACTAGCCTTGGCCAAGTGGACTGTCAGCTCCGCAAACCCGCTCACCGCACGTGTGACCGTGAACCGAATGTGGTATGAACTCTTCGGAACTGGCATCGTCGAAACCACCGAAGACTTTGGCGTCATGGGCCGGAGGCCCACTCATCCCGAACTGCTTGACTGGCTCGCCGTCGAATTCCGTGAGAGCGGATGGAACATCAAGCATATGTACAAGTTGATGGTGATGTCGGCAGCGTATCGGCAGAGTGCAAAGTCGAATTCCCAGCAGCTCGCCAAAGATCCGAGGAATTTGCTCTTGTCGCACGGCCCGCGGTTCCGTATGGATGCGGAAATACTCCGCGATATCGCTCTCCAGACGAGCGGGCTACTTGTGGAGAGGATCGGTGGGCCAAGCGTAAAGCCCTACCAACCCGCCAATATCTGGGAAGAAGTGAGTTATCCGTCTAGCGATACAGTCCATTACGTTCAGGAACACGGCAATGGGCTTTACCGCCGTAGCATGTACACATACGTGAAGCGTATGGCCGCACCGCCGAGCATGGATGCGTTCGATGCGCCCATGCGTGATGTGGTATGCACCCGCCGACAGCGTACCGACTCGCCCCTTCAGGCGCTAGTGACTATGAACGACGTGCAGTGGATGGAGGCGGCCCGTGCCTTGGCGCAGCGCGCGATCCACGAGGCGGGTCCCGATACGCTGCAGCGCATCAACCGCATGAGCGAGATTCTGCTTGCGCATGATGCGCCAGCGCCGATGGCAGCGGCTCTCGAAACTTCCCTGCACCAGATGCAACAACATTACGCAAGCGACCCCAAAGCCGCACACTCTCTTGTGGAGATTGGCGAGATGAAACGTGATGCGTCCATTCCAGAGCCGGAGTTGGCCGCTTGGACTATGGTTGCCAGTGTAATGCTGAATCTCGATGAGACCATTAACAAATAGCCGGGGACTGATATGAAGCAACATCCACTTTGCACCGACTGCGAAGATCCCGTGACTCCTCTGGACCTTCCCATCCCTGCGCCTGTTAAGCAGGAGTGGGCTGCGATCGAGACGCGGCGGCGCTTCCTCGGGCGGTCCGGCAAGGTGTTGGGGTGGGCCGCGCTGGCGGGACTGTTCGGTGAAATGGGCTTGCGGAGCTATGCTGACGGTGGAGACGTCAAATCGCCATCGGCGGAGGGGCGCAACACTCTCGGCTTGCCACACTTTGCGCCGAAAGCGAAACGCGCGATCTATCTGTTCATGTCGGGCGGGCCGCCGCAAATGGATCTTTTCGATTACAAGCCGAACCTGGCTTCTCAGTTCAACAAGGACATGCCGGATTCAGTTCGCGGCAACCAGCAATTGACCGGCATGACTGCCGGCCAGGCGCACTTCCCCATAGCGCCGTCTCACTGGTCTTTTGCGCAGCATGGACAGACCGGAGCGTGGGTGAGCGACCTGTTACCATACACTGCGCGCATGGTGGATGACCTTACCATCATCAAAACAATGAACACTGACGCTATCAATCATGAGCCCGCAATCATGCTCATGAATACCGGCAACATGAATTCCGGCAAGCCATGCCTAGGGGCGTGGCTGGCGTATGGCCTGGGCAACATGAACGACAATCTGCCGACCTTTATCGTTCTCCAGACCAAAACCAACCCCAAGCAAAACAACCAGCCTGTCTCGTCACGCTTGTGGAGCAGCGGCTTTCTCTCTTCAGAATACGCCGGCGTAGGTCTGAGGTCGGGCGCCGATCCCGTACTTTATCTTGCCGACCCTGCGGGGGTGGATCGGGACGTACGCCGCAAGATGCTCGACACCGTCGAACAGATCAATCGCCAGACGCTAGCAGAGGTGGGCGACCCCGAAACCAACGCGCGCATAGCCCAGTACGAGATGGCGTTCCGGATGCAGTCATCGGTTCCGGAGCTTGTTGATCTCAGCAAGGAACCGCAGTCCACGTGGGACCTCTACGGTCCCGAGGCCAAGCGGCCCGGAACATTCACGTATAACTGCCTGCTGGCGCGCCGAATGGCTGAGCGCGGTGTGCGCTTCACCCAGATTTACAAGCGCGGATGGGATGTTCATGGTGATGTTGTCGGAGTTTTGCCGGTTCTCTGCCAGGAAACGGATCGAGGTGCATACGCGCTGGTCACCGATCTCAAACGGCGCGGGTTGCTCGATGACACGCTGGTGATCTGGGCGGGCGAGTTTGGCCGCACAGTGTACAGCCAGGGTGGCCTGACTCAGGACAACTACGGCCGCGATCACCACCCGCGATGCTTCACCACGTGGATGGCCGGCGGGGGCGTCCGCCCAGGCATTACCTATGGCGAAACTGACGCCTACAGCTACAACGTCGTGAAGGACCCGGTGCACGTGCGCGACTTCAACGCTACGATTCTTCATTGTCTAGGCATCGACCATAACAAGTTCACCTACAAGTTTCAGGGCCTCGATCAGAAGCTGACTAGTCCTGTCCCGGCCTATGTGGTACAGGGATTGCTGGCGTGATCGCTGCCCACAAGTTATCCGCCGCGATACGAAGTCTGCGCATCCGAACTGTGACGGCGCAATGGCTTTGTACCCTGGGCCTGAGTGCCATGCTTGTGATGTTGCCATTCGCTGTTCGGCTAAATGGGCGGCCGCATGCGGACTGGCTTCAGTTCCTTGGCCGCTTCCATCCTTTGCTCGTGCATCTGCCGATCGGCATGCTCGTATTGCTGCCATGTCTCGAGCTTGCCGGGACGACCCGGCCCGGTTTACGTGAAGGTGCAGGTTTCGTACTGCACCTGACATTGGCCGCCGGTGCCATAACACTTGTTCTCGGAATCTCGCTGGCGTACGGCAGCGGCGTCATGGGCGCAACCGTTACGCGTCACATGTGGGGTGGTATCGCGCTGCTTATTGAATTGCTGATGTGTGTCACCGTGCGTCCCGCATGGATCTCAGGGCAACTCCAGCGGGTTTATCCCGCGCTGCTCACCGTAAGCTTGCTTACACTGACATGGACGGCGCATCAGGGCGGTTCGCTCACCCACGGAGGCGGCTACCTGACTCTCTATATGCCGGGCGCGCTGAAGGGATTCTTCCCATCGGCGTCAGCAGCTTCTGACGCTGCCTACGTCGGCTCGGTTTATACGCGCTATATTCATCCGATCTTTGATGCCAAGTGCGTTGCATGCCATGGAGCAAGCAAAGAGCAGGCCGGGCTTCGCCTTGACTTCTATGAACTGTTGATGAAGGGAGGCAGGGATGGAGCTGTCATTGCGCCACGAAGTCCGGATCGGAGTCTGCTGCTGCAGAGAGTCACCCTTTCCCCAAGTGATCGGCACTTCATGCCTGCCGAAGGGCGGGCGCCTTTGACAGCTGACGAAATCGCGGCCCTCCGCTCGTGGATTCTTGCTGGCGCTTCCCCGACAGCGACCAGTATTCCAGGAATTGCCACGGCTGCGGAAAACGCGGACTTACCGCTTCAATCCGTGGGTGACTACAGCTATTTGATGAATGAGATTCGCCAGATGCAAGAGTCGCAAGGCGCAAAACTGGTCGCAGTTTCAGCCAAGCCGTCCGATGGCCTGATTCTTAGAACGATTGATGTGGCCTCCAAATTCGACGACGCACAGCTCGCCCGCTTCCAACGATTCGCGCCTTTTATCGTCGAGGCCGAACTCGGACGCACGGCGGTCAGCGACGAATGCTTCGACACACTGAGCAAGTTCACGAACTTGCGTGCTCTTCATCTGGAAGGCACCGCGGTTACGGGACGCGCCCTGGCCAAACTCTCATCACTCTCACAGCTCACCTACTTGAACCTGAGTGGCACCAAGGTCACGAGTGGCGCACTGGCTCCATTAAACGGCATGCCTAACCTGCGCCACATCTATTTATTCGACACGCCCGCGGAGCCAGCTTCCGTAGCCACGAACAGCACTCCCAGGAGCACACAATGACGAACATGCATCGGCGCACATTTCTTGCCGCGGTAGGAATCACGGCACTCGCGCCCGGGCGCGCGGTTTCGGCTCCTTCGAATTCCTCCTCGGTGCCTCTTCAACTCACGGGCAATGGAGAATGGACGTATGCGGTTGAATCCGGCTGGGGCGCATTGCCCGCTGGCACAACGTTCGGAGGCACGCATGGGGCTATAGCCCAGGACAAGGCCGGAAATATCTATGTCAGCACCCAGAGCCACACCGGCGTTCTGGTTTACAGCTCCTCGGATCAGCGAATCTCTTCGGTAACGTTGCCTTTACGTCTAACGGAATAACGCCGACAGCGCCCGAAAGAACTCTCCTGGCGTAGCAATACGGAGCGACGTCCGTTGAGCGACGGCGTGCGTGAAGTGCTTCGTATTGTGAGTGAGCAACCAATCTGGTGTGCTCGCCATGGCTGACAGGAGGACCGGGACATCGGCGGCGTGGCGGATCAGGTGCCGATTCAAACGAACCAGATCCTTGTCGGGGTAGGGAATGATTTCGGGGTTGGTGAGTTTGATGAGGCGTCGGTAATCCTCAATCAACGGGTCGGCATCGAGGGCTGGCAGACGTTCTGCGTGGAGGAGTAGGTTCTCTTCGACTTCATCGCGGACTACCTCGGCCAGAACCAGCCTACAGACCTTCGCGGCGCAAAGGGACAACGTGGCTTTGTCGAGTCCCCAGGGAGAAACGATTCCTCCGGTTAGGACGTTTGAGTGTCAGCTGAAATCTTGACCGCAGCGAGAATATCTATGATCGGTTTTGCCGGCATCGCCCCGAATCCTGTTTCCACAACAGCGAGCACTCCGCGGGGAACGGCAATCGGTTCCGCGATTTTCCAATGACGATTATTTGACAAATCTGCGACCCAGTTCCGAGGTAAAATTCTGGTTCGGGATGGTCGTCTCGAGCGAGGTTCCTATGTTGCGAAAAAAAATCCTCTCCTCTCTGCTCTTTGCGGTGGCAAGCATGCTGTGCGCGGGGTGTGGCAGTCCCAGTCACAGCGACACCTTGTCGGCGGCACAGGCGCAGGCAATCTCACAGCAGGTGTCACATGCGGTCGCGCAGGCTTTATCAAATGCATCAGCCTCTCACCCGCTGTTAGCGGAACAATCCGCCCGGAGCTTGTCAGCGGCACTCGGTGATATTCGTTGGGATCAGTCTTCTGCGTGCACGGTGAGCGGCACTGGCCAAAGCTGCAATTTCCCATTGTCCGCGAGCGTTCCTTGTCCGGGAGGCGGCACCGTATCGGTCTCGGGAGACATCCAAGGCATGCTCAACAGTTCCGGCACCGGGTCTTTCGACACCCAAATCACGATCACTCCGGCCAATTGCACTGTTTCCAACGTGACCTTTAACGGAGCTCCTGACGTCACGATTGCCGGCACGATAAACATCACCAACACAGCTCCCTCGTTTCCCGTGACGCTGCTGGAGGGCGGGGGGATTTCGTTTGGGCCAAATCCGTCAGGAAGCTGTCAGCTCAACGTCACGTATACGCTCAATTCTCTAACGAGCTGCACAGTTAGTGGAACCGTCTGTGGCAAGCCGGTCAACGGAAGCTGCTAGAGATCATCCTGTCAACCGGGGCAGCTCTGACCAGTCCTGTGACCTGCTTAAGGTAACCCGCTATGGATTGACGTAATCAGCGGGATTTTTCGCCAACAACGATCAGGTTGGCAAATTTTCAGGAAGACGTTCCCGCAACCTTTGTCGAAACCACGCCACAAGAGGTATGGCAAACAGACAAGCCCAGAGAGCAAAGCCTTCAATATACGGGCCCACCTGATCTTGGTGCTCCCAAGGAGACAGCCCAAATCTAAGGCCACAGCAGATAGCGATTGCGACTCCTGCAAGCACCACACTCAACACCATGTTGCCAGTGCCAACCCGCCTGCGCGCCAGCAGGGCGTCGATGCCGCGTCCTACGTAGAACCACGCTGGAAGAGCATAGATGGGATAGGTGAGCGAGCGCCCAGGCCCCAGTCCGAGCCATCCGGGATACCAACTAGAGGTGGAATACCAAGTACCACTGAAAGGCGGTCTCAGCAACGACACGATGAGTTCAACAAAACTGGCGGGAGTATTTATATTTAGAACTATAATCGACTTCGCTGCCGCTGCCGTGGCGCGAAAGAAAGCGAAGGAGAAGGAGCCCTCGAAGGGAACAAGGGTCCGGAACTGCCCTGTGTGAATCAAGACATGCCCCGAGCCGTGCGCTGCGTGCTTGAGACGAAAGAAGAAAACTAAAGCTGGCACGAGAATCAGCCCTGCGGCTAGAAGTAGCTCTGCGATTGGCAGCACCACCGAGTATGAACCTAAATATTTCCTTATACTGAAAGCCTATAGGCTGACAGGAAAAAACAGGAAAACCTGCATGGAAAACTCAGTGATGCCCCGAAATTGGCTTGGGAGGGTTGACTTCTTTCGCGTCGTCATCGAGGAATGAAAGAACCCGCCCAAGTCTCACCTAGATTATCTGCTCTTGAAGATCATTGCCAACGCGCTCTCAGGGATTTTCGCGGAGCTGAACAAGGATGAATTCGGCAAGAACGACGCCAAGCAAATGGACGTGTTCTCTGGTGAGGAATCGGCGCTGCGTGAGGAACGAAGTGAATGGCATCGATGTTGCCGGTACCCTGGCAATACTTCTCAATGCTGACCGGCGGGCTGGGGCGAATCGAATGCCACCAGATCTTTTGACAGGAGCGCAGTTTCGGCCACTGTAGCCAGCATGCCGACGAACCGCCGATGTGAGCATGTGCTAGAACTGCCATGATTTCCCCCGGGGCCTGATTGCCGCGTACTCATTCAATACCCGACACCGCCAACCCGTGCAAAAGCCCGGGTATTGATATACGAAACCCTCGAGTACTCAAAATTCGATATTTGCTCTCATCTCAATGGCCCGCGGACCATTCGAGGGACCTATGGTCCCGAACCCCGGGTTTTGAACGTTCAGGCCACTGCCACTGAAGTTGCTGGCGAACCCGAAATTGGTGTGATTGAACGCGTTCAAAAATTCAGTCTGGAAGGTGAAATTGATGTCCTCGCGAATCGGAACTCGCTTCGTCAGCGACAAGTCCGCGAAGACTTGATGCGGTCCATACAAATAAGGAATTAGGCCAATCGCGCCGGGCGTGGTGTTGGGCAGAATATACGCTGTATTCGCGCCCCCCGCCATGCTTGCCAGGTACTTGGGATCGAGAAAGTTCATGTACGGCAGCAGTCCTGAACTGTCGTGGGCACGCGAGAGATGTACGGCGCTCTGAAGTTGCGACATGGTCACGCCGTTCAGCACGATGCCGCCATCGGCGATGTCGTTAAACGTATTGAATCCGCCTTGTAATCGCTGTGGCAGGCCCGTCTGGAAGTTCAAAATCGTTCCCGCCGTCCATCCGCCCACGATCTTGTTCAGAACACCGCCGCGGTTAGCAAGAGCCTTTCCTTTGCCGAAAGGTAGATCGTAGGTGCCGCTCACGTTGACGTTGTGTCGCATGTCGTACTGCGTCGGTCCGTAGTTAAGGCGCAGGTTGCGGAGCGTGTACATCGGGAACGTCCCATCGAATCCGTTCGGGTTCCCGAGGCCCAGCGTATGGCTCCAAGTGTAGTTGGCATTGAACTGCATGCCATGCCACTGGTTTTGACGGAATTGAACCTGCAGGCCGTTGTACGTCGAGTAGCCTATGGAATTGAGATACCCTACTCCGCCTCCGCTCTGAAATGGGTTCACTTGGAAGAAGTTGATCGGATATCCAGCTCCCGCGCCCGTATAGTTCACGCCGTTGTTGGGGTTCGAGCACGGGCTAAAGGATGCACCCACAAGATTGCAGAAGTAAGGAGCGGGGAAGGGCTTCGCTAGCTGAGCGGCCATGGCTCCGGCTTGACCGGTCTGTAGCCACTGTATGAAATTGCCCGCGCCGTAATCGCACAGTGGTGCTCCTGGACCACATGAGCCTTCTCCGGCAAACGCGGCATCGAAAATCGGAAGTGGCTGCTGACCGGGAAAATTGTTATAGGTAAAGGAATTCGGGAAACCATTCGCGTTATTGATGGCGAGGTTGGTCTGCGCTGCCTTGAACTGGGCCAGGAAACCATTCTCAAAAACGTTGACCTCATTAATGTTTATGCCGAGCCAGAGGTGCACGCCGCGATTCCCGACGTACCGTACTTCGAGCGCGTTGTTAGTTCCTAACCTGCGCTGGATTCCGAGGTTCCATGACTGGATATAGGGTTGCGAAATATGAGGATTCATTCCAGCCAAGCCAGGCCCGACGAAGGTTGCACCTGACTCGGGGAACGTATCGGTATAAGTTGGGGGAGAGACAACGGGCGGCGCGATCGTGTCATAGTTCTGCCAGTCCTCGAGGTGTAGGCTACCGGGAGCAAAGTTGCCCAGCCCCGGTTGCGTGCTGGGATTGCGCACGAATCCCGCGTAGAAGAACGCCCCATAGTTGGAAGCGTAAGACCAGAAGTCCTGGTAGGCCGGAGTAAAGCGCCGCAGAGAATAGCCGGCGCGAATGACCGAATCGCCACCCAGTTTGCGCAGCCATCCCTTACCCCAATCAGGATTCCATGCGATCCCGATGGATGGTTGCGGACTCACATGCCACGGCTTGTATTGGTGTGAACTGGCGACGTACTGAGGATTTGGATTTCCCAGTAGAGATCCCGGGTGAAACAGGTTGTTGTATCCGCTCGGGCCGAACAGATCAGCGGGGTTAAGGACGCCGTGATAGACGCCATTCAGGTCATGATCGTCGCCAGTAAAGTCCCAGCGCATCCCATAGTTCAAAGTTAGCCTGGGTTTCAAGCGGAATGAATCCTGGTAGAAGACGCCCCAGGCCTGCTGCAGTTCATCCAGATTGACCGCACCGAATCTCTGCCACTGCTTTGTTTGGGGGTCGACAGGATAATTGCCATTTGCGCAGGTAACCCGCCCTGCGAGCACCGCGTACACCTGTTCGGCCTCTCCTAGCGAAAACGAGGAGGCGTTGGGCACGGTTCCCGTCGGACCATTCGTAAAGGCGTTGAGTGCCGGATCGCCGCCAGCCAGACCAAGGCAGATCCAGGGATATCCGATCGGTGGGTTCCAGTAGTGGTCCTGTTCGCGATACCACGATCCGCCAAAACTGATCGTATGCTTCCCGTGTTGCCAGGTCATGGTGTCAGAAATATTGAAGAGCGGATAGAAATTTGATATTTCGGTGACCACAAAATCGCCAGAAGTCGTAAAGTTCATATCGGGCATGAACCACATGACGTTCTTGCCCTTTTGATAAGAGTTTCCTGCGTTGTACGAGCTGGCGCGGTAGTTATAAAGGAATCCGCCGTGGAATTCGTTAACCAGCGTCGGATTGGGACTCCAATCGAAACCGAGCGCGGTGGTATAGGCATTAAGCCTGGAGCCTTGAATCTGGTACTTGAATGCCGAGGACTGGCCAGGGAATAGGGCAGCGATGCTGCTGGGCAGAGTTTCCTTGGTTTCATTCCAGGCCCAGTTCAAGCGAAACGTTTGCGAAAGGTTGTAGTCGACGCGGACGGTCGGATAGTACCGAGAGATTGGGTTAGGTTGGAACCATTTCAGCTTCTGCACATTCGCATCATGCGTGTTCGCGAGCTTCCCATATTGCAATGCGCCATTGATGTTCGACAGCTCGGTTTGGATGCTTGCGTCTATCGTCGAGTTGAGGCCATTGCTGGCGGCGATTTGCAGTACATTCACAGTGCGCCGTACGTTGTCCGTATCTGTGTACGTGAAATTGCCAGCCTGTGCTGCCGGCGTCAACACGGTGTTGGTTGGCGACATTTGTCCGGGTTGTTTGAATTCTGAGTAACTGGCAAAGAAGAACAGTTTGTCCTTCACAATGCGGCCGCCGACGCTTACTCCGAAGTCATTGTTGTGGAATTTCGGCTTGGGCTGCTGGAAGGCATTGCTGAGCCAATCGTTCGCGTTCAATGCCTGGCTCTGATAATCGTCGTAAAGGCGGCCATGAAATCTGTTGGTGCCGCGGCGCGTGACATAATTGACCTGCATGCTGGCTTGCCCGAAGCCTTGATTGAGATCCATCTGATCGGTTTGGACGGTCATTTCCTGAATATTTTCTACGCGTGGGCTGACGGCGGCGGCACTTCCTGTCCCGAAATCCTTCATGCGGCTGCTTTGGCCGATCACTCCATCAATGTTGCTCCCCTGTGCGCCACCCGGAAGTCCATTCCAAGTGCCTCCTTCAGAGGCGTTGCCTGTGTATCCGGGGACCAGACGCGTTAATTGCTGCAGGTCGCGACCGCCTAGCGGCAGATCCTCGATCTGCTTCATGTCAATCACGGTGCCAATCTCTGAAGAGGTGGCTTCAACTAGGGGCGAGTTCGTCGCCGTTACCTGCACGGTCTGCTGCACTTGAGCCACTTTGAGAGTGACGGAAGCATCAGTGACCTGCGTGGCGTGCACGACGACCGTCTCGAAGACCTGTGTCGCATAGCCGTCGCGGGAAACGGTCAACTTGTAAGTGCCAATCGGAAGATTCACGAAACTGTACCCGCCGTTCTCTTGCGTGGTGGCAGTCCGCGCATCATTGGTGGCCACATCCACCAGTTCGAGGCGCGCCCCGGGCAGGCTTGCACCTGTCGGATCAAAGACGGTGACGCTAACCATTCCTTGCGAACTGTGCTGGGCAGACGCGGGCAGAGTGCTCATCGCAAACAGGGCGACCAGTACCACGATGAGCGACAGATCGAGACTCCTCGAAGACGGGCAGAGCATGGCTCCTCCTTTATGCGCGAGCGGCAACCAGGCGAAGCAAAGCTCGACAAACGCCGCAGGAACACGATGTGCGCGCTAAGGTCAAAATGCGGCACAGGCAAACGGGGCAAAACGGCAGAGTGTCTCAGTAAACGTTTTCCCGGGCGCATGCTGTATACTTTATTCCAAACCGGGTGTCAACGGAAATTTACTGAAATTTACTGAAATTTACTGAAGTCTATTTCGCCTTCCTGGGCACGCGGCGCGCAAAACCCGGTGTGCTTACCGAAAACTCCGTCCGATCTGAAAACGCAGAGGTTACGATCATTCGTGGAATCATGGCTGCTTCCACGATGACCTCTGTTTTTGTCGCTTTTTTCGCTCTGGTCGCCCTCCAGTTTTCGGGCCTGTGTCGCCCTGCAGGCAGAGATTCTCGCCCTTCGTCACCAACTGGCCGTTCTCCACAAGAACGCGCCGCGTCGCCTACGCCTCCAGTGAAGAATTCGTGAACTTCGTCGTGGAACGGGAGAGGGTGCAGGTAGCCCGAGAAACGGGGAGCCCGTGGCTTGGATTGCAGACCCAATCCTGTGGCAATACAAGTTTACAAATATGCATCGCAAAAACGACCGGGTGACC
>QIAU01000222.1 GCA_003225055.1 Acidobacteriota bacterium
TAGACTCACCCTTGGCAACTCCGCGGACATCGCAGCAGGCAATCTTTTTCCAACTCATGATTCCACCTTGATTAATGTTCCCAAGCTGCGGCAATCCTAGGTGGCAAGGTTTCCTGTCCTCCAGCTTGAGCGGGATCAGGCTCATGACTAAATATGGATAGGATTAAGATTGCCCCCACCAGCAGCCCGACCAAAGCCATGACTACGGTAGTAGCATTCTTCTCCCGCGCTTGCTTCTCAGCGCGACGTCCCATTTGCTTAATCTGCTCTTTGGCAGCCTGCTCGGTTTCCACATGGCGAATCCATTCCCGCAGCTGGTGAATTTCGTGTTGGACGCGGATAATTTCCGCTTGCTTGCTGGTTATTACCTCGTACACATGATCCATTTCCGACCTCCGCGGAGCGTAGAAATAGGGGGAGTCGAAACTGGTTAGTTCTTTACCTTGAGTTGTAGTTTATATCCGGTGCTCGTGACTCGCTGGATGGCTTGGTCGATCAGAGCCGGATCGATCTCTTCCAGGTTCATTGGAAAAGCCTTTCTATCCAAAACCGTTCGGTATCGTTCTCCTGAAATTCGCAGTACCACATATGCCCTCGAGGTCGCAAAACGCCTTGGTTGGCCGGTACCCTACTGCCTCTTCCCAACAGCAAGCGGTCGATGAGAAACCGGGAGCGGGGATGATTGAGCCCAGCGTCTTGGGATGTCGGAGAAAATTCTTGGCGAACAGCAGATACTCTTCCCTGCATGACCCTTTTCTGTTGGCGTTCCCTTTTTGCTTGAGGCGACCCCCTTTCCTTATACATAGCCACCTCAGCTATCAGGATACTTAGCCGCTTTGCTAGCATCAAAGGACCATAAAGATCACGCTTAAATGCCAGCGATCCAAAGCTGATTTCACATAAGTTTATATACATGGGTCTCGAATACCGGTTGCTACGCGGGAGAATAGCTGGGACATGTCGGACGGGTCAATCCCACGGAAGTGGTAAAGCGAACTGCTTAACATAACACGCGTCGCACCGAGAGATTTCACTCGTCGAGCGGTCACGAAACCTGACAGTTGCAATGTTCGAGAAGTAATTCAGGGGTGCGGAGAAACACAGACTGCAGTTGATGCCGTCTATGGCGAATGACTGGAATTGATCACGCAACGAGAGAGCAACATCATCGGCATTGGAAGACGCCGGATTCTGAAGATCGTCGAGGAAGAAGATCACGCCCTTGTAACCGGCGGGCTGGACGAACCTTCTCCAAGCGTTGCGGAGCGAGTGTTTGAGAATTGCAGTCCCCGAGGTAAGGAAGAATTGCGGCGCGTCACGATCCATGGAGAAAGCGCCGACGCCTACCCGATTCAGTTTCCAGTTTTGCAGCTCACGACGCAGGCGAACTGTTGCAAGCGAGGAGCGCGTCAGGGCCTCGCTGAACGTGTCCAGCAGTGCTTCTGCAAATGCCGGTAGTCGGCCAATTCCTTAGAAACTGAGAATGCAACAGCAAGGATGTTGAAGATGGGCTCGGCACAAATGGCGGAGCACTTCAACAGAAGGCTACTTTTTCCGATTCCCCATTCCCCCAAGACCGCGAAGGACGGTGTTCTGCCCGTCGCCAGCCCTTGGCGCAGTGCGCGCCGAAAGGCCTCGATCTGCGCTTTTCGTCCGACAAATTCTTCAGGTTTAACGGGAAAGTTCGGCCCCGGGATCACTGCTGCACTCCTTTGGAACAAAAGTTACAAATGGAACTGTTCCGTTTGTTCCAACCGTTCCTTTTTCTGCTCTGTGGGCGGGCACGATGAGCAACGGCAAGACACGTCGCCCATCGTGCGGAGTGGATGGTGTTGTGAGGTGGATTTTTCATTTTTGCGGGCGGAATGCTTGTGGGTTCAGTTCAGGATTTTGGGAACGAGGGCCTGATTCTCGAGGAATGCGAAACATGTGGACGTTTCAGGTCCACTGAGTGCCAGCTTGACGAATGCCAGTGAAATCCAATCACTGACCTTTTCGACACCGAAGGCTTCGCCGAGAATGCGTTGGTCCACGACGAGGTAATGAGTGAAGCTGTCGCCGTCTTTGGACACAGCGCACCTCCATGGCTTTGTGGTTTTTGGGTGCGGAATAGGTTTGGAATCAGGTCGTGATTCCGTTTTTGGTTCTGAGGTGCCGACTATCGGCGGAATTCCAGTTTTCTGCGTTCAAGAGCAGGCGTTGGATTGACGCACTGCTGGACATCGGCCCGGCAGGCTGCGCACTCTTCGGCATCGTCGTGCAAATGCCGTGAGCGCTGGTCAACCGTGAACGCGGGAAGTCCGTCGCGACGCAGCTCAGTCACTTGCTGTGAGGCATCTTCGGGCGTGAGGTTGTGACTGCAGATGCAGTAAATCTGCTTTCGCCAGTCAAAGAGCATCACCAGTTTCAGCTTGACGGACGTGTTCTCATTCGTCTGGCGCATCGCGCACCTCCGGTGAATTTTGTGGATTTTGGGTTTTGGATCAGAAAGGAATCATAAGAGAACTTGCGTTCTGTCTGATTCAGCGGGTGGATTCGAGTGAGGTGGGTTGATCGTCGTAGCCTTTGAATCGCGGCGTTGCGGGAGTGGGAAGGAAGAGATTGGGAGTGAATTGGCTACCGGAACGCAGCAGGATTCATTCCAGTGGTCGTGAGTTGTGTGTGAAACGGATTTGTGGGCTTATCTCGTTCCGGGTGAATCCCTTTTCTCCCGGTCTTTCAAAAGCCGGACGATCGCTAGGATTGTGTTCCAGTTACGTGTCGTGGCCGGCGCCCCGAATAGCTTATCGATCTGGCCAAGGTAGCCGATGGTTTTCATGCTGCGCCGGTACACTCCGAACACGAATCGCTTTTTGGACGCGATAACGCGCACCAACCAATCCCCGCCGGAAGGGAATGTGACTGGCAGAGTAGCGCGAAGACCTCCGGGTCTCGACAGGACGCTCACGAATCGAACGACATCGCGACGTGACGGCTCTGTTCCAAACGGGTTCTCCGTCTCCAAGCGGATTAGATCGCGGCTGTCGCAGAGCACAACTTTCGCGTCGAATGGCAGCTTCCGGAGTAGTTCGGTACGGAACTTTGCTCGCGGGCCAGGCTTCCGGACGATAAAAGTTCCGGCAGCACCGATATTGAGGACATCGTAATCGCTCAGTTCTCTTGCGAGGATGCTCGGGCGAACCCTCCTGTGCCCGCCAACGTTGATACCTCGAAGGAAAACGACGAGAGCCATACGTGTCACCGGGTCTCCATTTGGCAGCGATTCTTCAGTTTGACTGCTTCTTCAGCCCAGCACGGCCCTTCCTCCGCGAGGCCCGCACGCTCTTCTTCCGAGCCCGAGTGCGCTCCGGAGCGCCAACCTGGTATTCACTCTGCACTAGGCCGCCTTTATAACAACGCGTCGCAATGTGACGAAGGCTGATGTCGTGCGGTACTGGACCAAACAACGGGATGCCTGCTCCGATCAGCACTGGCACGCGAGTGATCACCATCCGGTCGATCAGTCCGGCCGCCAGGAATCGCTGAATCGTGATGCCGCCGTCTATATAAGCATGTCTGAATCCACGTTCTTTGAGGCGCATTACGACTTCGGCCGGCTCTCCCGAAATCTGTTCGACTACGCCGTGTTTGACCGAAGAAAAATCTAGCGGACGGCTGCTCAATACGACCACAGGCTTTTTGCCGTAAAACCATTTGCCGAATGTCAGCACAACTTCGAAGGTTTTGCGCCCGATAACAACGACATCAACGCTTCCATAGAATTCTTCGAAGCCGTGCGGCTCCTGCTCACCAGTGTGCAAGAAATCGAGCGCGTGGTTTGGCCGGGCAAGAAAGCCATCGACGCTCACTCCGCAGAAGACCGACAGCTCCATGGTGCCTCCCTGATCTGAATACGTAAGTGTATCCATACCAATGTGCCATGGACGAAAATCCGAGTCAGAGAGCGTCTTTGTCTCTCTGACTCGGAACAGGTGGGTATGGCCTCAGTCGGGCAGCAGCTTCCGGCAAGAACTCTTCGATGATCTTGTATCCGCTGTTGCCCTGACCGAGCTTTACCAGGCAAGGAAGGTGGAGTTCCATTCCGGCTTCGATTTCGCTTGCCGGGATGTCGTAACCGCTCGCTTCCACACGCTCCGCCAGTTCTTCGGGGCGGCCGAACACGCGCACCGTCTCGCCGTTCACGTCCACCTTCAAGAACAACGAATCGCCCTGGCGGGTCTTCATGCGGTCGATCTTGGTGATGACCGCAGGAGCAGGGCTTGTGTCTTGGAGGCAGCCGTGACGCGACGAGGCTTGATCGGCGTGTTTGTTCGATATTGCTATTTAATAATGTCATGCAGAAAGTTCAATCGGGCACCCTCGATATAGGCATGGGTCTTTTCTTCAAGCACTTAACCGGCGTCAGGCGAGTACCCCTTTATCGCTTTTTCCTGATGGTCATGCGCTCAGGCGACCATCACCAATCAGGTCGGGTTACGACCACTTGGTCTGCAGTCAAAGGTGACAATGTCTTTGCCGCCATCCATTCCACTGCAGCAGCTGGTGGACAGACACCTCGAAAAAGCTGCAGTGGCACATCAGCCCGATCTGGCGGTGAATTATCTGAGTACACAGATCGCCATGGCCGACCGGAGTCATCATTCCTTCGTATGGACTCCCCGCTTGCCGCAGCCGAAAACTTGTGATCAGCCGGTTGATCAATCCTGTAGTGCCCCTCGACTTCTCGCAAATCCTACGCGGTCGCAGGAGGCCTTCTCGTCCGGTGGGGAGTTGATCTGCCCATGAGCATCGGTGCAGTCGCAATGAGCGTCTTCACGGTGATCGTGGCTGTGAACGCGCAGTTGCTTCGGCGGCTGCAGTTGCAGCGTGTGGCTCCTTCTGTCGTCACTAGGCAAGCTAGCCTAACGCATGCGGCGAGCGGATAAGCTCTGAGGGAGGTCATCTCTTTGAACCTAAACCATTGATTCCGCGGGAGAAGAGAAGCATGACTCAGCTGGAGAGGGAGACGCTACTCCCATTCGGCCGTCCGTAACCTCCAACTTTCCCAGTTGGATTGCGTCTAAGCTACGGTTGAACCTATACTCTCCTGAGACTATGAAGCTGGTTGGTAAAGTCGGCATTTCGATTCTAGCGATGCTGCTCGCGGCACTGCCGGTCGTGGCGTGCGCCAGACCGGGCGCCGCAATGACCGCAGCAGAGCACGATTGTTGTAAGCGCATGGCGGAGCAGTGTGGCCGTTCCGGCATGGCCAAGTCGCATGGATGCTGCCGGACACAGGTTTCTCCCAGTGACTCCCACGCGCTCAAAGCCTCGTCCTCTCAGCTCGATCATTCGTTGTTGGAGCTGCATGCGCAGCCTATTGCGTTGCAGGCCATTGCCGACCCGCAGTTAATGTTCAGTACGAGCATACCTTCCGCTACCCATAGTCCGCCTGGGCTACGCTCTTCGGCCACGACCGTCCTCAGAATCTGATCTTCTCTCCTCTGATTTGATTACGCACTCGTGCGTCTGCACGTTCGTGCGCCTACAAACTCTTGTTTGTGTTGCGGAGGAAAGATGCAATCCATTGGCTTGTGCCGAAGTTTTTTCGGGTGCATTCGTAGGCCATTGCTCACTGCAGCTTTGGTTTTTGGAACGATTGCGCTTGCTGGCAATGTCAGCGCCCAGGACCAACCAAGTCTGTCAAAGCCGGCTTCCATACCTGAGTCTCCCACCATGGCCGCACATGCGGGAGTACCCACATCTCTGCGTGACTTGGTGCAAGAGGCCGAGCAGAGGAATCCGCAGATTGCGGCGTCGTTTCACGGGTGGCAGGCCTCACGAAATGTCCCCAAGCAGGTTTCAGCTTTTCCCGAGACCCAGGTCTCGGTGCAGCAGTTCAGTGTGGGCAGCCCGCGACCGTTCGCGGGCTACAGCAACAGCGAGTTCGCCTACATCGGGTTCGGCGCGTCGCAGGACATTCCCTATCCGGGCAAACGGCAATTGCGCGCGCGCGTTGCCGCACACGAAGCGGACTCCATGGAAACGCAGACCGATTCAGTCCACCGGATCGTGGTGGGAAATCTCAAGATGGTCTATTTCAAGCTAGCTTACATTCAACAAACTCTCGGTGTTCTGCAGAAAAGCAATGATCTGCTGAATCAGGTACAAGGCGCGACTGAGGCACGCTATCGCGTGGGCCAAGGCAATCAGCAGGATGTGCTGAAAGCACAGCTGCAACATACGAAAATTCTGCAAGAGATCGCCCATCACCATCAGGATGAAGGACTGCTAGAAGCTCAGATCAAGCAGCTCTTGGGCCGTCCCCAGAATTCTCCTGACATCGTTGCCGACACTCTCTCGGCGAGATCTCTTTCGTTTAGCGCACCGGAACTCCTAGAAAAGGCTAGTGAACAGAATCCAGACGTGCGCTCAAAGCAGGCGTCGATCCGGCAGCAGGAAACTCAGGTGGAGCTGGCCCATAAGAATTTTCGCCCGGACTTCAATGTCCAGTACGCGTACCAGCACACCAACGGAGATACCCGCGATTA
>QIAU01000223.1 GCA_003225055.1 Acidobacteriota bacterium
CGCTTGGGGCGAAATTCAACATCCTACAACACGTGGGCAAGGTGCGGACGGTCGGACGCAATTATGTGACCCGATGCCCGTCATGCGCGGAAGCAGGCCATGACCGGGGCGGCGATAACCTGGCGATTCTGATCAGCGACACGCGGTTCTACAAGTGCTGGGCGGGCTGCACGAAAGAGATGATCCGTGCGGCCGTCGGCCATCCGATTCGGACGTTACAGACTGCATAGCTGCTCGATGGAGGAAGACTGATGAGAGAGAAGCACCTTAGCGGAGCTAAGGGATTGCCGTTTTCCAAAGGGATTGCGGGGGTTCTGAAAAACGCCGGGATACGCTCCCCCGATGGGTCACCGTGGAGCACTAACGTCTGGCACAACGCTTCGTGGTGCGCGGCCTGGAGGCTAGCGGAGCCATTCAGGATTTGGGACGATAGGTCCCAGCGCCCGATGTATCCGCCACTGGATCGATCAGAGTCGCTGGAAAGAATGAATTGGCAAGTTGAGGTGGGAGCAGCGGGTGTTTCAGCGTTTGACAGAAAGAGAGACGAACGGTGCGGAGCAAGCTGAAATCCTATTTTCTCGTGGTATGCCTCTTTGTGTTTTGTTCACAGTTATTGGAGCAGGACTCCACCTGAATCCGGTGGGCGCACTCGCGGCTGCGCTTTCGGAAACGCCTCTCATAATCCATTGTGTGAACCGGTGGTGCGGAGTCGGGCCAAGAGCGGCGGAAAATAGAGGAACGAGAGCGCGAGTGGTTACAGGACTACCACCACACTTGACGCAGAGCGCACGCGGCGTCTGCCGCACGTTTCGTGATCAGATAGCGCCCATGCTCAGGAGGTTTGAAATGACTGAGCAAGTTGTGAAGCATTCGGTGGCTGCAAGTTCGGATGAAGGAACAAAGCAAGTATCATTGCTCAGTACTAGGCACGACGCCAGCACGTTCGAGAAAGGGTCCGAGTCTGCAGCAAGCCATGATGAAACGGGGTGATGCGCCGGAGCGCTGCCCGATGAGCGCTCGAGTATCACGCACAAGTTTTCTGTAGGCGGACAGGAAGGACATGTGACGGTTCATCTGCTTCGCGAGAAAAGAAAAACCTCATGAAGGCATCTGCTGTGGCGAATGCGCTGCGTACTCTCATCGCTGTCAGGCAACCTGTGTTTGTCTGGGGCAGTCCAGGAATTGGGAAATCGGCGGTAGTCCGCCAGCTTGCATGGGCGCTAAAGCTCCCGCTGCAAGATGTGCGCGCTCTGTTGCTCGATCCAGTGGATCTGCGTGGGTTGCCATTTCTCGGATCGGATGGGCGATCGAAGTGGGCTACGCCGGATTTCCTGCCGGCCGAAGGATCAGGCGTGCTCTTTCTCGACGAGTTGAATGCGGCGCCGGCCATGGTGCAGGCCAGTTGCTACCAGCTCGTGCTTGATCGCAAACTCGGCGAGTACACCCTGCCAGACGGTTGGGGAATTGTGGCTGCTGGCAACCGCGACTCGGATCGCGGCGCCACCACAAGGATGCCGACACCGTTGCGGAACCGATTCGTCCATCTGGAGTTCGAGGTGGACACCGAGGAGTGGTCGCAATGGGCGATTCAGGCCGGACTTCGTCCGGAGGTTATCGCGTTTCTTCGTTTCCGGCCGGAGTTGCTGAACGCATTCGACCGCGACGCGAACGCATTTCCTTCGCCGCGTTCCTGGGAGTCTGTGTCGCGGATTCTGGAATCTAAACCGGACCCATCCATAGAGCACGAATTGTTCGCAGGAGCCGTGGGAAGCGGTGCCGCCACGGAGTTCTCGGGATTCTTGCAGATGTTTCGGGAATTGCCGAATATCGATGCTATTCTGCTTAACCCCACCGCGGAACCTGTGCCGGAGAACGCAGCCGCGCAATATGCGGTTGCATCGGCACTGGCTCGTTGCGCCTCGGATACGAACTTTGACCGCATCTCGCTCTACCTGAATCGCATGGCCACGGAGTTTCATGTGTTATGCGTGCGCGACGCAACGCTCCGCGCTCCAGAAATTCGCTACACCGCAGGCTACACAAAATGGGCTGTTGAAAATCATCACGCCCTCGCCTAGCTGTCCAAGAACCAAACGGCACAGCTCGCAGAGCGCAAAAATAGGAGCGAGTCACCATGGCTTCGAGTGCCAATTCAGAACCATCCCTGTCATCACGGGCCATGCTGTGCGGAATTTCCATCAGCATGTGGTCGGCACAGAAACACGATCGTGAAGCCTCGGAGGAGATTGCGACGCGGCATGGCGCGCAAGCTGATGCCGGGCGTTATCACAAGGTGCTTCTGCCAAAGCGGGCATTGGCGGAGATTCGAAAGATCGCCAGCGAGGCACGGAGTGACCATTACTTCATGACTTTGCCTTGGGACGACAACGGTTACCGAGTGCTTCCAGCCGCTGCCTACATGGAGCATACCGAGAAAATGCGCGAGCTGGCGAATCAATTCACGCCGGCTGTTGAGAGCCTGGTGGAGCAATTTGAGCAGCTCGTGTCGGAAGCGGAAGTACGACTCGGAGGTCTCTTCCGAGCCGACGACTACCCAACTTCCCGCGAGCTTCGATCAAAGTTCTCCTTCGAGACGCGCGTCATGCCGTTGCCCGATGCTGGAGACTTCCGGGTAGCCTTGGGCGACGAAGAGAAAGAACGGATTAAGCGCGAGATCACAGCGGCGGTCGAGGCGTCGCTTCAAGTTGCCAGCCGGGAGTTGTGGCAGCGACTCTATGAGGCGGTGAAACACATGGCAGACCGACTCGGTGCCTACAAGGTGACCGAGGAGGGTGTAGAACACCCATTCCGCGACTCGGTGGTCATCAACCTCGTGAAGCTGGTGGATTTCTTGCCAAAATTAAATGTCACGCGAGACCCTGAACTGGAGCACATGACAGAGCAGGTGCGAGCGTCACTGCTCGTCGATCCAAAGCAGTTACGCGAGTCCGAGTCGGTGCGTGCCGAGACAGCTAAAGCAGCGATGTCAATTGCAGACAGGATGGCGATCTACATGTCTGGATACTCCGTTCCCACCTCGCCACTACCAATGATGGAGGCCGCATGATGAGTGCGCAGAGTACGATCGAGCGGAAACTGTCACGAGCGCGGACACAGCTGCTGCTGAACCAGCCCTTCTTCGGGACGCTCTGCCTAAGGCTGAAGCTCGACGCGGGTTCGCTACCCACGATGGCCACCGACGGAAGGCGGATTGTCTACAACGCGGAATTCGTAGAGGAACTGCGGTCGGCGGAGCTGGAGGGAGTGCTTGCCCACGAAGTCCTCCACTGTGCACTGGCGCACCAATGTCGCCGTGGCCAGAGGGATCCGGAACTATGGAACCGCGCCGCAGATCTGGCCATTAATCCCATCCTGATTGCCAACGGCTTCAAGCTTCCCGGCGATGCCCTGATCGATCAAGCCTTCAACAACCTAAGCGCAGAGGAGATCTATGCACGCCTGGCTCGGCAAAGTGGCGGGCCCTTATCCTGCAGTTCGGCAGAGTCGCAGCCGCAATCAGGGCTTGCTGGCGCGGCGGACAACAGCCCGGACACCGGAAGCGGCCGAGACCAGAAGGGAAAAACGGCTTCGACCAATCCGTCCTCCGCCGATCGAAGTAGACAGGTGCCGGACACAGCTACGAGTGCGCCCCATTCGAGCGCTACTTCGTACCCCGGAAGCTTCGGCGAGGTGATGGACGCGACAGACGAGAGCGGGGGTCCAGCTTCAGAAGCAGAGCGAAACCGACAGCAACACGAATGGAACATTGCTGCTGAGCAAGCAATGCGGTCGGCCAAGGCGTGTGGACGAGAACCTGGCAACCTCGACCGGTCGCTCACGGGGAGCCGGGAATCGACACAGGATTGGCGCTCTACTTTACGTAATTTCGTAGCCGCGACGACTCCATCCGATTATTGCTGGTCGCCGCCTAACCGCCGCCATGCAGCGTCGGGACTCTATCTTCCGTCCGTGGTCCGGAGCGGCGTTGGGAGGATCGTAGTTGCGGTCGATACTTCAGGATCCATAGGAAGTCGGGAACTGGATCAGTTTGCGGCCGAGATTTCTGCGATCTCAGACGAAGCTCAACCTGAAGCGATTCACGTGGTCTACTGCGACGCGACAGTCGAAGGCGCCGAGGAGTTCGGACCGGCAGAGCCGATCCATATTGTGCCAAAAGGGGGCGGGGGAACTGATTTTCGCCCGGTCTTCGAGTGGGTGGAAACGAACGACCTGGAGCCAGTTTGCCTGATCTATCTCACCGACCTCTGCTGCCATTCCTATCCTGAACGGCCTCACTATCCAGTCCTTTGGGTTACAGATTCGTGCAGAACCGCGCCATTCGGCGAGGCCATCCTAATCAGCGCTGACCAACCGTAGCTGCATCGGATAGGAGAGGACCTAGTTCCATCCAGGTCTTCAGCCATAATGGCTGCAGGGTGACGATAATGAAGATAGGGACAGTACGCAAGTGCCGCGATCATGCAACAGGCTTATTGCGTTCCAAGGATCCAATCCTTGTAACGCGTTGTGGAGGGCTGGCCGGAGTCTTTTTCCCGCGGCCCGAAGCAAGTCTTCCGCTTGAAATGAAGCGTCAGTTATTTGCCACTCTGAGCTCAGAGATTCGGCCTCAACTCGCGAAGCGGGGGCTCACTGAGGAAGAGATCCAGGCTGATTTCCAATCCTGGCGAAAGAGGAAGCGTGAGACTCAATGCAGACGCTAACGTCCTGCACCGGAGGCGTCTCTCAACCTCTGGAGTGAGCACGATCCGGCCTGAATATCGTCTCTGGCATTTCAGCTTGGCGCAGCCCGCCTGCCATTCGATTTGTTTTCAGAGCACTCAGTGCAATTGGCCACGCCTGAAGAAGAGCAATAGACGTGGCCGGAAAGGCTAATTCTATGAGCAGATGTGTCAACACAGTAATTCTCTTGGGAAATTGCGGCAGGGATCCAGAGATCAAAAAGACCGCGTCTGGGAAACCGGTTGCTAAATTGTCGCTGGCTATCAACGAGAACTACAAAGACTACCAGGGCACCTGGCAGCAGAGGACGCAGTGGATCAGCATCGTAGCCTGGCAACGTCTAGCCGAGGTGGTGCGCGACTACGTACAGCAGGGCACAAGGCTGTACGTTCACGGGCGGCTGAACACGGAATCGTGGGAGGATCGCAACAGCGGAGAGAAGCGTTACCGAACCTCGGTTGTCGCAGAGAAGCTACTTGTCCTAGGCAATGGAAGGCAACCGACTAACAATGATCGAGAATCCCAGTCGGAGTCTGACGGAGAAGAGGCCGCCAACGGCCTGACCACAGGGATGGACGATTCCGAAATTCCATTCTAAGCGCTAACCTACTAGTACGAATAGGAGCCCCCCGGCTCTGCCGGGGATTGTGTCAAGAAGACGAGAAATCGTCATGCTGTATGAAAGATGGAGGAAGACCCTCTGAAGGCGCATTGTTGGAGGAGGCTTCAAACTGCCCTAAGCTGCTTCGGTCCCAAAGGCCGTGGTGGTGAACGTTATGGTTAAAAAGGCGTGCCATTAGAGCACGTCAGGCATGGGTAAGGGAGATGAGCGCAAGCTATCCTTTGGACGAAGCGTCGAAATTAACTTTAGACAACACCAAAACCGGGGTTTTCACGCTGCTCTGGGAACAGCATGGCAGGTACCTACTTACTGGTCATGTGGCGTCCGGCGTAGAGAAGGCATGACCCTTATCCGGGCTTTCGTACGGAACTTGAGAACCTGGTTGGTGATGGTAAGGGAAAAGGTACAAGTGGAAGACCCATGAGGCTGAAAGTACCGAAGTACCAACCAGAGTCGCACTGCTCAATAGTAGCGAGGAAGCGGAGTAATGTCCGTGGAGCAAAGGGGAGCAGGTCACCCACGTCAGGACGGAGTCAACGGGCAACCGGAGGAAACTCCTTGACTTGGCGGAAGCCGGCAGGCTTCCTCGGGGTGGCACGAGCCGGATGACTCGAGAGGGTCACGTCCGGATCCGTGAGGGGCTCGGGGTGAAATTCCCCGGGCCTACTTGGCCGATAGATCACGTCATGTATGGATAAGTATGAGTGCAAACGATCCGCTGATGAACCATCGAAACAGAGCTAGCTTAGTTTTTCATGCCCTTCGGGCACAACGAATATGGAAACGTCTAGGCAGCGGCCTAGATCCGTTTCAGGAGAGCTATTCCATTGCCAAACCGAGCTTGGAGGAAAGGCTGGGGGAATACCCGGAGCTGAGAGCCAAGATTGAGACGATGCTTGCCATTATCGAGAACGCGGGTGGAGATGTGGAGAAAGCCGCAGAAGCCGAGAGACGGATCATCGAAGAATTGCGGCAAATGGGCAACCAGGTTCTCCACAGTTGGGCCCGTCGCCAGCAGCAGAAAAAGGAAGAGGAACACAGCACCCAGCCGGGCGTGAATCGGAAAGAAAAAACCTCTACTGGTACAGGCGACTGGGAAAAATCGAAATATGGGAGCAGATCTTTACCCGAGGTTGTCGTGGGCCGGAGATTCGCCCCTTTTCCCAGTCGGCAAAAGTGGAGTGCCGAGGGTGCTCGGAAGCCCTGCGACGAGCCATCACCGATTTTGGTGCCGATGATCCCTTTGCCGTAGCATCCGCAAAATTGCGAGAGCATTATGGGATTGAGGTGGCGGTGAGCACCATCCGCGCGGTCACAGAAAGTGCGGGCGTGCCCATGCTCTTACCGAGATGGACGGAAGCATGGTTCCGGTGGTGGAAATGGCAGAGCCGGTGCCCGGAGAAGGGCCCAGGGATCGCCGAAAAACACGCCAACTGAGCTGGATGGAAGCCCGCTTATGCCTGGCCCATGAACGGGGTTCGGTGACTCCCGTCTTTGGAGCGACGATGGGCAGCGTGCAGGAAGCAGGAGGGCGGCTTTTGGTGTGCGCCTTGGAAGCGGGAGCGGGAAACCAGACGAAGTTCCATGGTGTGGGCGATGGAGCGGTGTGGATCACCGAGCAGATGGATGAACAGTTTGGCAGCCAAGCGCATTATCTGGTCGATCTCTGTCATCTTTGCGAATACCTGTCGGCGGCAGGAGAAGGGATCGCCGGGAAAGAGAAAGAGGCCTGGGTGGAAGAGAAGAAGAACTGGCTGAAAGAGAATCGCTGGAAGGATGTTCTCGAAGCACTGCGGCCATTTTTGGAAGCGGCCAACATCCCTGACCAAGAGGCTCCGGTTCGTGCCTGCCTCCGCTATATCTCCAACTGGTCGAATTGCTTGGACTACCAAGCTGCGCTCGCTGCGGATCTGCCCATCGGTTCGGGCGAGGTTGAGAGTGCCCACCGCTATCTCATCCAGAACCGGGTGAAGATCGCAGTAGCATGGTGGAAGAGAGACAACCTCAGCAAGATGCTCGCTCTTCGGGTGGTGCGAGCGAACCGAGAATGGGAAGATTACTGGACAGCGTACAGGAGGCAGCATAAACTGACTCGCACTTTTAATTACACCCGCTGTGAGTCGCAAGATTGAAGGTCCGCATTGAGTATGAGAAGATTTTCTCCGTGTGCTCAAACCATTGGAGCTGCTGTTCGTTTCCTGCCAGACTATTGCTCCCTCACGCGCCCTTGCGGGCGCGCTCAACCTAACTTTGTCCTCCGTCTTGCTTTTAAACGTCGTTTTTGCGCAGGAGGACCTCGAGAACCCACCTAAGAGACAGCAAACCGGCATGAGCACCGGGGCTGCGCACGCTGCCATCAAGGATGCCCAGGCCCGCCCGATTACGGCGGGTGGATTCGTGGACGGCGCTCCCGCTGTTTTTAAGGACATCAGTCATGCAGCCGGGATAGACAAGTTTCACTATAAGTCTGGAACTCCGGAAAAGAGCACGATCCTGGAAACACCCGGCTCCGGTGTTGCGCTCCTCGACTATGACAGGGATGGGTGGCTCGATATCTATCTTGTGAACGGCTCGACGTTTCCTGCCTTGAAGGGTCGCGAGGCGGCTCCACGGGCGATGCTGCTGCACAACAATCACGATGGCACCTTCACGGATGTCACGGACAGAGCCGGTGTCGCGAATGAGCGCTGGGGTTTCGGGGTCGCGGTGGGGGACTACGACAACGACGGATGGCCCGACTTGTACGTCACTAACTTTGGCCGGAACCGGCTATACCACAACAACCACGACGGTACCTTCACGGATGTCGCCGAGAAAGCGCACGTGATGCTGGGTGGCTGGTCCACTGGTGCAACCTGGGGTGATTACGATCATAATGGCTACCTCGATCTTTTTGTCCCCGGGTACGTCAAGTTTGATCCCGAGAATCCCCCGATCGCGGGGAAGGGCAATCTTCCTCCAGGGTTCTGCCAGTTTCGCGGCATCAACGTTATGTGCGGTCCGCGGGGGTTGCCTGGCGAGAGCGATCACCTGTTTCACAATAATGGAGATGGAACTTTTACCGACGTCAGCGTGCACGCGGGCGTCTTCGATCCGCGGGGATATTACGGTTTTGCTTCTGTTTTTGTCGATGTGGATGATGACGGGTGGGTCGACTTGCTAGTCGCCAACGATTCTGTTCCCAAATATCTCTATCGGAACAAGCATGACGGCACATTTGAAGACGTCAGCTACCTCTCGGGCTTCGCGCTCAACGACGAAGGGCGTGAGCAGGCAGCTATGGGCATTGCAGTGGGCGACTTCAATCGTGACGGATTAGTCGATCTGTACGTCACAAATTTTTCCGATGACTACAACACCCTTTACCGCAATGACGGCGAAACCAGCTTCACAGACGTGAGCTTTGCCGCGGGGATTGCCAACGTGACGATCCCGTTTCTGGGCTGGGGCACCGGTTTTGTGGACTACGACAACGACGGACTTCTCGATATCTTCGTCGCCAATGGGCATGTCTATCCCGGCGTCGATAAGCAGGACTGGGGGACGACGTGGGCTCAGCGGCCCCTGCTGTTCCGCAACCTGAACGGCACGAAATTCGAAGAAGTTCCTCCGGCTGCCGGCAGCGGGCTAGCCGTGGTGGTTCCAGCGCGGGGCGCAGCGTTTGGCGACCTCTTCAACGACGGGCACATCGATGTCGTTATGAATGTCCTCGACTCGACACCCGTTCTCCTGCGCAACATCGTGACGAACTCAAACCACTGGTTGGAGTTCCAACTGGTCGGCGGTCCGAAAAGTCCGCGCGACGCGATCGGAGCGAAAGTGTTTGTAACGGCCGATGGGAGTCGACAACGCGGCGACTTGTTCAGTGGCGGCAGCTATGCTTCCAGCTCCGACCCACGCCTGCACTTCGGCTTGGGCGCAGTCACGAAGGTGGATAAGGTCGAGATTCAGTGGCCCAGTGGAGCGAAGGAAGAGCTTCTAATTCCCGGAGTAGACCACATCTACACCATCGTCGAGGGCAAGGGTATTGTCGAGCCGTGATCCCGCGCCGAACAATCCGCTTTCGAGAAGGAGATTCGGGTGAAAGCACATTCTCCTTGCTTGCCTGGCCTGGACGATCCTTCGAACAGCGGTGCGCGGACAGGAGGCTTCTGCCAGTGACAAGCGCGTTCACTTTGGCTTGGGCAAACAAACTGTCCAAAAGATCGAGATTCGCTGGCCCAGCGGCCTTCGCCAGACCGTGAAGGACGTGCATGCCGACCAGATTCTTCAGATTGATGAGCCTGCGACTCGTTCGCCCGTCATGGGAAGACCATGAAAGGTAGTTCGACAAGCCTGCTGGTTCTCCAAGCCGTTTTCATGTTGTTGATTGCATTCGAGGCAATGGCGGGGCAGGAGAACTCGCCCCGCGGCAGCTTCGAGCAAGCTATCGCCGCGTTTCGGAGTGGACACTACTCTGCCGCTGTCAGTCTTTTTGAGCGCGTGGAGGCTCAGTCTCCGGGCGCAACCGAGGCCCTGTTGTATGAAGCCAAGGCCCTCATTCATCTCCAGAATTTCGCGCGCGCCGCAGAGGTTTTGCGGAGCTATATCGAAGCCCACCGAGATTCCTCAGACGCCCTGTACCTGCTGGGATTTGTGCTGCACCGTCAGAACCGACCTGCCGAATCGCTCGAAGTCTACACGCGGGCTGCTGCGATCGCTCCGCCGACCGGCGATGACCTCAAAGTTGTCGGATTGAATTACGTTCTCCTGGATGATTACAACGACGCCATCCGGTGGCTTGAAAGAGCGGTCCAGTTCGATCCGAAGAACAGGGACGCCTGGTACTATTTGGGGCGCGCCTATTACACAAAGGCGCAGCTGGTCGAGGCGCGAAAGGCATTTCTCGCCGTTCTCGATCTCGATCCGCAGGATGCCAAAGCTGAAAACAACCTTGGCTTGATTTTTGAGACAAGCGGTCAGCCATCAGCCGCAATCGAGGCCTACCGGAAAGCTATCGCCTGGCAGGAAAAGAGGCCAAATCCCAGCGAACAACCTTACGTGAATCTCGGGAACCTGCTGCTGGAACAGGGTCAAGGCAAGGAAGCGGTGGTTTTGCTCGAAAAAGCCATCCAACTCGCCCCTGACAACGCGTTTTGTCGCATGAAGCTGGGAGTCGCCTATCGCCAGGTGGGCCGACTGGAAGACAGTCGCCGTCAACTGGAAAAGGCGACGCAGCTTGAGCCCGACAATCCGGCCACGCATTATCAATTGGGCAGGTTGTACAAGCAAATGCACACTCTCGATCGGGCGCAAGCAGAATTTGATCGCACCGCCGAATTGCAGAGTCGGGCGGCTCGGCCGAAAACTTCGAGCGCCGATCACTGATGCCTGGCAAGAGGTGTCGACGGGGTCTATTTGGGCTCTTCCGCCGGCGCGGGCGACTGAGCATCGCTGCTTTGCTGGGCCTGGTATTTCTTGAGCCGCATCTGGGATCGCTCAGCTTCCTGGTCCTTGCGTTTCTGGAACATCTGCATGGCGTTCCGAGCGTCATCGACACGGTGCAAGCGCCGATACACGGTTCCTAACTGGTACCAGGCTTGTTCGACAACCTCGAGATCCGAGTCGCTTTTGACAGCCCGCAGGAAATCTTCAGCGGCTGCGGCATCGTTGCCCAGCAACATCTCGGCTCGTCCCAGGTTGTAGTCGGAGTGCACGAGCCCCGGCTTTAGCCGCAAAGCCCCTTCGATGAGGTCTTTCCCTTTGGCTCCGTCGCCCTGCTCGACGGCAAGAGCTCCGAGTTTGTATCGCGCCAAGACGTTATTGGGATCAATCTCGAGCTCACGCTCAAACGCTTGCTCTGCCTCGTGAATCTTATTCGCGTTGCGATATTCTGTCCCGAGTTCCTCATGCAAGCCGGGCTGCGTGGGCGCGAGCCTGATCGCCGCCTCGTATTCTGTGATTGCCTCCACGTGCCGTTCGGCTTCCGCGTTTGCCTGCGCCAGCACTCGGTGCACACGCCACGACTCGGGATCGATCTTGAACATCTCCGCATAGCTGTCTTTGGAAACAAGCAGGTGGGCACGTCCGCGATGGTACAAAATATCGGGATCGCCGGGCTTGAGTTTGTCTGCCTTATCGAGAGCCTCCACTGCCTGTTCAGGATGATCCAGCGCGAGGTGCACGACACCCAGCCACATCCACGCATTGGCGTCCCTGGGGTGGCTGATGGTCTCCTTTTTTATGGCTGCCGAGGCCGCTTCCAAGCGATTCACGCGAAACTCGCTAATGCCCAGGAAAAGGCTCGCTCCGCGGAGATGCGGCTTTAGGGCAAGAGCCTTGTGAAAGCTCGCAATGGCGTCCTCGTACCGGCCCTGTTCCTGACGAACGAGGCCCAAGTTGAAGTGGGCCTCGGCAAAGGCGGGCGACTGCTTCAGGACGGCAGCGAAACCGGCGTCTGCTTCGTCAAGATGGCCTTCCTGCATGGCTTGCGTGGCGTGGGCGAATGTGGCGGCCGGTTCCGGCAATTGTGCCCAGGAGTGGACGGGATCCACCAGGATCAAGGCGATCAGCATGGCTCCACAGTGCCACGCCAGGCACCAGGCTGGAAGGCCGTTTCCCCTGTGCTTATCCAACGGATGTATGGCCAGTCGATTCCACCGATGATCGCCCAACACCATAAAAGTCTACACTGAGGGGACCGACGGGAAGGTCCCGAAAAACAAATCGGAACAAATCGGGAACAATTGCGGCCTTTGGCTGCATGACAAGTTGGGCGAGGTGGGATTTCAAAACTCGTATCGAAGCGTAACCTGCATCTGCCTGGGCCCATTGATCACGCCGTGACCGCTGCCGCCCGGCACACCGAAATACTGATCTCCGGGCCAGCCGTCAATGCCGCCAAACGTGTGTCGGTTGAAAGCATTCGGGATGTCGAGCTTAAACATAATATCCTGCCCCTCCCGTATGCTAGTTCGTTTGATGATGGCAAAATCCTCGTTCTTGTATCCTGGACTTCGCCACCAAGAGACCGCGGTGGGAAGATTGCCGAAAACGTAACCTCCACCGGTCGCCAGGGAGGCGGCACTCGGGTCGACAAATGCCGCGCAGTTAACGGGATGCGGCGCCGCGCTAACGTTAGGAGCGAACAAGCCGTTCGATGCAGTGCATCCGCTGTTCCAACCTTGGTCCAAGGCCGGCGTCCACTGGACGGGGTGTGAGCCGAAAACGGATTGCCCCGGAACCAAACTAAGCCGATAATTCCCGCCGCTGTAGGGATTGGCGGTAGCGTATTCGTTGATGACGGTTGGCGATCCGGCCTGGTAGCGATGGATACCGCTGACCTGCCACCCTCCCGCAATCTTGCTGGCGACTCCGTGGTGGAGATACTTCTTGCCTGGGCCGAACGGAAGTTCGTACAGGTAGCTGACGACGAACGCGTGCGGGATGTCCTGATAGCTCACGGCCTTCTCAGCGCGCAGGTTGTAGGGGTTCTGCGCGCCAAAGACGTTTGAGTTGAAGCCGGTCAGGGTAGAGAACGAAGAATCGGCGTCCGTAATAGTCTTCGAGTAGGTGTAGGACGCCAGCAGGTTCAGACCATTCCGGAAGCGCCGTTCCAGCTTGGTCTGGAGGGCATGATAGGTGGATTGGCCAAGATTTTCCAGGCAGCAGTTGGTGGTAATGGCCCCGTACTGCGGAAAGGGCCGCAGCAACTGCCCGATGGTCGCGTTCGAACCCCAACCCGGCACGAACCAAGACGGCACCGTGACTCCAAGCTGCGAGAGAACGGCCGGACCGTTTTTCCCATCGCTCCCATCCACGAGGAAATCCAGCGCGCCCCCGAGTGAGTTGTACCTGGGATTGGGTGTATTGATCTGAGCCAGGTTCGAGAGCAGACGCGCCCCATGCTGCCCCACGTACCCAACGGCAAAGATCAAGTCGGGTGCGAGTTCGTGCTGGAGCTCCAACTGCCAGTTCTGGATCATGCCGGGGCGGCGGTAGTCAAAGGCAACGTAGCTGATGGTGTTGTTGGTGAACGTGTTCAGCGTTGGATCCTGGGTGTTGCTCGGTGGTGTGTAGGCAGGGAAACCTGCATCCAGGGGCGAAACGGGCGTAAAGTGGTCGGGATTCTGGAAGTTCGGATCGGCGGTCGTGCCGCTGCTAAGGTTACTTCCAAAATCAGAGTATGTGAGGGGAGCGTAATAGATGCTGTAGCCACCCCGAATAACGGTTTTCGCATTCGGATAAGGCGACCAGGAGAAACCGATCCGCGGGCCAATGTTCTTGAAGTAGGTGCTGGCCCCGGTAGCGCCCTTCCCATAAACCAATGCGCCAGGAGATCCAGGACTGGCGGGATTGACGGCGGTAAGCGATAACACGGATTGTGCCCCGATCGCCTCATGTCGCGGTGTTTCAATGTCCCACCTTAGACCGAGATTCAAGGTAAGATTTCTCCGCGCCTTGAAGTCGTCCTGCACATAGGCCGCATAGTAGTTCTGCGCCCAGCGGGAGTAATGGGAGGAGACCGATAGAGTTTCCCGGTCGGGCAGGCCGAGCAGGAAACTCGCCATAGGATCTCCGGCGTTGCCGGCATTGGGGTCCTCACTAGGCGGAGTGAATGAGGTTTCACGGCTGTCGAAGTAGTAGTGGGGCGAGGTCGCCCCGGGGCTTTCCTTGGAATATTGATACGACCGCCAGTCGAAACCAAACTGAAGCGCGTGCCGGCCCTTGGTCCAGGAGACACTGTCGGCCACGACCAGCGCGTTCGGGATCTGCAGGCTTAAGGCATTGCCTCCCAGCTTGCTATAACCGATCGTATATTGACCACCGTTGAATTCGAAGGTCGGGAACGTCGGTCCGTCTGCGCCGGTAATGCCCAGAACCCGTGGCCAATCCGATCCGTTCACAGCCGGGGACTTCCCCGCAGTGTATATCCGGTTGAAGCCCACCGTCAGGTGATTCAGGACCAAGGGGCTAGCCAGGTAGTCCCACCCCAGGCGAAGATAGTGGGTGAAGTAGTTGTTGTCGTAGTTGTCGGGGGTGATGGGCGCCGGCAAGGGAAAGTCATTGCCATTGAGAAAATTCTGTTCGCGGCTGTGGTAAGTGAAGAAAATCTTGCTCTTCTCGGTTGGGTTCTCGTCAATCCGGAAACTAGTCTGGGTGGTCAGCACATGATCTAAAACTGCCGGATTGAGAAAATTTTGTATAACACCAGGTGCGCCATTGCTGGCCGAAGTGCCCGGGCGATTGGCGGGGGGTACATAGGTGAGGACCTTCTGAGCGACCCCGCTTAGATTGGGGATGACGTTGTTCGCGAACGGCAACCTGCAAGTGCGGCCGTTCACGATCCGGGTGGTGGAGGGATCAAATATCTGGCCTTGCAACACCTGCTGCTGAGTGCAAGGGTTGATGACGGGCTGCACGACCTTGTTAGCGTCTGTGAAGGTAAGACCCGGGCCCAGAAGAGCCGAGAAATCCCCCTTACGTTCCGCGGCTGTGGGCAAGGTCTGCACGCTATTGGACAAGCCCCTGCGGTTACGGTATTGCTCCCAAGCAAAGAAGAAGAATGTTTTGTCGCGGCCTTTGTAAAGTTTCGGGATCCACACCGGGCCACCGAGCGCGCCGCCGAAGTCGTTCTGCCGGTCACGCGGCTTCTTGTTCCCAAAGAAGTCATTGGTCCAGGAATTAGCATCGAGCGCCTCGTTCCGGAACAATTCGAAGACGCTTCCGTGATAACGGTTGGTGCCAGACTTGGTGGTAAAGCTCTCTACGCCGCCGGAGGTGTGCCCATATTGCGCGGTGGGTGTCGCAGTCGTGACCTTGAACTCGGTTAGAGCTTCGACGGACGGCGCCGTCTGGTCAAATGCTGCCCCTGAGTCGGAGCGTTGCACGCTGGCGCCATCGAGCAAAATCTCCGAGCCGAAGTTCTGTCCGCCGGACAATTTCGTTTCAAATACGCCAGCCGATCCGTGATCGCCTACTGTCCCCTGGCCCACGGTACCAGGCACCAGGAAAATAAATGTTTCGGGAGAGCGGACGAAGCTTTGTCCGGTGGAGTTCAAGGCCAGGGGTAGGTCGTGAATCTGCTTATCGCCCACCACCGAGCCGACGTCGGAGCTTTCTGTCTGGAGGGTGGGAGCATCCGCCAGGACGGTCACTTGTTCGTTCACACTGCCTGGCTGCATCGTGACATTCAGAGCCGTGGTGGTGTTGATCTGGATCT
>QIAU01000293.1:0-1711 GCA_003225055.1 Acidobacteriota bacterium
GGAGTGCGCTCCGTTGTGCGTCTTGCCGTCGATCTCCTTGAGGATGGCGTGGACCTTGAGTGTGTCGTAGCACTGGATGTTGTCGAAGCTGTCAGTCCAGGAGCCGAGTTGGGTAGGATCAGGAACCGGGTCGCAGGGCGTGCCGAGAATACTGGTGACGCCGGGTAGGGCGACGACTTTGGAGTTGATTTCGGGCGAGTAGTAGTCGTCAAGATTGGCGGCCATGCCGGGGCCGGGGCCGGAGACGGACGAGTAAGAGGGGTGCTTATCGGACCAGGCGGTATAGCCGCCGGCGGCATGTACGACGCCAAAAATCGTGTTGGTACGGACGAAATCCCAGGGATAAACCGGCGCGCAATTTTTGCTGGGGTCGCGGGGCAACCTGCGCGGGTCGATGGAAGCGATGCCACCATCGACGCCGGGCGGGAGGCCGCCGTTGAGTTGCGACTGATCCAGATCGATGCCTTCCTCATATTCGGTGGTTGTGCCGTTGGCCACGCCGGGCGTGCAAGAGCCGCCGGCCACGCCGTTGCCCGTAGTGATCATAGGCGGAGCGAGGAAACGGTCATAGGCGACATCGTAGAATGCGCCGGCGGTGCGCGGCGAGCTGCCGCTGACAATCGCGGTCAACCCCGGAAAGGAATCTGACGGCTTCGACGCGGAGGCGTCTAGATAATTTACGCCGGTTTCGCCGAGTTCGGCGAGATGCGGGCAATAGGGCTGGCCTTCATTGACGCCACTGATGCCCTTCGAGCAATTGATGTAATCGAGTGCGTGCATGCCGTCGATGCTAATCAGCAGCACGTGGCGGATGCCGCGGTCACCGAAAGCGTCGGGCTGTTGCGCGAATACCGCCGGGACGAAGGCCGTCGCCAGAAAAAGAGCACCGGCGAGAGCGAGTACAGCTTTCCTGCTTGTCATTTACGAATCCTCCTCATTGCTGAGACCTCTCCCGTTGTTGGCGGGCTGCCGTGCGAAGGCACACGGGGATGCGCGTGTTCGCTCCGGGCGGACATAGATAACGGCTGCTTGTTGCAGTTCGGTAAAGCGACTGTGAATTCTCGGCGCGATCTTTTTAAGCCGGAAAAGCCGCATCCGGTGGGTGCGATTTTCCGGCCCGATAATCGCGGGCTTCCGGCGCTTATCCGCCGCAGAATGGAGGCGAGGGAAACGCCGCAGAGAGGGGAAGGACTGCCAATCTCAGGCGGTTAACTACTTGTGTGACAGGGAGGCGTCTGGAATAATCGCGGGCATGGTTGTGGGCGAGCGCATTCGTGCCCTGCGCGAAGAGAAAAAGATAACCAGAGGCGATCTTCAGCAACGTACAGGGCTGCAGCGCACCTATATCTGGCGAGTGGAACACGGTTATACGGTCCCGGCCATCGAGACGCTGGAGAAATTCGCGCGCGGCTTGAAAGTTCCGATCTATCGGTTCTTTTACGAAGGGATAGGGCGGCCACCGCTGGTTCCCGTGAACGAAAGCGGGGGGCTCTGGGGCGCGGACGGGAAAGAAAAGAAAATGCTGGGGAAATTCCGGCGTTACCTGGCTCAGCTAAACGAGTCGGAACGCTCGCTTCTGCTCTACTTGGGCGAGGAGATGGCCCGGCGGAAGAAAGCGAAAGCGAATAAGTAAAGGCAAGAATCAGAGCAGGCCGCCCATGGGCACAAGTCTCTTATCTTAGGCCAGCGTTGCGTTACACCAGGCGCCTTC
>QIAU01000293.1:1782-3099 GCA_003225055.1 Acidobacteriota bacterium
ACACCAGATTCAAGAGGATTGAAAAGCGAGGCCCCGCGCCAGACAGTGTTACCGCAACGTTACCCAGCGATATGGATATGGCCGTTGCGACGGTCGGCGCGACATTCAACGACTGGGCGGACTTTATCGCGCCGAATCGGATCAGCCCGTACCGAAACAGATTTCCAGATGGGAGCAAATGGAGCCACCTTTTTTTGTTTCGCAAGAGCGATCCGCAGCACCCTCTGTTCCCTCCGGACGAAGAGATCCTTTTCGATCGCGGGGTGGACGACTTGGCCGATCGCTACGTGCGTATTCCCGCCGAGTTGCGAATGAGCGATCTCTACCTGTACGAGCCGAGCGGCGACTACTTCTGGGAATCCGAATATTTCTACCAGGGCCGGCCGGCAAAATTCCGCAGCAGCTTCTTCATTCATCTGGAAGCCGTGAACGATTCGGGCACGCGGGTGGAGATTTTCGAGTATCAGCCAACGATTTGGGTGGGCGAATACTTCGGGATGTCGGCCCATGCCGTACTGCCGACCATGCTCCACGATATTCGTCCGGCGCAGTCCACTACAGCGGAGCGTAAGGAAGTGCTACAGATGATCGAGGAGGCTGCAACTCGCCGTCCGGCGACACCACTCCAACGCGAGCAAAGACAGCGCGCGTTGGGGACCGCGGCACACAACTGAAAGGCAGTGGAGTGCCAGCGGGCAGCGATTCCGATCGTGAACAACCAAAACCGCAGAGAAGGGCCTTTGAGCATCAGCGCTATCGGCCTTTACATGCTCTTCGGGGCATGTTTAATGCCGATCAACATCTTTATGCACGCGCCGGCATTTCTCATGGGCTTTGATTTTAGGGGATGGGAGGCGACCTCTTTTTTTTCTGGCGCTCGGAACGCTCGATGTGGTCCTCGGGATTGGATTGCTGAGGCTCGCGCCGTGGAGCCGGATTCCGGCGATTTGTTTCTTCCTGTTTAGGATAATCAACACGTTGTTAACCTTCTTACTTCCCGGCACGCGCGCGCGGTTTGAGGAAGGGATTGCCGTGATGCAGGCGTCCCTAGGCCAGCAATCTGCTCCGCGCTCGCCGATGTGGTTCGGGCCTGTGGTCGAGTTGTCCATCATGGCCGTCATTCTTTGGTTTCTATTCACGCAAGCAGGCGTTCCTTGCGGCGATGACGACGCGACGATGGCCTCCTAACCGTTGTGAGGCGCGCTCGTCTTTGATGCCCTGACGGAGGAGATGGCGCGGCGCGCGGAAGAGAAAACAAAGAAGCAGACGAAGCAGCACGCCACGTTTTCAGCGCGATTTGTTATTTGGCGGACGAGA
>QIAU01000138.1 GCA_003225055.1 Acidobacteriota bacterium
TGACCGTGGTGGGATGGGCACGTTTGCAATAACCCGCTGGCCAATAGCTCGTGTCTGGCACTGAAACGAATTGCGGAAAACCGTCGGGATGCGATTGAGGATAGCATTGCCGGCGAAGCATTCGAGTCACTGACGCCGGACAAAGTTCCTTCTTGTCTCCGCAGTAGCGCGACCTTTCTCAGTCGACACGCGTATTCATTTGAGAGTGTCATGTCCTATTCCCGGTGGAGCAAGGACCATGCGCACATCTTGTCGCGTCCTGTGCATGTGCCAGCCTGGGGAGCAGTCACCATTCCGTATCGCTGGATGTTGAAGGAAAGTGGTTTTGAGATAGCACAGGACCTGGAATTGGATGCCCATCGCAACCGTGAACCAAACAACCCGGAATGGCGCCTTTCAGGTAAACCATCGTGCTTGCGATATCGCGGTGCCCCATCCACTGCTGAAGTGTGCGGATGTCTATCCCGTCTTGCAGGTGGCGGGTCGCGTAGGTAGTGGCGGAACTTGTGGAGGAACCAACGGGTGCAATAGGGCCCGGCGGCGCAGCGGTTGGTTTTGATGGTGCCATGCGCAGGGGTGTGCTTCACGGTGCAATGGGCGCACTTCAGTTCCCCGCGCCACGCGACGGCTTTCAGCTTTTCCAGCATGGCGCCATCGGGGCGGCCGGTGGTACTCGGGAAGACGGGATCGTCGGGGCTGGCCGCGGCGGGTTTAAACTTCTGCAACATGGCGATCAGCTTGCCCGGGACCGGGACTTCCCGCTCCTCCCAGTTCTTCGGGTGAAACCCCCAGTGTGGCTTTGCCGTAACGCGGACACCGGTGTGACGGAAGTCGACATCGCGCCATGTGACGGCGCGGCCCTCGGCGTCACGGAATCCGGACATCAGGTAAAACTTGAAGCGCATTTCCTCATGCGGGGCGCACGCCTTGAACAGGGCCGCCAGCTCGGCGTCCTCGTAGATCGGGCGGACGGTTTCGACGAAGCTCGGCCAGTCGGACGCGGTCAGCAGTTTGGAACGTCCGTGCTGCTTGAGCAACTGGCAGAGGACCACCAGCTTGTTGTAGATCGTCTTGCCGTTCTGCCCGGCCTTCGGGCAAAGCGTGGCGAAGTCCATCAACGCGGCGCGGTCTACCTGGTCGACGTAGGTGTGCGGGCAGAATTCCCCGAACGGGCGCAGGGTCGGGCGGTAGTTGCGGAAGGTCCGCAGGGAGCGGTGATAGCGGATGTAGTCCTCGTATTTGCCGAGGGCGTTCTTGACGGTGACGCGCGAGGGATGCTCGATCTCCTTCGTGGTGTCTATGACACCGGACCTCACGGCCGACAGCTCGGCCTGCTTCTTGCGCGCGCGCTCCGATGCCACGAACGCATCCGGCCCAACGGCCTCATGCGTGCGCACGCCGGCGTTCCACCATTGCAGGAAATGCACGCCCTCGGGGTGAAGTTGGTCGCCGCCCCCGACGGTGACATGGTCGCGGCGCACCCTGCCCTTGCTGTCGAACAGCGCGGCGGCGAAGATCCAGTTGTCGTTGTGCTTGATTTTCTTGAGAAGCTTGACGCGACCCACTCTCGGCATGTGAAGGTTTCCCTCCGTCGCCGTTGGCTCCGTATCGCCTGTTGTGGGGCTCGGCGGGTTCAGGACTGAACCGCCACCATAAGAGCTACCAAGGCCTTGAAATACAAGAAGAAGAACAAAACCGGTAACGATGTTAAAGCCAACATTCTCAAAGAAGTTGGCGGGGACGACGGGACTCGAACCCGCGGCCTCTGCCGTGACAGGGCAGCGTTCTAACCAACTGAACTACGTCCCCGAATTTGCGCCGGAACCAAATTGGTGGGCAGTGCAGGGCTCGAACCTGCGACCTCGTGCTTGTAAGGCACGCGCTCTAACCAGCTGAGCTAACCGCCCCCTTCGCTGCTCATGGCCTTCCGCGGCACAAAAGCAACGCTGTTAAACTTAAGGGGTTCTTCAGAAAATAGGCTCGCTTTCGAGTATACGCGACGCCGGAAATGACGGTCAAACCTTGAGCCGCAGCCGCCGCAGCCGCAGCAGCCGCAGCGCGCTACAATTGCGGCGTGCGGCGCCTCATCATCAACGCTGACGATTTCGGCCTCACGGCCGGCGTTAATCGCGCCATCGTGGAGGCTCATAGTCATGGTGTGGTGACGTCCACTACCCTGATGGCCAACGTGCCCGCCTTTGACGATGCGGTGCAGAGAGCCATCCTCTCCCCTAAGATCAGTGTCGGCTGCCATGTGATGCTGGTTGATGGGTCTCCGATCCTTGGCGGATCGCGAGCGGCTAGCCTCATCGATCCTCATAGCACAAATGGCACTCGCTTTCGCGAGAGTCTAGGCGGTTTCGCGGCGAACGTGCTCCTCAGCCGCATCGATGCGGAAGCGATCGAAGCCGAGGCCACGGCGCAAATTCGCAAGCTGCAGTCCGCAGGCATTACCGTCTCGCACTTCGACACGCACAAGCACACCCACATGCTTCCCGCAGTGCTGCGGCCACTGTTGCGAGCAGCCAAGGTCTGCGGCATTCACGCAGTGCGCAATCCGTTCACTCCGTGGCTGCCAATTCTTGTGCCTCCGCGCGCCTGGAAGCGCTGTTTGGAAGTACGGGCCCTGCACAAATTGGCCGGGGCTTTCCGACGAATCGCCGCTGGACACGACATGCTCACCCCGGACGGCACGTTCGGCATTGCCGCCGCCGGCGACCTAAGTCTGGAATTGTTTCAGCGGATCGTCGAGCGCCTTCCGGAGGGCACCTGGGAGTTCGTTTGCCATCCCGGGTACCACGACGGCGAACTCGACAAGACAAGGACTCGCCTGCGGGAGTCGCGCGTTAAGGAGTTGAAGATTCTCACCTCGGCGGCGGCTCGCCAGGCCCTCGCCCGGTGCGGCGTTGAGCTCATCTCCTATCGTGATTTCGCCGCCTGAGCCGTGAGGTGACTGCCCTGTTACCCTAACGGCTTGTACTTAATCCACAATCGCCGAGGGTACCTAGATAAGTCCCTCTTTGACTTACTCCTATATATTTGTACCTAAATCTTTGCTTCAATATGCGTAGTTGAGGCCGCTGCCATGGCAGAACAAAGGCCGGAGCTCCGCGTCGACACGGACCTGCCGGTACGGGTCTTTGGTATGGATGCCAACGGCAAGCCTCTCAACCAGCATGTGCGCGCGCGAAATATCAGCAGCAATGGCGCTTTGGTTTCAGGCATTGAGCAGCCCCTGAAAGTGGGCGACATCATCGGCGTCCAGCGGGAGCAGAAAAAAGCCCGGTTTCGTGTGGTGTGGGTAGTGGATGCCGGCGGGATCGAAAAAAGTCAGGTCGGCCTGCAATTGCAGGAGGGCCAGGAATGCCCGTGGAAAGAAAGCCTCGCCAAGCAAGCCCAACCTGCGCCAGCAGCCACCCCGCATCCCTCCAACCGCAGGCGCCGAGCCCGTCACAAAGTCGACATCAACCTCGAACTGCGGGATGAGCGCACCAACATTCCGATGCGGGTCAGTGCCACGGACGTCAGCGGCAACGGGTGTTATATAGAAAGCATTCTGCCCCTGCCGGCGGGCACCAGCCTCAAGATCACCATCTGGATGGGCGATGAAAAACTGATCAGCACCGCCGTGGTGCGCACCTGTGACCCAGGCGTCGGCATGGGCATCGAATTTATGACCCTGACTGCCGAGGAACAAGACCGGCTGCAAAAATATCTCGAGAAGCTGGATCCTGCCGGCATCTCCGGGCCCGACCAGCCCGGCCAAATCACCTGATGTCGCAACCGCGCGAAGGCCGCGTAAAATCTGAATCGCGGAGAACTCCAGACCATCGAATCAGTGCCGGGTTTGCCCAGCAAGAATGGAAGATCCCTCGCTACGGAATGACAAGCCATCGACGCTTGGACGAACCAATGAGAAGCGACTCACGGATGCGGAGAGGCCTCGACGATGAGAATCGGGATCACTTGCTATCCCACGTACGGTGGCAGCGGCGTGGTGGCTACCGAACTGGGCCTGGAACTGGCGCAACGCGGCCACCAGATCCATTTCATCTCCTATTCCCAACCCATCCGCCTCACCGGACCACAGCCCAACATTCACTACCACGAAGTCGAAGTCTCGCGCTATCCCCTGTTCGACTACCCGCCGTATGACCTGGCCCTGGCCACGCGCATGGCTGAGGTTTCCGAACTCTACGACCTCGACCTGCTGCACGTGCACTACGCGATTCCCCATTCCGTGAGCGCGATGCTCGCCCGCCAGATGTTAGCGGCAAAACCGAGAGGACGAAGGCTGCCGTTCGTGACCACGCTCCATGGCACCGATATCACGCTGGTTGGATTGGATCGCTCTTATCTACCCATCACGCGCTTTTCGATCGAGCAGAGCGACGGTGTTACCGCCATCTCGCAATACCTGCGCGAACGCACTCTGCGCGAATTCGACATTCTGAACCGCATCCAGGTCATCTACAACTTCGTGAACTGCGACATCTACTGCCGTGATAAGCAAGCCGCAGAACGCCGTGCCGAGTTTGCCAATGCAGAGGAAAGAGTCTTGGTCCACCTTTCAAATTTCCGCCCCGTCAAGCGGTTGTTGGACGTGATTGAGATCTTCGACCGGGTGCACAAGAAAATTCCATCGAAGCTTCTGCTCATCGGCGACGGCCCTGACCGCTCCCAGGCGGAGTGGCTAGCGGTGCAAAAGGGAATTCACGACGACGTAGTCTTCCTGGGCAAGCAGGACCGCGTGAACGAAAAGCTGCCTATGGCCGACATCATGCTCCTGCCCAGTCAATTGGAGTCTTTTGGCCTGGCCGCGCTGGAGGCTATGGCTTGCGAAGTAGTTCCAATAGCTACTCGCGTGGGTGGCGTGCCCGAGGTAGTCGAGCACGCGAAAAGCGGCTTTCTGGCTGACGTGGGAGATGTGGAAACGATGGCACGCTACGCTACCGATCTTCTTAGCGACGACACCAGACTGCGCGAAATGGGAAAAGCCGCGCGGGAGTCGGCGCAATCACGTTTCTGCACCAGTACAATCATCCCGCAATACGAAGAGTTCTATCGCCGCGTGCTCGGCTCATAGAGCACTGCCGGAATTGAGCCGCTGGTCTCCAGCACCGGCAGGCGAAGCCGCACCAGAGTACCTCTTCCCCCGTGAGTGTCGATCGTCATGCGTGCCGTGCCGCCGTAGAGCACCTTCAGGCGCTCGGCCACGTTCGCCATGCCTATTCCGGTGCCGCCGACCCCGGTAGGCTTTTCAAGCAGTTGCGCCGATCCCATGCCGACACCATCATCCTCGACTTCGATCATCAGCGTGGAATCATTCACCTGGCTTCGCAGGTAAATACTGCCGCCCTCCACCTTCGACGAGAGTCCGTGCTTGACCGAGTTCTCTACCAGCGGCTGCAACAACATGCTGGGCACCATAACATCGAGCGATGCAGGATCCAGTGCCTTCACAACCTGCAGTTTGTCGCGCCCGAAGCGCACCACTTCGATATCCAAATAATCATCAATGAACTCCATCTCTTCGCGCAGGGGGACAAATGCGTCCGTGCTGTGCAACAGGCGGCGAAAAATATTGGCCAGTTTGATGACCAATTCCCGCGCCGTGTCGGGATCAAAGCGCACCAAGGAGGAAACGGAATTAAGCGTGTTAAACAAGAAATGCGGGTTGATCTGGTTCTGCAGCGCCTCGATGCGTGCGCTGAGCAGCAGCCGCTCCTGCTCTTCCAGCTTGATCTGCATCCGCACGCTGTTCCAGATTTTAAGCTCGATGCCGATCACGGTGACCGAAGTGGCATAAATCAAGACTTCGATCCAGCGGTTCGGACCTTCCAAGCTGTACGTGAGTCGGGGAAAGAAGCGAAACATCTCGCTGTGCACGAAGCGCAGCGCCACGATGGTGACGAAGAACATGATCTGCCAGTCGAACAGGCGGGGCCAGGGAAAGTTGCGCCGAATCCAGCGATAGATGGTCAGGTCCACGAAGGGGGAAAAGGACCAGATTTCTTCCCGGTCGGCCACAAAGGTTCGCAATTGTCCTGCGACAAAACCGCACAACAGAAGAAAAGGCAGAGTGGCCAACTCTCCATGGAGGACCGCGGGCAGGGCTAGCAACGGGGCAGCTACCATCCCGCAGAAGCGCCCGCCCAGCACACCCAGCAGGAGTGTAGTCTCAAAGGAAAGGTCGCCGGCCAAGAAGCTGCGCTGGTTGAAGCGGATCCAGACTCCCAGCGCAAGGGGCGCCCCGATCCAGAGGACTAGGTAAATTTTTTGCGCAGTGGTGCGCTCCTCGCGGAACAGTAAGGACTTAAATTCCACCGAGCGTACCAGCGTGCTGGCCACAGCGGCAGCTACGCCCAGCTTGACCAGCAAATTGATAAGGATAAGTCGCGGTTCCATGGCGCTCTGAAAAGGCAAGAGTAGCACGACCGCCACGTTCGAGAGCTTGTCATTCCGGGTGCGGTTCGGGTGCAGTGGGTCCGCTCGGGACAACAGCGCCTTCTGGTTCTCGGCGAACTGAGCGCTCTCGGCGGTGAAAAAGAAGTCTTCACCTTGCAGAGCTCAATTGTCGAACAAATTCCGCCAAGACAAATCCCATCTGCTGGGCATCAGCGGGCCCGCCCTGCGCCATATCCTTGCTGCCGCCTCCACGTCCGCCCAACTTGGCAAGCGTCTCCTTCATTAATGCTCCCATGTCGAAAGGCTGCCCAGGCGATTGAGCAAACACCAAGGAGGGTTGTCCTGGTGTGCTTCCAAGAAGGGCTACGACGTTCCGGTCCAATCGCGTGAGTTTCTGGGCGAGCAATTTGATGTAGGCGAGGTCGCGCTCCGGAAATATGCAAGAAACAACCCTGCGGCCATTCATCACCGCGGTTTCCGACAACATGCGTGCGGCGTGCTGCGCGGCCAGCTCCCCTAGCAGCTGCTCACGTGAGCGGCGCGCCACCCTGATTTCCTGCTGCGCTTTGCGAATCTGCTGGGGCAGGTCCCAGATATGGGAAGAATACAGTCCGGCTGCTTCCGCCAGCGTGCTGTAATCTCGCCGCGCTGTCCTGGCGGCGCGCAGCCCACAGACAAATTCGACGCGCATCCCTTGCCGCACCCTCTCGGTCTTGCGCAGCAGGATGCAACCAATCTGCCCGGTTCCCCGGACGTGGGTTCCGCCACAAGCGGTCAAATCAAAATTATGAATATCAATCAGCCGCAGCTCATGCTTGTCACCGGGCGGCAGCTTACGTAATCCCAAACCGCTAGCTTCTTCCCGGGTGACAAAGCGGATCTTCACGGGCCGTTCTTCCAAGATGACTTCATTGGCCAAGTGCTCGGCCGCTTCCACCTGCTCGGGGGTGAGCGAAGCGGTATCGAGATCTATCGAGCAATATTCGTTTCCCATGTGGAAGGAAACGGTCCCCATGTCGAAGAGCCTCACAAAAGCCGCCGAGAGCACGTGTTGGCCCGAGTGCTGTTGCATGTGATCGCGACGCCGATCGGCATCAATCAAGCCCCGGATGCGACTCCCCTTGGCGATCGGTGCAGTAGCCTCAAGAAAATGGAGCACCGTCCCGTCTTCCCTCTCGGCAACTTCAATAACGCGCGCCCGGCCACTTTCGTTGACCGCATTGAGCGGCGCTATCCATCCGGTATCAAAAACCTGTCCACCACTGGTGGGATAAAACGCCGTGCGGTCCAGAATCACAGCCCTCGGAGACCCTGCCGAAGATGGCGCAAGTATTTCGACTACATCCGCTTCGAACTCGTAAACGAAAGAATCAGTGTAGTAGAGGCGGTCTGTCATCGCTTAACCCGGGATTTCTATTCGCCGCCGAGAGCGCAGAGATCGCAGGAAAAAACGGTTCTCGGCGACCTCTGCGGTGAGTTCTCCTTTAATATGGCCCGATAATGCCGCCGATCGCGCGCGCGGCCGGTGACTTAGTGGGTGAGACTGCCTTCGTCTCTCCCTGAATCACATCCAGATATTTCAGCCCGCTACCCGTATTGAACAACACCACCTTGTCCTGCGGCCCGAAGAATCCGCTCGCCCGCAACTTGCGATAAGCAGCCAAAGCGGCCGCGCCCTCGGGAGCCGCAAAGATCCCCTCCACTCGCGCCCAGTGTCGCAGGGCATGCATGATCTCGGCGTCTGTCACAGCCAATGCCACACCTCCGCTCTTGCGCAGAATGTCGAGAATCAAGTAGTCGCCGTAAGCCTTGGGAACTCGTAATCCGGCGGCAATCGTGGCCGCGTTCGCCCAGACTTCGGAAGCGGACTTAGCTTCATCCCATGCTTTAGCAATGGGGGCACAACCTGTGGATTGGACAGCCACCATCTGGGGACGTTCCGAGCCCAGCCAACCCAGTTGTTGCATCTCCTCAAAGGCCTTCCACATCCCGATTAAACCGACTCCACCACCGGTCGGATAGATGATGCCCTGCGGAAGATCCCACCCCAACTGTTCGGCGACTTCGTACCCCATCGTCTTCTTGCCTTCCACCCTAAAGGGTTCCTTTAGGGTGCTTACATCGAACCAGCCTTCAAGCCCCTTTCGCTCAGCCACGATGTGCGCACAATCACTGATGAGCCCGTCAACCAGGTTTACTTGGGCTCCATAGCTCTCGCATTCCACACGATTGGCCATCGGCACGTCTTTGGGCATAAAGATATGTGCCTCGATCCTAGCCGCGGCTGAGTAAGCTGCCAGTGCGCTTGCCGCATTACCGGCCGAGGGAATGGCAAGCTTGCTGAGTTCGTAATGCCGCGCCATGGTCACAGCGGCCGAGAGGCCCCGCGCCTTAAATGAACCGGTAGGGTTCACTCCTTCATCTTTAATGAGAACATTGGGCATTTCCCGGCTGGGCAACAGGGGAGTAAACCCTTCGCCGAGGGTGACGGGTTCTGCATCAGGAAGCACTTCTGCATAGCGCCACATAGACGGCACCCGTCCTGCCAGTGATGCTTTGGCGAAAGACTTCTTGATTGCTTTCAGGTCATAGCGGACGTAGAGAACCCCACCATCTTTAGGACAGACGGTCTGCGGGCCTTCGGCGGAGAGCCTTTCTCCGCATCTCGTGCACTCCAGGTAAGCGACGGCCGCCATGAAGATTGGCAGTGTACCACTGGGTATTGCAGCCGCGGTTCCCAGCTGATTCCCAACTCCTGACTATTTTTGTCCCAGCTTTTTCAGCAGCGCACTTGCCTTTCGAAACCAGGGACGCTCGCGGCGCTGCAAGTAACGAGGCATGGTGGGCTTCTTGGCCAAGATTCGCTGGGCCCATTCGCTCGCTTCTGCCGGACGCTGCCGGGCTGCCAACATCAAGGCATAGTTATAGTAAGTTTCCGAGATCGTTGACGTTCGGGTTACATCCTGGAAGAGAGCTTCAGCTTTGGCGACTTGCCCCGTATTGGCGTAAGCATGAGCCAACAGGCCCGCGGCACGCTGGAAATCGTATTTGCGATCTTTGGCAACTACCCGTTCAAGGTCCTGAACGGCTGCCGGGTAATCCCGCAGCTCAATCTCGCAGACACCCCGGCGGTAAAACGGATCGGGCGAATCGGTACGCGAAGAAATCGACTTGTTGTAGCACTCTCGCGCCCGGGCAAAGTTACCATCCTCCATGTAAAGGTCGGCGAGTTCTTCAAAATTGCCGGCGGAAGGATTATCCAAAATGGCTGCTTCCAGTTCGCGAATCCGGCGGCGTCTTGGAAAAATCTTAAACTCCTGCCGCAGGAGACCAAAATCGGGGACCGCCTCAACCACCAGGTAAACAATGGCACCGAGAGGGCCTAGAAAGAGGATGATGTAGAGCCAATAGGTATCCGGGCGCCGCCGTATAAAGTGCACCAGCGCTAGGGCGACCAGCAGAAAGCCCCAAGGATAAAAGAGATAGCTGAACATTCCCATGGGAATGCGCAATATAGCATGGGCACCCGCTCGATCCGGCGGGTTGGGTAGCACAGCCGGGCCACTGAGCCGGCGCCCACGAATGTTAAAATCAAAGATGGTGAATTTGCCCATCCGACTGCTCGCCGTTGATATTGACGGCACCCTGCTCAACCCCCAGTTCCAGGTCGCCGAGGCGGATATGGCGGCGCTACGGCGGGCGCGGGAAGTGGGCATCGAGGTCATTTTGGTGACGGGCCGGCGGCACACTTTTGCGCTGCCCATTGCCCAGTCGCTGGGCTTCGACCTGTGGGTCATCAGCTCCAATGGAGCCATCACGCGTTCGCTGCGTGGGGAGACCTTTCACCGCGATTTTCTGCCTGCAGCCACAACCTTGCAGTTGTGTGCCGCGATGAAGGAGTTCCGGGGCAACATGGTTTTGACCTTCGACACCGAGTCCAAGGGCGCCATCGTGTTGGAGCACATGGACGAACTCGGTGCCAGCATTCAGCGCTGGCTGGAAAAAAATATGGAGTACATCGAATTCACAGTCCCGGTGGAGAATTCCATTACCACGGACCCGGTGCAAGCCATGTTTTGCGGTACGATTCCGCGGATGCGCCAGGCTCGGGCGGCACTTTCCTCCAGCGGTCTGGACAACCAGATCACGACTTTACGCACCGAATATCCGCTACGCGACCTTTCGATCGTAGACGTCCTGAACCAAGGCTGCTCCAAAGGCCATGCATTGGAGCGATGGGCCAGTTATCGGAGCATTCCCCGCGAACAGGTCATGGCCATCGGTGACAATTACAACGATATCGAGATGCTTGCCTTTGCCGGATACCCGGTTATCATGGGAAATGCGTCAGCCGAGCTGCGCGACCGAGGTTGGGCCGTGACTTTGCCGAATGACCAATGTGGCGTGGCTGCCGCCGTCGTCCAAATGCTGGACGGAGTGCCTGTTACCGATTCCAGATAATGTCTTTGCGCTTCCAACTCGGTCTCGGTGTGGCTCTCGTACTCACCTCGTTGTGGGCGGGAGCCGCCGATGTCGCCGTCCTGCGCAACGGTTTTACCATCCGCCACGAACGGCGGAAGGTTGTCGGCACAGTGACCCGTCTTTATACCAGTGCTGACGATAAGAGCTATGTCGATGTCCCTACGGACGAGATAGAACATTTTGAGAGGGACGAAACACCTGCACCGACACCAGCACCCGCTCCGGCTCAGGTGGTTCAACCGGCGCCGGTGATGGCGACGAAACCAGCCCTCGCGCCCGCGCCTGTCCGCAACGCTGCTGCGCCAGCGCCGTCCGCTAGCGCAGCGAAGACGAAGCCTATTCTGAATCTGGACCAGGTTGTCAGCGCGGCCAGTGGCAAGAACCTTCTCGACGCTGATCTCATCAACAGCGTGATTAAGGCGGAAAGCAGTTTCAATCCCCGCGCCATCTCTCCCAAGGGGGCGCGCGGGTTGATGCAACTGATGCCGAAGACGGCTTCCAGCCTGGGTGTTCCCAACGCGTTTGATCCGGCGGCCAACGTGGACGGCGGTACCCGGTATTTGCGCTGGCTCCTGGAGCGGTACGATTTCGACCTGGTCAAAGCACTGGCGGCATACAACGCCGGACCGGAACGCGTGGATCGTTACCGTGGCGTGCCTCCCTACTATGAGACCAAAGCCTACGTGGCCCGCATCGTTCGCGACTTCAACCGCAAGAAGCTGGCTCAGCAGAAAGCGGAAGCCGCATCCCGCAAGGCAGCCGCAAACACAAAACTGACCGCCGCACCCGCTACCAGGGCCAAACAATCCGCCGAGCAGGTATCTGGAACCCGGTAAGCAGTTTCCGGTTTCCAGTTGCGAGCTGTGGCCGATCTGCGCCATCGGTCCTGGGTTAGGAATTAGAAACTAGAAAACTGTCTTCATTGACCCTGCCTTGCCCGTCATATACCTTGGCATTGAGATACCAGTACATGGGGCGAAACCGCGCTATAGCTACTGCTGCCGTTGTAGTGATCCTGGCGGTGCTGGTGTACCTGCAATTCCGTACGTGGACAAGCTTCGAGTGGTCCAAGCTGCTCAAATCTGAGCTCCACTGGCGGCATATTTTTCATGGCATTGTCCTGATTTACGTTGCCTATTTTCTACGTGCCTTGCGGTGGAAGATATTCCTTCGGCCAGTTCGCAAGCGTGCTTCCACCTGGGGACTGGTTGCTCCCACACTGGTGGGGTTCACAGGCCTCGCCATTCTTGGACGCCCCGGGGAACTCATTCGCCCTTACCTGGTTGCCCGGCGCGAGAATCTTAGCTTTGCCTCGCAGTTGGCGGTATGGGCGGTCGAGCGCATTTTTGATATCGGCGGCTTCACTGTCCTGATGCTTGCCGCCATTTTCCTTCCCAGCAAACTTCGGGCTTTCATGGCGCTTCGGCCCTCGTACCATCACGCGCTTCACGTCATGGGGTACGTGCTGGCTGCCCTGGTGATTGGACTGTTTACCTTAGCCATGCTGATGGCCTTCAAAGGTCCGGCCATGGCGGACCGGATTGAAAGGCGTTTTTCTCATCTTGCCGGAAACCTGGGCCACCGCATCGCGCAGCGCGTCCGGGAGTTCGCCACCGGGCTCGACACCATTCACAGTCCGTTAGCTTTCCTTGAACTGTCGGCAGTCTCGGTATTGATGTGGTGGCTTATCGCCGTCGCCTACAAGGAGGTGACACATGCTTACGGCGCGCCGATGCAGGCCATGAGCGTCACCAAGGTGCTGCTACTGATGGGCTCCAGCATGATCGGCTCGATGGTGCAATTGCCTGGCGTGGGCGGCGGTTCGCAACTGGCCACCATCGCGGCTCTCGATCACGTGTTTGATATTCCCAAGGAATTGGCCGTCAGTTGCGGCATCATGCTGTGGCTGGTTACGTTCATCGCTGTGGTTCCCATTGGATTGGCCTTGGCCCATCGCGAACGACTCTCACTGCGCAAGCTGTCGCAGGAAACCCAGAAGGAAGAACAGGCAGCAGCCCTGACCGTCGATAACCACTAGCCTTAGCCTAAGGCCGAACCAGCCCCGTGGCGCAGGCCTCGGCTTACACCTGCCTGTTACAATCTAACCTCGTGAAATTTAAGGGCGAGGAACCCTTCTCAGCGCCACATGAAGTGCCCGTTTTGCGGTTTTGCCAACGATAAAGTAGTAGATTCGCGGGAAAGCAAGGAGGCGGACTCCATCCGCCGCCGCCGCGAGTGCCTCAAATGCGAGAAGCGTTTCACCACCTACGAGCGCATTGACGAGATCCCGTACATGGTGGTGAAGAAAGACGGCCGGCGGGAGAAATTCGATCGTCAGAAGGTATTGAACGGGCTGCTGCGGGCCTGTGAGAAAAGGCCGGTACCCATCGGCAAGCTAGAGCAAATCGTCAATGAAGCCGAGGCCTTCGTCATCGAATCTCCGGAACGCGAACGCAAGACCACGGAGATCGGCGAGTTGATCATGAATCGCCTGCGCCGGTATGACAAAGTGGCATATGTGCGCTTTGCCTCTGTCTACTTGGATTTTAAGGATGTCAAGGAATTCATGACCGAGCTGAAGGATTTGCTGAAGACCAAGGAAACGTCCGAAGCCCGAACCCGAACAGCTAAACCATAATCGAAGTGTGTGGCACGGGCGCCCTCGCCCGCGTGAGTGTTCGATGAAGCATGGTTTATAAAATCACTCTCATCCCCGGCGACGGTATCGGCCCTGAAGTCACAGGCGCCGCGGTGCGCATCCTGGAAGCGACCGGCATCAAGTTCGAATGGGAAAGCTTCGAAGCCGGCGCCGAGGCCTACGAGAAGTACCACGAGTACATTCCCAAGGAGCTGGTGGCATCGATTGAGCGGACGCATGTTGGTCTGAAGGGCCCGGTCACGACGCCCATCGGCGGCGGCTTTGCCAGCATCAATGTCGAGCTACGCAAGCGTTTCGAGCTCTACGCGAATTTCCGCCCGATCCGCAATTTGCCCCACATCCCAACCCGGTATCCCGATGTTGACCTGATCATCATCCGTGAAAACACGGAGGGCCTGTATTCGGGAATTGAACACGAGGTCGTACCCGGCGTGGTGGAGAGCTTGAAGATCATGACGGAAAAGGCCTCCACCCGCATTGCCCGGTTTGCTTTCGAACACGCCCGCAAGAACAAGCGGAAGAAGATTCACGCTATCCACAAAGCCAACATCATGAAGCTATCCGATGGGTTGTTTCTGCGTTGCGCTCGCAACGTCGCCAAGCAGTACCCCGAGATCACCTATGGCGAGCACATCGTGGACAACACTTGCATGCAGCTGGTCATGAATCCTTACCAATACGACATGCTGCTGATGGAAAATTTGTATGGAGACATCCTTTCAGATTTGTGCGCAGCTTTCGTGGGTGGCCTGGGATTTGTGCCGGGCGCCAATTTTGGCGACGAGATAGCGATTTTCGAAGCGGTCCATGGATCCGCCCCCGACATTGCCGGAAAGAACCTTGCCAATCCGACTGCCGTTTTACGGTCCGCGCTGCTGATGCTGCGTCACATTGGCGAACCTGACGCCGCGCTTAAGATCCGTAATGCCCTGGAAAAGGTCTATCGCGATCGCGACAAGTTAACTCGTGATGTCGGCGGCCGAGCCAGCACCTCGGAATTCGCGGATCACATCATTCGGGCCATGGAGTCTGCCGAGGTCGAGCAACCCCTCACCCGATAACTGCCCCACACTGTGGGGGACGCATCTCCAACCACCCAGGCCATAGCTCGCCAAATCTTCTCTGAATGCACTCCACAGCTACGCAACCCAACCTACCTGCCCTACCTGCCCTACCCACACGCGTTGACGAACCCTGCCCCTTTTAAGTAACATGCGGGCGCTTCCAATTCTGGGGTTTCGGGGGATGGCAATTCCAACACGGCGTTTGGGTGTGGTGCTCTTTCAGCTTGGCGGACCAGATACGCTGGAAGCAATAGAGCCTTTTCTTTACAACCTTTTCTGTGATCCTGACATTATTGATTTTCCTTTTGCTCGCCTAGGACGGAAAGCTCTGGCCAAGCTGATCTCCACCACGCGCGCCAAGAAAGTGCAGCATCATTATTCTGTGATTGGCGGAGGCTCGCCCATCCGCCGCTTTACCGAACAACAAGCCCGCGCTCTGGAAGGCCGGTTGATCGATGCCGGCCTGGATGCTCGCTGCACAGTCGCCATGCGCTACTGGCATCCGTTCACCTCAGAAGCCATCGCCCAATTACGGGAGTACCAATGCGAGGAAATCGTCCTGCTGCCCATGTATCCACAGTTTTCGTCGGCTACGACCGGCAGCAGCCTGAATGAGTGGAGCCGTCTCTTCCACGATGAGGTTCCGGTTCATTGCGTGCGAACCTTCTACCGCAATGAGCTTTATCTGGAGGCTTTGATCGAAAAAGTAGAAGAGGCCCTTTCTCGGTTCGCCGAACCCGTAGAGGCGGAATTGGTCTTCAGCGCGCACAGCGTGCCCACGGCAATCATCGAAAAAGGCGACCCCTATCAGAACCAGATTGAAGAAACGGTTTCCCTTCTGATGGAGCGCGGTGGTTGGCACAATCACCATCGTCTTTGTTACCAAAGCAAGGTCGGGGCGAGCCAATGGCTGCAGCCCTCCCTGCGCACCACATTGCGGAGAATGGGCGCAGAAGGAATCAAGAACGTCTGTATCGTTCCCATCTCTTTCGTCTCAGATCATGTCGAGACGTTGGGTGAGATCAATCATGAGGCGCGGAAAAAAGCCGAGGAGTTGGGGATCGAGCAATTTGAAATGACTTCCGGGCTGAACGATTCGCCCGCTTTCATCGCGGCTCTGGCCGAACTGGTAACCACGGCCGTCGGCCATCATTTACATCAACCACGCGGAGCCGGTTGCCTGATCGCAGCGGACTGAGTCAGGCAACATATTTTAAGGAGAAGGGATAAAGACGGATGGCAGAGGAGAAAACTCTCGGGCGTCTCCCCAAATGGCCGCGCCAAGCGCTGAACAATTCTGTGATTGCCGCCGAACAGGCGTACCGTAAGCGCTCGGGTTTGCCGCTGCTCACGGATGCGGACGTGGAGGCTCTCCGCGCCGGTGTGCCGATGCCGTGGGAGGGGGGCGACGGGTCTTTGGCTGCTCCTACTCCTGCCGCGCCATCCCCGGCTGCCCCGGCAACCGCTGCGACGGATGCTAATCAAGACAGTTTCGGTCCCGATGTTCAGAAGTGGTTGGCCGCTGGCAAGAAATGGAGCAAGTCTGCCATTGCGGCCGAACAGGCCCGCAGGAAGCGAAACAGTCTTCCGGCGCTGACAGATGCAGAAATCACCGCACTGCTGGGCGAGCCGGCTGCTCCAGCGGCTGCACCTGCCACACCCGCGGCCCCGACTGCTGCTCCAGCTCGGACCCTAGCTCCCGCGGCACCGAAACCGGCGCTGCCTTCCGTCCCGCCCCTTACACGCACCGGTACGGCAACCAAGTATGTAGGAACGCCCGCGGTGGGAACTTCCAAGGCTGCGGCTGCTGGAGGCTTAGCTACAGTGGGTCCGGATGACACCACGGTGGACCAGCGCCGTCGGCGCTTAGTTTGGAGCGGCGTAGGCGCATTTCTCGGGGCATGGTTCCTGGCATTTTTCCGGTTTTTCCTCCCGCGCACTCTGTTCGAGCCCGCTACGAAGTTCAAGATCGGGTATCCCTCCGACTTCGCGCTCGGGGTTGATACCAAATTCCAGCAGAAATACCGCATCTGGGTGGATCGGACACCCGATCGCTTGTTCGTCGTCTACGCTCGTTGTACGCACCTAGGCTGCACGCCTGACTGGAAGCCCGCCGAAAACAAGTTCAAGTGCCCCTGCCATGGCAGCGGCTACGACAGCGAAGGAGTCAATTTCGAGGGGCCGGCGCCGCGGCCCATGGACCGCGCCTACATTGAAAAGGCTGCCGACGGACAAATTCAGGTAGACGTGTCTCGGCTATACAGCTGGCCCAAGGGGCAGCCGAGCCACTTCGACGATCCGGGAGCATTCTTGCCGGTGTAATCCGAGAACACGTAGGAACAGCCGCCCTCGGCTGTGCAGGCCGAGCCCAGAGCGGCTTGCTGTAACGATTGTGGGGATTGGTAAGGGGGTTGGATGGCTGAAGAAAATCAGAACGCAAAAAACGGCAAGCGAGTCGGACTGCTGGAGCGCGTGAAAAGCGGAGTCAGAGAGGACATCGACTCTTTGAGAACCGATCTGCCCGCGAAAGCCAAAGAGCAGATCGAGCACCTCAAGGATCCGACCAAGACCCAGGTCTACACCTCGATCTTCCGCCATAAACACGACGACACCCCGCGCAACCGGGCGCTGGGCGTGCTCTCGAACGTGTTCTTGCACTTGCATCCAGCCAAGATCAACCGCGATGCGGTCCGCTACAGCTACACCTGGGGCATGGGCGGAATTACGTTCTACCTTTTCATTGTTTTAACGTTCACGGGCGTACTGCTGATGTTTTATTACCATCCGACCAAGGTGCAGGCCTTCCGCGACGTCCTGTACCTAGAGCACGACGTTCCGTTCGGCAAGCTGCTGCGCAACATGCATCGCTGGGCCGCCCACCTGATGGTGATTAGCGTGTGGCTGCACATGTTCCGCGTCTTTCTCACGGGCTCTTACAAAAAGCCGCGTGAGTTCAACTGGAACATTGGTGTGCTGCTCCTGGTATTTACGCTGCTTCTGTCGTTCACCGGCTACCTGCTCCCCGACGATCAACTTGGATTCTGGGCGGTCACGGTGGGAACCAACATGGCACGCGCCACACCGCTACTCGGGCACGAAGGACCCTTTGGCGCACAACTCGGCATGACTCCCTACAACGACGTCCGATTCGGTTTGCTGGGAGGCTCGATTGTAGACGCCAATGCCCTGCTCCGTTCTTACATTTGGCACTGCATCGGCATCCCGATTGTGGCTTCGGTATTGATGATCGTGCACTTCTGGCGGGTTCGCAAAGACGGCGGCATCTCCGGCCCGGCGCCAGTCATGCTGCAGTCGGAAGTTAAGGACCCAAAGTGAACCAGGTAGCGAAAGCAGCCCTCGGCTCTCGAGCCGAGCGTAGCTCGGCACGACTGGCGACGGCAGTGGAGTCGACCTTCGCTCGACCTGGACGGCCGAGGGCGTCCACCCCCACACGGCCTTAGGAGAACCTATGGATTGGCGACAGCTCTGGGACATCGTTTCCGCCCCCGACAACGTTCCCATCGTGGCCCTTATCCCGCTCCTGATTTTTTATATCTACCTCGCCGGGAAACAGGCCAAGGCCAACGATGATCTGATCGGCGAGCTCGAAGCCAGCCCTGCCCTGGCGAAAACGCATCACCGCAAGACCTGGCCCTTCCGTCCCGGGTGGCAAAAGGAAGTCCACGTCTGGCCATTTCTGCTGCGCATTGAATTTCTGGCGGCGATCATCGTCACCGCCATCCTGATGGTCTGGTCGATCACGCTGAGCGCGCCGCTGGAGGAGCCTTCGAATCCCAATCTGACGATGAATCCGGCGAAAGCGCCGTGGTATTTCCTGGGCCTGCAGGAAATGCTGGTGTACTTCGACCCCTGGATCGCCGGCGTGGTGATGCCCACGCTCATCATCATCGGCCTGATGGTGATCCCGTATATCGACACGAATCCGCTGGGCAGCGGTTATTACACCTGGAGGCAGCGCAAGTTCGCGATCGGGACGTTCCTGTTCGGCTTCATCATCCTGTGGGTCTCGATGATCATCATCGGAACCTTCATCCGAGGTCCGGGCTGGCAATGGTTCTGGCCTGGCCAGACGTGGGACCACAATCGGCTGATTTACGAGGTGAACCGTGACTTGCCTGACCTGTTCGGAATTACGTCGAACCTGGGCAAAGCCATTTTCGGAGCGATTGTGGTGGGCGGCTTTTTCATCGTGGGCGGGTTGCTGGTGCACGCTCTGTTCCGCCGCTATAACCCAAGAGATTACAAACGCATGAGCTTCCTGCAATACAACCTCATGATGATCTTCCTGCTAACCATGGTGGCGCTACCGATCAAGATGCTCATTCGCCTCTTGTTCCACATCAAGTACGTGTGGATTACGCCCTGGTTCAACATTTGAGGGTCGTTGAGTTTTCGCCGACAACCGACGGCCAATGACTAACGACGAAATGGGAGGGCTTTGGTGCCGGAAAAACCAGTCCCTGACGCTGATCCGATAGTCAGCAAATCCTTCGCGCCGCATTACGTGATTGCGACGGTCATCCTGATTGCGACGCTGTTCTGGGCCCTGTGGGACGAGTCTTTCGGACAGCGTCCGTGGAAGGCGTACCAGCACCAGTGGAAGAGTCGCTACAGCGCGTTCCTGAAAGCCGCCACCTCCAAGTCGTCGGCTTCGCTCAAGGAGCTCGAGGGCAGTTCTGATTATCAGGCTCTGGAGCAGGCGTACAAGCAGGCGGAAGCGGAGTCAACACCCAAGGCCAAGGCAATCAACGAAAAGCTTCGCGACGTGAACGGACGGTTGCTCGCGGTGCGTGCTGTCTTCACCGACCGTCGAGCCTACGTGAATGCACTCACCTACGACATCGAGACCGAAACCAGGGCCTCTGCCAAAGACAGCAAAAAAAAGGACCTGGCGAAATACCAAGAGCAACTCTCCCCAGTTGAATTTCCTGACGGATCGAAAAAGAGGTACAACTTCCACCAACTGGAAGAAGCTTTTAACGAACTTAACAATGAAAAAACCACGCTGAGCCTCGAGCTGGGTGAAGCCATCAAACCTGAAACCGAAGCCAAGGCGAAGTTGGATGAGTATGTCGCCGATCACATGGTGGATCTCACCCCCGATGCCATTCAAGGCCTGCAGGAGAAGACTCAGAAGCTCGATCCAGCGATTCAGCAGATCAATGTCCCCGAAGCAAACATCGTGGACCGCTGTGAATCCTGCCACATGGGCATTCGCGAGCCGGTGAAGTTAACCGCCGCTTCCATGAGCCGGCAGGGAGCGGCGGAACCGGACGAGTATGCGCTGGCTTTCACCAGCCATCCCGAACCAGACCTGCTAAAGAGGCACGACCCTGAGAAGTTCGGCTGTTCGCCTTGTCACCAGGGCAACGGTCGAGCCACGACCAGCGTTGAGAAAGCGCACGGCCATTACGAGCACTGGCTCTGGCCTTTGTTCCCGAAAGAAAACGTTGAAGCAGGTTGCCAAACCTGCCACGCCGCCGACATGTTCCTCACAAGCGGAGACGTCGGTTGGACCATCAGCGAAGGCAAGGATCTGTTTCGCCAGCGTGGCTGCGTAGGCTGCCATCGTTATGAGGGTTACGATAAAGAGCCGGAAGACCTGCAGTCCATTAACCAGCAACTTAAATTGTTTGAGCAGGAGAAAACTGACAACCTGAAGGAAGCCGCCGACCTGATGAAGCAGGCCGACGCCGCGCAATCGAACGAAGAGGCGAATCGCCTGAACGGCAAGGCAGTCGCGCTCAAAGTTGCCAACAGCAAGATCGACGGCCGCATTCAGCAGCTCGATTTCCAGTCCCACAGTCTGATGCAGGACATGAAGAAGGTTGGACCCAACCTGAAGGATGTCCGCCTCAAGCTGAATAAGAACTGGATTCCTGTTTGGCTCAAGAAGCCAACTGACTTCCGCGCCACCACTAAGATGCCGAACTTCCGTCTAAATGACGACCAAATCAGGGCGATCTCGGCCTACCTGTGGCAAACCGCGCTGACCGATCCGCTTCCCAAGCAAGCTCCCGGGAACGCCGCCCACGGCAAGGAACTCTTCGAATCACGCGGCTGCCTCGCTTGCCACTCGATCGGAGAAGGCGATCAGGTCGAGGGCGGAACTTTCGCCGCCAATCTCACGCGTGTCGGCGAAAAGGCTAACTACGATTACCTCGTCCGGTGGATTCACAATGCCCGCCAGCGCACCCGGCCTTATTGTCCCTACGAAAAGAAGGATATCGGCCCCGCGGACTACGCGAAGAAGGGTATTCCCTACCAGTTCGACCTGGAGCACAGCCAGTGTCCCAACGACGGCCACGAACTCCAGGTTCAGAACATGACGGTGATGCCCAGTCTCCGTCTCAGCGTTCAAGATGCCCAGGACATCGCTTCCTACCTGATCACCCAAAAGCAAAAAGATCCCAGCTCCTATCCTGACGCTTCCTTCATGGATGATCCCAGGCTGAAGCAAGAAGGAAAGACCTGGATTCGCCACTTCGGCTGTGCCGGCTGCCATGAAATTTCCGGCTTTGAAGATGAAGGGCGCATCGGAACTGAGCTGACCGCAGAAGGGTCCAAGCCTATCGAGCGCCTCGACTTTGCGCTATTCACCGAGGTTGCCCAGCGCGGCGGCCATGAACCGATCAAGGATCCGGAGGACTTCGAGCGTCTGCCCGACGGCCCTGCCAAGGGCGTCTGGTACAACCACAAGGGATTTTTCGAGCACAAACTCGCTGAGCCCAATATTTACGATCAGGGCATGATCAAGTCGGAGACTGAAAAGCTCCGCATGCCCAACCTGCATTTGACGAAGGAACAAGTTTCGGCCCTGACCACGTTCCTTCTCGGCAGCCAGGAGACCTCTCTGCCCGACAGCTACCAGTACAAGCCGAAAGACGCACGTGGGGATATTCAGGCGGGCTGGTGGGTGGTTAAGAAATACAACTGCATGGGATGTCACCAGTTTGTTCCCGGCCAAAAAACCATCCTCATGGGACTCCAGCGCTATCAGGATGCCCAGGAACAATTGCCGCCCAAGCTGCTGACCGAAGGCGCGCGCGTTGATCCCGAGTGGTTACGGCGCTTCCTGTCGAACCCCGCACTCAGCACGACAGACACAAATCGCAATGGAGTGCGCCCGTACCTTCAAGTGCACATGCCTACATTCTCCTTCTCGGATAACGAGTTGCGTATTCTGGTGCGTTTCTTCCAGGCACTCTCGCAGCAGCCGTTGCCGTACATTCCGGAACAGGTGCCGACGCTTACCGCTAAAGAGAACGACATGGCGCGCAGCTTGTTCTCGAGCACGGCCGCGCCCTGCTTGAAGTGTCACGCGACCGGGGATCCGCAGCACGATAAGATCGCAACGGCGCCCAACTTCCTGCTTGCCAAAGAACGGCTGAAGCCCGACTGGGTCGAGCGCTGGATCATTGACCCGCAGGCCATCAGCCCCGGCACCTCGATGCCCTCAGGATTGTTCCGAAAAGAGAAAAACCAGTGGGTCTTCGCCGGCCCTACGCCGCCCTCGTTCCAAGGTTACGACCAGGATCACACCAAGCTGCTGGTGGATTACATCTTCCAGCTCACGCCTGAAGAGCAGCGGCGGGTAGCAGCCGCCATGGGCCGGACGGCCTCCAACCTAACACCACCTTTCCGAAATAAAACCGCATCCGGAGCAGCCCGCAAGTCGCAACCAGCATCTCCGCATTCGGCAGGGAGTGCTTCGCGGTAAAATAATAGGTTTTGTGGACAGGTTTGAAGCTTTAAGAAAGGGTAGGTCATGAATAGTAAGAAGACGTGGATAGTCATCTTCAGCGTGATTGCGTTGCTCGGCGTCCTGCTCCTGGCCGCCTGCAGCAAGAAAGAGAGCACGGAGCCAACCGGCAACTCTCCGGAGCAGAAAGCGGCTCCCGCAGCCGCTCCCATCGATCCCAATACGGTAGCCACCATAAACGGCACCGTGAAGTTGGACGGCAGAGCACCCAAGCCGGCCAAGATCGACATGAGCCAGGACCCGGCCTGCAAGGGCATGAATGAAGCGGAAACCGTGGTCGCCACGGGCGGAAACTTGTCCAACGTCTTTGTTTATGTGAAAGACGGCCTGGGCAATCGCAGCTTCGATGCGCCAAAAGAAGCCGCCAGCATCGATCAACAGGGCTGCCGTTATCACCCGCACGTTCTGGGCGTGATGAGCGGGCAGACGGTCGACATTAAGAACAGTGATCCGACAACCCATAACATCCATCCCACTCCCAAGGACAATCGCGAGTGGAACGAGTCGCAACCGCCTAAGGCTCCGGATATTCAGAAGACTTTTGCCCGTGAAGAGATCATGTTGCCGGTCAAGTGCAACCAGCATCCCTGGATGAAGATGTATATCAACGTGGTAAAGAACCCGTTCTTTGCCGTAACCGACAAGTCCGGGAAGTATGAAATCAAAGGCCTGCCGCCTGGCGATTACACGCTGGGTTTCGTGCACGAGAAGTTCGGCGAGCAGACCCAGAAAGTGACAGTCGGTCCGAAAGACACGAAGACTGTAGATCAGACCTTCAAGGCGGGCGGTACCGCAGCCGGCAGCATGTAGTCTGTTAGACTGTTCTTGCTGGCGGGTGGGGCGGCTAGCCAGACCCGGCCCACTCTATTTTTTACCGAATCAAGGAGTAGACTCTGAAGTCTCTGGCCACACCATACAACCGGGCGCATCACGGGTTCGCGGTCTTTACGGCCTGCGCAACTTTCGTTCTGATCCTTGCCGGCGCCCTGGTCACCAGCAACGACGCCGGGCTCTCCGTGCCCGACTGGCCCACTACTTTTCATACTTTCCGGATGCCGCGCATGGTCGGTGGGGTTTTTTACGAGCATGGTCATCGCATCATCGCCGGCGCCACCATCCTGCTGACGCTCGGCCTTGCCTGCTCGACGTGGATTGTGGACCACCGCCGCTGGATGAGAAGGCTCGCCCTGGCCGCCTTTGGAACCATCGTTGTGCAGGCAATTCTGGGCGGGATCACGGTGCTAAAACTACTGCCGCCCGCGGTTTCAACCGCCCATGCCGTCGTAGGCCAGACCTTTTTTTCGCTCGCTGTAATCATCGCGGCTTTCACCAGACGGCGCTGGATCGAAGAGCCGTCCCGCGTTGAATTTGACTTCCGCCGCCCCAGCCTGATCACGCTAACTCTGCTCTCGATTTTTGTGCTTTACGTTCAATTGATCCTGGGCGGCATGTTCCGTCACCATGGCATGAGGTGGTGGCCGCACGTTTTGAATGCCGGGACCGTGGCACTGGTGCTGACCTGGACTGCAGTCCGCGCCCTCTCGCTCTACTCCCGGATCCAAGCTGTAAGAAAGCCCGCTCTCCTCATGCTTTCGCTGCTGATCACGCAACTGGGTCTGGGCTTTCTAGCCTTCCAGACTCGCGTTGTATGGGGCCGCGATGCCGTGCAGCCGGAATGGCCGATGGTGGCCTCGACCGTAGCTCATGTCGCCATCGGCGCTCTGCTATTGGCGACAACTGTGATTCTAGCTATCCAGGTCTGGAGGCACGTGCCGGTTTGCTTCGAAGAACGCGTGCCCAGTACTGAAAGAAAACCGTTAACCGCATGAGGTCTCACCTCCCCAACCGTAAAGCTTGGCTCCTGTAGAATAGCTTGTGGCCTTCAAAACTTCTGCCTACGAACTTGCCCAACCAAAAGCGGAATCGGCCGCGAGCCACGCCGTCATCTCGGTTCGGGAGATCGTGCACCGTTACGACGGCCGAACTGCCCTGGACGGAGTCAGCTTCGAGGTTCGGGCGGCGGAACTATTCGGCTTGTTGGGTCCCAACGGCAGCGGTAAAACAACGCTCTTCCGCCTGCTCTCAACCCTGATGCTGCCGACATCGGGCCGGACGCTAATCATGGGCTTTGACGCTGCCAAAGAGCCCAATCGATTGCGCCGGCAAATCGGCGTGGTGTTCCAGGCGCAGAGTATCGATGTGAAACTCTCGGCGTACGAGAACCTGCGTCATGAGGGTCACCTGTACGGATTGCAAGGTGCAGCCCTGAAAACGCGGATCTCTGAAATGCTGGGCCGTGTCGCCTTGGCGGATCGCGCCAACGACCGTGCTGAAACCTTTTCCGGCGGCATGCAGCGCCGTCTCGAGTTGGCCAAGGGACTCCTGCATCACCCGTCAGTGCTCTTGCTGGACGAACCCACGACGGGTTTGGATCCTGGCGCCCGCCGCGATCTCTGGCAATACCTCGAGATCTTGCGTGATCAGGAAGACGTATCTGTTCTTGTGACCACACACCTGATGGAAGAAGCCGAGCGGTGCGATCGCCTGGCCATTCTCAACCAAGGAAAGTTGGTAGCGCTTGGCACCCCAACCGAACTGAAGCATGAAATTGGCGGCGATGTGATCCTGCTCGATGCCCGCGAACCCGACTCCTTGGCGCAGCGCATTGAGGCTCGTTTCCAGGTGCAGGCGCAGGTGTTGGGCGGGAAGGTCCGCATCGAACGTGAAAATGGGCATCGGTTCATCACCGATGTGGTGGAAGCCTTCCCGGGAGAGATTGAAGCGATTTCCGTCAGCAAGCCGACGTTGGAGGATGTGTTTATTCACCGCACCGGTCACCGCTTCTGGACTGAGAATGGGGAGTCCAGCGCGTCAATGTACAGGCAGGGACAGTAGCCCTCGGCTGTCGGGCCGAGCGCAGCTCAATTGTTTTTTCGTGGGCGAGACGCCCCCACGCGACAGCCGCGGACGGCGGCGCTACAGGGAGGTTGCATGTTCGTGGTCGTGCTCTCGATTGTGCTCGGAATCATTCCTTTGCTGGGTATAGCGTGGACGATAATGAACGGCAGCATTACGACTGTAGACGGTCTTTTCCTGAGCCTGATCCTGCTCGCTCTTTCTGGTATCTTTTTCCTTAACGGGTTCCTGGAGTTGCGCCGAGGTCTTAGAGACACCCCCGAGCAGAAAACGAGTTAATCGTGGTCACCCAAGGTACAACGCTCCCCCGTGCCATGGCTCCTGCTCATGCAGGCGTGCTGCTTCCCGCCTTTTCGCTGTGGTGGCGCGAGGTCATCCGCTTTTATCGTCAAAAGAGCCGCGTGGTGGGCGTGATTGCCTCGCCCCTGGTTTTTTGGCTGGTGATCGGCTCGGGCTTCGGAACTTCCTTTCGCTCCGGCGAGGCTCCCGGACAGCAGCATTATCTGGATTACTTTTATCCCGGCGCGCTGATCATGATCGTGCTGTTCACTTCGATCTTCACGATGATGTCAGTTATCGAAGATCGCAAAGAAGGTTTCTTGCTTTCAGTTCTGGTCGCGCCGGTGCCGCGCTCGGCGGTGGTTTTGGGGAAGGTGATGGGTGGCACGACGCTTTCGGCAATCCAGGGCATGATCTTCCTGATCTTTGCGCCACTGGTGGGGGTTCATCTCAGCTTGGGTTATGTGCTTCTGGTTATCGTCACGATCTTCCTGGTCTCCTTCGCGCTCACCGCACTGGGATTTGCCATCGCTTGGCCCATGGACTCAACTCAGGCATTCCACGCCATCATCAACCTGTTCTTGATTCCTCTGTGGCTACTTTCGGGAGCGCTATTTCCGTTAACCGGAGCCTCAGGTTGGCTGAAATGGCTGATGAGAATCAACCCGCTGACCTACGGAACCGAGGCCCTGCGTGGTCTGCTCTACCCCGGGAGCCAGGCGTTCTCGCTGGGCGTATCCATGCTGATACTGGTTGTGTTTTCCCTGGTCATGTTCTTACTTGCGTTTGTAATGGCAAATCGTCGGACGACCAAACCCGCTGCTTAATGCAAATACCTGAACAATACGCCATGTTTCCCGTGATCAATGCCACGCTGAACGGCAGCAGTGCGGTGCTGCTTCTAGCGGGACGATGGTACATCAAACATGGGCGGATCGCTGTCCATCGTGGGTTCATGATCGCGGCTCTAGCTGCATCCAGCCTATTTCTGGCTTGCTATCTCTACTACCATGCGCATGTGGGATCAGTACGCTTTGCGGGCCAGGGCTGGTCGCGCCCGGTTTATTTCGCCATTCTGATTTCCCATACCGCGCTGGCTGCGGCGATCGTGCCGATGGTCATCATCACCTTGAGCCGAGCCCTTCGCGAGCGCTTCGACCGCCATCGCGCCATTGCGCGCTGGACGTATCCAGTCTGGCTGTACGTTTCCGTCACCGGGGTGGTGATTTATGTGATGCTCTACCACCTGTTCGCACCCCACGTAACTTGAGGCGCACAGTTGTTTTCAATCAACAATCAAAGATCAGAAATTAACGATTCTTATCTTAATGTCTGTCGTTAAATTGAAAATCGACGTCTCCGGAACGGTGGGTGACGAGGCCTGGCGCAAGCTCAAGCAGTACGATGAAATTCAAAGCGCCGCTTTCGGTCCCCAGTTTGGTTCCAGCGCCGGTTGCAAGCATCCGGCCAATGCTCCCCATGGCAAGGGGGAATGGATCGGCGCAGAAATCCGCCTGCAAACACCCTTGCTGGCTCAATACGCCGTGTCGCATTACCTGGAGCAGGACAGGGTTCTCGACGCAGACGTGATTGAGTGACGAGAAGCTAGGGAAAGCAGGCCCTTCGCTTCCCCGCAGGATTAGGAAAGTCTTTAGTGGATGACAATTTGAACATGCCCGTCCAGCCCAGCATGGGCGAAAAAAGCTGGCCGGCAGATAGTGCCGAAACCACCAAACACCGCCGCATGTCCACGCGCCAGCGGCTGCTTTTCTTCCTCACCGCCTGGCTGATCGTTCTCATGCCATTCCTGTTCTGGTGGAACACGTGGTTTGGCCGACAGCTCTCCAATCAGCAAATCGCCGAGTATCTAGGTGACGAGAAGCATCCTCGTCACATTCAGCACGCGCTTGTGCAGATCGGCGACCGCATGGCGCGGCGTGACGCCAGCGTCTCGCGCTGGTATGCGGAACTGCCGCGATTGTCGGCCCACCCCGTGGAAGAAGTTCGCAACACCGATGCCTGGGTCATGGGCCAGGACAGCTCCGTCGCGAGTTTTCATGACGCATTGCTCAAGATGCTCAATGACCCGTCGGTTACAGTGCGCGGCAATGCTGCTCTTTCGCTGGTGCGCTTCGGTGATGCTTCCGGCCGTCCGCAGATTGTCGCCTTGCTCGAGCCGGCGAAAATTGTAGCGCGGGAACCGGGCAGGATTGTGGACACAGCAAGAGTGGGAGCAGCAATTCACCAAGGCGGGTTGGTAGCCAAACTGGAAGCGGCAGGCCAGACTCAGGAGCTTCGTTCACCGATCGGCGGCCGCATTCGTTGGTTTTCTGTAATGAACGGAGAGAGCGTAACCGCGGGAGCGGAAGTCGCGACCGTCGATCCTGACACCGAACAGGTCTGGGAAGCGCTACGTGCGCTGTACCTAGTCGGCCAACGGGACGATCTGCCCGCCATCCAGCCTTACGAGCGTAGCCTGCCCGACACCCCCGAGCGCATCCGGCAACAGGCAGTGCTGGCGGAGAAAGCAATAAGAGAGAGAGCAAAGTAGGCGGTAGGCTCTCGGCTTTCGGCTCGAGGGCTGTATGCACGACTTGTGATCAACAAAAAAGCGCGCTCATCGCGCGCGTCCCACTTGAGCTAAGAAGGTAAAGGCTAAGAGCTAGTACGGCATCACTCCCACTTCTTTCTCGACCTCTGTAGTATCAACCATCACAATCGCATCCCAGGGACAGCCATCCAGGAAGCAGCCATCCGGCCCCTTGCTGATGCACTTCTTGCACCCAATACACAGGATCGGGTCCACCTGGATGCGTCCAAACGGCGGATGGTCCTCGTCCGGCACCCAGAACATACAGTCTTCCACCGGACAGTACTCGACACAGGCTGGCGACCCGGCGCAGCCCGTGCAACATTCCGTGATTACAGCCAGCTCCTTGGGTTTTTTCTTGCGAACGGTGGTAAGACCCTTAGATTTTGGCTCGAACTTCAGTTCGTCAGGAACCATCCCGGGTTGCTTCTGCTCGGTTTCCGCCATCGCCGCGATTATAGCATCACAGGCGCTTGTGGTCGGCCCTCCGTTTCCACCGCCGAGATCGCGGAGCGGAAGTAACCCTTGCGCCATTTTGGGCCCTCGGGCGCCGGGCTGATGCTCCTGATGCTCATCTGCCCAGGTAACGCGGCGGTGATTCTGGTATATTGCGTGCAGCCCCAGGATCACTCTCGTTTTCGCGTCTGGCAAAGTTTCCCAGCTCCCTTAGCGCGAGGCATTACCGTGGGGCAAAAGGAGCCGCATTTATGAAGAGCGTCAACAAAGTCATCCTGATCGGAAACCTGGGCAAAGATCCGGAAGTGAAGTACACACAATCGGGCCTGCCGGTGGCCCGCCTGACGCTCGCTACCAACGAGCGTTTCAAAGATAAAAGCGGCGAGTGGCAGGACCGTACGGAGTGGCACAACGTGGTCCTGTGGCAGCGTCTGGCCGAGATCGCCGGCGAGTATCTGAAGAAAGGCGGCAAGGTTTACATCGAAGGCCGACTGCAAACCCGCTCCTGGGACGACAAGAACACCAATCAGAAAAAATACATGACGGAAGTGGTCGCCAATGACCTGGTATTGCTCGGCGGGCGCGGCGAGAGCGGTGCCGACGATTCCGGCGGCGGGCGGGCTCGCGCCGCCGTCACCAACAGCTTCGATCAACGCACTGCGGAACCGGAACCCGCTGCCGCCAGCCCGATCACCGATGAAGACATCCCGTTCTGATCGCGGTAGGAGAATTTAACGCCCTAGGAGGACGCATTGGAGCTATCCGGCGCTGATACGGCTGGCCCCTCCGCGGGTCTAGCAGCGATTCCGGCGCCAGATCATCCTCCGACCTATAAAGACCGGTCGACACCGCTGGTCATTTTCGGCATCATCGAGATTGCAGGCGGCGCTTTAGCAGCTCTCGCGGTGCCGTTCGTCTTGATAGCGGCGGTGCTGGCTCCGAGCGTTTCCGGCAGCAGACCGATAGCTGGTTTTGCTCTGGCTTCGTTGAGTTATCTGGCCCTCGCCGCGGTACTCATCACACTCGGCATCGGCGCCATTCAGGCAAAACGCTGGGCCTGGACGTTGAACCTGGTCCTTTCCTGGTTCTGGCTCATCATGGGCGTACTCACCACGCTCTTTCTGGTCGTCCTCCTGCCAGAAGGATTTCTCGCTGGTATGCGCTCAGCCGCGGCACAAAATCGAGGAGCGCATCCCCTGCCTCCCGGTGTCATGGCGGCGGTTCTGACGTTTTTCATCGTGTGTTTTGCCATGGTGCTCATTGTCCTTCCACTCGTATTCCTGCTTTTCTATCGCAGCCGCGACGTAGAGCAAACCTGCAAGCAGCGCGATCCGGTCGAGCGCTGGACGGACCGGCGTCCCTTGCCCGTGCTGGCGTGCGCGCTCCTCGCGGCTGTCGGCTGCGCCTATTATGTGTTGACGAGTTTCACCACTCCCGCGCCTTTCTTTGGCAGGTATTTGACCGGGTTGCCCGCGGCCGCTTTCTTCCTGGTTCTGGCGGCTGTAGACGCGTACGTCGCCTATTCATTCTTTCGTTTGAAAATAACCGGATGGTGGGTTGCGGTCATTGCCATGGGAATCCGCATCACGTCGGTCGTTCTTACCATGAAGAGCGCGAACCTGCTCGAGGCCTATTCGAGAATGGGATGGTCACAGCGGCAACTCGACACGATGCGCGCGAACCCCATGTTTCGTGGCGGTTTCTTGATGTGGTGGACAGCGGTGTTTTTGCTGTTCTATTTCGGATTTCTGCTCTGGCTGAAGCGCTACTTTCGTCCGGCGGCGCCCCCGAGCTACACTCAGATTAGCGGTTCGCCGCCCAATCCCATTCTGCCGGAGAGCTGAATTTATGTCCGAGCTAGCCAGTAAAACCTGCGTTCCCTGCCGCGGCGGTGTGCCTCCGCTCGAGGGCAAGGAACTCGCCAACCTGCAGAAGCAGGTGCCGCTATGGCAGGTCGTCAACCAACACCACCTTACACGAAATTTCACGTTTCCGGATTTCCGCCAGGCCCTGGATTTTGTAAACCGAGTGAGCGAGATTGCCGAAGAACAGGGTCATCATCCCAACATTTTGCTCACCTGGGGCCGGGCCGAAGTTACGCTGTGGACCCACAAGATCGACGGCCTCACCGAAAGCGACTTCATCATGGCCGCGAAGATCGACAAGCTGAAGCCGAACTGAGTATCCCTCAGTGTGGGAGCGGGTCTCTGAGTCATCCCAGCCCCGAGTTAGAAACTCTAGCCTTCAGCCTGTGAAGTTACCCTCCGGTGTCTCTTTCCAGTTCCGCATCATCCAAGCCCATCCCAATGTCGGCGCCAGCATCAGCAGGCCTGCGGCACTCGCCACCATTTTTGCCGGGACACCCCAATCCACAAACCGTCCCGCCAGATAGGCGCCTAGCGCGATCGTCAACATGCAAAAACCGAGGTCCGCGGCAAATACCCGTCCGCGAAACCGGTCATCCGTGTTGAGCTGAAGCAAGGTTGTGGAAAATACCCAGACCGTCGAGCCCCCAAAGTGCGCGAACGCAACGCACACACATGCCAGTCCCAATTTGCCGGCACCCGCCAAGGCCGCGTAACCCAGCGCTTCGGCTAAGAATCCCAGCAGAATTCCCAACCGTAGCTTCCGGTCATAATGGCCAGCCCAAGGCGCGGCAAACAAAGGGCCAAGCAGCGCCCCCAAGCCGCGTGCGCCCAGTAAAGAGCTCATGCCTAGCATCGCGCCGCGCTGCGGACTCAAGCCGCCCCACCTCACCGGGAAGTCTCTTTGTCCCATTACCGTGAACACCACCCAGCCCGGCCCAATCACCAACATGCCAGCCTTGACGAACAGCGTTGCCAGCAACCGCGCATCACGGCGTACCTACCGAACCCCTTCCCCAATGGGCGACAAATCCATCAGGTCCCGCAGTCGCAAAGGTCTGGAGGACTCGGCATGCGGTTCCTGGAAGCTCATTCCCCGAATCAGGAGCGCCGATATCAGGAACGAGGCGGTATTCATCACGAACACCGCGTTACGGCCAAGAAGCGCTCCCACCACTCCTCCCAAGGTGGCTCCCAGTACCAGGTTCATGGACCATGTGGTGGAAGACAGCGTGTTGGCCAGCACCAGATCCTCTCGGGTCGTGATATTGGGAATTACGGAACTGCGCGCTGGCTCGAAAAACGCAGCCATCATGGTTTCCAGCAGCAGTAACGGATAGACCAGCCATACCGTTGCTCGTGACCGTACGAGCAACATGGCCAGCACGATCGTCATGCGGGCCAGATCGGCGGTGATCATGACGCGTTTGCGGCGAATCCGGTCGTTGACAACCCCGGCGGCCGGGCCAATGAAAGTCTGGGGCAAGACTTGCAGGACGAGCGCCATCGCAACCGACCCCGCTTGTCCGGTCAACTGCAGCAGCAGGGTGTAGATTGCTAGGGTGTAAAACCAGTCCCCGATCTCGCTGATGATCTGTGCCATCCACAGTCGACGGAAGTTGGCGTTGGTACGCAGCAGATGTGCATATCCGCCGAGATTGACTTTGGTAATGGAGCTTTCCGGTTCCGGGTCCATGAACACGAGCGGAAACTCAAGTTTAGTCTTAAATTGGAGTCGACAAAGGCTGGGGACCGGGTGCTGTTTTACTTTTTCTCTCTGAACTTCTGCTTCAAGTCCTTGGCGATCAACTTCCCGTGGAAGCGCCCGTTCTCTATGAATATTTCATTCGTCATCGAGCCCGCCACGATCACTCCGGCCACGTATATTCCCGGCACGTTGCTCTCCAGGGTCTCCGGATCACACACTGGACGGCATTGCTCTGCCGAAAGCTCAATCCCCAGGCTCTGGAGAAAATCGAAGTCTGGATGGTACCCGGTGAGAGCAAAAACAAAGTCGTTCTCCAGGCGGAGGGTTCCATCGGGCGTTTTGACAACAACGTAGTCATCTCCGATCTCGATAACTCTGCTCTTGAAGTGAGCGATGATCTCGCCGTTCTTGATGCGATTCTCGATGTCGGGTTTGATCCAATACTTTACGTGGCGGTGCATCTCGGGTTCGTGGTGAACCAGAGTCACCCTCGCCCCATGCCGCCACAGTTCCAGCGCCGCAATCGCAGCCGAGTTCTTGCCTCCGATCACTAGCACATCGCTCTGGTAGTAAGGGTGCGGCTCCTGATAGTAGTGGTGAACTTTAGGCAAGTCCTCGCCCGGAATGTCCATCATGTTGGGCAGGTCGTAGTAGCCGGTCGCCACAATCACCTTCCGTGTGCGGAAATCATGGATGCCGCCGCGGCGATCGGTGGCGGTCACGTGGAAATTGTTGTCCTCGCCGGTAACCGTCTTGACCCAGGTGTACTGGCAAACGTGCAATTGATAGTGCTCGGCGACCTTGCGGTAGTACTCGAGCGCCTCCTGGCGCGTCGGCTTCATGTTGGCGGTGGCGAACGGAATCTCACCGATCTCCAGCAATTCCGGCGTGGTGAAGAAAGTCATGTTAGCGGGATAGTGGAAAAGGGAGTTGACCAGGCATCCCTTATCCACGACGATCACCCTGAGTCCGATCTTCTGGGCTTCGATCGCGCAGGCTAACCCCGTCGGTCCGGCACCAATAACCAGGACATCGCTCCAGCTATCCGGACGGGAGTGCGGTTTCCGGCGGGGCAGGGTTTCAAGGATCTGCTCGGTAGTCGCCAAGGCTCGTTCCTGCGTATCTTGAGGAGTCTACAGAATGCCTCCCCAACTTGTGCTTAATTGACCGATTCTAGCATGTGGGCCGGAGCTAGCTTTTCTGGCGTCACAAGCGCCTGTGTCACAGGACACAGATTGGGGTTCACCGCCGAAAACGTGGCCAGCGCCTTGTCACATCGACTGGGGAAACCGCACACACCCGGGTCAACATCGAGCGGTATAATTTCAGGTCACCTTTCGATCGCAGGAATCAGGAGCGCGCTATGGCAAGCTTGGCAGAACCCGCGACCCGCACGCGTGTTGAATCCGACAGCCTGGGACAAATCGAAGTCCCGTCCAACGTCTACTGGGGCGCGCAGACGCAGCGCTCATTGCTTCACTTCAATATCGGCCGCGACACCATGCCGCCGGAGCTGATCCGGGCTTTTGGCTTCCTCAAGAAGGCCTGCGCGCTGGTCAATCAGGACTTGGGCAAGCTCCCCGCCGACAAGGCCAAGCTGATCGTGCAAGCTGCCGATGAGGTGATCTCCGGCAAGCTCAACGATCAGTTTCCTCTTCGCATATGGCAGACGGGCAGCGGCACCCAGACCAACATGAACGTCAACGAGGTCATCTCCAACCGCGCGATTGAGATCGCCGGAGGCGAGATGGGCTCGAAGAAGCCGATCCATCCCAACGACCACGTCAACATGTCGCAGTCGTCCAACGACACGTTTCCAGCAGCGATGCATATTGCCGCGGCGGAGCGGGTGAAGAACGCGTTGATTCCATCCGCCAAGACGGTTCGCGATGCCATCGCCGCCAAGGCAAAACAATTCCACGAGATAGTCAAGATCGGCCGCACGCACCTGCAAGATGCCGTGCCGTTAACCATAGGACAGGAGTTTGGCGGCTGGGCCAGCCTGCTGGATCGCGATATCAAGCGGCTGGACCAAGTTCTCGAAGGGCTCTATGAACTAGCGATCGGGGGCACGGCTGTTGGCACCGGCCTCAACACGCATCCTGAATTCGCCGAAAGAGCCGCCCGAAAAATCGCCGAACTCACAGGTCTTCCCTTTCGCTCTCATCCCAACAAATTCGCCGCACTCTCGGCCCACGATGAGATCGTCTTTGCCCAAGGCGCGCTGGAGACGTTGGCGGCCTCGTTCATGAAAATTTCCAACGACATTCGCTGGCTAGCCTCCGGGCCCCGCTGTGGCCTGGGAGAACTCGCCATACCGGAGAACGAACCCGGTTCTTCCATCATGCCCGGCAAAGTGAACCCGACGCAGTGCGAGGCCATGACGATGGTATGCGTCCAGGTTCACGGAGCTACCGCGGCGGTTGGGTTCGCCGGCTCGCAGGGGAACTTTGAACTCAACGTATTCAAGCCGGTGCTCATCTACAACTTCCTGCACTCGGTCACCCTGATCACCGATGCGTGCCACGGTTACGTCGAGTATATGATCAAGGGTATCGAGGTGGATCGCGCCAAAGTGGACTGGTATGTGAAGAACTCGCTCATGCTGGTGACTGCCTTGGCTCCGAAAGTGGGGTACGACAAGGCGGCAACGATCGCCCACACCGCTCACGTCGAGCACACGAGCCTTCGAGAAGCAGCTTTGAAGCTCGGCTATCTCACGGGTGAAGAGTTCGATCAACTGGTGCGTCCGGAAAAGATGACTCACCCCTAGGCACCCACTGGCCCCCGTGTCTCAAGCTGTTGATCCCGCTGGTCATCCCAAATCGGGATTGGGGGCGGCAATTTTACCCCGGGTATCGCATATCGCACTTCTTCTGTAACCTTGCGGTTAACAACGGACTTGCCTGTGCGTGGCCCGCAAACTGTGGTGATCTCCCTGAGCGAGACGATCTTTTCCAAGCTCAGGATCTTAAATAAGGACAAGGAGAGAGATGTAGATGTTTGCCCGCATGCTGGAGTTCGTTCCGAAGATGGAAAAGAAAGCAGAGTTGTCCAAGGTCGTTAAGAATGAATTGTTGCCTATTTTGCAAAGCAGTTCGGCTTCGTCGAACTCCGAGCATTGTTCCCAGGGCGCGCTACGAAAAACTAATGATCGCCAAGGTGAGCAACTCCTGAATCCTTATATCACCAGCCCAATCCTGGTCAAGCCTTATACACAATCTCGGAACGCTTCGCGAAAGCATTCGCTGCATAAGCCACGAAAGTCCCCCCTCTCGGCCGGAGCGGGCGGCTTGCTCCAGCCTTCATATTTTCTGGAAATACCTCCAGAGAAGAAGGAAGGAGTACGTGACTGGACCTTTGACATCCTCCTCTCCTTGAAGGGAGAGGCTTGTGCTCGCTAGCCTGTCAAAGACCCGCCCCTCCATGCCCGTTCGGTGCTGTCCTTTGGTGACACAGGAATCGAGTAAGGGTGCAGGTATCCTTGAGGCACGTTATCCGAGTCGCTATGGAATGTCCACACTGCCAGAGACCGACCAGCCCTCACGCCGAGCGTTGCAGCGCGTGTGGCGGCGTGATTCCGCCGGGGCAGCACATGCTGGAAGAATCCGGCGTGGTGGAGCCTGCGGTTAACCTCCTGGACCCTTATCCCGGACAAGAAGAGAATACCGAACTTTACCGCATGGCGAGCCTTGGCGATCGGTTTATCGCCTTCGCGTTGGATACGATTTTTCTGTTTGGAGTGTTTGCCATCCTGGATGCCTGGGCCTTTATGCGATGGGGCCTGGTCGAGGGACTGGAACTGAAACTGACCACGGCTTCCCTTCTGATGGCCGAATTTCTGAATGGAGTGGTTCTCTTTATTTACCTGTGGCTGCTGGAAGCGGGCTTCGGCGCTACCTTGGGCAAGGCGATTGTCGGAATCCGGGTGGTTCGGACAGTCGAAGGGAACCCTCTGGTAGCTTTCGCCATTCGGAACTTGATGCGCATTGTGGATGGATTTGGCTTCTATCTGCTGGGGGCTGTGGTTGCGGGCTGTTCCCGCTTTCGCCGGCGCCTGGGCGACATCTGCGCCCGTACCGTCGTGGTAGAAGAAGAGTTTGGATACGCCGTCAAAATCCTCGCCGTCGTGCTGTGGGCTGGAGTTCTGGCGGGAGCGATGTGGTCGGTTCCCCGCATCTGTGCCCGAAACCCCGCCAAGCAGGTGCGATACTTGGACCAGGTGGTCGTCGAGGTGGGTCGAACAGAAAAATCTGCTTATTTCAAAGTTGCTGGACTCAGAATCGACGTCCAGTCCGCCTCCCGCGGCGCGCCGTAACGGTCCAACCCAGACATGCTCAAGGGCCGGATTCGGGCCTTGGTCAATCCGTTTTCACATTGCAATTCGCCGTGCATTTTAACGTCTGCAGCTCAATCTCAGCCTTCTTGCGAGGCGGAGTTGCAGACGCGGGCACTACGACGATGGACTGCGGACCGTCCGCCAGGTTGAAATTACAGTCAAAACTCAAGGACTGAACGCCCCGCTGCTTACAGGAAGTTTTGGATAGTGCCGAGCTCAAGGTTTCCGGATTGTCATAGACCTGGTCGCCTAATGCCTGCGGCACCACGGCAATCGTCATCGGAGTGGGAGCTTTGATGCGCAGATTCAAGGGCTGGCCATCGCGTTCCGGGGTGAGCAGGTTGTAGATCTTGGGGACCGAGCTGATTTCGTATTTTTCTTTGACCAGGCGAATCCACTGATATTGAGGCTGAATACAGTGATCTACGCAGGACCAGCTGTAGTACTGAACGGCGACGTCGTTGGGGGAAAGAAAATTCTTCATGCTGTCGCGGCCCAGCACGGCGCCAATTCCGGTAAACACGGCACGATCGGCGTTGCGCTCATCATGCAGGATGAGAACCATGGGCCGCTCCGGTGGCAGATGGCATTCATAGGTGGTACTGAGCACGTGCTCGCGGACACAGCGATAATTCAGGCTGCCTAGGGTTTCCGGGTGCTGCTGGGCGGCCCTCCATTCGTCGACCCACATCACGGCAATCGTGACCGGCTGCTTGGCTTGAATGCCCACGTGGATGTTGCCACCATCGGGTCCGGGGCGGTAAACCCGACCGCTATGATAGTCGGCAGGATCCAGCTGCACCGTCTCGTTATTGGCCGACACCCAGTCGAAAACCTTTTGCTGGGCAAGCGCTGAAAGGTCCAGCAAACTGATCAGCAGCACACAAAGCAATGTACGTTTCATAGATTTCAGTATTTAAGGATTGGGAAACAAGCCTGCACAAGCGGATTCGCGTTGGCGAGCTTACCATGGTAACTGGCGATCCCGGAGGCCAGGTTACTTCTTGAGCAAGCTGGAGTGACTGGCTACGCATTGCCACTTACCATCCTCGAGGATCCAGGTATCAGTAAAGCGTCCCACGTGATCGTAGGGCCGACCCTGGTACGTGCCCTTGGCATGATATACACCTGTTATCACGGCGGTATCCCGATAAAGATTGACTTTCACATCCTGGATGGTGAGCGAGACGGGCTTGAACTTGGGATCGGCAATGTCGCCGAGGAACTTGCCCCGATCGCTGATCTCACCGTCGTACTCAATATCGGTGAACTTGTCGGCAATCATCGAGGCCAGGGCGTTGGCGTCGCGATGAACCTGCGCCTCATTCCAGAGGCGCTCTAGCACCATGAGTTTGGTTTCTTGCCCGCGGACATCGTCCCTGGAATTCTGTCCGAACGAGCCAGCCACGAAAAGAAGGCAACAGATAGCAGCCCTGAATAGGTTGCCCGGATTTGCCATACCTCACTCCCGTGGGTCAGGTGAAGATAGCAATCGCCCTTTACTATGTCATTTAAATACACTTGTACCGAGTTACGAACGTAATAGCATTTGAATACGGGCGTCGATCAGGAAGGCTCGGCTTTGCGCCAAGTGCGGAGATTCACCCCATATAACACGATGCAGAACAGATTGGCGGGTATAAAACCCAGTTGTGCGGTTCTTACTGCAATTACGCAAACAACAGCGCTGTTAGCCGCCGCCAATACCCAGCCTTGCCAGTAGCGGCGTCCGATCAAAATGGTCGAGACAACGGTCAGGACACAGGAAATGTAATCGAGCCGTAGCACGAGAAAAAATCCCCCTGCCTCGATTGTGCAGCAGGAGAACGGAATTCCCTTGTGACGGAGGTCTCATTCCACATAACCGAGGTAACTTTGTGCGGCTGGTCAGTACGCCCAGCGCAAGAGCGTTGCGCCAGTTGTGAAGCCCGCGCCGACTGAGGCCAGCATCACGAGATCGCCCTTTTTCAACTTGCCCTCCCGGCGGGCGGTGTCCATGGCCAGCGGGATGGTGGCCGCCGTGGTGTTGCCGTAGCGGTCGATGTTGATAATGACACTCTCGGGTCGTAAGCCCAGACGATCCGCCGTCGCTGTGATGATCCGCTTGTTGGCTTGGTGGGGAATGAAAACCGCGATGTCGCTGCCTCTTAGACCGTTGCGCCGAAGGAGCCTCTCGCAAATTTCGGCTTGCTTGCGCACGGCAAATTTGAAGACAGCTTGGCCATCCTGGTGGACGTAATGCATTTTCTTGTCCAAGGTTTCGTGAGTTGAGGGATGCAGGCTTCCGCCACCCGGCATGTAGAGGGAGCAGGCGCCGGAACCGTCTACCTCATGCAAGAAATCGATTATGCCCACCGAATCTTCTTCTGCCCGCTCGAGAACGACCGCGCCAGCGCCATCTCCGAAGATTACGCAGGTAGAGCGGTCGGTGTAATCGATGATCGAGGACATCACGTCTGCGCCGATGACCAGGACTTTCTGGTGGGCTCCGGTGGCGATAAATTGCGCTCCCGATTGCACGGCGTATACGAAAGCTGAGCAGGCGGCAGAAAGGTCGAAACCCCAGACGTTCTTGGCTCCCAGCTTGTGCTGCACTAGGCAGGCGGTGGAGGGAAAGAACATGTCGGGAGTTACCGTGGCTACGATGATGACGTCGATGTCTGAAGGCGTTATGCCGCGTTCCGCCAGAGCGTTCTTGGCAGCTTCTACCGCCAGATCGCTGCTGGCCATCCCTTTTTCGGCGATGTGACGCTGGCGAATGCCGGTCCGCTCGATGATCCACTCGTGCGAGGTCTCTACTAGTTTTTCCAGATCTTCATTGGTGAGCAGGCGAGGCGGGACATAGGTCCCCAGAGCGCTGATTTTGACGCGTAGAAGTCTGGACAATGATTTCTCCCGGGTAAAAGCAAGTATTTTGCAGGATCAGGGGGAGAATGTCTAATGCAGAATGTGAGAGGTGTGAGATGAGCCGCGCTCGGCCTCTGGACGGGTCCGAGACCCGTCTCGACCCAGGACTAGAAAGCCAGGCACCGGGAACCCACTGCACACGCAAGAGCCCGTTACCGTTGCTTCCTTCCGGACCTGGCGGGGTTGGCGGGAGTGCGTCGCGCGGGGCCGATGCCTGACCCAACTGATTCTAACAAACGGCGGCGGCTGAGAGAGGCGCATGGCCAGCATGGCCGAGGTTCGCTCGGCCGGACGGCCCAGGACGGCCGTCCCCACGCGATTTGAGGTGACCTCGGAGTTTCGGGCAAGACATCGAGCTCTTCCCTTCACGGCTCGATTAGCTAACAATGGAATGTGCATGGCGGGGACGTTTTCACAAAATGGTGCGGCCGGCTTGCCGCACGCGATCGAAAGATACTTCGAAGTCGCCTTGTACCTGATGGTGCTGACCGGATTCGCTACCTTGGCCCAGACGGGGCAACTTGATCCCCTAACCGTGTTGCTGGTCATTGGGGCGTTGGCGGTGCGCGGGTATTTGCTGATCCGCCGACAGATTTTCGTTCTCTCCGAACAGCGAACAAAACATCTGACGCTGGCATTTGCGATTTGGTACCTGGCAGATTTTCTTTATATCTCCAGGACCTTCATCGGGCCCACGGTTCACCTGGTGCTGGCACTGATGGTCGTGCGGCTCTTCTCGGCGCGGCGTGATCGCGATTTCGTTTTTCTATCAATCTTGTCGTTTCTTCTGGTGCTGGCTGCATCGGTGCTCACCGTGGACAGCACGTTCCTGGTGGCGTTCTCTGCCTTCATGCTGGCAGCCGTAGCCACCTTCATTTTGCTGGAAATGCGCCGCTCGGCGGCTGCGGCCACAGTGCGAGCGCGCGAGTTTGTCGAGAATACAAGCGACCAGCGGCTGGGATGGCACCTGGCAGGCGCCAGCCCGGTTCTGGCGTTCTTCATTCTGGCGGGTGCGGCAGCGATCTTTTTTGTCATGCCACGGGTCTCAGCCGGGTACTTCAGCGCTTATGCCCCGAGCGGTGAGTTCTCTGCCGGATTCAGCGATCGCGTACAACTTGGCCGGATTGGCGAGATCCAGCAGTCCGGTTCGGTGGTGATGCACGTACAGATCGAGGGAGATCAACGGGGCGCTCACGACTTGAAATGGCGTGGCGTGTCCCTCAGCCTGTTTGACGGGCGCAATTGGTCGAGCCCGCAACGCCAAGTTGTGGTCCCACGCCTTGGGGATGGGCGATTTGTTCTGCCCAGCTTCCGGTACGGCCAGCGCGCCAGAGAATCTATTCTTGGGCGTTCTCGCCCCCTCCACTACCGCGTGCTGCTCGAGCCTCTGGGTACAAACCTGTTTTTTCTGGCTCCGCGGGCTGAAGCCTTGCAAGGCGACTACCAGATGGTGACCACAGATGAGGGGGGCGCAGTTTACGATCTGGACCGCGGCCGCGCACCTGGGCTGTACGAAGCAGATTCCGATGTCGCCCGCCCGACGCCGCAGGAATTGCGCTCCGCAGGCGAGAACCTGCCGCCCGAGTACTGGCTGATCTACCTGCAATTGCCCGAGGTGGACAGACGGATTCCGGAACTGGCGCGCCAGATCACGGCCCATGCCGGAAACAATTACGACAAGGCGACCGCTGTCGAGCGATACCTGACAACGAACTACGGCTACACTCTCGAAATGGGGCGCTTCGTCCCCAAAGATCCGCTGGCTTATTTCCTGTTCGAGCGCAAGCAGGGACACTGCGAATACTTCGCTTCGTCCATGGCGGTGATGCTGCGGACGTTGAAGATTCCGGCCCGCGTCGTGAACGGCTTCCGCACAGGCGAATTCAATGACGTGACCGCTCAATACGTGGTCCGGGCGCGCAATGCGCACTCCTGGGTTGAGGCTTACTTTCCGGGGTATGGCTGGGTCGATTTCGATCCAACACCCGCCTCTGCCCTCGAAACCCGCCGGGGATGGAGCCGAGTGATGCTTTACCTGGACGCCATGTCCTCTTTCTGGCGGGAGTGGGTCATCAACTACGACGTGAATCATCAGATGGTCCTGGGAGAGGAGGCGGGCCGTACCTCTCGCGGATACTTGGCCAAGCTTCGTGACCGCGCACACAAACGCTACGCGGCATTGCTACGCGCAGCTCGCAACACGCGCAACCGGCTGATTCGCGCCCCGGGAGCGTGGAGCCTGGGTGGAATTCTGGCGATCCTGGTGCTTCTATTCGGAATCAATGCCCGGCGCATGGCGAGATCCTGGCAGGCGCGGCGCACGGCGGCTCATCCGGAACGATCGCCGCAGCAAGCAGCAAGCATCTGGTATGCACGAATGACAAGGGCAGTGGCGCGCCGAGGATGGCGGAAGTCCACGGCGCAAACACCGGCGGAATTCGTGACCACAATAGCCGATGTTGAATTGCGTCAGCGGGTGGGAAAATTCACGCGCCATTACGAAAATGCGCGGTTTGGAGAGTCGGCTGAAGATGCGCGCAAGTTGCCCGAGTTGTACGAAGAAATGAATACCCGGCGTTGAGTCGGCGGGCGAAGAGACACGCCCAGATCCCTGGCTTGGTTCCGGGTGACAAGTCTTCCCTCCACCTGGCCAGGGGGACCTGGAAGATCAGAACTTAAAGACGAGCCCGCCCGTGACCACCATGTTGTGCTGGCGGGTTTTGCCGGTATTTACGTTGAGGGGCAGTGCGCCGGACCAGAAGTCACGTGCCGCTAGGCGTATACCCGCCCACTTGAAGGTTCGGACGTCCAAGCCGACACCGCCTTCGACAACTCCGCTGTTCTTGGTGCTCGGGCCGGGGTTTGCTCCACCGTACACCAGGGTGCGGTTCATGTTGAATCTCCCGTAGCCGCCACCGATACTCACCCAGGGCTGAAAGACATTGTCGGGGACGAGTTTGACGCGCGCGGAAGGAGCTAGGAAGTAAGCCGAATATTGGCTTGGCACTCCGCCATTACCCGAAGCCAGATTTTCATCCGGATTTCCGATAAAAGGCACTTCCGCATCGAGGCGGTAAATTGGATTGCCTGCGAGGTGGCGGGCATAGTTTAGTTCGAAGCTCAGGCCGTTGCCGAAATGCACGGTGTTGTTCAGCAGAGGGATGGCCCCGGCCTTGATGCCCTGGTTGGCGATGAAGGTGCGCCCCACTCCGACTGCGATCTCGTTTTTCTGGCCAAACGCACTGGTCAGCAAGGTTGTGACCGCGATCAGCGAGGCGGTCAAAAGTCCTTTCCCGGACATCGTTCCTCCGACCGCTTAATTGTGAGCCGCTGGTGGGCTTAGGGTATCACGCACGATGCGATTCCATTCGGGCTTGGTGCCAGCTTTCCTGGTGCACGGGACCCCGCTTCTGGGACCAGCCCAGACGCGGGTAAATGCTAAAATGAGAAGATTGCATGTCGGATAAGTCCCTAACTGTAGAGCAATTGGCCATTCCCGCCAGAGACAATCCTTGCGCAGCACCAATCAAAGTTGGTTTTGTCAGCCTGGGATGCCCGAAAAATCTCGTCGACAGCGAGGTCATGATGGGATTGCTGGCGCGGGCCGGCGCCCAACTGACGGCGCGCGCCGAGGATGCGGATGTCATCGTCGTCAACACCTGCTCATTCATTGACCGGGCGCAGCGGGAATCGGTGGATACAATTCTCGAGATGAGCAAGTTGAAGACCGAGGGAAGCGCGCGGAAGTTAGTGGTGGCGGGTTGTCTGGTCGAGCGCTATCGCGACGAGATCCCGAAGAACATCCCGGAAGTGGACGCGGTAGTGGGCACGGGAGAGCTGGAGAATATCCTCGCAGCAGCGGGCTTAACCCCGGCTTCAGCGGGAAATTCGAATTCACCATTTGTCATCCTTGAGTCGCGACCCGAGGGCGACGCCCGGCTGGCTCAGGGACGCTTTTCGCGAGAATCATGGGACGGCGCAATCGCCGATCTCCCGAATTACCTCTACGACGACACCACGCCGCGCGTCCTGGCCACGCCTAAGCATTCGGCTTACATCAAGATTGCGGAAGGCTGCGATCATCCCTGCAGCTTCTGCATCATTCCGCAGTTGCGCGGCAAGTTTCGCTCGCGGCGGTTTGAATCCGTTATTGCGGAAGCGCAGCGGCTGGCGCGCTCCGGGGTTCGCGAGATTACCCTCATCGGCCAGGACACTACCTGTTACGGCGAAGACTTCGCCTTGAAGGATGGTTTGGCGTTATTGCTGGAAAAGCTGGCGGCCATTCCCGATCTGCGCTGGATCAGGTTTCTGTACGCCTATCCCAACAAGATTAACGGGCGTCTGCTGGAAACCATTGCCGCGCACGAAAACATCTGCTCCTACATCGATGTTCCGCTCCAGCATGCATCCGCCAGCGTTCTAAAACGCATGAAGCGGGGCGGCGGGGCGGAGTTGTTCCTGCGTTCGATTGAGAAAATGCGGCGGACAATTCCCGATCTGACGCTGCGCACCTCGTTTATTGTCGGCTTCCCTGGCGAGACCGAAAAGGAATTTGAAGAGCTCTGCGACTTTGTTCGCGAAGCCGAGTTCGACTGGATGGGTGCTTTCGGGTATTCGGACGAGGAGGGCGCGGTTGCGCACCGCCTGGAAAAGAAGGTGGCGGCGCGCGACATCGAGAGGCGCCGCAAGCGGCTGATGCAAATCCAGCGACAGATCAGCAAAAAGCGAAAGCGAGCCTTGGTCGGAAAACAATTCGATCTGCTCCTGGAAGGGGTGTCGGAAGAAACCGAGCTGCTGCTGGAAGGGCGGACAGCAATGCACGCGCCCGAGATCGACGGCAAAGTGTTTGTAAATGACGTACGAGAAGGTGGTGACGTGCGGCCCGGAGAGTTCTATTGCTGCGAAATTGCCGAAGCGCACGATTACGATCTAGTTGCCAGGATTCTATAAAGAAAATTGCTGATTGCGGATTTCAGAACGGCTTACCCCTGGAGCGATCTTAAGATCTGAAATCTACAATCCGAAATGCCGTTCAACCATGTCCCGGAAACGCACGCTCCGTCTACGTTGTCCCAGCTGTAAGAAACCGGTGAAGGATAGCGGTCCCGAGTTTCCTTTCTGCAGCGAGCGTTGTCGGCTGATCGATCTTGGCAAGTGGGCCAGCGGGTCGCATGTGATCTCCTCCCCCCTCGAGGATACGAGCGACATCTCGTCGGAAGTGGCCCCCGAAGATGACGGAAAACGGAAACAGTAGCGCGGTGGAGAGCGACAACTGATGGCCGCGAGTTCGCCACGGTTCCCTCTAGAGCGCGCGGTCTCCCAACCGGCTGGACCTTGGGCATGGTTGGTCGCGACACTTTTTGGAGTCGGGCGATTGCCGTTAGCCCCGGGAACCTGGGGCTCAGCCGCCACGGTTCTGTTGTGGTGGCTGGTCAGTCATTGGATTGGAGGCTCCTGGCAACTCGGGGCAGCAATTGGGCTGGTGGTACTGGCTACCGGAGTCGGAATTCCGGCGGCTACGCGGGTGGAACGGCAAACCGGACGCAAGGATCCCCAGTTCGTGGTCATCGATGAAGTCGTAGGTCAGTTAATCGCTTTGATCGCGGTTCCGGTGTTCTGGAAAAGCCTTTTGAGCAGTTTTATACTCTTTCGGGTATTTGATACGTTGAAGCCACCTCCCGTGCGGCAGCTGGAGAAACTGCCGGAAGGAATCGGAATTGTGATGGATGATATAGGAGCCGGGCTTTACGCCTTGGCGATAATGCAGGCTCTGCTCCATTTTGGTGTTGGGAAGTAGGTTTTGGCCGCTCTCGACCGGCATCGCATCTAACGGATTTCATGGCAATTTCAGACCGTCTTCTGGGCAAAAAGAACATCAACGGCAAGCCGCACATCGAGACGGTGCAGCCGGGGGCTGCTTTGCCCGGCGGCGAAGTACGGATTCTGGGTAAGGGTCTGCGGCCCCCCGAGCTTCGCCGGCCACGCGTCCAGTTCGGCGACGTGGAAGGCGCGGTTCTGATCAGCTCCGACGACTTTCTGGTCGCCAGGGTGCCGGAAGGAGCGACTTCCGGGCCGGTGGTGGTCGCCACCAACGGACACGTCAGCAATCCGCACCAGGTCAAAGTCGCCATCCCCATCGCCGAGAACCTGCACCCGGTCACGAATCCCGCCCTGGATGCCGAAGGCAATATCTACGCCACCTTCTCCGGTACGCGCGGACAAAAGGTTCCGGTCGCCATTTTCAGGATTGATACCAACTACAGCTTAAAACCCTTCCTGCCCGAGATGATGAACGCGACCTCGATCGCGTTTGACCGCGAGGGACAAATGTATGTATCGTCACGCCACGATGGGACGGTGTATCGAATTGCTCCTAACGGGACCATGTCGGCGTACGCGGAAGGCATGGGCGTAGCCACCGGAATCGCCTTCGATCGCGAGCAGAACCTATACGTCGGCGACCGGAGTGGGACAGTTTTCAAAATCTCCCGCGATCGGCAAATTTTTGTATTCGCTACTCTGGAACCGAGCGTATCGGCTTATCACCTGGCATTTGGTCCGAAGGGCGACCTGTTTGTCACCGGTCCAACTACTTCCAGCTTTGATTCAGTGTACAAGATCGATCCACACGGAAGCGTTTCCATCTTCTATCGCGGTTTGGGTCGACCGCAGGGGCTGGCTTTTGACGTTGCTGGGAATATGTACGTGGCCGCTTCGCTGGGCGGGAAACGCGGCATCGTGAAAATCACACCCGACGCGAAACCTTCCCTGGAAGTTGCCGGGCACGGTCTGGTAGGCTTGGCGTTTGCGCCAGGCCGAGCGGCCGTACTGGCGACCACCAACGCTGTGCACCGCCTGGCGTGGGATATACAAGGATTGTCGCTGCTGCGGGATTGAAGAGGCGCCCTTCCTCAAAATTAACCACTGCACTCCAGATCCCTCGCAGGCTCCCCCCGCCCAGGATGACGACATTCTTCCTTGCGGGCCGCTTCGGCGCTTGCTTTGTACGGCTATGATTTAAACTTTCTCCGTGAAAGCTGAGATCGTTGCCATCGGGTCGGAGCTGCTGACTCCTTTCCGCCAGGACACCAATTCGCTGTATCTCACCGAAAAGCTGAACCAGCTCGGGGTGGAGGTCATTTTTAAGACCATCGTGGGGGATAACCGGCAGCATCTGCTGTCAGCGGCAGAAATGGCCTTGTCGCGTGGCGATCTGGTTATCTTCATGGGCGGGCTCGGACCGACCGAGGACGATTTAACTCGGGAAGCCGTCGCCGAAGTTCTGGGATTACAGCTTCACCGGGATGATGAACTTCTGGCCAAGCTGGAGAAGCGCTTTGCCAAGCACAGGATAAAAATGTCTCCCAACAACGCCAAACAGGCTGACATCCTGGCCGGGGCTGTTGTTTTGCCTAATTCCTTGGGCACGGCCCCGGGCCAGTGGCTCGCGGGGAACTTCGATGACCAGGAAAAAATCGTTCTGCTGCTGCCCGGGCCTCCGCATGAATTAAAGAGAGTGTTTGAGGAAGAATGCATGGCGCGGCTGCGCGCCAAACTTCCGCCGTCATTCATTGCCACACGAGTGCTGAAGGTCGCCATGATGCCCGAGTCAGAATGCGACGCGCGCGTTGCACCGATCTATAAAGGTTATCCGGACGTCGAGACAACCATTCTGGCCGGCGCCGGCGAGATTCAGTTGCACTTAAAGATGCAGAGCAATTCTCTGGAAGCGGCTCAAGAAAAAGTGGATCGGCTGGCCGGAGAAATCGAAGATGAGCTGGGCGACTTCGTTTTCTCCAGCCGAGGGGAGTCGCTGGAGCAGATTGTCGGCTACTACCTTCAAATGCGAAATGCCACGCTGGCGGTCGCAGAATCCTGCACAGGCGGGTTGCTCACCGAGAGAATTACCTCGGTGAGCGGAAGTTCGCGATACTTCTTGGGCGGCGCCGTCGTTTACTCGAACGATCTGAAGACCGATTTCGCCGATGTGCCTGCCGAACTCATCGAGAAGCATGGCGCCGTCAGTAAACAGGTGGCGGCGGCTTTAGCGGGCGGGATTCGCAAACGTTGTAAGGCTGCCCTGGGAATCGGCATCACTGGGGTGGCGGGGCCGACTGGCGGTACCGAGGAAAAACCGGTGGGACTGGTGTTTCACGCTCTGGCCGGCGAAGGCAGCACGGATGTCGTGGAGCGCACTTTTCCCGGAGACCGCAAGCGTATACGCTGGTTCGCCAGCCAGCAGGCGCTGGACATGGTGAGAAGGAAACTGGTTTGAGGTCATAACTACGCTGTTGTCATCCTGAGCGCCTGACCCGTGAGGCGGGTTAAGACTGGAATGACAAGGTCCAAAGCGCGTATTGATTCGATTGAGGCTAGTGGTCTTTGTCATCAGGAAGCGTTAGCTTGGTGAAGGATCCCGCGTGCGGAGCGCGCGAGCCGGTGTCATGTGCACCCGACATTGTGATTGTGCGTGCTTTGTTGCCATGCGAATTTTCATCGCCCTCGACCTCGACCAAGCGATCCGCGAACGGATCGAGAAATTTCTGGGAGGAGTACGTGAATTTGCAGCCGATGCGCGCTGGGTTCGGCCCGAGTCGCTGCACCTCACGCTGAAATTTTGTGGCGAAAAACCGCCGAGCGCAATCGAGCAGATCAAAAGCTCCCTGGCCAAGGTTCAGGGCACAGCCATGGCGCTTCGATTTCGCGGGTACGGATTCTTTCCCACGCCGAAATCGGCACGCGTGTTCTGGGTCGGGATTGAGGCAGGGCCGGAGTTGCCCCAGCTAGCGGCGGGTATTGATGAGGCCTTGCTGGCGATGCGCATACCTAAAGAGGAGCATGGGTTCAGCCCCCATCTCACATTGGCGCGGGCAGGCAAATCGGGAGCCCTGCGGCGGCCAGCAAGCGATAGCATGAACGTCAAATTCGATCGGCTGCGGGAGAAATTGGCCGCTATGCCTCAGCCGGAGTTTGGTACCATGACCGCCCGCGAGTTTTTTCTTTATGAAAGCAAGCTTTCGCGGGGCGGTTCCGAGTACACGAAGCTGGAGCGATTCCCGCTGCTGTGAGCGAAGGCGAGCTTGGCCCGCCCGGACCGAGACGGCTGTCCGCACGTGTGACGAACCGATGCAACCAGCTCTCCTCACCATGGTAGTCAGCTATCTGCTAGGCTCCATTCCCTTCGGCTTTCTGCTGGTGCGAATTTTTCGGGGGGCAGACATCCGTCGAAGTGGCAGCGGGAATATTGGCGCCACCAACGTGGCGCGGACCTCCCCCGGCCTGGGGATCATCACGCTCGTGCTGGATGCGCTCAAGGGATTCTGTGCGGTTCTAATCGCACGCTACATCATAGCTCCGTCTTCTTCGGCGCCGGCAGTTGTGCTCGCGGGCGTAGCGGCATTGTTTGCGATCTTGGGACACATCTTTCCGGTCTGGCTGAAATTTCGCGGGGGCAAAGGAGTGGCTACGGGACTAGGTTGCTTCGTCCTGCTGGCGCCCAAAGCCATTTTGGCTATGCTGGGCGTGTTTGTCGGGCTCGTGCTGGCCTTCCGCTACGTTTCTCTGGGCTCGATCATCGCCGTGGCTTTGTTTCCTTTGCTGGCCTGGCTACTTGACGGATACGGCCGCAGCCCGGTGTTGGGATTCATGGCCATGGTTTCGATTCTCATCATCGCCAAACACCGCGAGAATATCCGCCGGCTCGTAACCGGAACGGAAAACCGTTTTCAGTTGAGGCGCGGATGAGCAAAATCGCGATCATCGGGGCGGGAGCGTGGGGCACAGCGCTTTCGGTTGTGCTGGGTCGCAAGGGCACACACCAGGTGCGGCTCTGGGCGTTTGAAAAAGAAGTTTGCCTCTCGATCGCCTCCCGCCGGGTCAATGAACTGTTTCTTCCGGAATATGCGGTGCCGGAAACCGTCGCCTGCACGAACCGCCTCGAGCAGGTCCTCGACGGTGCGGAGATTGTAGTCAGCGTTATGCCTTCGCACCACTGCCGGCGTGTGTGTGGGATGATGTGCCCGCATCTCACGAATCAGATGCTTTTTGTGAGCGCGACCAAGGGGCTGGAAAACGATACCCTGCTACGGATGACCGAGGTGGTTGCGCAGGTCGTCAGCGGAGAGGGAGGATTTCAACCGCGGATTGGCGCTCTCAGCGGACCATCGTTCGCTAAAGAAGTCGCGCGCGGCGATCCGACCGCGATCACCGTCGCCTCGAGAGATTCCGGACTGGCTCAGAGGGTGCAGTTGGAATTCAGCGATCCTTCTTTTCGGGTTTATACCAATGACGATGTGGCGGGAGTCGAGCTAGGCGGGGCACTGAAGAACATCATTGCCATCGCCGCGGGCGTGTGCGATGGATTAGGGCTGGGACACAACTCGGTGGCGGCACTGGTTACGCGTGGACTGGCGGAGATCACGCGCCTGGTGGTGGCCTGTGGCGGACGGCGAGAGACCATGGCTGGACTTGCGGGACTCGGCGACCTCGTGCTTACCTGCACGGGCGATCTTTCACGAAACCGCAGCGTGGGCGTGGAACTGGGGCGCGGACGCACGCTGGCCGAGATCATCGCCGGCATGCACGGGATGGTCGCGGAAGGCGTGCTTACGACGAACGCGGCTGTCGGACTGGCGCGGGCACGCGGTGTGGAGATGCCGATCACCGAACAGATGTACGCCATCCTGCACAACGGGAAAGCACCAAGTGAGGCAATTCACGAGTTGATGACCCGGAGCGGGAAAAGCGAGATGGGAATTGGGGGTGGATAGTAGCCAGGGGTCAGGAGTCAGGGCTGGGCTTAGGAGCTCTAGTCAAAACCCTTGCAAAGGCGCCTATTTCTTTCTCTGTCTCAGTCATTGCTTCCGAGCGGAGGTCCAAACCTTTGTATTCCGCTCTGTGCTCTTCGCGGAAACGCTCATAGGCTTCGCGGCATTCCCAGAAATCCAGAGTCAAATAGCGTCTCGGGTTCTTCAAGTCCCGGTTTAGCTCTGTGCCGAGATAGCCTTCTGCTGGTTTGAACAATTCTGCCCATGCTCCGTTTGGACCGTAGTCCTTCTCGAACTCGTTCTCTTTCCCTGGCTGGACCTGGAATTCCCATACGACCAGGTATCCCCACTGTCTGTCGCGGTTTCTCATGATGTTTAGCTTTAGCTCATTCCAGGACGAGCCCAGGATTTGAGCTTATGCAGCAACAGTTTACCTTCGCGCAGAGCAGGCGTTTTCGGCTTCGGACAAAATCTGTCAGGTACTTCCGTAACGGCGAAGAACGCGGCTTTTACCGTGGCGACGCACGGTTCCGAGTACAATTCTCAGGTACTCGGCATGATTTGCCGCTTTGTCTGCGGTTCCGCGGGCTAGATTATTAACCCTTGAAACTGCCCCTACCAGCGCGTATCCCCATTCTGTACGTCATCCTCGGTGTGCTTGTCGCCATCAGCGTGGTGCCAATGTACTTTTACTCGGCTCAGGTGGAGGCAATCAACCGCGACCGTCTGAAAACGAATGAGATGCTGCTGCAGAATACAGTCACTCGTTCGCTGGCGGACGACATTGCTCAGCGGCAAGAATCCTTGCGCATGGGGCTTTCGAACCTCTCCTCGGCTATCCAGGTTGCTAGCGGCGGCGATATCGGCAGCAACAACATTTCCGCTCCCGAACTGCGGGCGCTGCTGGAGAACTTCGTATCTTCCTCTGACGACACGGCCTATGCCACGCTGCTGAATTCGGAAGCAAAGGGCATCTCGGCAGGACGAATTGCACCGGACGCATTTTTGCAGCGCGAACTGGAGCGGGCCTACTCGGCTTCCAGCGAAGGCCGCGCTTACACCGGCCAGGCCCTCACCGTAGGGTCCGGCAAGGCCAGCCGGACAGTGGTGGTGGTCAGCACGCCCATGGTCTATGGCGGACGTTTCCTTGGCATGATTGGCGGCATTGTGGACCTGCAATTCCTCATCAAGCGCCTTCAGGAAGTAAGCCGCGGCGGGCTTACACCGTATGTGGTGGACAGCCAGGGGCGCCTGGTTGCGGGGGCTTCGCCTGATTACGCGACAGGTCAGGATATGACGCGGCTGGAAATTGTGAAGAACTTCGTGGACGAAGGCGGAAAGGCGCAACTAGCCGCTACCAAAGAGTTCACGATCGTCGAGGGCAGGAACACGGTCGAGATGCTGGGGACCTACAGCCCGGTAACGGCTCTCGACTGGGCGGTCGTAGTGCAAAAGCCGCAGCGGGAAGCCTATCGCGGTGTTTTCGAAATGCAGCATACTGCGCGCCTGCTGGCGCTGCTGGCGGTTCTGGCCAGTATCGGTTTGAGCATTTACGTGGCTCGGAAGATTACCAATCCGCTCGAGACGCTCACCGAATCCAGCCGGGCTATTGCGCGGGGCGATTTCAGTCAACGCGTTTACCTCAAGAGCCGGACCGAGATCGGCGAACTGGCTGAGACGTTTAACGTCATGTCCCAGGAGCTCGAGCAGTTTGTGCTCGACCTGAAGCGGGCGGCGGAAGAAAACCGGGCTCTCTTCATGGGATCCATCCAGATGCTGGCGGGCGCGGTCGACGAAAAGGATCCCTACACAAAAGGCCACTCCGATCGTGTGACGCGCTACTCCGTGCTGATCGCCAAGGAAATGAATCAGCCCGAGCACTTCATCGAGACCTTGCGCATTTCGGCGCTGCTGCACGATGTGGGCAAGATCGGCATTGAAGATCGCATTCTCAAGAAGCCGGGGGCGCTCACGTCGGAAGAATTCGAGGTCATGAAAACCCATACCACCAAGGGGGCTAACATCCTGCGCCCCGTGAAACAACTGCGTGAGATGCTTCCTGGCATCGAACTTCACCACGAGGCGCTAGACGGGCGCGGGTATCCCTACGGGTTAACGGACGATCAGATCCCAATGCTGGCGCGTGTCATCGCCGTGGCTGACACCTTCGACGCGGTGACCACCAACCGGCCTTATCAGGTGGCGCATGATCCAAACGAAGCCTTGAAGATTATCCATTCGCTGGCGGGAAAACGGCTCGATCCCCAATGCGTCGCGGCCTTGACCGCCGTATTTGAACGCGGCGAAATTCGCATCCAGCGGGTCCCCAAGGCGCAAGCGGCGATGGCCGCGAGTGCGGCGGCTCCGCAGGCAGCCCCGGATGTAATCGTCTCAATCGAGACGAGCCGAATGTAAGTCGGGTTTGCCACTCTCCGTTTTCCTCGAAATCGCCTGCTCTTCCCTGCTGGTCTGACCTCACCGCTATAATTGTCTTCGGGAGATAGCTATCCTCTCGCCGTCATGATTCAGACCCTTTTCGGCAGCACGCAACAGAAGCCTGGCTTCCTGGAGCGCATGAAGGAAGCGGTGACCCGCACCCGCGAGAACCTCAGCCAGCGGATTGAAGAGGTCGTGGCCTTCACAAAGGAGATCGACCGCTCGACGCTCGATGATTTGGAAGCAACCTTGATCGGCGCCGATCTGGGCACGGCCACCACGCACGAGGTTCTGGAGAAATTGCGGGAGAAGGCCGATCGCAAGCAGATCAGGGATGTGGATGAGTTAAAGCGTTTACTGAAGGAAGAACTGCTTGCGATTCTAGAGCAAGGAAATATGCGGCCGGTACAGAAAGTGGATGGCATGCCTGAGGTCATCCTGGTGGTGGGCGTGAACGGTACAGGAAAAACGACCACGATTGGCAAGCTGGCCCAGGTGTTGCGCTCGGACGGCAAGAATGTTTTGCTGTGCGCCGCCGATACTTTTCGGGCGGCGGCTATCGAACAACTGGAAATCTGGGGTCAGCGCACCGGCACGGAAGTGATTAAGACGAAAGCTGGCGGCGACCCGGCGGCGGTTCTATTCGACGCCATCCAGGCCGCCACCGCTCGCCACACCGATTACGTCATTGTGGATACGGCGGGACGGCTGCACACCAAGACCAATTTAATGGCGGAACTGGATAAGATGCGCCGCACCGCTCAACGCATCGTACCGGGGGCGCCACATGAGACTCTGCTGGTGATGGACGCCACCACGGGACAGAATGGACTGCAGCAGGCGCGGCTGTTTACCCAGTCGGCCGGCGTCACTGGCATCGTCCTGACGAAATTGGATGGGACAGCCAAGGGCGGGGTGGTAGTCGCGATCACGCGAGAACTTGGTGTGCCAGTGCGCTATGTCGGAGTCGGGGAGAAAGCCGGCGATCTGCTGCCTTTCAACCCCAAGGAATTTGTGGATTCGCTGTTGGCTTAGCTCCGCCTCACAGAGACGAACAAGCCATGCCCGTGGAGAGAAACACACCGCGTTCGCTGTTCTTGGCGCTGGCAGAATTCTTGCGGCGCATCGCCGGCGAAAAGCGCGACCCGGGCGATGCTTTCGCTAACCGGCTGGCGCCCCTGCGCCGCGGGCCCAACAATCGCAGCGGGGCGGCGGCGGTGGCTGAGCCGGATGAAGAGGAGCACGGTTTCTTCCCTCCGCGCAGCAGTTGATTCTTTTCTCGCTAAATGCCTGATCACGGCGTCGACGAGTCGTTGATCCGCCAGGCTCTCGACCTGGCGCGGGCTGGCGTAGGTCTTACTTCCCCGAATCCCTGTGTGGGTGCGGTCATTGCCGACCAGCAGGGCAAGGTGCTGGGCCGCGCCACGTACACCTACGAGGGTCTCAAACATGCCGAGATCCTTGCCCTGGAACAGGCGGGAGAAGAGGCTCGGGAGGCGACTTTGTACATCAACCTGGAGCCCTGCTCTCACCACGGGCGCACCGGTGCGTGTGCGGACCAACTGACCGCCGCCGGTATCCAGCGGGTCGTCGCTTCCATCGAGGACCCCAATCCCTTGGTCAGCGGACAGGGATTTGCTAAGTTGCAGGCTGCGGGAATCCGTGTGGAAACCGGACTGGGTCGGGAAGAGGCGCGTCGCCTGAACGAGAGTTTTGCCAAGTACATCCGGCACAAAACGCCGCTGGTTACGCTTAAAGCAGCCATGACCCTCGACGGCAAGATTGCTCCTCCGCCCGGTGAGTCGGAGAATCCCACGGCTCTGGGCGCGGGCGGCGTTACGGGCGGATGGATTACCAGCGAAGCGGCTCGCCGACATGTGCACGAACTGCGTCACGAAAATGATGCCATTCTGGTGGGCGTGGGCACGATCATCGCCGACGATCCTTTGCTCACCGACCGCAGCGGCCAGCCGCGTCGTCGTCCGCTAATGCGACTCATCGTCGACTCTCGGTTGCGTTTGCCGCACGAATCGCGAGTGGTGAAAACAGCTCAGAGTGATGTGATCGTGTTGAGTTCCTTCGCGGAAGAGAAGAAGAAGAGACAGCTGCAGGAACTCGGCATCCGCGTGGAACAAATTCCCGGACCGTATGCCGACGGCAGACCTGACATGGCCCGCATCGTGCGGCGGTTGGGAGAACTCGAGATTACGAGCTTGCTCATCGAGGGCGGCGCCTTGGTGAACTGGGCGGCGCTCGCCTCCGGAATCGTCGACAAAGTTTTCCTCTACTACGCGCCCAAGATTCTGGCGGGCACAGGCTCAGTGCCGTTTGCTCGAGGCATGGGATTTCGCAAAATGCGCGACGCAGCTTACGTGAAGTCTTTGCGCTTGCATCGATTGGGGGAGGATTTCGCCGTGGAAGGTTATTTGAGAGACCCCTATGCGGTGGACGTCACGACTTAAGCATTTAGCCCTTGGCCTCGGGCCCGTATCGGCTGCTGCCGCTTCTGAGGGCTAGCTGATGAGGACTAGCTGATGGCTGAGCTGCCAAATGCCAATGGCTAACCCCGAGTGCAGGTTGGAGGCTTGATGTTTACCGGGATTATCGAAGAGGTGGGCCGGATTCGTCGAATCGAACAGAAAGGTGAGAACCGGCGGATCACCATCGAAGCCAGAAGAACACCTAAAGAACTCAAAAGCGGTGACAGCGTCGCCGTCAGCGGCGTGTGCCTGACTGCTCTGGCTATTCGTCAGAATTCGTTCTCTGCCGATCTGGCTCCGGAAACATGGATTCGGACTTCGTTCTCACGAGTGAAGCCGGAAGCGCTGGTGAATCTTGAACTGCCGATGCGAGTGGACGGCCGCCTGGGAGGCCACCTGGTGCAGGGACATGTCGACGGTGTAGGCAAGCTCATCGCATTCGAGCCGATTCCCGAGTCCGAGAATTGGTGGCTGAGAATCCATATACCAGACGAACTGGACAGATATGTCGTCTACAAGGGATCGATTGCGATCGAGGGAATTGGCCTGACCGTGGCTAAGCTGGACAGCCGATGCTGCACTGTGGCTATCATCCCGCACACCGTGGAGGCGACTAACTTGAAGACATTAAAACCAGGCGATCCCGTTAATCTCGAAACCGACCTGATCGCGAAATATGTGGAAAAGATGATGATGGCGCGTGGCGAAGCGGTCAGCAAGACCATCACGGTAAAGCGGCTGGTGAGAGAAGGTTTTTGAGCGTAGCTAGCCCGAAGTTCCTCCCCCCTGTACGGGGATTCCTGTACGGACCCTAGAAGATGGCGCGTTGTTTCTGCTTGCAAAGTACAGCAACTACCTGATTCCATTCGGCATAGGCGGAATGCAATCTTGACCGCGAAGTTTCGATGGAAGGGCTCATTCTGTGGAAACCCAAAGCTTCAGTTCCGAAACGAAGCCGGTTCGAGTGGCTGCGCGGGCGGCTACGGAACCTGCTACGGACTTGGCAGCAACCCCCCTGACTCCCTGGTGTACTGAGGACGAGAGTCGGCACTCGGTTCGGTTCTATTCCAGCGATCAATTTTTCGTAGAAACCTGGGGCCGCATGATCGGCACCGTTCTCGGAGCCGGCGATGGGGCCGTTGTGGTCGCAACCCAGCCGCACCGTGACGCCCTGGCTGAACTGCTGACCGGGCGCGGCCTGAATATCTCGGTCGCAGTGGAACAGGGTCGCTACGTCGCTCTGGACGCGACTGAGATGCTGGCTACGTTCATGGTTGATGGCACGCCTGACGCCGAGCGTTTTACGGATGTGGTGGGCGGCGTCCTGGCGCGGGCCAGTGCGTCGCCGGAAGGGAAACGACTGAGGGTGTCCGTTTTCGGCGAGATGGTAGCTGTTTTGGTCGCGGAGGGAAATCCAGATGCCGCGATTCGGCTTGAACAACTGTGGAACCAGTTAGCTTTGGATCATTCGTTTGTGCTGCACTGCGCCTATCCCATACATGGTTTTTGTAGGAAAGAGGATTGTGATAGCTTCTTGAAAATCTGCGCGGAACATTCGGCGGTGGTCCCCACCGAACGCTACACCCGGATGGGCAGCGAAGGCGAGCGCCTGCGCCATATCACGGAACTGGAGCAGACGGCGCAAGCTCTCCAATCCGAGATGGCGGAACGTACCCAGGCCAAGGCCCGCAGCGCAGCACTGGAAAGCGAAAACGGGCAACTGGTCGAGGAAGTCCGGAAGCGCGAACGGGCGGAGGATGGACTGAGGACCCTGACTGCGCGCCTGTTGACCATTCGAGACGAGGAACGACGTCGGGTCGCCCGCGAGCTTTACGATGGGACGGCGCAAGTTTTGGCTGCCTTGGCCATCAATCTCGGAATCGTAGAAATCGAAAAAGATGTTCTCAGCCGAACCTCTTCTGACCTCCTCTCCCAAAGTACGAAATTAGTTCACGATCTCTTGCAAGACGTTCGCAGCCTCTCTCACTTGCTGCATCCTCCCACCTTGGACGAGATGGGAATCGTTTCCGCGATCCATTGGTATGTCGAGAGATTTATGGAGCGGAGCCCGGTACGGGTAGAGCTCGTCATGCCCGAGGATCTGGGGCGGCTTCCGCGCGAGGTGGAGATGGCCGTCTTCCGCGTGGTCCAGGAGTCACTTACCAACGTTCACCATCATTCCGGAAGCAAGACGGCAAGCGTTCAAGTCAGCCGTTCTCCCAGAGAAGTGGTGGTCGAAGTTCGAGATCAAGGAAAGGGAATCCCGCCGGAAATAAAGCTAGCCGGGAAAGATGCGATGGCGCGAGGCGTCGGAATAAGCGGAATGCGCGAGCGCGTTCGTCAGCTTGGAGGTACCGTTTCGGTAGACTCGGATCATCACGGAAGCATCATCCGCGCCACCTTGCCGCTGGCCTAGCCTGGCGTGGATGGATAGCGTCGCCAGGCAAGGAACTTCAGACCCCGAGTTTGAGTTCATCCAACTCCAGAAATTCCTGCACAATGGGCTGGCTGGACCTCTCCAGTTCTTGATAGGTCCCGAAGAAGATTGCTTTTCCTTCCTGAAGGAAAACGACACGATCGGCTAGCTTTTTCGCCAGGCGCATATCGTGAGTGACAACAATACTGGTCAGGTGCAGCTGAAATTTGAGCTTCTTGATGAGGTCCCCGAGCAGTTGCGCCATGAGCGGATCGACCATGGTCGTGGGTTCATCGTAAAGAACACACTCGGGCTGAGCGGCCAACGCCCGGGCAATCGCGACCGAGCGCTTCATTCCGGTGGAAAGATCAGAGGGCAGCAAGTCACGCATTTCTTTGACGCCCACCATTTCCAGCAAGCCATCGATGATCTGAAAAATCTGTTCTTCTCTCAGATCCCTTCTTTCGCGAAGCGGGAACGCGACGTTCTCCCCTACGGTCAAAGAGTCAAACAAGGCGCCGTTCTGGAAAACCATCGTGACCTTTTTGCGGACCTCCTCAAGCTGCGGCTCGGAGTAATCGGTGATGTCCTCGAAGGCCACGATCACGCGGCCCTCATCAGGCTTTAGAAAGCCCATGATGTGATGAAGCGAGACTGATTTCCCTACCCCGCTTCGGCCGAGAATGCACAGAGTCTCGCCCGGCATGACGTAAAAGCTGACGTGATCGAGCACCCGGTTGTCGACGAAGGCTTTGCTCACATCTTCGAATTCAATGTAGGGCTTGGTGGGCGGGACGGAACTGGGCATGGTGTAGGTCTCAGGAATCGGGTCCTAAAGCTCAAGGTTAGTGTTCCACGGATGGGAGGCGTTCTCAAGCCCCTTGCCGGGGCCTACTTCTTGTTGGCACGCTGCCTCTTAGCATCATTCAACTCTTCCGGCGTATTGACGTTGCGGAACAGATCAGGCGAAAAGCCGCGTCGTGCGAGCTCCCTCTCTTCGAGCACAAGCGTTTTGATGTCCGCGAACAAGGGATCGATCTTGTTCCGGCCTTGTAACAGGGAACGTTCGGCGATGGCGGCAAAGGTCTTGCGATAAACGGCGCACAAGGGCTGCCAGCCCCCACCGGCTCGCGGCAGGGTGACCAGCGCATCGCTGGCTGCCGCCTGTCTTAGCAGGTATTTCAAGAAAGTGGTCTCGAGGAAAGGCAGATCGACCGCCAGGATCAGATTTAAGTCGGTGGCGGTCGCCGATAGCGCGGCGTGAATTCCACCGAGCGGGCCGCGGTCGCGGAAGATATCTTCGACCACGGTTCCGAAGCTCACAAACTTGGCGCGCTCGCCGACAATGATGGCTTCAGGAGTGAAGACCCGCACAGTCTCGAGCGCGCGTTCGAGCAGGGTACGCCCTTTCAACTCGAGAAAGGCTTTGTCAGCCCCCATGCGGGAGCTCTTGCCGCCGGCAAGGATGAAGGCTGTGAGATTATCCACGCGGCACATCATACACCGCTTATGAAGGCCCCAGGATTGGGTCCCGGTTTGGTCAGGCACATGAAATTGCTATGCACAGGGCGGAAGGAGAAATAGTGTCGGGTCATGGTTTGTGCCACGCGGCTCGAAAAACAGAAACGTTCCTCGAGGTCGACGCCGTACTGGCTTTAATTTCTGCGGGTTAACCAAGTCAGCTTGGAAAGGCACGAAAGTAACCTTCCCAAGTTATGCGTGTCATTGGATGATGAGTTTTCTGCAATTCACGAAAGAGACTATGACTCAGAAGTTATTGGATGTGTTCATGCTAGGTCGCTGCGCACACGAATTCTCCTGGCCGCGGCGGGCAGCGGATGGGTCCTACTACCAGGTCTGTCTGCTGTGCGCGGCTGAGTACAAATACGATTGGAAAACCATGCGGCGCATCGAGCGCCTGGAGGCGGCGCCAGAGCCTGCCATCAAGCGGCGCGCGCATACCAAGAAGCCGACATGGGTGCCACGCGCCCGGAGGCTCAAGCTGGACACTCCCGTCCGCTACCGGGTCAAGAACCTGGGCAATTGGTCCGAAGGCATCCTCGAAAATATCAGCCAGTCGGGAGTGCTCCTCCACGGTCCTGAGCAACTGCCGGTGAACTCGCTGGTGGAGATGGTGTTCGAGATGCCGGAGGAAATTTCCGGACAGAAGAACAGCAATGTTCTCTGCCAGGCGCGTATTATCCGCTCCAAGGAGACTCGCGATACCGAGGCTGGCCTCGGCCTGGCGGCCGCCATCCTGGACTACAAATTCATCCACCAGAGCTGAAGCCTCCTGCCGCTTAGCGAATCCAGGAGGCTTCGACCCTCATTGCTTGCCACCCGGCAGCGGGGAAAATCCGCATCTTTTCCACAGGCCTCGCGCAACCTCTTGCCATAAGGAGGGTTAGTACCTCTGGGGGTGACGGCACTCTACGCAATTTTACTGTGTGACAGGTATGTTTCTGCATCTAAACTAGTACTGGCTACACAGGAGTGATTTATATGAAGGCAAGATTCTCCCTCCCTACGGTTGCGGTTCTGCTTCTGCTTGTGCTGGGAGCAGGGATAGGCTGCAATCAAAGCAAGGCGAAAGCCGATTCGGAAATCACCAGCGAAGTTCAGAGCAAGTTTAGTCAGGACTCAGGTCTACAAGGCAAGGGTCTGACCGTACAGGCGGCCGATGGCGTGGTCACGCTTGCCGGAACGGTCGATAATCAGGCGGAGCGGGAAGCTGCGGCACGACAGGCCGCATCGGTCGAAGGCGTGAAGACGGTGATCAACAATCTCGAGGTAGCCCCAGCTGTGGCGGAGCAACCAGCGAGCGCATCTGTCCCGGTTGAGGAACCCAAGCCGACTCCCAGCCATCGGGCCAGTCGATCGCGCAAGCGGGCGATACCGACTTCTGCCATGGCTAACGAGTCGGCGCCGCAAACCAATGCGCACCCAGCGGCCGCCCCGACGATGATGGAGGCGGTGAATACCGCGCCTCCCGCACCGGTGGCGCCTGCCAAGGTTACGATCCCTCAGGGCACCGCTTTGGCGGTGCGCCTGGTGGACACGATTGATTCGGAAACCGCTCAGCAGGGCCAAACCTTCCGTGCCTCACTGGAATCGCCTCTCTCGGTCGATGGGGACGTCGCCATTCCGGCCGGTTATGACGTAGAAGGCCATGTCGTCGAGGTCAAGAGCGCCGGGAAGTTCTCCGGCCGGTCCGAACTTGTTCTGCAGCTCGATCGCATCGCGGTAGGCGGCAAGCACTACAACATCCAGACCGATCAGTGGAAACGTGAAGGCTCTTCGCGCACCAAGAACACCGCTGCCAAAGTTGGAACCGGCGCAGCGATCGGCGCGATCATTGGCGGCTTGGCCGGGGGTGGCAAGGGCGCAGCGATTGGCGCCGCGGCGGGCGGTGGCTTGGGGGGCGGCGTACAGGCCGCAACCAAGGGCCAGCAAATCAAACTGTCCTCCGAAACCGTGCTGAACTTTACGTTGCAAGGGCCACTGACGGTGGTACCGACCACGGAAGGTCCGAACGCCAGCCGCCCGCGGCTGGACAACAACTAAAAACCTCAGGGGCGCAGGTTTGGGCTTGCGCCCCGCTTCCCTTCTCCCGTCATACCCACCTGCGGTCCTGATCACAACTGCGCCTGATAAGCCTCACCGTTTCCGTTGCAAATTGTCATGCAAAGGATGGCCGAGGAGCAGGCCCTGCTGCGGAGGCGCTCAAAGGCATCGCCCACTGACCTCACTGACCTGACACCCTGGCCAGGGAAAATGGTGGCAAGTATCCTTCAGACCATGTGTCTGCCGCCATCCAGGGCGAGACGTGAATCTGCCGGCACACGGTTCCAAGGACATGCCAGGCCGGGGACGGCTGTTCTGGCATATGAGCGGAGGGCACCAAGCGGAGGTGCAGTTGCGAGTCGCTACGAGTCTAGTAAGAGAACACGGTACAGGGCCCGGGCAGACAACCTCGGGCCCCTGCATCGCAACCAAGTTTTGTTTCACCATCTGCCCGTAGCTTTTCTTGCCGCCGGGAATTAGGGTCCGGGAGAGTGAGGAGAACTCTGAGCCAAAAGGTTCGGGCAGCGCACGACAGGCTGGCTCAACAATTGCAAGAGCTAAGTACCGCTGCTAGATTTTGGGCGGGTGGGGGATGACCGTTCTCTGTTGAGCGCCGTCCAAAATTCGGACACCGGAACTGCTTGCCCCCAGAAGGCGATATGTATCACGCATGCGGATTTGGACTACCTCCGAGTTGCCAAAGCCTTTAGCCGGCTACGGAGCTGCCGCAGCGTTGCCCGGCGCAGCTCTTCTGGTTTGGCGGATTTCGCCGGTTATGCACCAGAATCCCTTCGTGCTGTTCGTTGCGGCGGTGATCATCAGCGCACGTTTCTTCGGATTCGGGCCGGGTGTTTTTTCCTCTGTTCTGTCTGCGGTCTTGATCGACTACGGAGTATTCCACCCACACTTTGCCTGGTCATTGTCCAACAAGAATTTCCAAGAATTGCTGATCTTTCTGCTGGTGTCCGTGCTGGCCAGCGGTCTGGCGAGACAGAAATCCAGAGCGGAAAGTCGAGCCGACCAGGCACTGCAACATGTGGTAGCCATTGTCGAATCCTCCGCGGATGCAATTTTGAGCAAGAACATCAACGGAATCATCACCAGTTGGAATCCCGGAGCAGAGCGGTTGTACGGATATCGCGCGCAGGAGATCATCGGAAAGCACATTTCTATCCTCTCTCCGCCAGAACAGCAGGGTGAGATTCCCAACCTGTTGGAAAAGCTGCGGCGCGGCGGCTCCGTGCAGCCCTACATGACCGAGCGTGTTCGTAAGGACGGAACGCGCGTGAATGTCTACCTCTCTATATCGCCGATCCGTAACCGGCGCGGTGAAGTGGTAGGGGCGTCCACCATTGCCCAGGACCTCACTTCCCAGCAAAAGGCGGAAGAGATGCTGCGCAAGAATGAAAAGCTGGCAACGGCGGGGCGGCTGGCGGCAGCCATCGCGCATGAGATCAATAATCCCCTGGAGGCAATCGGAAACCTGCTCTACCTGGCACGCCGCGATAAGAGCAAATCCGACGAATACCTGGAGACGGCAGAAAACGAAGTGCAGCGCGTGGTGAACATTGCTCAGCAGACTTTGGGACTGGTACGCGATGCAGCAGCGATGGCGCCTTTGGACGTGTCCAATGTACTGGAGGAGGTCGTCAACCTCTACACCCGCAAGCTCAATGCGAAGAAAATCCGCCTGGAGAAGAAGTTCGAGCCCGGCGTGGAGATTCGGGGATTTTCAGGGGAACTGCGACAGGTTTTTTCGAACCTGATTGCAAATGCCATCGAGGCCATGCCCGAACAAGGACGCCTGCTGTTACGCGTGGAACGCAGCCATGAGTGGACCAATAGTTGCCGCCCTGGGGTACACGTAACCGTGGCGGACAGCGGACAGGGCATCGCGCCACAGGACGTAGCGCACCTGTTTGAGCCCTTTTTCACGAGCAAGAAGGAAAGCGGAACCGGATTGGGACTCTGGCTAACTCACAACATCGTGCAAAAACATGGCGGCACCATCCGTTTGCGCAGCAGTACTTCGCCAGGAAAAAGCGGTACGGTGTTTCGGCTCTTCCTGCCCAAAACTACCGAAACTCCCGAGACGGCGGGGAGCCACTAGTCTCCCGAGGGATCCCTTATCCTACTGATTCCTTTGGGGTACCTCGAAATGCCCGAAGGTACAGGGCTTTCAGTACCTTAGGGCAGATGGCCGATTCCCCTTATAATCGGGACAAACCACAGGCATGCGGTAACTTACGGGCGAAAAGGAGACCGTGGATCCGATCTTCGCAGCGGCGATCTTCTGGTTGGGGCTGGCCCTGGGCAGCTTTTTGAACGTGTGTATCTACCGTTGGCCGCGCGGCATGTCGGTCGTGCTGCCCAGTTCGAAGTGCCCCAAATGCAACACACCGATCAAGTTCTACGACAATATCCCCGTCCTGGGTTGGCTGCTGTTGCGGGGACGCTGCCGGACTTGTCGAGCACCGATCTCGCCGCGTTACCTGGTGGTCGAACTGCTCACCGCGGTGCTGTTCCTCACCTGCTACGCGAAGTTTGGATTAACCTTGGCGGCCCTTAAATGCTGTGTTCTGGGTGTTCTGCTGTTGGGCCTCATCTTCACCGATGCGGAGACCAAGCTGCTGCCGGATAAGCTCACGCTGCCGGGCCTCGCCCTTGGATTCCTCTTCAGCCTCATCGTGCCCGTCAACGACCTGGCATCACAGCTCCTGCCGGGAGTCATCTCCGTTCCCTCTAGTTCGGAGATTTCCTGGCGCGTCTTTTCCTTGTTGGATGCATGCTTGGGAGCGGCTGTGGGAGCGTCGTTCATTTACGGAGCGGGTGCCATCTACCTGCATTGGCGCGGCGTCGAAGGCATGGGTTTCGGCGACGTCAAACTCATGGCGATGATTGGGTCATTTCTGGGAATCAGGCTGACCATCCTTACCCTGTTTGCCGCGACCCTGACCGGCTCCATCTTCGGACTGGGGACTGTGGTGGTAGTGTGGATCAAACGCATGCGACGGCGGATGGTACGCCATCACGAGACAGTCGCAATCGCCCGGCGACGCGCCTGGGAGTCGGCGCGCATGGTGTACCGCTACTACCAGATACCGTTTGGAGTTTTTCTTGGTAGCATGGCGCTGGTGGCTTTCTTTTTTGGCAATCAGTTCCTGCATTGGTATTGGGGGGTGATGTGACACGGTGCACGCAGCGCCGCCGACACAGAAGCCGGACTCGAGAGAATCATGAGTTGGGTACAACAGAGGAGTGAATCGATGAAGCGCTTAGTGTACGTTTGCCTGAGTGGGGTGATGATCGCGATGATGCTGGCCTCGGCGGCGCAAAGCCAGGACGACAAGCTGGCCGAGCACGCACGTCAAAGGAGAAAAGAAAAGCAGGCTCAAGGCGAGAAGAAAGTCTATGACAACGATAACCTGCCTCGCCAGGAACACATCAGCGTAGTGGGATCGGAGCGGGCTTCATCCTCGACTGACGCCACTAGATCAGCGGAGGCCTCTGGGTCTGCAAGTTCAAAGGCGGGCGGCCCGAAGCCAGATCAGGCGAAAGAAGATGGTGCAACAGGTGGGAAGGACCCGCAGGACAAGGCGAGACCCGAACGAACTTCGACCGATGCCTCTGACGATCGGCAGAAGGTCACGGACGAGTGGCAGAAAAAGATTGCCGACAAGCAGAGTGCTCTCGATTTGCTGCAGCGGGAACTTGACGTGTTGCAGCGCGAATATCGGCTACGCGCCGCTGCTATGTATGCAGATGTGGGCAATCGACTGCGCAACTCGGCACAATGGGACAAGGACGAGAAGCAATACAAGGCTCAGATTGACGCCAAGCAGAAGGCGGTTGAGGCCGCCAAGCAGCAACTCGAAAACACGCGGGAACAGGCGCGCAAAGCCGGCATCCCCGCCAAGGCCCGGGAATAGCTCAGTCACGAAGACTTCACTGTCAGCGCCTCCAGTCCTAATCGGGCTGGAGGTATTTTTTAGCCCCTTAAGGGTCATACTGAGAGTCTGTGACTTCTTGGATTTAGGCGATTTTTCCGGCAGGTAAGCTGATTGTTTTCAGCATCGGTCCGTGCGAGAAAAACGAAAAAGTCACAAACTCTGCGCGAAGCTTAGGCTCGCGAACCGCGACCTGGCGGAGTCGAATGACCGGCCATGGACCCGCGCTACGGGTCTTGCTCACGCGGAAGATGGTGCCGCATTGTGTTTTTGAGGTGTTCAATTTGCCGCAGATGATGGCGGGCGTGCACCCAGTGAAACTTGCGCCATTCCGCAGCGGTGAGCGGCCCCAGAAACGGGTGATTTATCAAGGTAACTCGGCTGCCAAAGCGCTGTTCGCATTTGCGCATAGCTCCGTCCATGCCTTCGATCCGCTGCTGCAGGATTGGAAGAATGTTCTCAGGGGGAGCGCCTTGGGGAAGAGTTCCGCGAGGTGCCTGTCGTCCCTTGGGCATATACCTGAGCTTCACGACCACGATCTTGCTTAGACGTTCTCCAAGGCTGGGAACCGTGGCGATGGGCTTCTCGGCTTGCAGGCAGCGCTCACAGCCGATTCGCGTCCCGTTATAAGTTAACGAGAGGTGCTCCAGGATTTCAGCCACGCTCCACTTTGATTCTGGATGCCATTGAAGTTGTTTCGCGCTCATTCCGCGAGTGGAAGAGACGATTGCACTGTGGATTCGCTCCAACCAGAAATCCATGCTGCTCCCTATTCCCGCTCATTTAGAATTGAACTCAGCAACGCCGGTTTCAAAAACTTAACAGGAATCAGACTTCATGAAAATACTCGGATTGGCAATTCTGGGATTGCTAATGCTCGTCGGTTGCGAATCGGAACCCGCCAAACCCGCTGAGAAGCCACAGCCAAAAGGTCCTGAAATGGTGGCCGGCCGTACCGGATTTCAGAAGATGTACATTTCGGCGCGAGGCTGGGCGCGCGACGCGCAGCCCTTCCGTCTTGAGTCACAATATAACGCCGATTCCAAGGGCCGCGACGGTAAATCAGCCATCTGGCGGGCCGGCTTTGCCGCTCCGTCTCGCGGCGGCGTCAAGCGATATACATGGTCGGGAACGGATGCTTCCGATGCTCCCTCCCGCGGGGTGTCTTCAGGCACAGAAGATACCTACAGTCCGAATAATTCGTCGACCCAGATCTTTGACTCGGCTTTCCTGAAGGTCGACTCGGATAAGGCATTCGAAGTAGGACAGAAGCACGGAGGGGACAAGGTGCTGGAGAAAAATCCTGATCTGCCGGTCTTTTACGTGCTCGATTGGAACCACGCCACCAACGAACTGATCTGGCACGTGATCTATGGAAACGATCGCAACGACGCGAAGTTGCGGGTCGCGGTCAATGCCTCGAATGGAGACTTCCTGAGGATAGAAAAGTGAGGAAATTTTGTAATTGGCGGTATTTTGTAACTTCTGAATTTAAGGGCGGAGTTGGTTGAAATTACCGAGAAGCACCGTAAAGCCCGGCCCTTTAGGGCTGGGGATATAAGGCGTGATTTTGCCTTGTCTTAGATTGCTTCATTAGGTATAAGCATCCGTATGGCCCTGGAAGGCTACAAATCAAACTACAACGTAGTCTATTCAAGCAAGTACCATTGTGTGTGGACGCCTAAGTATCGGCGAGCTGTGCTGGTCGGACGAGTCGCTAAACGATGCGAACAGGTGCTTAGACAAGTGGCAGACAAATATCGTGCCGAAATCATGGCTCTGGAAATCATGCCCGACCGCGTACACGTGCTGGTAGAAGTAGACCCGCAGTTCGGTATCCATCGGTTGGTTAAGCACCTCAAGGGGGTTTCCTCGCACAGCTTGCGGCAGGAATTTCGCACCCTGAAATCACGGTTGCCGACGCTGTGGACGAATAGCTATTTCGTGTCCACCGTCGGGGGTGCGCCGCTGGCGGTCATCCAACCATATGTCGAAAAGCAGAAGAACGTATAAATATCGGCTGTGGCCAAACCGCAAACAGCGGGAAGTCTTGTTTTCGAGGCTGGAAGTGTGCCGTCAGTTGTACAACGATGCTCTCAAAGAGCGGCGCGAGGCTTGGAAGTTGTGCCGCGCAATGCGTATCTTTCTCCATGCAATCGGCACAGTTGCCCGCCTGCAAGCAAGCCGCTAGCTTTAGCTATGGCGCGTAAGTCACAAAATTCCGCGCTACTTCTTCGCCTTTTGTCCCTCATTATTGAGCCTGTCCAGAGCCTTGTGCGCTTCCTCGGCATGCGGCCCCTGCGGCAAGATCTTCAGGTAGCTTTCGTACTTCTCTCGCGCCTCATCGGGTTTCCCAAGCTTGTCCAGGCATCGAGCTAGACCGAAGGTGGCCATGGCGTCGTTCGACTTGTAAACAAGTGCCTCCCGATAGCGAGCCTCAGCCGCATGATAGTTCTTGCGCTTG
>QIAU01000139.1 GCA_003225055.1 Acidobacteriota bacterium
CACCTCGTACCAGTGATCCCACTGCAGCGGTGGACTGTCCACCCAGACCGTGTTCGGGCTGCAGTCGTTGCCCCCCATGATCCGCATCGACATGCGCACGTTCTTGGTCCCCACCACTCCGCTCACGACCGCGTCGTCGTCCCGCACGTCCATCGAGAGATTGGCGTATTCCTGGGCGCAACTGGGCACGGGGTTGCTGTCGTTGTGAAGCTCCAGAAACCAGTTCCAATTGCCCGTGGTGGGTTGAAAGGGCGCTTCCCCGGTGGCCGCCGTGGTCGACAGAGTCGTCGAGGAGGGGAACATCAGCGAGGTGCGCAGCCAGATTTCGTAGGGCTGGTAGTTCCAGTACTGGGTGGGGTCCCAGAGATAAACGCTGTCGCTGCTGGCCGCCGGCGAGGCATGGGCAGTAGGAGTGACGGTCATCCCGGCAGCCCGGCGTCCAGCCACATTGGCATGGTATGTCAGGTAACCCGCCCCGCTCTGGTTCGAGCCCACGTTGGTGCCCAGGCCGAAGTCTCGATTGATCCACTGGACCAGGTTTGCCGTGGACATATCGCGGTTGTCGTAGATCGTTCCCGAGGCCGTGCCGGGCGCAACGGTTAGCTGTAGCGCCTGACTGGCAGTTTGGGGAGTGCTTTCCGAATCCCTGACCGCCGCCGTGAAGCCGTAGGTTCCCGAAGCCGAGGGCGTGCCGGAAATCACTCCCGTACTGGCATTCAAGCTTAGTCCGAGAGGCAACTGGCCCGTCGCCATAGACCAGACGTAAGGCGTAACCCCGCCGCTGGCCTGCAACATGGTGTTGTAGCTCGATCCCGCGGTCGCGGCGGGAAGAGAGGTCGTAATGATCGATACGGGTGACACCGTAGTGCCGGCGATGCTCAAACTGAATGTCCTAGAGGCCGACGCCGGCGAGGTCTCCGAATCGCGCACCGAGGCGGTCACCGTGTAATTGCCGGCTGTTGAGGGCGTGCCCGCAATTTGCCCGGTTCCGCTGTTCAGAGACAAGCCGGCAGGCAAACCGGTCGCAGACCAACTGTAGGGCGCAACCCCACCCATCGCCTGCAATAGCGCGCTGTAACTCGATCCTTGAGTCCCAGCCGGCAGAGAAGCCGTGGTGACCGACAGCGCCGGAGGCGGTGTACTGGTAATCGTCAGACTAAATGTTTTGGACGCAGATGCGGGCGAATTTTCTGAGTCGCGCACCGAGGCGGTCACCGTGTAATTGCCCGCTGTTGAGGGCGTGCCCGCAATTTGCCCGGTTCCGCTATTCAGAGACAAGCCGGCAGGCAAACCGGTCGCAGACCAACTGTACGGGGTAATGCCACCACTCGCCGCGAGCCCTGTGCTGTAACTCGATCCTTGAGTCCCAGCCGGCAGAGAAGCCGTGGTGACCGACAGCGCCGGAGGCGGTGTACTGGTAATCGTCAGACTAAATGTTTTGGACACAGATACGGGCGAATTTTCTGAGTCGCGCACCGACGCGGCTACCGTGTAATTGCCCGCCGTCGAGGGAGTACCCGAAATTTGACCAGTATTCGTACTGAGCGCCAGGCCCGCAGGTAAACCTGTCGCCGACCAGCTGTACGGCGTAGCGCCACCGCTGGCCTCGAGCACTGTACTGTAACTCGATCCTCGAGTCCCAGCCGGCAGAGAGGCCGTGATGACCGACAGCGCCGGAGGCGGTGTACTGGTGATGGTCAAACTAAATGTTTTGGACGCAGATGCAGGCGAATTTTCTGAGTCGCGCACCGAAGCGGTCACCGTGTAATTGCCCGCCGTCGCGGGAGTACCCGAAATTTGACCGGTGTTCGTACCCACCGCCAAGCCCGCAGGTAAACCTGTAGCCGACCAGCCGTACGGCGTAACGCCACCGCTGGCTACGAGCACTGTACTGTAACTCGATCCTGCGGTCGCGGCCGGCAAAGAGGTACTTGCAATTGTCAGGGGCGCCGACGGCAACGGCGGGGATGACGGCGGGTGCGACGCCACAATGCACCCGGCCGAGATGAGTATGCCGCAGATAAGAAGGACGGTTAAGTACCAGAGTTTTAGGGGGTTCGACTCTGTTTTCGCAGAACGACCGAAGCAACCGAATTGGGGAGACATTAGGACCTCGGGGATTAGGTCCCCTTAGGTTCTTGGGAACCGACGCTTTGCCGTTACTATATACAGGGAGGTGCGACGGACACTAGGTATCGAAAGTCCCTGTCTCTGGAGCCAAAATTCAGGTGTTTCCCTTACCTCCAAACTGGCGTCCCATCCCCGGACCTTACGGATTGAAGGGCATAGCAGTACTCGCTATCGGTGTTCTGGTTCATAAATGATGCTGTACGAACTCAATCCACTCGAGGACCCGCGTTGGTCTGAATTCTTGTGCAAGCACGCGGCAGCTTCGGTATTCCACACTATCGAATGGCTCCGAGCCCTACATTCGACTTACGGGTACAAACCAGTTGTTTTAACCGCCTGCCCACCTGGCACCCCGTTGAGTAATGCAGTGGTCTTTTGTGAGATTCATAGTTGGGTCACCGGCGGACGCCTGGTTTCACTTCCCTTCTCCGATCATTGCGAGCCGCTGGCCGATAGCTCCGAAGAACGGGAGTCGCTGTTGCGCGCCGTTGTAGATTGCGCCAACCTGAACAGGTGGAAATATGTTGAGCTCCGGCCTGTCGACGTGGGTGTGGACGGAACCGGGTTCGAACCTGCCGATCAATATTGTTTACACCGGCTGGAGCTGTCCGGCTCGAGCGAGGAGATTTTCAGAAGATTTCACAAGGATTGCGTCCAGAGGAGAATTCGCCACGCGGAAAGGCAACCACTCAAGTATGAGGAAGGAAGGTCGGAATCCCTCTTGCGCGGATTTTACCAGCTACTGTTGCTCACGCGGCGACGCCATCAACTACCGCCTCAGCCTCTGGAGTGGTTTCGAAACCTGGCTGATTGTTTGGGGGACATGCTGAAGATACGCACGCTCTCGATCGACGGAAAGCCGATTGCAAGCATCGTAACCATCCGCTACAAGGACTCGATGACATACAAGTATGGCGGCTCGGACCCGGTGTTTAACAAGCTGGCCGGCACTGCGTTGCTGTTTTGGCGCGCTGTCGAGGAAGCCGCCCGCGATGGACTACGCACGTTTGACATGGGGCGTTCCGACCTCGACAACCGCTCGCTCATCTTATTCAAGGACCGATGGGGAGCGGCTCGAATTCCCCTCACTTACCGGAGATATCCGGGCGGACCAGCTCGCGCGAGGACATCAGACTGGAAATCTTTGGTGGCGAAACAGGTTTTCCAGCGATTGCCTGACTCATGGCTGGTCGCTTCAGGGAAGCTGCTGTACCGACACATGGGGTGATTTTCCCAAGCGTGCTCTCACCTGGAACGAGCTTTGAGTATCTGAATAACCGCTTGATGCTTCCCGTTGATGCTTCCCGCGAAATTGAGTTCAATTCTGAACATCGGGAGATTTGAATGAACATTGTCCACGTGGTTGGTGCGCGCCCCAATTTCATGAAGGCCGCTCCGGTGATGAAAGCCTTGGGGACCAGACCGAATGTCACGCAAACGCTCGTCCACACCGGCCAACACTACGACGCCGAGATGTCCGAGATCTTTTTCGAACAGCTCAAGATGCCCAAGCCTGACGTCAGCCTGGCGGTCGGTTCGGGTACGCATGCCGAGCAAACCGCCGCCATCATGGTGCGATTTGAACCGGTGGTAGTGGAACGCAAGCCGGATTGGGTGCTGGTATACGGCGACGTGAACTCCACGGTCGCCACAGCGCTGGTGTCGAGCAAGCTTGGAATCAAGGTCGCGCACGTCGAGGCGGGGTTACGTTCCTTCGACCGGAGTATGCCCGAGGAAGTAAACCGTCTCTTAACCGACCAGATTGCCGACCTCTTGCTCACGCCGTCGGAGGACGGCGACCGAAACTTGCTTCGCGAAGGCATACCTCGCAACAAGATCCGGTTGGTCGGCAACACCATGATTGACACGCTTATTCAGCTCCTGCCACTGGCTGCCAGCCAGGTCCCCAAAGACCTTCCCGCTCGTTACGCGCTGGTGACGCTCCATCGCCCTTCGAATGTAGACGATCCGATCGCGCTTCGAAAACTGTGTGAAGTGCTGGCCTGGGTCAGCACGAGAATCGAGGTCTTTTTCCCCGTGCATCCGCGAACTCGCCGGCGTCTACAGGAATTCGACATACTGGTAAATCTTCCTGGCCTGCATTTACTGCCCCCAATGCCGTATCTCGAGTTCCTCGGCATGCAGCGGCGCGCTTCGGTGGTGCTAACCGATTCAGGTGGCATCCAGGAAGAAACCACATACCTGGGAGTGCCCTGCCTCACGCTTCGAGAAAACACCGAGCGGCCGATTACGACAACGATGGGCACGAATGTCGTGGTAGGTCGAGACATGGAGCGCCTGCGTACGGAAATCCTTGCGGTGCTGAGCGGCGACTTTCGACGCGGGACAATCCCACGATTATGGGATGGTCATGCTAGCGAACGCATCGCCGAATGTCTGTGCGACACAGCGGAACGTGAAGACCTCCCCTGCCTGAGCCAGCCGCGAGTTCAGGCGAATAGGTCACTTCATCAGATATAAGCGAAAGCGAGGCAAACGGTCAGCATCGAATTCAAGACCACCTTCGACTGGGCTTGCGGCCGAAAGTACCCTGAAAACACACCTGCATTTTCTTCCCACACTGGTGACCGCTTGGAGTCGCTAAGGCCCCGGCGCCTTCAAGCCTAGTGCCCCGAGTGTGGGCCCGTCTGGAAGGGTCCCCCCGTCCGTCTTCGTCACGACTCCGAACCCGCCAGAATAATCCCACATCGTCCATCCCATACCGTGCCGCTCGAGCGAGGTGCGCACGTCGGTCAGCCACGCCACACGCGAGTTGGTGTCGGCATACTTGCGATATACCCCGAACTCATCGCAAGTGACCGGCACTTGGTGTCTCCCGGCCCACTCCGCGACCTGAGAGACTTCGGCCTCAATGCGCGCGCTGTTCCAGCGCTCGAAACCATAGCGAATCACGTAAAGGCGGTTAGCCGCTTCCGGCACCAGGGCCGCAACTTTTGCGGCGGACTCGGGAGTCGAGGGGTAAACCAGCCCCTGTTCGAAATGCCAGAAGTCCACACCCCAGGTGGCTCCCTGATGGGTGAAGATGTGCGGCTCGTAGAAATGGAAGGTGTAAATTACATTGGCATCCGGGAGCGGCTCCAGGAAAACGAGATCGGCGTCGTCTGACCAACGAGCCCCAGTTGCGATTATCGTGCCCTGAGATGCTCCCTCGCGGATAGCTGCCGCCAGTTTCGTCTGGATGCCAGCCCAGCGATAGCGGTCTTCGAATTCCGGCTCATTGAGAATCTCGAAAAAAACCAAATTCGGGTCCAACGCCGCATAGTGCTTCGCAAAAGCACGCCAGAAATTTCCCAACTGCTCAACCAAGTGATCGTCCTTGGCCAGCCTGTTTTTGAACTCACTGTCGGGATGCACGTCCAGTATTACGGCCAGACCATTAGAGAGAATGGTATGCACGGCCTGGTCCAAGTAATCCAGGTATTCCTGGGGAATCGCATCCGCCTGCCCTGCCCGAAACATGGGCTGCGGATTGACGCTGAGGCGCACGTGGTCGAATCCCATTGCCTTGACCAGAGCAATGTCGCGTGGGGTCGTGTGTGAAATGAAGTGCTCCCTTGTGTAGCCCTTCGGGTCAGCGACCTGGGCGAACCATCCGCTGAGGTTTATCCCGCGCTGGAGGTGCGACATCCTGCGGGCCGCAACGGTGTCTCGAGCTTGTTGCGGAGGAACTTTCGGTTGTGACTGAGGAGTCTCGGCCGCTAGTCGACACGTAGCGTAGAGGGAAACAAGTGATAGCAAAAGAAAAAATCCTGATGCGGGATTGATGCATGAGTTGCTTTTCATCCGAGGAGAGTATAGTACGGCCGCCAGTTCGTTCTGGTACTTCTCTGGCGCTGTTTCCCCAGGTTGGAGACTAGCAACCAACATTTCGACTCTTATGTTAGGTTATGCGGGCAGGGGCGCTGGAAGATTTATGGCTTGGACTTGCCGGATGACGTGCCGGAAAAAATCTATCACCTGAATGGCCTTTTCGAGCAATTCAACGTAGCACGACTTACTTCCACGCCGGCGCAGTCAGGGTGCTGGGGAAGAACTTCGTAACATATTCACGATCCCGGAATGCTTCGGTGCCACCAGCTCTGGTGGTTGAAAATGCGCCGGCGTAGTTGCCGGAAACCAAGCACGTCCCCAAATCCGCCCCGCGCACATACTGCGCCAGAAAACCGGCATTGAAGCTGTCGCCTGCGCCCACCGGATCAATGGCATGCACCGCGACCGGGGGTGACGTAAGCCGCTCGTTGCCGCGCTGCGCCAAGGCTCCTTTCGCCCCCAGCTTGACGACTAGCACCGGAACACTCTTACTCAGGTGCCTGACAGCTGCTTCCAAATCATCGACCCGCGCGATTTTGCGAGCTTCCCGGGCATTTGGCAGAAACACGTCAACGTATGGCAAGACCTGCTCGAGGCTTCCATCCCAGCTGTCGTCAGGGTCGTCATTGGTATCCAACGAAATCGTCAAACCTGCATGCTTAAGTTCTCGAAACAGATCGGCGACCCGCGGCCGTAAGCCACGCTGCAGATAATACGAAGAAAAATGGAAGTGCCTGGCATCGACAAGGTACTCGAGATCGAGATCGTCAAAGATCAACTCGGCAATGGTCCCCAGGTACGTGATGATTTGCCGCCCACTCTCCTTTTGCAGGATCACAGTAAGGCCTGTTGCGGCGCCCGCGCTGCGGTGCAGCTTGGAGACATCCACCTGCGCATCCTCGATCCGCTCGACCGCCATCTGTCCGAGTAGGTCGTCCCCGATACGCGATATAAATCCCACACGGGTTCCCAGTGCCGCCAGGTTGTGGGCAACAATCGCGGACGAACTTCCCAGAGTCAGCATCATTCTCTCAGCCAGAGATTCCCGTTCCGGCGGAAGCTCCTGTGGCAAACCATAGAGAATAAGATCGAGGTTGAGTTCCCCAGCGATGGTGATGTCAAAGCGCGGCATGGCGAGGTTCTTGGGTTGGGTCTTTTTCGTCGAGCATGACTACGCGGTTTAGATGGCGCGGGTGGTCCGGATCCAAGCCCTTCTTCAGCCCGGTGTATAGACCAAGCAACTGGCCGGCGAAAACGTAAGGAGCCAACCGCACTATCTCGGGAATTTCAAGCGGTAACTCGATGACCAGGTCGGAAGCCCTCGAAGTCCGCTCATCCGCCCGATTTGCAACCGCCAGGGTAGTCGCGCCCAATGACTTGATCTCCTCAAGGACGCCGCGCTCTCGAGCGTAGCCGGTCTCGGAGAGCAGAAAGATCACCAGGGTCTGAGGACTGATCACCGACTTAGGTCCATGCCGAAATTCCAATGTATGGAAACATTGCGCATACGACACCGACATTTCCGTGATCTTCAGCGCGGATTCAGAGGCCAACCCATAAAACGGGCCTTGCCCCAGGCAGATGTAATCGTCGAAGCGCCGCTGCTTCACAAAATCGCTTACCGCCGACTGTACCTTCTTCAAAATGTTCTCGGTGAGTTCCGGCAAGCGCCGCAAATTCTCCATTAACGCATGGTTCCCGACCACGGAGCCGGCAAGGTATTGGAGACCCAACAGCATGGAACTGAAGGACCGGGTCATGACGGTGCTTTCCTCGTCTGCGGACAGCAAAGACAAGGTACTTGTGGCCATACGCGCCAGCGGTGGGCCATCGGCGCAAGTGACCGCGAGGGTTCGAACCCCTCGAGCCTCGAGCAGTTGTGCGGCTTCGACCGCTTCGGAAGTCCGCCCCGAGCGGGAAATAACGACCCCCGCTGTCTGCTCGGCCCGCGTCATGATGAGCTCGGGAAAGAGCAAGATCTCCGAAGCCGGAATGGCGCGTGCACGCCGACCGGTAATAGTAGTCCAGGTTGCGGCGGCGGCCAGCCCAACGTAGTAACTCGAACCACAGCCCACAAACAGCCACTCGGTTGCACGGGCAAGTGGCTTCCAGATTTCATTTAGTAACCTGGAATCTTCCAGCTCTTTGAGGCAGCTGCCCCAGCAACGTGGCTGGGAAAGAATCTCTTCGAGAGAATGATCTCCCGGCCCTGCTTTCGTCGGCGGGCCGAAACGGCCGTCTTTGTCCTCAGACAAGGGTTACCTCGATTCCGGCTTTCTTGAGCGTGCGCAAATCGGATTTGGGGATACCTCGGTCAGTAATGATCTGGTGTAAGGCGCTGGGGGGAACGATCCGCGACAAGCTGCGCCGTCCGAATTTGCTGGAATCCGCAACCACCACCGTACGCTTGGCCACCTCGACCATCACCCGGTTCACTTTCGCTTCCAGGAGATTGGGTGTGCTCAGCCCGTAGTGCACGTCGAAGCCATCGACTCCCAGGAAAAGGACGTCGGCGTTCAGGCGGCGCAAGGTTTCTTCCGCTATCGGTCCCACCAGAGAAAATGAATTTCTTCGCAAAGTTCCGCCGGTCAAGATAACTTCCAGGGCACTCGCTGAGAGCTCGGCTGCGATATTCACCGCGTTCGTGACAATCGTAAGATTCCGAAGGGCGCGCAGCGCGCGGGCGATTGTAGTCGTGGTGGTACCCGAATCCAGGATGATCACCTGCCCTTCCTTTACCAGCCGAGCCGCCGCAGCCGCAATGTGTAGTTTCTCTTTCCGGTGCAGCTTTTCTTTTTCCCGCAGCGCGGAATCTTCGAGCGCTCCTTCCTGGGCAGGCAGAGCCCCGCCGTGCGTGCGGTGCACCAGACCGTGTCCGTGAAGCAGCTCCAGATCTTTGCGGATCGTAACTTGAGAAGCTTCGAACTGCCGGGCGAGATCGGCCACCAACACACGGCCGTCGCGGTTGAGAGTGTCCAGGATTGCGCGCCTTCGTTCCTCGATCAGCACCTTCTTCCTCACCTGGAGGCGTTAAGTACCTTGTTTTCCTTTTATATCTTTTCCTTTCGTTTGTCCAGCCGAGCGCTCGGATCTCCTCAACGTTGTAGCTGCAAATTCGAACTCAGGGCGCCATGCAGTAAAGACACAGCAAGATAGCGCTGATGATTGGCGTCTCGTGGGAAAAAATAAGCTACTTGTCATTTATTTGAAAACGCAAACCTGGAACCATGGATGGCACCCTACGTCGAAAAGCCGGTCCGTTGTAGCTAACGCGAACCTGCTTCCGACGGCCGCTCGAACGTGCTGAGCGGGGCCTCCTTAGATTCCAGGAGCGCGGACTCACGCAGTTCCGAGAGCAGCGGATTTCGCGTGCCGGATGCTCTGGGCAAACGAATTGTGGCCACACAGCCACGCCCTTGATGACGGTTCTTCAATTCGAGTGATCCACCATGGGCTTCGCAGATCTGGCGAGAGAGGATGAGGCCAATCCCGCTGCCTTGCGCTTTCGTGGTGTAAAAGGGAACAAAAGCATTGCCCGGATTCATCAGTCCGGGACCCTTATCTTCAATTTTCAGGATCACATCTTTCTCGGTGAGTTGCCATGTAAGGATAACCGGAGCTCCCGATTCTGACGCACTGTCGGAGCCGTCGGCGCTCGATGCCTCAAGCACGGCGTCAGCCGCGTTGCGAAGCAAGTTGATCAGCATCTGTTCGAGTTGATCCGGGTCTGCGGCCAGCCTTACCTCGGGCCCTGCGATCACCTTCACTTCTACGCGCTCCTCGAGGGCAACTACACGGTCCACCAATACCGGGATGGAACATTCCCGTATAACCGGCGGGGGCATTTGCGCTAAGCGACGATAGGCCTGCAGAAAACGGTTCAACGAGGCCACGCGGCTCTCGATAATAGCCAGACCACGTTCAAAGTCACGTCTCTGGTCGGCATCAAGGTCGGTCTCAGACAGGCGCGCGTTGAGGCTGCCGGCAATCGATTTGATAGGTGCGAGAGAGTTATTCAATTCATGGCCGATGACCCGGATCAGACGTTGCCACGCTTGTCTTTCCTCCTCGCGCAACGCACGGCTGACATCGGAGAGCACAACCAGCGTATGAGGAATACCTCGCTGGCGAAAGGCTCGGCGCCGCACGAACCACCGCGCACCACCCGCAAACGGAAGGCCAACCAGAGTCTCGTTCTCGCAGGATAAACAACTCTCGACCCGCAGCTCAGAGGCGGTCCTGCCAAGCAGTTGCTCAGAAGCGTGCTCCAGCAGCTTCTCTCCCGCAGAATTCACCAGCCGCAGCTTCTGCACCGGGTCAAAGGCAAAAATAGGAATGTCCACTTCCTCGACTACCCGCTCGACTAGAGCCGCGGCCTCGATGGCCCCGGTTCGGTTCTGGGCAAGAAGGTCGGCCAGCGCGTTGACTTCCAGAGAGAGCTCGCCGAGAGCGTCGTCGGGAACTGCCAAACGCGCACGAAACGAGTAGTCTTCCTCGCTTAAAGCACCAACGACATTGGCGAGGGTCTGCAGCGGTCGAGTGATGTGCTCGTGCAGGGCGGCGCCAATGAGAAGGCACGCCAGCGCCTCGAAACCCAACAGCAGCAGCTTCGACTCGATCGCCCAAGGCTCCAGCCAGATGAGGATGCCGCTGATCAGGAGTCCGGGTAAAGCCAGCAATATCGAAAGCCGAATGACGCGGGTCTCAAAAGGGACCCGCTTCAGCTTTCGAGGAACAGGTCGTGATGCTTCGCCTACACGTGGGCTAGAGCCCATACTTTTCCATCCGCCGGTACAGGGCGCCGCGGCTGAGGCCAAGCGCTTCGGCGGCCTGGCTCACGTTGCCCTGAAAGCGCTGCAGCGCCTTGCGAATCAGGATATTTTCGACTGCCTCCAGACTCAATTCCTCCAGGTTCTGGGGTTGCCCGCGCGGAGCGGCCAAGCCAAGATCAGCGGGCTGGATGTGATCCGTGCGGCACATCAGCACAGCACGTTCGATCGTGTGCTCCAAGTCGCGAACGTTGCCCGGCCAGGGGTATTGGACCAGCAGTTGCAGAGCGGCGGGGTCAATGCCATTCACCTGCCGGCGGTAGCGGGAAGCGTAATGGGAGAGAAAATGCAGTGCCAGCGTCGGGACATCTTCCCTGCGTTCGCGTAGAGCAGGCAGGCGGATTTCGACCGTGTTGAGCCGGAACAGGAGGTCCTCGCGAAATAGCCCATCGCGGCATGCTGCCTGCAAATCAGTATTGGTTGCGGAAATTATTCGCACGTTCACCAGCTGGGCCCTGGAGGATCCGACGCGCTCGATTTGTCCGGATTCAATCACGCGCAGTAACTTGGCCTGCTGTCGCAAAGGCACATTGCCGATCTCATCAAGGAAAATGGTGCCCCCGTCTGCCAGTTCAAAGCGGCCGATGCGGTCGGCGCGGGCGTCGGTAAAAGCGCCTTTTACGTGCCCGAACAGCTCGCTCTCGAAGACACCTTCCGCCAAGCCACCGGTGTTTACGGCGATGAACGGGCGAGACGCGCGCAACGATAAGGCGTGCACGGTCTGCGCAACGACTTCTTTCCCGGTGCCGTGTTCGCCGGAAATCAGCACGTTGGCGTCGGACGGAGCGACGCGGGTGAGGGTTTCGAGAACCGGCAACATGGAAGGCGCACTCGCGATGAACTCGGGCCTGCCGTGAGCGGCCAGCAATCGATTCTCAGCCGCGAGGCGCTCCGCTTCCTGGAGGGCGCGACGCAGTTCTACTTGGGTCCGCACAATAGAAAGGAGCCGTTCATTCTCCCAAGGCTTCTGAATGAAATCGCGAGCTCCACGGCGCATCGCCTCGACGGCTAGTTCAACATTGCCCCAGGCGGTCATCACAATCACGGGCAGAGCGCTGTCGAGGGCAACAATTTCGGAGAGCAGATCGAGACCTTCCTGGCCCGAGGTGGTGTCACGGGTGTAATTGAGATCGATCAGTACCGAGTCATAGGAGGTGCCGGCAAGCGCTTCGCGCACCAGGAGGGGAGACTGCGCCGTATCGACCTTGTAGCCTTCCCGCTTAAGCAGCAGTTCGATCGCCTCGAGGATATGCTGCTGGTCGTCGGCGGCCAGAATTCGGGGCCGATTCGCGCCCGTCCGGGCAGGGCTGTTGATATCTCGCGGCTTGGCCGAGGTCGGCATCAGGTTAGGGCGAAGCTTGGCTGATCTTGCCGGTAACCGCATCCTGGATCAGAATGCCATTATGTTCCAAAGTGTTGCCGGTTGCACGATCCAGCTCAACCTTGGCCTTTTCGTAGACCGTCATGGCGGCAGCCAGGTCTAGTTCGGCGAGCGACAGGTCACGCTGAGCAGTCATGGTCTGGAACGTCGAACCGGCTCCCAGGTCGTGCTCCTTCTGCATGATTTCGAAGCTACGCTGCGCGAGATCGCGGGCTTTGCGGGCGGCATCCACGCGCGCGGCGCTTTGTTCCAGCGCGTATTCCGCGTTGCGTACTTCGATCCTGATTTGCTTACGCAGTTGCTCGCGGCGCAATTCAGCCTGCCGATATTCAAGCTCAGAACGGTATTGGTCAGCCTTGGCCACTCGGTTTCGAAGCGGAATGTTCAGATTGAATCCGACGTAGTAGTCCGGAGCCGAGTTGTTGAAGGCGTTGGCCAAGGCCCCGGCGAAATTGGTAGGGACGCTGGAAGTAACACCCGGGATATCGGAAAGGGGGTTCAGCGGACCGGCCAATCCTGATCCTCCGTAAAAGCCGACCAGCGACAACGACGGCAGCAACGCATTCCTCGCGGCCTTTCGGCTAATCTGCCGGTTAACCAAATCGACATCCGATTCGGCAAGTTCCGGGCGTTCCCGCAACGCCTGGGCAATCAGTTCCTGCACGGATTGCGGGGCGGGCGGCGCCTGAGCCGGTTCGAGACGATCGACGGGAACGACCGGCATCGACTCCAGCAGCGGGTCGTCGAGACTCTTGGTCAGAGCATTCTTCATCAACAGTTCCTGCAGCTGAAGGCTGGTTCGCGCCACCGTCAAATCCTGGTCCCGCTTGGAAACTTCGGCTTCCGCCCGCATCACGTCCATAGCCGGGACGCTTTCGAGTTGGAGCTGTTTTTTGGCATTGTCCAGAGAGCGCTGGGCGAAGGCCAGCGACTGTTCGTTGACTTGCGCCTGTTCGTAGGAGTTCACCAGATCCCAATAGATGTTCTCGATTTGCGTCACCGTGGCCATGACCTGGTCCTTAAACGCGATATCGGAAATCTTCTTGTTGTTCTTGGCAATGCGCAGATAGCGGAGATTGGGACCCAGGCCGAAACCGGCAAGCAACGGCTGGTGAAAAGAGAGCCTGTAGCTCGCGTTCAGGATGGGAGCGAGAATATTGAATGGGCTATTGGAGGTCTGGCGGGCGTTGTTGAACTCGAAGGAAATACTGGCGCCGGTGGCAAACGCCTGGCTAACCCCAAAGTTGGCCTGGCCAGTATTGAGCTGGAGAGACGGCACCCCGTAGATTTGCCGGTTGGCCAGCGGGCTGGTTAAGTGCTCGGCTCCTACCGAGCCGATGATCGATAAGTCATAGGACGGGACGGCAGTTCCGGTGCCCAGGGTGGATTCGACCAGACCGGAAGCGCCGGCTCCGGCTCCGCCCGCTCCGGCGGTCGTGCCGCCGGCACCGGCGCCCGGCGCTCCCGTGCCGAAGCCGCCAACTCCACCGCCCGGAGTGCCTTCGACGACACCGGCGTTTACCCCGCGAAAAGCTCCGCCGGCTTTCGTGCGCAAGAGATCGGTGTCGGCAATCGGCAGATTGTAGCGGGCAATGGCAATATCAAGGTTGTTCTCTAAAGCCAGGCGGATCGCGTCTTTCAGGGATAAATACAGCTTGCCGTCACGAATGAGTCGGGTCAGATCCGGAGAATTGATGAGCTCCGGTTCGGGAGCTACACTCGGGGAATATGCACTCAAAGGATTGTGCGATTTCGGCATCTGGAGCAGCCCGGAGGCGTTCGTCTGGGCCGAGATCGCGGAAGCAAAGCAAACGACAAAGCATCCGAGCAACTGCGCTATCCCCAATGTCTGTAGGCTGTCTTTCATGGCTTCACCGCCTCGTAAGCCTGCAGGTCGGGATTAGCCGTGTCGGCGACCATCCAACCGTCGCGCAATTGAATGGTGCGCGAGCCGTAAGCAGCGTTGGTCTCCGAGTGTGTTACTTGAACGATCGTGGTTCCCTGCTGATTCAGCTCACGAAAGAGTTCCATGATTTCTTTGGCCTGGCTGGAATGAAGATTGCCGGTGGGTTCATCCGCAAGGAGAAGCGCAGGTTTGTGGATCACGGCCCGCGCGACTCCGACCAACTGTTGTTGGCCGCCGGACAGTTGGCTGGGAAACAGATCCTTCTTGGCGACAATCTGGAAGCGGTCGAGGGTGTCGGCCACCATACCTTGGCGCTGCTTGTGCGGGATGTCTTTATAAGAGAGTGGAAGATCGATGTTTTCCCTTACGGTCAGTTCATCGAGCAGGTGATAGCTCTGAAAGACCATCCCGATATTGCGCTTGGCGAGTTCACTTCGCTGTTTGCGTTTCATTTGGTGGGCGGCCTCGCCGCGAAACCAGAACTCGCCCTGCCAGCCGTCATCGAGCAAGGCGAGGACATTCAATAGAGAGGACTTCCCTGCCCCGGACGGGCCCATGATGGTGATGAACTCGCCTTCGCGAATCTCCAAATTAATGCGGCGCAGGACCCAGAACTGCCCGGCGCGAGTTTTGTAGCTGCGTTCCAGATTCTTGAGTTGGATCATGCCTCTCCTAAATTGTGCACGAAGTCACTCGTATCTAAGCGCGACCATCGGATCGGTGCGGGCGGCACGGCGTCCGGGAAAATAGGCCGCCAGTAGCGCGACCGCGGCTAGTGTAGCGGCGACCACGCCACGCACGCACACCCAGGCCGTGGTGGTAATCACCGGTCACAAATTGTCCCACTGCCAGTTCCGCCCGGCCGTTGGCGATGACGTTCAGCTTCTCGTTGGTCGCGAACGCGAATACGTCGGAGAACAGGTCCCTGGCCTGCCGCATACGATCGAGGGTGATGTATGGGAAGGATGTGCCCTGCAAGTGGCCGGTGGTGGAGAAATCCGACGTAGCGTTCCCGTCGTAGCCTCCCGGCACCGGAATTCTTCGGTCCTTCGAGTCCCCCACCATCAGCGCCAGCCCAGTTGGATTCCTGACCGGGAGCGGCTTCAGTAAGACCGCATTCACGACCGAGAACAACGCGGTGTTCGCTCCGATTCCGCACGCCAGCGTCAGGATCACAATCAGGGTGAACCCCGGTCTTTTCCGCAGCTGCCGCAGCGCGTACTTGAGATCCTGCACTAAGCCATTCATCGAATTTCCGTCACTCCTCCCGCCTCGACCGATCGAATTTCACCGTCACCTTAATTTCTTATTCCTCTCGCAACGTTTTCGCAGGATCGATTCGTGCAATTCGCAGAGTTGGCACAGTGGTGGCAATGATCGTCACAGAGGCGAGCATCAAAACGACTGCGATGATTGTAGGCGCATCGTAAACGTAGATCCCGTAGAGCACGCTGCTCATGACTCGCAGTGCTCCCACACACAAGATCAAACCCACGACGAGCCCCAGTACTGCGGCTCGTACCCCCGGCACTCCAATATGGAACATGGCTTGACGAAGGGTGGAGCCCAGAGCGATGCGGATGCCGATTTCTCGGGTTCTCTGCGCCACTATATTTGCTACCAGTGCGAAAATTCCGACAGCACTCAACATCAGGGCGAGAGCCGCCATTGCGCTCAGCAACGCCACTTCAACGCGCTGCGTCGCTAGGGTCTTGGCGAGCAGGTCGCTCATTCTGTAGAACCCGGAAAAGGGCAAGTTCGGATCGACACTCGCAAGCGCGCGTTGCATATGTGAGGTCAGTCCTTGCGCCGACCCAGATGTGCGAACAATCCAGCTAGGCTGGAACCACACGTGAAGCAACGAGAGCTGCCTGGCCTCCATTTGCGCGGCAGGAACATACATTGTTTGGTCGCTGGTAAGAGGCGCGGCAGAGTCAATGCTCGGCGCCATGGCTACATCCTCAACTACTCCGACAATCATCGTGTCCTTATCGATGTGACGACCAACTGCATTTGCTCCATGGAAAAACTTGCGCACGAAGGTCTGGTTGACAATAGCCACCCGCGGCGCACCCTGGCCATCTGCTTCGGTAAAGGCGCGGCCCGCCAGGACCGGAATCTCGAATGCCGCGAAGTAATCAGGCGTGATGTATACCTCAGCCGCCATAACTTTCTGTCCCGCTTCTTTACCGTCGCTGATGGCTATCCCTCCGGTATTCAGCGCACGCTCATAGGGCAGGCTTAGGCCGACAGCGGCCCGTTGGACTCCGGGAATTTCTCGCATGGCGGAGGTGCTTTCAATGAGCAGCTTTCGGAAAACTGCTGCGTCGTGATATCGCACATTGTCTAGCGATGCCCTCGCCGTCATCACTCCAGTTGGGTTGAATCCGGGTGGCAAGGTTTCCAGGTGGATGAGAGTGCGGACGAGCAGACCTGAAGCGGCCAACAATACAACGGTGAGCGCGACCTCGCCCATAATCAAGGCCTGCCGCACGCGCAAGCGATCTCCGCCGGTCAGGCCGCGACTGGCGCTGGCGGCACGCAGATCAGATTTTCGCGTTGTAAGGGCAGGAAGCATGCCAAAAAGTACGCTAGTCAGCAGGGAGAGGAAAAAAGTAAATTCCAGCACGCGGCCGTCGAGGGATAAGTCGGCCACGGGCAGAAGGTGTTCGGGTAGCAGCAGGAGCAGTCCACGTGAACCAGCAAAAGCGACCACGACGCCGGCTGTTCCGCCCGCGAATGCCAGCAGGAGATTTTCGACCCAGAGTTGTTTTTGAATCTGCCAGCGTGAGGCTCCAAGCGCCAGCCGGGTTGCTATTTCAGGCGTGCGCCGTAGCACGCGTACTAGCGTCAGAGACGCAAGGTTCGCGCAGGCGATCAGCAGAATGAATCCCGCCGCCAGCATCAGAGCGAGCACCTGTGGACGCAGCGTGGCAGTCTGTCCTTTTTGGAGCGGAACGGAGTAGTAAGCCACGGTTGCCCCGGGGTTGTCTCCCAGTTCATAGCGGTTTGAACGATGCAACCAAGTGCGGTTGATTTGGGCGTCCGCCTCCTGCCAGTTCGCGCCATCGCGCACACGGGTGATGCACTCAAAGTTTGTTCCCATTCCTTCGCCTTGGCGGCTGGGCTGTAGTGCGGTATAAAGATCGGCGTTCAAGGGAGTTGTTGCGCCTTGAGGGAGCACACCGATCACGGTATACGGCTCACCCTTCAAAAGAATGGCTTGGCCCACCATCTTGGGGTCAGAGCCGAACGTACTGCGCCACAAGCCGTAGCTCAAGATCGCCGTCTTCGGTCCATGCGGAAGGTCTTCCGCCTCTGAGAAATTGCGCCCCATGATTGGGTGAACAGCTAGAACATCGAGGTAGTGCGCTGAGATGCGTCCCGCTTGAACATACTGCACCCGGGAACCCGATTCCAAATTGACGCCTGACGTTCTCGTCCCTGACAGGGCGGAGATTAAGGATGGGACATTGTCACGCAGCAGCTCCCATTGTTCACCATTCAAATGGTGCCGCTCATCCGAAGACGTGGGACCCGAAATCCTGGTGAAAATGGTGCCAATGCGCTCCGGATGTGAGTAAGGAAGGCTTTTAAGCATCAGTGCATTCACTATGGAAAAAATTGCGGTGTTTGCACCGACCGAAAGCGCCAGCGTAAGGACCACAGTTGCGGTAAACCCTGGATTGCTGTGCAACTGTCGTAGCCCATAGCGAAGGTCTTGTATCAGAGCGTTCATTCTGTTCCCTCACTCGTAGCGCAGCGCAACCATAGGCTCCAGAGTCGCTGCTTTGCGCGCTGGCAGTCCACCGGCGAGCAGGGCTATCGCGGAAAGCAATGCAATCACAGATCCGAAGACGAAGGGGTCGCTCGCCTTGACGCCAAATAGCTGGGATTCGATCCAACGACCGGCCAGGGCCGCGAGCGCCAGACCAATGGCGAGTCCAGCCAACATCATGCGCAGCCCTTCCCGCAACAGCAGCCAGGCGACATTCTTGCGAGTGGCGCCGAGCGCTATGCGGACACCAATCTCTCGCGTACGGCGAGTCACCAGGTAAGCCATCACTCCGTAGAGGCCGATAGCTGCCAAGAGGCACGCTAGTCCTCCCAACGAGAGCGACAGGAAGGTGACCAATCGATCAGCAAAGAGTGAATCGTCCAGTTGTTGGTCCAATGTCCTCAGGTCGTAAACGGGTAAGGCCGGATCTAACTCCGCGACTGCCTTCCGCAACCTTCTGCTCATAGCAGCAGGATCTCCGGCTGTGCGCACATAGAAGGTGACGTGGCTGAGGGTCTTATCCTGTGCGTAAGGGATGTAGACAAAAGGATGGACGGGATCGCGAACATTCGTATGCTTGCTGTCTTCCGCTACGCCGACGATCTCGATGTCGGGATGCGCACCGCTACCCGCCCCCAACGCAAGATGCAAGCCCACCGGATTGCGGCGAGCGAAATATCGCTGTGCCGCCGTTTTGTTAATGATCGCCACCTTGGGTGAATCCGGACCGTCAGCGGCACGGAACTCACGCCCTGACGCAAGCGGGATTCCGAGCGTTTCGAAGTAATTGGGTCCAACCCAATTTTCGAAAAAATGCAGTTCTTCATCCGCCGCCGGGACGTAGCCTTCCAAAGTGACATCTGCGCCAGCATCGCTGTCTGTGAGGACTGGAACCCGAGCCGCACTGACGGACTCGACGCCCGGCAGCCGGGCAATGGTTTCTTGCAGGCGATCGCAGAAAGCAACCGTCCGGACAGGCGTGTAACGATTGAGACCCGGTGCGATAGAAAACTCGATCGCGTGGTCGGTGCGTAATCCGAGGCTGAGCCTCTTCAGATTAACCAAGCTGTGGGTGAACAACCCCGCTCCTGCCAACAAAGCGGCTGTCAGGCCCACCTGGCACACGATCAACGCTTTGCGGAGAAGCACATTGGTCCGAGTCCCCGAGAGACTCGATCCTTGTTCTTTGAGTGCACCGTGTACATCGACACGGGTAGAGCGGAACGCGGGCGCCAAGCCGAACAGCAAGGACGCACCGAAGGAGGCGGCTATCGCGAAGCTGAGAACCCGGTAATCCAGACCCGCTTCGAGACCAGCAACGGCTGCACCACTGGCCAAGGCGGTGACAAGAATTTTGGTCGTCCAGGACGCCAAGCCCAATCCGAGTGCGCCACCGGCAGCGGTCAGCATCAGAATTTCGGTGAACAACTGCCTAAGGATGCGCTGCTGCGAGGCGCCGAGCGACAACCGGACCGCTACTTCACGCCGCCGAGCCTCCCCCCGTACAATTAGCAGGCTGGCCAGATTCGCGCACGCGATCAGCAGAATGAGACTTACCATCGCAGTCAGAAAAAGCAGCGGCTGTTTCGCATCGAGTTGCACAATCGGGCGTCCGTTCGCTCCAGGATCGAGGAGCAAGGGCCTGCCAACAAAACGCTCTTTGTCGGCAGCCGAGCTCTTGGACAGCGGCCACTCGAACTCGAGGAGAGCATGGTAAAGAGGTTGCACTCCACTGTGTGCCTGAGCGGGAGACAAGCCCGGTTTTAGACGCCCGAAGATCGCGACCCAGTGGTCGCTTCGATCTTCGAGTCCGTTCCAGTTGGGCGTCATTTGCGCTTTCATCGTGATGGGAACAAATATTTCTGGGACTTGACCGATCTCGACGCCACTAAAACCGGGACGGGTTACTCCAACCACCGTCAAGAGAATCCCATTTACGACAAGTTGCTGGTTCAGGACGGCAGGGTTGGCTCCGAAGTGCCGGGCCCAGTAGCCATAGCTCAACACCGCCACCTCATTTGCCCCCGGTGCAGTTTCGTCCTCGGAGGTGAAGACGCGCCCGAACACCGGATTCACGCTGAGCACCTGAAAATAGTTGCCAGACACCAGTTCACCAGCCACACGTTCGGTTTGACCGTGTCCGGCCACGCTGAGGGAAAGCGGATAACGGGCAATCACGCCGGAAAAGACCTGATTTCGATCACGCAAGTCCTTATACATCGGATAGGAAAATGTGCCGCCCTCCAGCCCATCGCTCCAGGTGTGTCCTCGAGTTGCTCCCGGCGAGCGCAGAACCACCAGTTCCTCAGGATGGGAGACCGGCAACAACCTCAAAAGAATCTGGTCAGTGAGGGAGAAGATCGCGGTGTTGGCGCCGATGCCAAGCGCCAGCGTGATTATGGATACGGCCGTGAATCCGGGAGTCTTCCGCAACTGGCGAAAAGCGTAGCGAATATCCTCGAGGAAACTGGCCATTCTCGTATTTACTCCTCTACTCGTATCGCAGCGCCACCATGGGATCGACCGAAGCCGCACGGCGCGCGGGCACCAGGACAGATAGTATTCCGGCAAGAAACAGCGCCGTTGCCAAAGCAAAGATCACGCCGAAGTCCTTGGCTGCGTTAATCGTCACTATGGCGGAGATCAGCTTCCGTGCTGCTTCGGTCAGCAGCAGTCCAGCCAGCACGCCAACGGCCAACATCAGAGCCACGCGGCGGTAAACCGATCCGAGGACCGTAATGCGTGTCGCCCCGAGCGCCATGCGCACACCGATGTCTCGGGTTGACAGTTCTACTTCATGGCTTACCAATCCATAGAGTCCAACGACAGCAAGCGACGCCGCCATGGCGGCGAACGTGCCAAGCAGCCAGTTTTCCAGGCGCTCGAGGACCAGTACATCAGTGACAACTTGCCGCATTGTCAGCGGCTCGCGAAAAGGCAGGCCGGGATCAAGCTCATGAAACACGCGCCGCAAGCTGGACACGATCGATTCGGGTTCGACAGCCGTCCGCACCAGGAGCGACGTCTCCGAGATCACTTGCCATTGGTCCTGGGGCGGAATCTGATAAATGGAGAAATCCATTTCGGCCATGGCAGGCTGGTAGATGTTTTGCCGGATGGAGCGCACGACGCCGACTATCCTGAGCTTGCCTATCCAGCCCTCAACGTACTTTCCGATCGGGTCTTCGCCCTCCGAAAAGAACTTCTTCACGAAGGCTTCATTGACCACGACTACGGGCTGAGAGGTACGAGTATCCAGTTGTTCATCCAGCCGCCGTCCCCGAACCAGCGAGATTCCGAGCGCGTTGAAATAGCTGGGACTGACAAAGCGGCTTTCAGCCAGGCGTTCCTGATTGGGAGGATCGGGCGGGTGTCCGACTACGTGCATGTCGCTGTTCCAGCCCCAGTTGTGGATGGGCAAAACCTGGATCAAGCCCGCGGCCTTGACGCCCGGCATGCCGTGTACTTTTTCCAGTAGAGGCCGATAAAAACTCGCGATGACATCACGGCGTTCATAAGTAGCGGGGGAGAGATCGATTTCGGAAGTCAGCAACCGATCCGGATCGAATCCAAGATCGGTTCCGCGCAGACTCGCCAGAGCACGCAACAACAGGCCGGAAGTTACGAGCAGCACCAAAGCCAGCGCCATTTGCGCCACGATGAATCCTGACCGGAGGCGGTGTTGCGCCCGGCTGGAACCGGTGCTGCCGCCTGTTTTCAGAGCGAGATTGGGAGCAATCGCCGATAGACGAAATGCCGGTCCGACTCCCGCCACCAGACTGGTCAGGATGGCGAGAGTGATCGCGACCAGCAGAGCGGTCGTATCAAGATGTACCTCAGCGCCTCGCGCCAGCGCGGCGATCAACAGAGTTCGAATTGCCTTCAGCAACCCGGCGGCCAAAACCGTGCCTGCGAGTGCGCCGAGAGAAGCAAGTAGGATGGCTTCGGTCAGCATCTGCCGCACAACCCGGGTACGGCCGGCCCCGACGGCACAGCGAAGCGCTACTTCCCTCTCGCGCTGAACTCCGTGAGCAAGCAGCAGCCCAGCGACGTTGACGCAACCTATCGCCAACAGCGCGAGTACGGCGAAAATCAGAACCTTGAGCGGTGCAACGGTGTTGCCCACGATGCCTGCGCTAATCCCGACGAGCTGCATGCGGCGGCCCTTGCGTTCGGGAAATGCCCGTCCGATGTCGCCCAACACGCGGTTCATGTCGGCTTGTGCCTGCTCGCGGGAAGTGCCGTCCTTGAGCCTTGCCATGGTGGGCAGCCAGTGCGAGCCGCGGGCTTCGGCCAAGGCTCTTGGCATGTGCAGGGGAGTGTAGATCGCGCCTCGTACGCTGATGGGATAGCGGAATCCGGCAGGCATTACCCCAATGACCGTGTACGGCAGACCATCCAGCTTGATGGTTTGGCTGATGGCGCCAGCTTGCGATCCGAAATACTGCTGCCAGGCCTCATAGCTTAAAACAGCAATGTCATCCCTGCCGGGCTGGTCCGCGCCGGCGGAAAACGTTCTGCCCAGGTAAGGAGCAACTCCGAAGATTTCAAAGAAGTTGTCCGTACCTGAGACTTTCGGAACAGCCACCGGTCCGGAAGGTCCTTCGAAGTTCGCGCCGTAAGAATTGAAAGCTGCCAGCGCGGAAAACACGTGGTTCTCACGTCGCCAATCGAGATACTCCGGATAGGAAGCAGGCTGGGTGTAACCCTGCGGCGACCACGTCTGGAGAGAAAAGATGCGGTCGGAACGGTCGTAGGGAAGCGGGCGGATCAGCATGGCATAAATGACGCTGAATACGGCTGTGCTGACACCTATCGCCAGTGCCAGGGTGAACACCACGGTCGTAGTGAAGCCCGGCCTTTTGCGTATTTGCCGGAGCGCGTAACGAACGTCTTGAGCCAGTCCGGTCATGGTTCATCCTTATTATTCATAGCGCAGCGCCACCATGGGATCGACCTTGGCGGCGCGGCGGGCGGGCAACGCAGCCGCCGCGAGCGCAACTGCCAAGATCGCTGCGCAGACAACAACGAGCGTCACCGGATCGTAATTTGAAATTCCAAATAACCGATTGCGCACCGTGCGAGTCAACAGCAACGCGAGGGGCATTCCGAGGGCAATGCCAATCGTCGCCAACCGGGCTACGTCAGAAAGCACCATTCGGACAACTTCGCTGCGACTGGCTCCCATTGCGATTCGTATGCCGATTTCCCGCGTGCGCTGCGCGGCCGAGTACGCCAGCACGCCATAAATGCCAATCGCCGCCATCAGCGCGGCGAGCAGACCGAACGAGGTGGCCAGCAAGGCGATCACACGATCGTCGCTCAGGTTTTCATCCACCTGCTCTTGCATGGTTCGGAAGGCATCAAGAACGAGCTTTGAATCGAGCGCCTGCATGCCGGCGCGGATCGTGGACTCTGCGGCCTTGGGATCTTGCCAGGTGCGCACGTAAAAGGTCATTCCGAAGCGGTAAACAACACCTAGCTGCGAGTCCTGCAAGTAAGGTGTGAAAACCGCACGACGGATGTTCTCGCGAACACCGTTATGCTTTGCATCTTTGACAACCCCCACGATCTCGATGTTCGGCTTTACGTCGCCAGCGCCGGCACAGAAGTAGTGGCCGAGCGCATCTTGAGGCCGCCCGAAGTAGCGCCTGGCGAAAGTCTCGTTTACCACCGCCACCTTCTGCGTACCCGAACGGTCGTGCTCCTCGATTTCCCTGCCAGCAAGCAAAGGCATTTTCATTGTCGAGAAATATTTAGCGCTCACCCGCGCCCATTCGACGTTCATGTCTTCACCTTCGGCAGCACGATAGCCGGCGATGGTAATGTTGTTTCCCCAATTGTTTTCGGCGAGCTCAGGATCATTCGTGGCCGCAGCGGATCGGAGACCGGGCATACTGGCCAGCTTGTCCAGTATTTCTTGATATAGGGCAATGGTCTGATTGTCCTCGTATCCAGCTAGCTTCGGGTCGACGGCAAAAGTGAGCAAATGGTCTGTGGTAAACCCGACATCAAGTGTTTTCAGATTGTGTAAAGAACGGGCAAAAAGGCCTGCTCCGATCAGCAACAATAGGCTGAGCGCGATTTGTGCGGCTACGGACGAGCAACGCAAGTAAGCCGATCCGCCCGCAACTACGGCTGCTTGTTGTTTTAGCGCCTGAGTGACGTCAGGTCGGCGAAATTGCAATGCCGGAACCAAACTGAAGAGCACGCTCACGAACAGCGTCAACCCGAAGTTGAACATCAGAATTCGCTGGTCGGGACGCGAGCTGAAGGCAAGATGGCCGGCCTTGCCGCTTAAAATTGTGTGAATCAATAAAGCAGCTATCTGCGGGGCCACGACGATTCCAATTGCACCGCCCGCAAGTCCCAACAGCATGCCTTCTGCCAACAACTGCTGCATCAGCCGCCGCCGCTGTGCCCCCAGTGCGTAGCGGACTGAGATCTCGCGAGTACGCCGCGCCACTCGCACCAGCAGCAGACTGGCTACATTCGCGCACGACATGAACGCCACCAGCCCTGCCAATGCCATTACGATCAGCAAGGTTGTGGACATTGTTGCGTGCATGGGTACACCTTTCGAGCCGTCATGGAGAAACAAATGAGAGTTTGTGAGGAAAGCATCGCGGAATCGTTGCGAGGTGCGCCCTATTTGCTTAAGCTCTTCCGCGCGAATCGAACGCCAAAGAGCATCGATAGCTGCCTGGCCCTGCGGGTGTGTGAGCCCGGGCTTGAACCTTCCGACGATGTTCAGCCACTTTGATCGACGTTCTTCGAGATCATTCCAGCCCGGGGTTATCTCCGGTTTCATCGTCATGGGCACAAGGACCCCCGGGTTATCTCCGCTGACCACGCTATGAAAACTGGGCGGCGCAACACCAATCACAGTAAAAGGATGGCCATTGATCGAAATACTCTGGTTCACAATCTTCGGATCGGCGCCGAACCGGCGCTGCCAATAGTTAAAGCTGAGCACCGCGACGGGATTGCCTTCTTGCACCAAATCGTCCGAGGACACCAACAAACGGCCGAGTGCAGGCTGGAGCCCAAGCACATCGAAGTAATTGCCGGAAACCAACTCCGCGTCCGCCAAGTCAGGTTGGTTGTGCCATTGCACACTGACCTGCGCCCAAGCAGTGGCAATGAGTCCGCTGAAAACGGAATTGCGGTCGCGCAAATCGCGGTACATGGGGTAGGAAAATACCTTTTGGGAGCCGCCACGAGCGTGCGTGCTTCCCGTATCGCCGCCTGAAAATCGCAGGAACACAAGTCGGTTTGGTTCTTTCACGGGCAGACTGCGCAACAGCGCTTGGTCGAGCAACGTGTAAATTGCCGTGTTGGCGCCGATGCCGAGAGCCAGCGTGAGCACCGCCACAATCGTGAAGGCAGGCGACTTCCGCAGCAGCCTCAATCCGTATCGAACGTCTTCCATCACGTTCCTCATCGTTCACCCGAAATATTTCACTCGTATCTCAGCGCCACCATGGGATCGACCTTGGTCGCTCGCCAAGCCGGCGTGAGGGCCGCAGCGACGGAAACAGTCATCAGCAGTGCGGCAGCCCCCAGTATGGTAGAAGGATCGTACGGACTCAGGCCGAACAGCAGGCTGCTTACACTGCGTGCAGCCGAAAGTGCCAAAAACAAGCCTGCGGCAATGCCGCTACCAATTAAAACGAGTGTCTGACGCAAAACAAGCCAAAGGACCGTCTTACGTGAAGCCCCTAAGGCTAACCTGATCCCGATCTCACCGGTCCGCCGTGCAACCGCAAACGCCGTAACTCCATAGAGATCGATGCAAGCGACAATTAACGCCAGGGCACCAAAGACGGTCGTCAGCCTGGTAATCAGCCGTTCCTGCGCCAGATTGCTGCTCACCTGTTCTGCCAAAGTGGTAATTTTCCCGATGGGGAGATCGGGATCGATACTCTTAAGAACCTGGCGCACCTGTTCGGTTAACGAGGCAGGATTGGCGATAGCACGAACGTCGAGGCTGTGAACGTCGGGAACAAACTGCAACAACGGGAAGTAGACCAGGGGTGGTGCGTTTTCCCGAGGGCCATTGATCTGGGCGTCGGCGACGACCCCGATGATTTGAAACTCGCCTGCAGAGCTGGAGTCAAAGCCGAAACGTCGGCCGATAGGATCTTCGTCCGCGAAGAGTTTGCGGGCCAGCATTTGATTAATTGTCGCCACATGTGGGGCCCTCTCGGTGTCGCGGGCAGTAAACTCGCGCCCGCGCAGGAGCGGAATCCGCGTGTTTTCGAAGTACTCCAAGCTGACCACATTCACCTGTGGCGTTGCCGCGACCCTGGCGGCTCCTGGCACGTATATGTCACTGGCGCTCCTGCAGCTAGAGGCAAGCGGGCAAACGGCAAGAGACGCCGACCTTACTCCGGGGAGAGCTTGCACACGATCGAGGACCTCGTGGTAAAGCGAAAGCAGTTGATCATGGCGGTAATGCCGGATGCTCGTATCGAGCCAGACACTGAGGATATGCTCGCGATCAAATCCAGGATCGAGCCGCACAAAATTTCGCAAGGTGCGAAGGAACAGGCCAGCGCCGACCATAAGCACAAGCGATAGGGCAAATTGTGCGACGACCAGAGCCTGTCGGAGTGGCCATTGGGCTCGCGTAAGCTGGGTGCTGGACGCCCGCGTCGCGCTTGCCTTGAGAGCATTGATGGGTTCGATGCGGGATCCTTGGAACGCCGGAGCCGAGCCGAAGAGAAGCCCTGCGGCCACCACAACGGCGATGCTGAAGAGCAGGACTCGCGCATCCGGCGCAAGATTGAGCGGAATGGGGAACGATTCGAGGGATGCCCATTTGGGCAAGACCCGGTCACAGCCGTAGGCCACCCAGATCCCAAGCAAACCACCAAGAATCGAAAGCAGCAAAGATTCCGTCAGAAGCTGCCGGACGAGGCGGCTTCGGGTCGCGCCAATTGACAGCCGTACTGCCATCTCGCGCATGCGGTTCGTACCCCGTGCCAGCAGCAGGCTGGCAAGATTCGCGCAAGCGATCAGCAACACCAGGCCGACCATTGCTGTCAACACCAGCAGCGGTCGTGCGAACTGTCTTTGCAATGTTTTGATTCCCTGTCCGCCGGGCTCAACGACTAGCTGATCATTGAATCGAGCCTGCCCGTCTTGAGTGGTTGCTCCTACGCCCTTCTCCCACGCATCTTCGGAAAACAGTTGGTTCAGGGTTCCGGAAATATGGCCCAATTCGTCCCGATGTCTCGCCCGCAGCACGAGTTCCAGCCAAGTAATGTCGTCTTGTAATACCCACGGCCTCTCCTGATGCGCGGCGGTGCTTTTGCTGTAGTGTTGGGCGTAATCGAGGGACGACTGCATCATGAGCGGAAGCCAAAAATCCGGTGCTCTTCCCGGCTCCACGCCAAAGAAGTTGCGCGCCGCGACTCCCACCACCGTGAGACTCACGCCATTAACAATCAGTTCGCGCCCAACCACGTGAGGATCAGCCGCGAAGCAACGGTTCCAGCACGCGTAACTGATCACCGCCACTGGATGTCCATCGATATTTCGATTGTCTTCGGCGCTTAGCAGTCTGCCGACTAACGGAAATGTTCCAAACGTCTGGAAAAAATTTCCCGATACAAGTTGGCCCTTCGTCAGCTGGAGCTGGCTTTTCCCAATTCCCACGTAGAAATCGCCTACCGGAGTCATCGCAGCCAGGCTTGCCGAACCAGGCATTGTCTTCAACATCCGGTCGTAAAGTGGATAAGAGACTCGCGTCTCGTCCGCAAACCGGTCATGCTGCCGAATCAGGAAAAGCTGCTCGGGACTCGGCACGGGTAAGGATTTCAGCAGAACCGCATTGACCAGAGTGAAAATGCCGGTGTTGGCGCCCGTCCCCAACGACAGAATAAGGACAGCAACCGCCGTAAACCCAGGGTTTTTGCGCAACTGCCGCCATGCGTATTTAAGGTCCTGGATCAAGCCACTCCTCACGTTCCCTCACTCGTAGCGCAGCGCCACCATGGGATCGACCTTGGCGGCGCGGTAAGCGGGAATCAGGCTGGCAAATAGCGCGACAATCGCGAGCACCGCCGCTACCGAGAGGAAGGTCAGAGGGTCGGTGGGCTTCACGCCATAAACCAGGCTCGACATCACACGCGCGAGCGCCAGCGCGCCAACCACTCCGATACTCATCCCCAGCAGCGTGGGCCTCATGCCTTCGAGGACGATCATGTGCAGGACATCGGATAAACTCGCGCCTAATGCCAGGCGAATTCCGATTTCCTGCACGCGCCGCCTCACGCTGTACGACAAAACGCTGTAAATTCCGATCGCCGCCAGAATCAGGGCGAGCATGGCGAAAGCTCCGAGGAGTGAAAGATTGAATCGTTGTTGCGAGAGCGAATTGGTTACCAGGTCGTCCATCGTGAGCACGTCGCGCACGGGAACATCTGCATCAACTTCGCGAACAGCATTGGTCACCGGGGAAACTAAGCTCACGGGAGTTGAACTGGAGCGAACGACAATGGCCATGGGAAATGAACGCCATCCGCCGCTCGCCGGTGTGGTCAACTGAGTTAGCGGAACGTAAAGGGTTGCCGTCGGGCGAGTCTGGTCGAGTCCGTCCCCCTTCACGTCGCCGACAACGCCGATAACCTCGCGAACGACACCCGGAAAGAATGTCAGAGTTATGTGTTTTCCGATGGGATTTTCATTTCGCCAGAACTCCTTAGCCAGCGATGCGCTGACGAGAGTTGTCGCGGGGCGTCCGGCAACATCTGAGGAGTCGAAATCGCGCCCGCGCAAGACCGGGATACGCAGCGCGCTCGTGTACCCCGCACTGATGACGCGCACATCGACTTCGGGTTGTTCTGACATTGGCACTACCGGGCGGCCTTCGACTGCGATCGGCTGATGGGAGCCGTTTCCGCTCAGCGGGAGATCGTCAATTACTCCGGCGGAGAGAACTCCCGGAAGCGCGCGGGTGCGTTCAAGCACGCGCTCGAAAAAGCTGATCTGTTGCGCCGGCTCAGGAAACTTTGCGCTTGAAACTGCGGCGGTCATGGTCAAAACCCCGTGCGATTCAAACCCGGGATTCACTTGTCGGAGCATCTGGAAGCTGCGGATCATTAAACCTGCGCCAATCAGCAGGACCAAAGACAATGCGACCTCTACGACCACCAGAATGCTGCGGGTACGTTTGCCACCGGAGTCGGCGTCGGTCCGCCCCAATCCCTGTTTCAGCTCCTGATTAACGTTGCCCCGGCTCAGCTGCAACGCCGGTAGAATTCCGGCGATCACGCCGGTGAGCACGGAGACAACAGCGGTGAAGGCGAGTACCTTGATATTCATGCTGGCCTCGACCGAGGCGGGCAATTTATCGGCGAGGAAGGCCATGATCAACCGGATGCCATATTGCGCATAGGTGAGCCCGAGCGCGCCTCCGAGCAGCGCGAGAACCACACTCTCAGCCAGAATCTGGCGAACGATGCGCGCGGAACTTGCGCCCAGGGCAGTGCGAATGGCAATTTCCTTGTGACGGCTGAAAATCCTGGCCAGCGAAAGATTGGTTACGTTAACGCAGGCGATGAGGAGAATGAATCCCACTGCTCCGAGCAACACCAGGAGTGCAGGGCGTACATCGCTCACCAGATCTGAGTGAAGCGGCAGTACCACTGCGCCCCACCCTTTGTCGTCTGCGGGATATTGCTGCTGCAGGCGACCCGAAATTGTATTCATCTCTGCCTGCGCCTGCTTCAGGTCAACGCCGGGCCTGAGCCGCGCGATCACCAGGTAGTTGTGATTGCCGCGAACGGCTCTGTCCTGATCGGTCCAGGCGAGTGGTGTCCACATCTGGGCAAAGTCCGGGAAGCGGAGGCTTGGTGGCATCACGCCGGCAACCAAATAAGCTATGCCGTCGACGGTGATGTTGTGGCCGACGATCTCGCGATTGGAACCAAAATGCTCCTGCCAGAAGCGATGGCTGAGAACAACCACGTTTGAGCGCCCGGGCTGGTCTTCATCGGGCAAGAGCACGCGGCCGATAATAGGCTGAACGCCGAGAGTGGAGAAAAATTTAGCTGAAACAGCGCTCGCGGCGACCTGCTCGGCTTTGCCTCCGGTGGTCAGCGTAAACCCGCGATAACCGTAGATTGCCATGCTGTCGAAGACATGGTTCTGGTCTTGCCAATCGAGGTAGTTGGCAGGTGAAACGGCAAATTGGTTCATTCCAGGAAAACTGCTCCGCGGCGGTGTATGCCAGATCCGGACCAGACGGTCAGCGTCTTTGAATGGCAGTGCGCGAAGCAGGACACTATTCACAACGCTGAAAATCGCAGTGTTCGCGCCTATGCCGAGCGCGAGGGTGACGACCGCGACGGCGGCGAAGGCCGGCGCCTTCTGAATCTGGCGGAATGCGTAGCGTAAGTCTTGAAGTACTCCAGACATCAATCTCTCCTCACTCGTACCGCAGGGCCACCATGGGATCGACTTTCGCGGCGCGGCGGGCGGGGATGTAGGACGCACTCAGCGCAACCGCAGCCAACAGAAGAGCAACGCCTAAGAATGTTTGCGGATCAGTCCGACTGACCGAGAACAGCATGCTCGACAACAGACGAGTCGCGATCATCGATGCGGTCAGTCCAATTCCCATGCCAGCGAGCGCCAAGGCTGAGCCGTACCGGAGCACGAGCCTAAGAATGTCTTCGCGCGAAGCCCCTAAGGCCATGCGGATTCCGATTTCATTTCTTCGTTGGGTGACGGAATAGGCCATCAAACCGTAAAGGCCGATCGCGGCGAGCAACAGAGCGAGCGCCGCAAAAATCCCCAGCACTTGCGATGAGAATCGCGGCTGAGCTGCCGATGCGCCCAGAACATCATTCATCGATGTGACCGCCGAGAGCGTTACGGCTTTATCGACTGCACCGACTTGCGCTTGCAGAGCCGCGCCTAGATTCATTGGATTGGCGGCGGCTCGCACGACAACATTCATCGTGGGCGGTGCAAACTGCGCGTATGGGACATACATCTCCGACCAGTCGGGTTCGCTAAGCGCGATGTGTCGAATGTCCCCGATCACACCGACGATTTCCCGGGTCGAAGCCGTATCGCCCATGAGTTGCAGGCGTTTGCCGATCACATCACTGCCAGGAAAGAAACGCTTCGCAAATGCTTGGTTGACGACCGCAACTCCGGGCGAGTTCTCGTCATCGTGTTCATTCAGCCATCGTCCCGAAATCAAGGGAATGCCCATTACTGAGAGATAGCCAGGCGTGACCTGGCGGAATTGGGCGTCGTCGAACTCACTTGGGCCGTAGATGTGTCCCGGAATATGGAAGGGATCGTCACTGTGCTGTCCGCTCAGAGGCAGTTCAGAGGTTGCGCCAACGGTTTCGACTCCGGGAAGAGCTTTGACGTGCTCCTCAAATTGCCGCCAGAACTGGACACGCGCCCGGGGATCGGCATAGGGCCCATAGGACGATAGGGGCAGACTCAATCGCGCGGTCACAACGTGATCGGTCTGAAAGCCTGGTGAAACGTGGATCAACCGCCAAAAACTCTTGAGCAGCAGGCCAGCGCCGACCAGCAATGTGAGCGATATGGCGATTTCGCCGATCACGAGGGCGCTGCTAAATCGCTTGTACGACGCCGGCGCTGAGGTACGGCCGGATTCCTTTAATCCTTGGATAAATTCGCCAGCGGAAACCCGCAGGGCTGGCATGAGGCCAAACACAACACCAGTCAATACAGAAATTCCGATTGTGAAAGCGAGGACCGTCGGATTGAGACAGCTTTCTCCCAGCCGCGGGACGTCGTGTGGGCCGAAGGCATGCAGCGCGTGAATGCTCCACCATGCAGCAAGTACCCCAATAGCGCCTCCAGCGAGAGAAAGCACCACACTCTCGGTGAGCGTCTGGCGGATCAGGCGTATGCGACTCGCTCCGAGAGCAGCGCGCAACGAAAATTCCCTCTGTCGCGAAATCGAGCGTGCAAGCAGTAGGTTCGCAACATTGACGCATGCAATTAGCAAGAGCAGACTAACCGCACCCCACATAAGCAACAGCGCTGGGCGCACCGGTCCAATCAGCACGTCGCGCAATGGCCTCTGGCGCATCCACCAACCTTTATTAGTATCGGGATACTGGTGCTGCAATTGCAGCGCAATGGCATCCAAATCGGCTTGAGATTGCCCAAGCGTAATACCTGGCTTGAGGCGCCCAATTGCTTTCAGTGAATGCCCCAGGCGGAAACTCATCAACCGATTCAGCATCGGAGTCGGCAGCCAAATCTGAGCTTCGCTGAGCAATGGCACATCGGACGGCAGGACCCCGACGACGGTTAAAGGCGCGCCATCCATCCTGATGGTGCGCCCCACAACGTTGCGATTGCCGCCGAAATCGCGCTTCCAGACGCCATAGCCGAGAATCGCCACTTGCGGCTCGTTCACTTGTTCGTCCGACAGAAGAAAGTCCCGCCCAAGCAAGGGGCGAATGCCCAGGCACGCGAAGAAATTAGCGGATGCAATGGTTGTCAGGACCTGCTCGGGTTTATCGCCTGAAAGGTTTGATGGCCCAGCCACGTAGCCCATCCCCGCAATCCGTTCAAACGCTCGGTTCGCGGCCCGGTAATCGCGAAAGTCGGGTGGTGAAACACCTGCTTCATCGCTCATTGGCATCTTGCCGTTAAGCCATACCAAACGATCAGGGATCCCAAAGGGTAATGGACGCAGGATCACCGCTTCGATGACGCTGAAGATGGCCGTGTTCGCGGCGATTCCAAGCGCCAGAGTGATGACAGCTACCGAGGTGAATCCCGGGCTCTTGCGCAACTGCCGCAGCCCGTAACGAAGATCTTGCAGTAAGCCGCTCATAGACTTTCCTCACTCGTAGCGCAGCGCTACCATGGGATCGACCTTGGCGGCCCGGCGGGCGGGGATGTAGCAAGCCAGCATGGCCGTCGCTAATAACACGGCCGCGACTCCGACCAATGCCCGGATATCCACTGCTGCTACTCCATAGACCATGTTTTTCATGGCGCGACCGACAAAGTAGGTACCCAGTAATCCAGCCACGGATCCGACCAGCGCCAAACCCACACCCTCCCTCAAAATCAGCCCCAGCACCTTGTCCCGGCCGGCCCCGAGCGCCATCCGTACGCCAATCTCGTGTGTACGCTGCGTAACAGCGAAGGCCATTACGCCGTAGATCCCAATTGCGGCGAGCAACAGAGCAAACGCGGCAAAGGTTGCGTACAAGACGGTGGTGAAGCGATCTGACGCGAACGACTCATTGACGATCTGATCCATGGTTCTCACAAAAGCCAAAGGCAGCTCCGGTTCTATGGAACGAATCGCCTTCGCCACGTTCTCGGTCATCTCTCCTGGATCGCCCGTAGTCCGAACCGCCAGGTTTGCCTGCGGCCACGGACTCTGCCAAAAAGGCACGTCAATTTCCGGATAGTCATCACGAAGATCACCAGTCCGCACGTTGTGGAAGATGCCCACGATCTGCCATTCCACTGGAGGACCATTGCGGGTGACGCCTGGAATCAGCTGTTCGATTGTGAGGCGCTGGGTGAGGGGATCAACCCCGGGCAAGTAACGCCTGACGAACTCCTCATTTACCATGGCTACCCGCACGCTCCCCGATGTATCTCGTTCAGTGAAGCCGCGCCCCTTTACCACGCGAATGCCGAAGGTTTGGAAGTATCCTGGCGTGACCATCTGAAATCCCGCATTGGTCCGAGATGACGCATCCTGCGGAGAGCCCACGACTGTAAAAAACATGCCAAACCGTCGGCCTCGTACCGGAGTGGCAGTCGCCGCCTCCGCGCGAGTAACACCGGGAATCGATTCCAACTTTTCCAAAACCTGACGGTAAAACGCGACGATCTCGTCTGCGCTGGAGAAACGACCCTGCGGTACTGGAAGAGAAAAGGTGAGAATGTGATCGCGGCGAACGCCCAAGTCTACCTGAATAATATTCCAGAAGCTGTGGATGGCCAGCCCCGCCGCTGCCAACAGCGTCAGCGCCAGGGCGAACTCTACGACCACCAGGGTTCGTCGCAACTGATGCCGGCCGGCACCGTTGCCGGCGCGCCCGCCTTCCTTGAGCGCTTCGTTGGGATTAACGCGCGATGCCTGCCATGCGGGGGCGCAACCGAATAAAATAGCGGCCGCCATCGTGGCTATCAGCGTGAAGTAAAGTGTGGGGAGGCTTATCTGGATGTCAGCTTCTGAAGGCAATGTGGAAGGCGGCATGATTGTGATCAGCGCCTTGAGGATGGCTTGACCCACACCGATGCCGACTGCAGCTCCCATTATGGCCAGCACCAGGCTCTCGACCAGAAACTGCGTGAAAAGCTTGCGACGGCTTGCACCCATGGAAGCTCGTACTGCGATTTCTCGTTGTCGTGTGGTGCCTCGGGCTAGCAGTAAATTGGCGACGTTGGTGCACGCAATCAACAAAACCAAGCCGACCGCGCCCATCAACAGCCACAGGGTCGAAAGGGTTTGGCGAGGTATGAAATTATTGCGGAGAGGCTCGACGCTTGCTCCCCAATTCTTGTTCGAATCCGGATGGTCTTGAGCGATCCGGCGCGTCACGACGTCCATGTCGGCTTGTGCCTGCGGCATAGACACTCCCGGCTTGAGACGTCCCATTACGGTCAACCAACGAAACTTATGATCCATTTGGTCGGGTTTGAAGGCCAAGGGAGCGGTCACCTGAACCGGGAGCCGATCAGCCACACCTGGCGCCAGCACTCCTACCACGCTGTAGAGCTCGCCATTCATCCGGATCTGCCGGCCGATGATGTTGCGATCAGCGCCCAGGCGCTCCCACAAGTTGTGCATAAGAATAACGACGTGGTCTTTGCCTGTCTCCCCTTCCTCGGACACAAAGTCACGGCCTAGGAAGAAACGAAAACCCTGCATGGTGAACCAGCCAGGCGTGGTGAGATGGCCGGGCACCTCTTCGGGGCGGTCCGATGTAGCCAGATTGAAGTTGGCATCCGTCCACGCGTTCAGATCCTGAAAGGCGGAGTTCTGTCGTTTCCAATCGAGGAAATCACCAGTCGAAACTACGCTGCGGCCGTCGCTCACTCTTGACCACACCATAACCAGCTGTTCGGGATGTGGATAGGGCATGGGTTCGAGAAAAGTCGCGTAAACCACGCTGTAAATCGCGGTTGTCGATCCGATGCCCAGCGAGAGCGTCAGGACCGCGACTAAGGTGTACCCGGGATTCTTGCGCAACTGCCGCAATGCATAGCGTAGGTCTTGGAATAAGCCGCTCATGCGCGCGCATCCTGCATCAGCTTGTGCAGCTCTTCTTCGGCCACGACTTTGCCGTCGAAGAGATGGATTTCGCGCTGCGCATGTTTAACGAACCGCGGGTCGTGCGTGACCATGCAGATGGTTGCGCCTTCGCGGTGGAGGTCTTGAAGCAGCTCCATGACCGCTTCGCCGTTGCGCGAATCCAGATTCCCGGTGGGTTCGTCCGCAAGCAGGATGGAAGGATGTCCGGCGAGCGCCCTGGCGACGGCGACTCTCTGCTGCTGGCCTCCGGAAAGTTGCGAAGGGTAATGCCTGATTCGGTGCGCCATGCCGACGCGCTCCAGCGATTCCATGACACGTTTTTTGCGCTCCGCCGAAGGCATTCTCTGCCGGTAGGTCAGCGGCAATTCCACGTTCTCGTAAACCGTGAGATCGCCAATCAGATTGAAACTCTGAAATATGAAACCAATCTCGCGGTTGCGAATGCGGGAGCGGGCTGCAAAATCCAGGTTTTCGACCGGCTCGTTGTTCAGCCGGTACTTCCCGCCGGTCGGCGTATCGAGCAAGCCCATAATAGAAAGGAGCGTGGACTTGCCGCATCCTGACGGTCCGGATATAGCCACGTATTCCCCTTTCCCAATTCCCAAATGGACTCCAGAGAGCGCGTGCGTCTCGACCTCGTCGGTATAAAAAACTTTCGTCAGGTCTTCGATCTGGATCAGGGGTTGTCCTGCTTCGCTCATAGGTTGTTCCTCGGTTCCGGCTAATCAAGCCGGATGCGGTCGGTATTGTCGTAGCGCGACATGTCGGAAAGGATGACGGTGTCGCCTTGGTGCAGGCCTTCGAGAATCTGGATTGAGTTCACGGACGCTCGCCCAACTTTCACCGGAACGCGCACGCCGCTCCTGCCGTCCGGATCAAGTTTGAACAAGCTGATGATGCTGTTTTCTTGTCCAAAGGCTGGGCGGCCGGTATAGAGCACGTCGTCCAGGCGCTCCAAATCAATGGTTCCGTCAACGCTCAGATCAGGCCGGGCTCCTTTGGGAAGCTCGCCTGTGAGTTTCACGTCGACCGTAACCGTGCCGTTTTGCACCGCCGGATCGACGCGCATTACCGTGCCGGCGACCGTTCCGTTGTGAGTGTCGATCAAGGCGGGCTGGCCGATTTGGACGTCGCGCGCCTGTGTTTCCGCAATTTTCAACTCCGCCATTAAATGATCCGGCTGAACCACCTTTGCCAGCATCGTGCCCGGCGACACATGCTGTCCAACCTGCAGCGGAAGGTCGACCAGGACGCCTTCAATTTGCGCTCGAACCTTGAGTGCGTTTAGCTGCTTCTGTTTCAACTCGGCAAGCACGCGCATCTGATCAACCTTGGCTTCTTGTTGGGCAAGCTGGGATTCGATCGCTTTCTGGTTAACATCGAGGCGCTCACTCTCAAGATTGTTCCGGGTCGTCAGTTCATCGGCTTTGCTCTTGGAGTTCTTGTAGACAAGTCCAGAAATCACCCCGAGATCGTAGAGCGCCTTGTCGGTGTCGGCCTGACGCTGGGCTTGGGTGTAGTCGGAGGTCACGGTCGCCGCCCCGGCTTTTTGGTTCATCAGATCGCTCTGGAGTTTCACGCGCAGGCTCTGGTATTCAGCCTCTGCGGCCTTCAACTGAAGTCTTGCGTCCACCGCAGCCTGCTCCACCTGCGGATTGCTCATCTCGACCAGAATCGTGTCCGCTTGCACCTCGGAGCCGGGCAATTTGAGGATTCGGATAACCGTCGCCTCTGTCTCCGCCGGTATTTGACGGGTGAACTCTTGGCTGGGAATTAACGAACCTAGACCTCTCACCTGGCGAAGCATGGAGCCGCGCTTCACGCTGTCGGTCCAGACGGTACTGCGCTCGACCTCAGGCGCGGCAGGCTTCAGTCTGGAGATGCCGATCGTCGCCGCGCCCAGGCACACGATACCAATCGCCGACCAGATGATCTGCCGGCGTCGCTTTTGTCGCTTGAATTCAGGCCGAGCAATATCCACAGATGAAGATTATGCAACTCGTTGGCCAGAATCCACACCGTGCTATGCGATTGAAGGGCTCGGAGTTAGAGTTCCTGAAGGGATTCTTGTGCCAGCCGCGGTTGTCCGCTGGCGGAATTGGGTGTCCGTTATCGGACAGGCATGTGATCGGCTTGACGCGCCCCGACTTCGGCTCCCTGATGTCCTAAGAAACAACGAACGTACCTTGTTTCGCTCCCATGGACTGGCCTGAATTCTTGTGAGTCTGGGACCTGCCATTCAATCGGTTGCCCTACGTGCCCACAGAACGAACTCACAAGTGCAACATCCGCCGTTTTCACGCTGCAGCTGATGTTGCAGATGGCACCGGTAAACATCGCTTGAGTCGAAACCATAGGTCCTCCACAATGGAGGAGGTTGGGAGTAAAACATATATGGCAATCCTCAACATCAAGAACTTTCCCGACGCTCTTTATGGTCATCTTCATCTACTTCATCGAAGAACGTCCCCGGTTTCTTCCCCTGCTCGAACCGCTTTTCAGAGGAGTCGATGACGGACGCAGGGAGTTGGTTACGTCGGCGCTTACTTTGCTGGAAGTCTTGGTCGTTCCCTACCGTTCCGGAGACCATCTGCTGGCCGAGCGCTATGAGGCTCTTCTCACGCAGAGTCGCGGGGTCCGGGTTGCAGAGATTTCGCGCGACCATTTGCGCGCGGCCGCGCAGCTCAGGGCCGAAACGGGAGTCCAGATGCCAGACTCTCTTCAGCTTGTGGCCGCATTGGCGGCGCCGGCTGCACTACTTTTCTCACCAATGATCGTGACCTCCCGACCATAGCTGGGCTCGGTATCTTGCAATTATCTTCCTGCGTTAGGTGATCCTGCAGCGCTACCGAGGTGCTCAATGCCGGGAGGCGTTCTCGATGTTTGCGGTGTCAGGTCGAAGTCCCAGCCCGGGTCCGGAGTTCAGCGGCCGCCTTTCGAAATAAGTCGGAGAATTTTGTGGCTGCCCTGAGTCGACGTTCCGGCAGAAGTCGGGCCCCAGCGAAACCAAAGACGATTAGAGTCCACAGCAATGCATCCAAACTTTGCGCCAGCTTGCGAATAAGTAAGGATTCCTCCGGGGTCGTTATCGACGTTCGCAGTAATAAAGCCGGGGCCAAACACCGCAAAAAACGCGAGTAAGCGGTACCGGAGCAACTTGGCGAGACGGCATATGAGCGCGGGTAAACGCCGGTTAATCGGAGGCGCGCAAAGCTGTGGCAAACGCGCTGGTCCATTGGCAGTTAAAACGACTTTAGCAATACACCTTACGAAAAGAGCGCTTCTCCAAACCCAAGGTTCGCCTTCAGGGGCGCACTTCGTTGGCCTCGAGCAGCTCGCGGATCGCGCGCACTCTCGCTTCGAACTGAGACATCTCGATGTTTGACACGGGGGAAGCCGACCTGGGGCGGGGGCTGACTCGCGACCTACCAAGCGAAGTATGGACATAGCACGCGCGGGTCTGGGCGAGGACATGGTGTACATTGCTCGCGTCAATGCCTCCGCCCGGCATGATGGTGATGCGGCCGGCCGCTTGCTTCACGAGCTGCTCAATTTGGACCACACCGTCCGCTGCTGTGGCGGCGCCTCCAGAAGTAAGAAGGCAGTTGGCTCCGGTTTTAATCACCAATCCCAAGGACGACAAAAGATCCTGGCACTCGTCAAATGCTTTGTGAAAGGTTACGGGAATGGGCGCCGCCAATTTCACCAACCTCGCCGTGCGGGTAAGGTCGATCCTCTTGCCGGCTTCGAGAACCCCGAGCACAATCCCATCTGCGCCAAGCTGCTTCAGGGCAGCAATGTCGCACTCCATCGTGTCGAGTTCACAGTCGGAGTAGCAGAAGTCGCCAAGGCGCGGACGGATCAGAACGTGAATGGGGATATATACCCGCCGGCGGACTTCCGCAATGAGGCCTCGACTGGGCGTCGCCCCTCCGGAAAACAGCTCGCTGCAAAGCTCAATCCGGTCAGCGCCACCGCGTTCTGCAGCGACAGCGTATTCCACCGACTCAACGCAGATTTCCACGACGACACCGTTCTTCATGGTTTGGCTCAGGAAAACCGGTGCTCCCGGTATCGGCTTCGAACCTAGGGCAGCGTGGCCAGGCTCAGAATATGTACTTGGCAGTCATTTGGATGGTGCGCGGTGACCACCAGTTCCTTAATCCCGACTGCATCGACTCAGGAAGCGGCTGGCCGCTTGAGTTGCTGTCGATCGGAACCAGCGACCCGAAGTTTCCAGCTTGCAGGTCGCCTTGTATGCCGCTACCCACATTGGAATGCCAGAGTGAGAACACATTGAAGATCTCCAGGCGATACTGGAAGTTCTGCCGCTCGGTAATACGGAAGTTCTTCGACAGCGTGATATCACCACGCATGAAATAGGGCTGACGGATGCTATTGCGGGCTACATTCCCGTACTGGTTCCCGGCAGGAGCGGCGTAAGCCGCCGGATTGAACCAGTGAAAGATGCTGCTTTTGAAATTGGCCTGCGGATAGATGGTAGGGTTGAGCGTCCCATACACGGGTGCGTTAGGATTTCCAACTTGGTTCGGGCGCCGCAGGTCGGCACGCACACCATCTTCGCCGTAGCCGCCCATGCCCGCAAAAAGGGTCTCGGGGAATCCTGAAGCAGCAGTGTAGATGCCGCTAAAGCTCCATCCGCCGATTACCCAATTGGCTGGCCCGGCGGACCACCTTCGGCCATTTCCCAGGGGCAGTTCATACGAGCCACTCGCCACCAAACGATGGGTCTGATCAAAGGAGGCCGGACCGTAATCGCACTTGAAACAGTTGTTGTTCTGCAAGGTCAGCGTGCCCGTCGGGATGTTGTTGATGGCCGAAGTCTCATCCAGAATGCGCGACCAGGTGTAGCCCACCTGATACTGTAGTCCCTGACTATATCGCTGGTTGAGACGGACTTGCATCGAGTTGTAGTTGCTGTTGAAGAGATTGGCTATCGAGTAGGCATGCGTACTGATGTCGGAGAAGCGGTTGCGCGACATGGCCGGAATGAAATTCGGGTCGCTGGCGCAGGTCGGATCGCCTGACGCCTCCTGGACCATTCGATACCGATCGCAGGGGTCGTTCAGGGCCGGCATGGTGGCTGCGTTGTAGTACCAATAGGCCGGCTGTCGAAGAGCGTGATTGCCGATATAGCTCACGTCCAGCAGAAGATTCTGTTTGAGGGCGTACTCGGTCCCCAGCATCCACTGCTGGTTGTAGGGACTTCTATTCCCCGGCCAGTTGATCTGGGGGTAAGGCACATATAGCGGGTAGGCATTCGGCCCCACGCCGAAGAAGCCGTAGTCGACAGTTGAAGGCAACCAGAGGCTGTCTAACACATTTGGGGCCGACGGCGTTGCCCCGGTCGAGGTCGCATAGAAAGCAGGTGAGCCGACATATGTGCTGATGTTGTCGTATGTGGTGAGCGAATACCACTGGTTCTGGAGATCGTAGAAAATGCCGTAGCCGGCCCGGACCACGAAACGGTCGCTGTCCAAGGGACGCCAAGCCACTCCGATGCGCGGCGCGAAGTCCTTGTGGTCCGGAGGAACCAGCTTGTTATCTCGACAACACCGCGTGAGAAACGGGTATCCACCTGCCTGCTGCGCCTGGAGTGCGGTGTTTCGGTTCGCCCACAGGAACCCCCCGCCATTGCTCAGATCCAATTGCGCCCCGCTGTTGTAGATATCGTGGTATGCGGGGGGTATTTCGTAGCGGAGCCCGAGGTTCATGGTTAACATCGGGGTGACCCGATAGTCATCTTGAAAGAAGAAGTTCCAATTCGTGGCGCGAACATCGAAGTAATCGGAGCCGCCCGGCGCCGGTCCCGTGACATTGATAGGGTTACCTAGGAGAAAATCGGCAATCGAACTACCCGCGCCCGTCTCGGTGTACTTCCCGCTGTGCGTGAGGTTCGGGTCAGTTCCGGTGTAAGCACCGTTGAAATCTACCTCTCCGGTCGAGCCAAACGCCGCCACCATATAAAGCATGTACCGCCGGATGTCGGTTCCCATCGTGAGCGTGTGCTTTCCCACGACCCACTTCAGGTTCTCCACAACTTGGTAGTTGTTCTCCTTCTGTGTCCAGCCGGAGTTCGTATTCCCGATGGCCTGAAACCCGCTGAAGGTCAGGTTAGGAACTCCCCAGAGAGCTTGATTGCCGGGCACATTGGCGAAGCCGAGTTGCTGACCATAGTTCGGTCCATCGGCTGCATCCGAACCGTTGCGCCACTTCATCCAGTCGTAGCCAACCCGAAACTCGTTAAAGATGTTTTGGCTTATGCTGTGTTGCCAATTGAAGCCCATCAGTTTGTTGCGCTGATATTTGATTTCTCCGGTGAGCGGCATCACGCTGGGGTTGTGAAGCTGCTGATCGCCGAGAATCCCGGTGAAGTAGAAGCGATCACGGGTCCCCATATTGTGGTCCAAGCGGAAAGTGTAGTTGTTCGTATTCGTGGGCCGGAGAACATTGGCGACGTAGTTGTAGCACGCCCCCGATCCATTGCCGTTGGTCTGGGCGCAAGACGCCATATTGGCTTGAGGCACATTGGGCTCGGCCGAACCAAGGAGGCCGATGTACTTGCCGGCAGTCGAACTGAATCTCGAGCTCGGGATCTGGTTCCCGGGGAACGGCGTTCGCGTGGAAGGATTACCGCCAGCCTGGGTAGCAGGATCATAGATGGGAACCAGATTCCCTTGAGCATCCCGCCAATCGGAGAAGTCACCGGCCCGCTCAGCCGCAGTCGGAATCAACACCCGGCTCAGACCGGATTCCCTGCGGCGGCCCCCTTCATACGAGAAGAAGAAAAAGCTCTTTGACCTGCCCTGATAGATCTTCGGGACTTGGATCGGCCCACCCAAAGTCAAGCCGAACTGGTTCTGCTTCAACTCACTCTTCTCGGGGAGCGGAACTCCATTCACTGCATGTTCCCATGCGTTCAGGGGGCTTTGAGGCTCCCACATATCATTTTGAATGTAATCGTAAGCGGAACCATGGTACCGGTTGGTTCCCGATTTTACGGCCACGTTCACCTGTGCCGAGCCCTGGCCGTACTCCGCTGAGTACAGACCATTTTGCACTTTGAATTCCTCGATCGCCTCCGAGCTCGGTTCATTATTTGCGGTGGAAAAATACTGGTCGTTATCGGAGACGCCATCGACCAGGTAACTCACCGATTCGGTACGCGACCCGTTGACACTCACCGAAGCGTAATCGTTATTCAGGCCGTGCTGCGCCCAATAGAGCTGAGAGCTGCCTTGGACCTGGGTGGCTCCCGCCTGCACTCTGAGCAAGTTGGTGAAGTCACGGCCAATGATGGGCAATTCTTCAATGAGCTTGCTAGGCACCACTGTGCCGGAAGTCACGTTGTCGGTCTGCACCATCTGCGATTCCGCGCTGACCGTCATTTGCTGGTTAGTCGCCCCGACCTCCAGCTTGAAATCCTGCCGCAGCGTGGCCTCCACGCTGAGGCGCGCCGCTTCGACCTGCGCCTGTTTGAACCCTGTCATTTGCACGGTGATGTTGTAGTTGCCGGGTTTCACGTTAACGAACACGTAGTCGCCAACCGCGCTGGTTTTCGTGCTGTTCGAAACTGAAGTCGCGACATTGGTGATCGTCACCGTCGCTCCGGGCAAGACTGCTCCGGAGGCGTCAATCACATGCCCCAAAATCGTTCCTTGCGAATTCTGCGCGGCCAGGGGAAGATTTGCGGAACAAAAGACGGCAAGAGCAAAAACACACCGCAAACCAGGGTTCAGGAAGTGTCTGGGGCTCATGGGGTGCCTCCTCATAAACTCGAGTCCGCATCATCCCTGCGCGCCCGACGCTTCCCATCCTTCGACCAGCAAAGGACGTATTTGCCGCGGAACACTACTGCGTTCTCATGGCATTGTCAATTGAAAAACGAATGTTATGGGTAAAAACGATCATCTTTCTGATCGATATACCCGTACTTAAATTTAGAAATGATTGGCTCTTTCAGGCAGCAGGCTGCTAGCATGTGCGATTCTGGATCGCAGCCGTCTCCCCCGAGGGCGTGGCCCGTATCCTCATCTGGCTTAAGAACCTAGCATGTCCGCGCGACAGGAACACCGCACCGGTCGAATCCTAAAACTGTTGCTCGAGCGCGGGTCCGTGTCGGTCGAAGAGTTGATCACCCTGCTCGGTGCATCGGCACCGAGCATCCGGCGCGACCTCACCCGCCTGGAAGGCAAGGGCCTGATCCGCCGCACCCATGGCGGCGCCGCTCTAGTACAGGAGCTGCTCTACGAACCGTTCCGCTACGATACAGCGTTTCAAACCCGCGAGCAGCGATTCGTCAGGGAGAAGCGGCACATCGGGCTCGCTGCCGCGGAACTCATTAAGGAAAACGAGACCATCGGCTTAACCGCGGGCACGACCACCACGTGGGTAGCACGCAGCCTGCGTCATAGGACCAACCTCACGATCGTCACCAATGCCGTCAACATTGGCATGGAGCTCTGCAACATGCCAGGACTCAAGGTCCATTTGACGGGGGGGTACGTCCACTGGCCGTGGTCATTCTCCCTGGTGGGTGCAGCGGCGATTAATTTTCTCGGCGATGTTTTCCTCGACAAGCTGCTTCTCAGCGTCTCCGGTATAGACGACGAACGCGGCACTACGACAAACGAGTCTGACGAAGCCCTCACCTTTCGCGCCATGGTAAAGCAAGCCAAACAGGTCATCGTGGTGAGCGACTCCAGCAAATTGGGCCTAATTACGCCATCGCTGATTTGCCCTATCGAAGACGTCGACATACTTGTCACTGAAGAGGCAGCGCCGGACGAGGCAGTTGAAAAATTTGAGCGCCGCGGAATTAAGATCATCCGCGCCTGACAAGCGAATCCGTTCTCATCAATTGCCTGACTGGCCTGTCATGAAGGCCAGTACGGCGCGAACGGGTTTATAAGCGACTGCCGCTCGATCCGATCGTTCTCTTGTCCGCCTGTCGGAATTCCCGGAGGAAACGCTTCGCCTGGTGCAATCGGGGTTTATGAAAGGCGAGTACGAACTCGAGAAGTTTTCGCGGCGGCTTCGTCTTACCGTCCTGCATCTACCCGTCTTCGAATACACCTTGGTTGATTGAGCATTTGCCGTACGGGCCGCGGCTGTCCGCTAAACCCCACAGCCGCCAACAGCAGACTTTTTGTGCCCGAAAGGCCGTTCCCGGTGTATGCTTGTGCGCCTAGGATGTCGAGACAGCGATTTCGTTGACCTTAACTTAGACCTTAACTTATCCACATTCCGAACTGCAGCTGAGCTGACACGCCGCAAGTGGAACGGAACGCTTTGGCGGCTGAGTCAGTCGGCTCCAGCCTGGAGATTGCGTTATGAGGCAGACATTTGCCATCGGTATCGGGGGCGCCGCCGGCCAAGGCGTCGCTACGCCGGGCGACATCTTCGCCAAGATCTTCAGCCGCCGCGGCCTGCACCTCAACGCCTACAACGCCTACCAATCCATCATTCGCGGTGGCCACACCTTTCTCACCATTCGTACCGGCCAGGAAAAGGTCACCAATATGGGGGACCGCCTCGATTTACTGATCCCGCTCAACCAGGATGCAATGAATCGCCACCTCGGGCTGCTCACCGCCGGCGCCGCATGTATTTATAACGCGGATACGATCAAGCCCGGGACCGCCGCGGAAGGCGTACAGCTCTGTCCGCTTCCCGTTTCAAAGTTGGCTGATATCAGCCGCAACAAAGTGGCCCAGAACACACTCGCGCTGGGCTCGGGTCTCAGCATGATGGGTATTGGGTTTCAGGCGTTGGAGAGCGTTCTAATCGAGCAGTTTAAGAAGAAGGGCGAAGCGGTGGTGTCGGAAAACGTCGGAATCGCGCGGGCCGGCTACGACTATGCCACCGGGAGTTTCAAGCCCTTTGCCCGGCCGCTTGCCATGACCGAGAACCGGTACGCGGTGCTGAGCGGGAATACCGCCATGGCGATGGGGGGCGCAGCCGCGGGGGTGAAATTTTACTGTGCCTACCCCATGAGTCCTTCCACAGGCGTTCTGCACTGGATGGCGGCGCACGCGCGCAAGGCTGGCATCATGGTCCGGCAGGTGGAGGACGAGATTGGCGTAGTGAATATGGCGATCGGCGCTTCCCATGCCGGCGTTCGCTCGATGTGCGCAACCTCGGGCGGCGGCTTTGCCCTGATGAGCGAAGGCCTTGGTTTGTCGGCCATGATGGAAACCCCGGTCGTAGTCATCGACTGCCAGCGCGCCGGCCCGTCCACTGGAGTTCCTACCAAGACGGAGCAGGGCGATCTTTGGCAGATGTTGGGTGCCGCGTTTGGCGACTATCCTCGCGTCATCGCTGCTCCGCTCGATATCGCGGATTGCTTCAAAATCGTCCCTGAGATTTTCAATATCGCAGACCGCTTTCAGTGCCCTGGGATCGTGCTCTGTGACCTCCTGCTCTCTGAGGGCAGGCTCAGTGTGGATCCAAAGGATCTGGACTTTAATCCGCCTATCGATCGCGGCGAGCTGATCACGACGGCTGACGCGACATCCGGGTCTGACGGGAACGGTGATTACAAACGCTACAAGATCACCCAAAGCGGCATTTCACCCCGCGCCATTCCCGGCGTTCCTGGATTCACCCACACCGCCGCCAGTGACGAACACGACGAAGACGGTGTCTTAATCAGCGATGAATTTACGAATCCGACCAAGCGCCGCGCGATGATGGAAAAGCGCATGCGGAAGGTCATCGGCATCGCGGCCGCGGTTCCTCCGCCGGAGTTGCGGGGGCCGCGTGACGCCGAAGTCACGTTAATCGGTTGGGGATCTACCCAAGGAGTGATCGAGGAGGCGTGCGAAATCCTCACCGAGCAAGGCATTCCCGCTAACCAGCTTCAGATCCGCTGGCTGGTGCCGCTGCACGGCGACGCGATACTGGACATCCTAAGAAGCTCGCGGCACACCATCATCGTGGAGAATAACTACAGTGGCCAGTTCGCCCGCTACCTGCGCAGCGAAACGAGCTACGTGCCGAATGGGTACATCCGCAAGTATGATGGCGAGCCATTCATGCCGCACCACATCGTCGAGGCGGTGAAGGAACAGTTAACCGGGAACACCAAGCTCTCGGTTCCGGCCCATGAAGTTATGGTTTGAGGAGGACCACAAATGGCGACTGGTTTAGCAGCTCCCAAGCAACTGGCGGTGGCGGATTTTAAAGGCAAAGTCGATCCTGACTGGTGTCCCGGCTGTGGCGATTTTGGCGTGCTGGCTGCGGTTGAGAAGGCGCTGGTCGAGCTGCAGATTCCAAATCACCAGGTTGTCACCATTAGCGGCATCGGTTGTTCCTCCAACTTCCCCGGCTTTATTAACACCTACGGCATGCACACGCTGCACGGGCGTGCGCTGGCGGTGGCAACGGGCGTGAAGCTTGCGAATCACGAGTTGACCGTAATAGTGACTGGCGGTGACGGCGATGGCTTCGGCATCGGCGGCAACCACTTCGTCCACTCGATGCGACGCAATGTCGACGTGCTGTATATCGTGATGGACAACCAGATCTATGGCCTCACCACCGGTCAAACGTCGCCCACCAGCCGCGTCGGAATGAAGACAAAAAGCATGCCATTCGGCAATATCGAATCGCCGGTCAACCCCATCTCGCTCGCTCTCGCCTGCGGAGCCACATTCATCGCTCGCGGCTTCAGTGGCGAGCAGAAGCACCTCACCGAACTGATCAAGCGGGGCATTCAGCACAAGGGCTTCTCGTTCCTCGACGTCTTCAGCCCTTGCGTCACGTATAACCACGACAATACCTACCAGTGGTTCCGCCCGCGCGTGAAGAAACTCGAAGACGATCCCGCTCACGATCCCACGAACTGGGTGCTAGCCATGGAGAAGTCTTTGCTCTGGGGCGAGGAAATTCCGATTGGAAGATTCTTTGAGCGTACCGATCTTCCTGCCTTGCACGAAGCAGAACCGGTGCTGAACGAAGGCGCCCTGGTGCATAACGGCGCAAAGATCCCAGCCGAGGTGTCGCGTGCATTCATCGGGGAGTTGATGTAGCCGCCGGGCAGCGCACCACAATCTTTCCCCATGACTTGGATGTGCCCGGCTGCGGCGCGCTCGCGCAACCGTGCTCCGTCGCCAGCATTCGCCTGATCTCACCATCGGCCACTCGCTCGACGTGGTAAAACTTGGACCCGAGCGAGTGAATCTAGGCCAAGCTTCAAGCTGTAGCGTCTAGGCTTCACCCTCCAAAAATCGCTTGCGTTCGTGGAGCAGGCTGTTCTCGTACCTGTGCCAGCAGGAGGTACCCTCGTGCGCCTTAAGGAAGTTCGCTGGCCCGCCAAGTTGCTCCGCTATCGCTTACTCGCGTTTTTCGCGGTGTTTGGCCCCGGCTTTATTACCGCTAACGTCGATAACGACCCCGGAGGAATCCTTACTTATTCTCAAGCTGGCGCAAAGTTTGGATATCGACTGCTCTGGACTTTGATTCCCACCACCATCGCTCTGATCGTCGTTCAGGAAATGGCAGCCCGCATGGGTGCGGTGACGGGCAAGGGTCTGCACGATCTGATCCGGGAAGAGTTCGGTATCCGGGCGACGTTCTTCGTGTCGTTCGTATTTGGCTTAGCAGACTTGGGAAACATCGTCGCCGAATTCGCAGGACTGGCGTCCGGCATGGGATTGTTTGGCATCAGCAAGTACTTCGTGGTGCCCATCGGTGCCTTCCTGGTGTGGATCGTTGTCGTTCACAATTCATACAAGCCCTTCGAGCGCATCCTGATCCTGTTCTCGCTGCTGTTTTTCGTTTATCCGGTATCTGCTTTCCTCGCGCATCCTGACTGGCACGCCGCTATTCACGATACTTTTGTGCCGCAGATTATCAGAAGTTCCGACTACCTAATCATGGTGGTTGGCCTGATCGGTACCACGATCACGCCATGGATGCAGTTCTACTTGCAAGCGTCCATCGTCGAAAAGGGTATCGGAAAAAAGCAGTACTCGCTGGCAAAATGGGATGTCATTTCGGGCTGCATTATTACCGATGTGATCGCGTTCTTCGTCGTGCTCGCCTGCGCTGCCACGCTGTACGTATCAGGAGTTCGGAACATCTCGGATGCGACGGAGGCGGCGGTTGCATTGCGACCTCTTGCAGGCGACTTTGCATACCTGCTCTTTGCTTTGGGATTGGTCAACGCTGCCATGCTTTCGGCTGCGATTTTGCCGCTGGCAACGGCGTACAACATCTGCGAAGGACTGGGCGCCGAGTCTGGCGTTAATAAACGGTTTTCCGAGGCACCCGTGTTTTACTGGCTTTACACGTTCCTGATTGTTTCTGGAGCAGGCGTGGTGCTGATCCCTCGGTTGCCCTTGATCAGGCTCATACTATTCTCCCAGGTCGCCAACGGTGCGCTACTCCCGTTTTTGCTGGTTTTCATGTTGCTTTTGGTTAACCGCAAAAAACTGATGGGCGAGTACACAAATTCGAGACCTGCAAACGTGATTGCCTGGGCCACCAGCATCATCATTATGGTTTTAACGATTGCGATGATCTGGACTACTTCAGTAGGGCAATAGTACGTAGCCCCGACGATGGCTGGTTATCTCGCTACCCGCGCCAGAAGAGGCCCCAACATCGCCATGATAAGAACGTAGACAGCCGAGAGCGGCCGAGGCACAGCTCCAAGCCCCGCAATGACAATGGAGGACTCGCCGCGTGCAACGTTTCCATCCCCACCTGGAGACGCCCTCCTTGGTCAATGCCTGCATGACGAGCCGCCCAGTATCCTGTCACCACCTTCGTGACAGTCGTGAGCGCTGCTACCCCCACAGCAAACGGCAAGGCCGGGACGAGGCTCGCTGGATCAATCTCTAACCCGAAGAAGAAAAAGAACATCGCGGCGAACAGGTCTCTTAGAGGGCTGACGAGGCGGTGCGCCTGCTCCGCGACCGAGCCGGACCGTGCGATGTCGACCCGAAATGCTCCAATGGCTTGCCGAAACCTGGAATCGCTGTACCACACCAGCCACCAACAGCACGGTACCAAAGATCGTCAGCAGAATGACTTCGTCCGATTCGTGGGCGACAAGTCGGCTTGGCCCCGCTCGGCGCCAGTGTTAAGTCGAATCGGGCTCCACCTCAACCTCACCTCGCTTGAATGTGTGGAATACAGAATTCCCTGTATTTACACCAACTTCCTTGAAAGTAAATTATTCACTCACTCGATTTAAGTTATTCACTCAGTTGACTTAACTATTCACCCACTCGATTTAAGAAGAATTGAAAGAATAATAAGGAGCTGAACGCCATGCCGCCAGGACGCAGAAAAATCCACAGCTTCGTTGCCCTATTGGTTTTGATCTTTTTCAGTCCGAGTCTGGCCCAATCCCAAACCACTCAGGGAAGCAACGGGTGGCAGCTTGTATGGTCAGACGAATTTAATGGAGCCGCGGGCTCTGTGCCAGATTCCCGCAAATGGACCTACGATGTCGGCGGCGGTGGATGGGGCAACAATGAGGAAGAGGTGTACTGTGCGGCCGGCTCCGACGTCAGCCCCTGCAGCCCGCTGACGCCCAACGCCGTTCTCGACGGCCAGGGCAATCTGGTCATTTCGGCCATCCATAACAATGGCGCTTGGACTTCAGCCCGCATGAAGAGCGAGGGCATGGAGAACCTCCAGTACGGACGCATCGAAGCGCGCATGCAACTGCCTATGGGAGCTGGCGTTTGGCCGGCGTTTTGGCTTCTTGGATCGAACATCCATACCTCCGGCTGGCCCCTCTGTGGCGAGATGGACGTCATGGAATGGGTACCGCAGTACGGACCGTCGAAGACTTCGTCCACGGTTCATGGACCGTTTTCCGGCGGAAACGGTGTTGGCTCGTCGTTTACTTTTCCCAACGGTGGCACAGTAAGGGACTTTCATACGTATGGGATTATTTGGTCTCCGAACCAGGCGCAGTTCTATCGGGACGACCCTAGCGCGCCTTATTTCACCATCCAGAACACCAGCGACATTCCGGGCGACTGGGTGTTCAATCATGACTTTTTTCTTATCATGAATCTGGCGATGGGTGGCTATTTCCCCGGATACACAGACAGCACGACGCCGAACCCAGCGGTGATGCTAGTGGATTATGTGCGGATCTATCGGGCTGCGCACACGCCAGCCGCAGGACCCTTGACGATTAATGCCGGCGGGGTTGCGCAGGGCAGTTTCTTTGCAGATACAAATTTTACCGGCGGCAAGACGGTCTCGACGGAGGCTGCAATAGATACCTCGCTTATTCCTGCGCCCGTACCTCCGCAAGCTGTTTACCAGACCGCGCGCGCGGGCGAGTCGCAATACACGATTCGAGATTTGGTTCCTTATGCGCCCTATAACGTGCAGTTACACTTTGCCGAAACTCAGGTCAATGGACCGGGAGAGCGTCGGTTCAGCGTAACTATTAATAGTCAAACGGTTCTGAATCGCTTCGACATTTTTGCTGCCGCTGGAGGCAAAAATAAAGCCATCGAGGAGAACTTTAAAGCCAACGCCGACGAGTACGGGAATATCGTAGTCCAGTTGACTCCTCGCGCTCCCGCTCAACCGCTGATCAGCGGCCTGGTGGTCAGTCAGACCACCGATAATGAACCGACCAGTGGCCCGGTATTACTCGACTCGGGCGGTGGCGAGGTCGGCAACTTCATCGCCGACACTGACTTTTCTGGAGGGAACCAGGCCAGTAGCTTCGCTCCGGTTGACACCTCCCTCATATCCAGCCCGGTTCCGCCGCAGGCAGTTTTCCAAAGTGAGCGCTGGGCGCCAAGCACTTACACGATTGGCGGTTTCACGCCGGGAACCAGGCATACCGTCACGCTGTACTTCAACGAGATCTACTGGAGCCAACCAACCCAGCGACAATTTAATGTTCTGATCAATGGCTCGCAAGTGCTCACCAACTTCGATATCGTTGGCATGACTGGGGCGAAGAACAAGGCCGTTGAGGAGCAGTTCCAGGCGACGGCTAATTCGGAGGGGCAGATCGTAATCCAACTTACGCGCGGTGCCCGAGATCAGCCGAAGATCAGTGGCATCGCCGTGAATTGAACTGGCCGGATTGAAAAGGGTCACACCAGGAGCGGCAGCGATTTATTACCGGGGAAAGCGAAAGTGCGCTCGAATGGGTGAAACCACTAGTCCGATTCCTCGGCCAACTACGCGGATGAATGATTAACGTAGGGCTTGCCTAGATCGGTAGATCGAAGGATGATCCGCCTGCTTCCCTTACTGGGCAATCCGGTCGATGTGCAGAGTCGATGTGCACAGTGGTTGGGAAGTTAGTTCTAGTTCGGCACCCGTAAACGCAATTGGAACGTCTGCAAGAAGTGCAAAATTCTCTGTGCAAAATTCTCTGTTGACGCGGAGGTTTTAGCCCACTAGGATTAACGCCGCTCTAAGAGGCGAAGGGTTGCCTCGGACGCACCGTAGCATTCTGCCTAGCACTCTACCGACCACCCTCACAGCTTATCGGGAGGTCCTTTCCATGACGTCCAGAATAAAGGCTGCCCATTGGCAGGCCAAACTCTCATTCAGCCTGCTGCTCTTTCTACTTTGCTTTTGTCGCACCCCGGCCCGGGCGGCGTCAGAGCCGCCCATTCCATCCGGAGAGGTGCGTATTCATTATTTCCGGCCCGATGGCAACTACGCCGGGTGGGCACTCTACACATGGAATGCATCTACCGAAAACGCCCTCTGGTGCCAGAGTGAGGTCGCAATCACGGGAACCGACAGTTTTGGCGTCTATTTCGACGTTACCGTAAACCCCGCTCAAGGCAACCCGGTTGGCGACCTGGGCTTCATCATCAATAACTGTGCTCAAGGACAAGTCAAGGATCCGGGGCCAGACCAGCATCTCCAAATCACCCAGTACAACGAGGCTTGGGTCATTCACGCCGACGCTACTGTCTTCACCAGCCAGCCGACGCCGCAACAAATCGCAAACGCAATCCTCAGCATAGAGCAGGCTTATTGGCTCGATCGTACCCACCTGGCCGTTCAGCCGCAGTACATCCAGAGCGGGGCTACCTATGCGCTCAGTACCAGCTTGACCGGCGGCCTAAATTTGGTCAGCACCGGTATCACCGGCGGCACGCAAATCCCGCTAACGGCCGGTGGAGCGCTGTCCCAAGATGAGCTGATGCGCTATCCGCAGCTGGCTAGTTATGCGGTGCTTCAGGTGCCCGCGAGCGGGGATCTTGGTACGGTGAAGCAGGCGCTCAAGGGAGAGCTTGCGCTCTCGGTTGTGGGACAAAACGGCCGACTGCAGTATGCCACGGGGATTCAAACTGCCGCGGTGTTGGACGACCTCTACTATTATCCCGGGAAGCTCGGTGTCGTCTTCCACGAGAATTCCTACCCGGTGAGGATCAAGTTGTGGGCACCAACTGCCCAGTCGGTGTCGTTGCTGATCTTCGATCACGAGAACGACACAATAGCATCCGCAACCATTCCCATGCGGGAAAACAACGGTGTCTGGGTGGCGAATGGCACGAGTGACTGGATAGGCAAGTACTACCTTTACCGCCTAAGCGTGTGGGTACCGATCGATGCAGCCGTAGATACCAACGTGACGACAGATCCGTATTCGGTCGACATCGCATTGAACGGGACGAAGAGTCGAATCATCGATCTCGATTCCGGAGCAACGAAGCCCCCGGGATGGGACCACCTGGCTTCGCCCCCGCTGCGCAGCTTCAGCGATATGAGCTTGTACGAACTACATATCCGCGACTTCAGCGTGAATGACATGACCGTTCCATGGGCACATCGCGGTACTTACGAAGCTTTTGCCGATCAGAACTCAGATGGAATGCGACATCTGCGTGACCTCGCCACAAGCGGATTGAGGGCGGTGCATATTCTCCCGTCGTTTCACTTTGCGAGCGTGAACGAAGACAAGTCCACGTGGAGGACGACCGGCGACCTCTCGCAGTATCCGCCGAACGGGCAACAGCAACAGGCGGCGGTAACCGCGATTCAAGGCAGCGATGCCTACAACTGGGGTTATGACCCTGTTCACTATATGAGCCCCGCAGGCAGCTACGCGATGGTTCCTGAAAATCGCGTACGCGAGTACCGCACGATGGTGATGGGGCTGCACAAAGCCGGGTTACGCGTTGTTCAAGACGTCGTCTTCAATCACACCAGCGCTTACGGCGAGGGGCCAAACTCGAATCTCGATGAGGTGGTGCCCGGATATTACCACCGGCTGGACGCGAATGGAAATCTGGAGACGGGTTCCTGCTGCCCGGATACAGCCAGCGAACATCGCATGATGGAAAAGCTGATGATCGACGCGCTCGTGCTCAATGCGCGCGAGTACAAGATCGACGGCTTCCGCTTCGACATTATGAGTTTTCACTTCCTCTACAATATGCGGCACATTCAGGCCGCACTTCAGGCGTTGACCCCGGAAAAGGACGGCGTGGATGGGTCGAGGATTTACTTGTACGGGGAAGGATGGAACTTCGGCGATACGGCGAATAACCAGATCGGGCCGCACGCCGGCCAGCTCGATCTATACGGTTTTGGAATTGGCACATTCAACGACCGGATTCGCGACGGCATTCGCGGCGGCAGCCCCTTCACCGATGAGCGGGTGCAGGGATTTGCAACCGGACTGTTTACCGATCCTAGCGACTACACCAATCAGAACCCGCCGCAAGCCGGTCAGCAAAATCAACTGCTCCAGTATGCTGACTGGATTCGGATTGGCCTTAGCGGCAACTTGCGCGATTACAGCTTCACTAATGGTGCGGGTGTCACGGTCACCGGAGCACAGGTGGATTACAACGGTCAACCGGCCGGATACACAGCGACGCCAATCGAGGCAGTAAATTACTGTTCGGTTCACGATAATCAGGATCTATTCGATGCGGTGCAGTTGAAATCCAGCTTCAACGACAGTATCGCCACCCGCGCACGCCGGCAGGTGCTGGCCATGAGCCTGGTCCTGCTGGGGCAAGGCGTCCCGTTCTTTCAGGCTGGCGACGACATCTTGCGATCCAAGGACATGGACCAGAACAGTTATGATTCCGGCGACTGGTTCAACAAAATCGACTGGAGCGGGAAAACGGCAAACTGGGGGATTGGCCTGCCCCTGGCGAGCCAGAACCGCGGCCAATGGCCCCTCATGATGCCGCTCCTCAGCAACCCCGCCTATACACCGCAACCGCAGGACATCGCGTACAGCAGTGATGCATTTCGTGAGTTTATGCAGATCCGCTACAGCTCGGGGTTATTCCGCATGCCGACCTTCGGGGAGGTCCAGCAGAATCTCACGTTCCTGAACACCGGCCAAAACCAGATACCGGGGCTGATCGTGATGAAACTGGATGCCAACGGCCGGGATTACGGCCCCTATGCAGGTATATTGGTGATCTTCAACGCCACGAATCAGCAGGTGACCTTTACGGATGCCAGTCTCGAGGGGACTCATTTGCATCTGCATCCGGTCGAGCAAACGTCCAGTGACACGCTGACTCGGCAATCCACTTTCAATTCCAAGGAAGGAGCCGCCATTGTCTCCGCTGTGACGACAGCGGTCTTTGTGAGCGAAGCCAAATAAGAGGAGGCCCGCTCGGTCAGCGCAGCCGATCGGCGCGTCGCACAAACAGCGCTGGAATAATCGCATCTCGTGCCTGTCATTCGCCGAAATTCTGGTCAGCCTTGAAATCATCAGCAGCTTGCACACTTTCTCAATCTGCATTCACTCGAGTTTGTTTGCTTCGGTATGCTGGTATGCTTGACGTAACACCTAAATGCTGGATCATGATCGTCAGTTGCCGGATAAGCGGACAAAGACCAGGATGGTGTACCGCCCGCTTTGACCCGAACCGAAGCGGCACAGCACGAGTACCAACAGACGTTCGGCGCCAAAACCCACGCTTCACCCCGTGTTTAGTCCCTTGATCGTTGGGGGGCGCGCTTGTTGTGCTGGCCGGCTTCTCTTGCTCGACTTTCATTGCTGACTTGAAGCCCCGAATAGCTCTCTGATACCTTTGCCGAGTTCGGGAAGCTTTTTCGGTCCGAACATCAGCAGAGCAATTCCGAAGACAACCAGCAGATGCCTAGGGTGAAACACCTGAGTAAGGCCCATGCCCGGGACGGACTCGACAAGAGCTGCCCATGCAACGATTTCGATCCGGCTTACATCAGATCTCAAAGCCGTCGGTGCAGCAACCAAGTCGTCGAGATAAGCCTTATGTGTCGTCTTCTGCTTTGGGCTGTTCTTTTCCTTCTCCCGTGGAACTGGACCTGGGGGCAGACTCTGACTCGCCGCCCAGAACAACCTGGACCGGCAAGTAGCAGCGCGATTCTCTCCCGTCTCTTGACGGTACCCACCGGCACCCCGTTGAAGATCGGCCTCGATCAGGAGGTGCGCGTGCAAAAAGTCGGACAACTTGTTCACGGAAAAATAGTCGAGCCGGTGTATGCGTTCGACAAGCTAGTCGTTCCGGCCGGGACTGAAGTCGTTGGCAAGATCTCAGCCATTGATCCAGTCCCAAAGACACGGCGCATCGTGGCCGCCATGAATGGCGAGTTCTCGCCTTCCCGGCAAGTGCATGTTGACTTCAGCGAACTCGTGATGGCGGATGGGAGGCATGTCCCGCTCGAGAGCGATGTTAGCCCAGGATCCGGCGGTGTTCTGCAATTCGTGCCTGCCAGCGAAAAAGAAAGACAGAAACAGGGTAAGAAAGACGAAGCCAGGAGCGCTGCTTCACGAAGGATCGGGGAAGCTAAGAAGGAAATTAAGCGGCAGTGGGATTTCGCCAAGAGGCAGCTGCACGAACCAGGGAAGAAGCACCGACTGGAGCGATTCGCGGTCGCACAACTTCCATACCATCCTCAGTACATGGCTCCTGGGACCAGCTTTAGCGCGGACCTGCGACACCCGCTGGATTTCGGAGCTGAGCCCATTACGCCCGCGATACTCGAGCACATCGGGATGCCACCTCCTTCGGGTAGCGTTGTGCGCGCAGTACTGGTCACGCCCCTTAGTTCGGTGAATAGCAAGAAGGGGGATTCGGTGGAAGCAGTCATCACTCAGCCGCTCGTGGCCTCCGATCAATTATTACTTCCCGAGGGCAGCCGGCTGAGGGGCTCGGTCCTCGAAGTGAGTCCCGCGCGCAGGTTCGGCCGAAATGGACAGCTCCGCATCGTGTTTCATCAGGTTGTGCCAGCCGCCGGGATTGAAGAAAAGGTGGAAGCCAGCCTCGAAGGAGTGCACGTCGCCAAAGGAGAGCATCTGCAGCTTGATTCCGAGGGCGGCGCACAAGTCACCGCGCCCAAAACAAGGTATCTGACGACCGCGATTTCCGTCATGTTGGCCAGCTCCTCCGTCGCGGACGGTCACGGACGAGATACTGACGGCGATCTGCGGCGTGGCGGAGGCGGCGATGTGGGCAGCGGCGCGGCGAATGGCGCATCTGGCTTGCGGTTTGTGGGCACCATGGTAGGAGCGTTCGCCCATTCCCGGGTGGTGGCCTCAGGATTTGGGTTTTATGGAGCAGGCATGTCGGTGTATTCCCACTTTCTCGCCCGAGGGCGTGATGTGGTTTACCCGAAGGACATGTTGATGGTGATCGGGCTGGGGACGAGGGAGAAGCAACCGCTGGCGGGAGCCGCGCCCACTACCAATCCGAGCCGACGGAATATAGGGCCACTTTAGGGCAGCTTCACAGGGAAGAGGCGCTCGACTGGCTGAACCGTTATCTTGGCTGGTCAAGTAAGGACTGGAAGCGGTGCGGGAGACCCTTCGTCAAGGATATGAACCGCATTCGATTTCCAACTCGCCTTCGAGGATGTAGGACGCTCATCCTCACGATAGTGGATGCTCTCTGGTGCTCCATGGTGAGGCGGCAGGTTGCCCTCGGTCAGCGCGTAACCCTCGCGAGCCCTGAACAAACGTGGAAGCTGGCAGGGATTGACACACCTCTCCCCCCTTCCTGACGGCCCAAGCCGGGCCGTTTCTTAGTTCGCCCGGCGAACCGTGTTTCAACCACGGCTCAGAACACGAACTTGGCTGCGAGTTGGAGAATACGCGGCCCGATGTCATTGGTGGGCAGGCCAAATGCGGATGCACCAGTGGTCTGGGGAACCAGGGTGCCGCCGGCCACGCTGTACAGCGTGGTCCTCACCGACGTGATGTTCTGCCGATTCAGGATGTTAAACGCTTCGGCGATCAATTTCAGGTTGCACCGCTCAGTGAGCCGGATGTTGCGGGTAATGCGCGGGTCGACTGAAAAGATAGAGGGCAAACGATACGTGTTTCGTGACGAGCCGGGGACGCGCTCGCTGCTACGATTGCCGTCGTTGTTCAGATCGGTGTTGACAAAGGCGGTATAAGGCTGCCCGGATTGCGCGGTAAGAATCCCGCTGATCTCCCAATCTCCTAAAAGCATTTGGACGGCGTGCGGCAGGCCGGACGTGTGGGGGGTACTGTCCCATGTGCCATGGAAAACAAAGTGATGACGCACGTCATCCAGGCTGCTGGCCAGATCCGCGCGCGGGTGGAGCGGATTATAGACCAGCTTGGCATCGTCGGTACCGGGCACGACCGCAGTGGCATCGGGAGCGTCATCGATGGCGTGACTCCAGGTATAGGCAGCGCCGAAGGAAAAGCCTTGCGAGAATCGCTTATTAGCGGTCACGACCAGGCCGTGGTATGTGGAATGGGCTGTGTCTTCGAACTGGAAGATGCGGCTGAAACCGGCAATGGGTCGCGTCTTCGGGAATTGGAGATAGTTGAATTGAGCGCTCGGGGAACCCGCCAGCGAAATGGAAGCCGGGCTTGGCGGGCTGAGATTGATGTCACGAGTCCGGGTCAGATGCGTGCCGCGCACTCCGAGATAGCCGACCGTGAAGGCAACGCTATTCGAGAGCTGATGCTCGAACTCGAAGTTGTACTGCTCAACCATTGGTTGTTGGTAGTCGGATTTGAATACGTAAATGGTTGGAGGGCTGGCGGAGCCGCCCGACGGCGCTGTGCAACTGGGCGATGCGACCGGGGCGCCACACAGGTTGTTGGGATAAGCCGGCATAGTTGCAGGGGAAAAAGTCAACGTCTGGACGTTGATGCCGTTGTTGGAGTGCGCGGTGCCAATCAGAATGGACGGAGTATTGCCGTAAAAGATGCCCCACCCGCCGCGAATAACGGTCTTATTATCGTGGAACGGGCTATAGGCGAAGCCAAGGCGCGGAGCGATGTTGTTGGTGTCGGTATGGATGCGGCCGGTATCGAGGCCGGCAGCCAACGCCCTTGGATTGGTCACGCTGGGCTGCTGGTAGGTCTGGACGTCATAGCGCAGGCCCAGATTAAGGGTCAGGCGTGAATTGACCCGCCAGTCATCCTGAAAAAAGGCGCCGGACTGGAGCATGTTGGGCGTCGTGCGGGGCCCGGTAGTATTGGCGCCGGGGAAGGCCTCGATCAGGAACGATTTGGAAGTGGCGGGCAACGTCACGCCGGCGAGGCTCTGGCCGAAATCTTCCAGGCTGGTAAAGGTATACGACCCCGAGAAATTGCCGGGGAAGAAGTTCAGGATGTGGTCGCGCAGGATGTCGGCCCCGGACTTGAGGGTGTGTCTCCCGTGCACCCACGCGATGGTATCGGCGTACTGCTGGCGATGGATGGTGGTTTCCCGCGGACTGAAAGAGTTGCGGCCGACATCGAGAAGGGTCTGACCGCTTTGCTGCACGATGGCTTCGGGGTTGTTATTGTTGGCGAAGCCGGGTTCACTGTCCCGCTGGTAGCTGAAGCGCGCGACGTTAATGAGGTTGTTGTGCAGGGTGCCCGTCCACTGAAGTGCCCCCGTGTCGGTGTTGACGTCGGAAGCGCCGGTGTGCTCCAGCGTGCTGACGGTTGAGCCCGAGGTAACGTTGCCGGAGTTTTCCAGGTTCGCGCCGACGAAGCGCTGGGCGTTGTAGCGCAAGGAGAACTGGTTGCGAGAACTGAGATTGTAGTCTACTTTCGCCAGGTAAACATTCTGGTTGAAGGTGGCGTTATAGGAATTGGCGCGCGCCAGCAGGTAGGTATAGGCGGCGGTCTGGTAAGCGTCGAACATGGCAGGATTCACGCCCGTAGGGAGAACTAGTGCTAGCGATTCACCGAAAATGTTGCGCTGTCCGTCATAGTCAAAGAAGAAGAAAACCTTATCCTTCTTGATCGGGCCCCCGAGATTGCCGCCGAACTGATGGTAGTGATAACCGGGCCGGACCGGCGCGGCATGACCCGCAGCCAGGGCGAAGCCGCGGTTCAGGTTGTAGATGGGATCGCTCGCGTTGAGACCGCGGTCGCGGAAAAACTCAAATGCCGTGCCGTGGAAGCTATTGCTGCCGGATTTGGTTACGACGTTGGTTATGGCGCCTCCAGCGCGGCCGAGTTCGGCGGAATAGCCGTTAGTATTGACCTGGAACTCCTGCACGGCGTCCTCGCTGAACTGGTACGGTGCGCGCCCCGAACCGGTGCGGCCGAGCGTCTGGCCAAAGAAGGTGTTGTTGTTGTCGGTGCCGTCAATGGTCAGCGAGTTGAGCGTCCCGCGCTGCCCGCCGAAGCTGAGGTCGCCGCCACGGACGTCCTTAACCACTGCCGGGGTGAGCAACACGAAATCCATGAAATTGCGGCCGTTTACAGGTAGGTCTCGGACGGCGTGGTCATCCACGGTGGAGCTGACCCGGGTGCGCGTCGTCTCCACGACCGGCACTTCGCCCGTCACCACTATCGCTGCCGTCTGCCCGGCCACCCCCAGTGAGATCGGTAGATTTATCTTCGCACCCACCACGACATCAATCGCCGTAACCTTGTAGGGGGCAAAGCCGGAGCTCTCCGCGGTCAGCTCATACGTACCAACAGGAATCACAGGAAAGCGAAAGTAGCCGGACTCATTGCTTGTGCCCGTTAAGGCGGCGCCGGTACCGGTGTTCGTCAGTTTGATAGCGACGTTGGGCACCATGGCGCCGGACGGGTCCGTGACGATCCCCTCCACGGACGCCTGATTGCCGACCTGCGCGAAGACGACCGCGGAGAGCAGGGATGTGAGCAGGCACACAAAAATGTAGAGCTTTTTGGACGGCAGCATGCCCCCTCCTTTCGCCTCACAACCACCTCAGTTCTCCGCGGCGCATCAGAGACAGAACTCTTCAATCCGGGCGGACCCACGAAGACGACCGTGCCGGGTGAACCAGGAGTTGTTGGCGCGACAAAATATCACGAATCGGAAAGAAACTGCCAGCGTTTAGGGGACCCAGGGGATCCAGTCAGGGGACAAAGATCATAAGGCCCAACCGCTCACGTCCGGGGTGGCCTCGCGCCTACGCAGCATTCCGACCGATCTTTTCAATCGCATCAATGAGTGCGCGCATGCCGCCAACGTCTTTGGAAACCACAGCCCGGACGCCAACACTGTATGCAAGTTCCGCGAGTTGCTCCGACGCGTACATGGTGAACAGCAGCACGGCACATTCAGGCGCAATTGTGGCGATCTCGCGCGCCGCCTCAACTCCGTTCATTTCGGGCATGGCATAGTCGAGCAGGACCACGTCTGGCTTTAAGCGACGAACCATATCTATGGCACTCAGGCCGTTGCCTGCTTCGCCGCAGACGCTCCACCTTTTATTCAGCTGAAGACACATTCGAATTGCCGTCCGAACTTGTGGGTTGTCATCGACGACGAGAATCCTTGTCATTTTGTTCGATAAGGATCAGCAAAGCCGACTCACGGTTGGCGCACCTTGCGCAAGAAGGTAGCGGTCGCAAATACGGTTGGCGATGTCCCAAACGCTCTCGCTGTCGGGCGCGTTGGCCAGAACCAGGGATGCATTGCTACGGGCCAGCAAATCCAGCTGCGGCAGCGTGGTTCCATCGTTGCTGGCCAGTTCCCGTGGCGGCACAGGTAACTCCTAGGGAGGATTTAGCAAACAGTCGCGAGCCTTGCGACCGGGCCGATTGTCTCCTCTTGGGCAGGTCAGCTCAATACCGGCGATTCCTGATTACGAAAGGCCAAGACAGGGGGTGTCCAAAAGTACAGGGGTCCGCGGCGTGTCTTCGAGTAAGAGAACGGGAGAACGAGGCGTCGTGACAGGGTCAGCTTTCCGGCGAGAAAGTTCGGTCTTCCTCAATCTCTGCGCTAGAGTTTCGCAGCGTGTCCCCTGACCTTTATCTCGCCTCCAGTACCATTCACCGTTCCCCCTGGCGATGGTGAGCAAGCGTTTCCGAACTGGTACAGACGGGCCCGGAGGAATCTGCTACGGCTGCGAATAGGTAGATCTGCGCAGAAATTCCCCACTGCCGGCGCGCCCCAGGAACTCATCACGATCAACAATCATGCGCCCGCGCGAGAGCACCTGATCCGGCATTCCCCTGACTTCAATGCCTTCGAACATCGAATAATCCACTCGCATGTGGTGAGTTTTCGCGCTGATCGTATGCTTGCGTTCAGGGTCGAAAATCACCAGGTCGGCATCGCTTCCCGTCGCAATCGTTCCTTTCCGAGGATAGAGGCCAAAAAGCTTTGCCGGCGTCGTCGAGACCAGTTCCACACAGCGGTTGACGCTGAACCGCCCCTGGGCGACTCCGCCGGAATAAATCAGGCTCATGCGGTGTTCAATGCCGGGGCCACCATTGGGTATTTTCGTAAAGTCGTCGCGCCCTAACTCCTTCTGTTCCTTAAAACAGAATGGACAATGGTCCGTGGACACCACCTGCAGGTGATCGCGCTTGAGTCCGTTCCAAAGTTTTTCCTGGTGCCATTTCTCACGCAGCGGAGGCGTGAAAACATACTTTGCTCCTTCGAACCCAGGCACATCGAAATTTTCTATGGAAAGGTACAGATATTGCGGACAAGTCTCCCCGTAAACCGGAACACCGCGATCGCGAGCCTCGCGAACCTTTTCGAGGGCATCGTTGCAGCTCATATGCACAATGTAGACAGGCGAACCGGCCATCTCCGCCAACGCAATGGCTCGCGCGGTCGCTTCCGCTTCTGCGGTCGTCGGCCGAGTTAACGCGTGATACTTCGGTGCCTTTTTCCCTTCCGCCAAGGCTTGCCGCACAATCACGTCAATCGCCCCACCGTTTTCTGCGTGCATGCAAACCAGTCCGCCATTCTGTCCGGTGGCGCGCAGGGCTTTGAAGATGCTTGCGTCATCCAGCATGAACACGCCGGGGTAAGCCATGAACAATTTGAAGCTGGTGACTCCCTCGCGCACCAAGGCGTTCATCTCGTCGATTTGTGCATCGGCCAAATCGGTAATAATGCAGTGAAACGAATAGTCGCAGACCGCCTTGCCTTCCGCCTTCTTCATCCAGTTGTCGAGGGCCTCTCTCAAGGTCTGCCCCTTATACTGGATCGCGAAATCGATTAGCGTGGTGGTGCCTCCGAAGGCAGCCGCCCGGGTGCCGGTCTCGAAATCATCCGAACTGGTGGTTCCACCGAATGGCATGTCGAGATGGGTATGCACATCGATTCCACCGGGAAACACGTATTTCCCGGCGGCATCGATGATCTTGCGCGCATTGTCGCGCGGCAAACCCTGCCCGATGGCCGCGATCTTTCCCTCCGTGATTGCGACATCACTTGTGTAGGTATCGGTAGCGGTGACCACCCGGCCGTTGGTGATGATGGTGTCAAAACCCATTCTGGCTCTCTCCCCGCCCCTCACAGAGAACGAATTCTATGCTAAACTGCCCGCCCTAACAGCACGGATTTCGAGGTGGAGTCGAGCCCATGAAGTTCGGCATTACCATAAAACCGGATATGCCCGTAGAACGCATTGTCGCACTCACCCGGCAGGCAGAGTCGGCCGGTTTTGAGTACGGGTGGATCTTCGATTCCCACATCCTTTGGCTGGAGCCGTATCCACTGCTGACCTTGATGGCGGCTAATACCAAGAGCATGCGCCTTGGCACCTGCGTGACCAATCCTGCGGTGCGCGACATTACCGTAACTTCGAGCCTGTTCGCCACCCTTAACCTGATTTCCGGTGGCCGAATGCAACTGGGCATTGGCCGCGGAGACAGTTCGCGCCGCGTGCTCGGAAAAAAGCCGGTCACGTCAGACCGTCTCGAGCAATCCGTAGAAACCTTCCGTAAGCTCACGGCGGGACAACCGGTGGACTATGAGGAACGATCCGTCCGGCTGTCGTGGGCAACTGGCTCACCGCCGGTCTGGATTGCCGGGTATGGCCCCAAGGTATTGGAACTTGCTGGCCGCATCGCCGACGGCATAATCCTGCAATTCGCCGATCCTGACCTCATCTCTTGGTGCCTGAGTTTTGTTAAGCGAGGCGCCGAGGCGACGGGCAGAGACCCGCGCCGCATCGAGGTCATGTCCGCTGCTCCGGTTTGGGTTTCCGATGATCTGAATGTCGCCCGGGAGCGCGTGCGCTGGTTCCCTGCACTGGTTTCCAACCACGTTGTCGATCTCGTTTCGCGTTACAAACCCGAGGAACTCCCGTCTGCCCTGACCTCGTATATACGGAATCGAGGCCAGTACGACTACCTTCACCATTGTGAGGTCGAGAGTGACAACGCAAAATTCGTTTCCGACGAGGTCACCGATAGGTTCTGCCTGGTGGGACCGACCGAAGCCCACATCGAAAAGCTCCGAGCGTTAGCTCAGGTAGGAGTCACACAGTTCAACCTGTATCTGATGTGTGGCGAGGAGGAGGACACGATCGAGACGTATCGCAGAAAAATTCTGCCTGCATTGGAAAGAGTTGCCAAAGCCTGAGTCACTTTTTGGCAGTTCACCCAACCACGGCCAGAAACTCGCCTTTTCTCCAGACCTTGGTGAAGGCATAGTAAGCGATAAACGAAACCGCAAAGCCCACGAACCATGAATAGTCGTACAGCACCCGAAGCGAAGGCACTAGTAAGCCCACCAGAGCCGTTCCCGCGGCTAGTACAAGCGCTGCAATCGCAAACCAGTTGAAGCCACCCGCATATTCATATCGTCCGCCACGAAGATAGAGATCGCGTACCAGCAGCCTCCGCTTGCGCACCAGGAAATAGTCGCAGATCATGATTCCGGCAATGGGGCCCAAAAAGGCAGCGTAGCCGCCTAGCCAGCCGAGGATGAATGTCTTGTAGTTTGCCAGCAGTTTCCATGGCATCAGGGCAATTCCCATCAGGCAGGTGATCACGCCGCCGGTGCGAAAGCTAATTTTTCGCGGCCACAAGTTAGAAAAATCATTGGCCGGAGATACCACATTGGCACCAATATTGACGTTCAACGTGGCCAGCAGAATGGCAAACAAGGAGACGATAACCGCCACGGGCGAGTGAAAACGGCTCAGCAGTTGCACCGGATCCCAGATCGCTGTGCCGTAGATGACCACCGTCGCCGAAGTCACCAGGATTCCGATCAAAGAATACAGCGTCATAGTTGTGGGCAAGGCGAGCGCCTGCCCAATCACCTGCTCCCGCTGGCGTCGAGCAAAGCGCGTAAAGTCCGGTATGTTGAGAGAGACCGTCGCCCAGAATCCCACCGTGCCATTTAGCGCCGGAACCAGGAACTGGAGAAATTCCGGGAAATTGCTAAACCGCGATGGCGCCTTCAACATCGGTCCGAATCCGCCTGCCGTGACGTAGGCCCAACCTAGCAGCAGCACACCGACAGCCAGCAGCACGGGCGCGCTAATCCCCTGCAGGACGCGAATGTATTCAATGCCCTTCAGAATAACGAATAGATTGATCAGCCAGAACGCCACAAAGCAGATCGCCGGGCCATAAGGCAAATGTCCCCACGCCGGAACCAGGGTTCGAATCAACGTATGGATGGCTTCGCCACCAATCCAGGTTTGAATTCCAAACCAGCCGCACGCCACCAGGGCTCGTAAAACTGCCGCCACATTGGCGCCTAATACCCCAAACGAGGCGCGAGCCAGCACCGGGAAAGGAATGCCGTAACGCGCGCCCGGATGGGAGTTCAACAGCATCGGAATCAGGACGATGGAATTGCCCAGAAACACGGTCGCGAGCGCCTGCTTCCAGTTCATCCCCCCTTGGACCAGACCCGCCGCCAGCATATAAGTGAGAATATTGACTGACATCGAGACCCACAGGGCCGCGAAGTTGTACGTCCCCCAGGTCTGCCGCTCCCTGCCGGCAGGCGCCAGATCCCGGTTATAAAGAGGACTCGATTCGATCTCGGAAGGGATGGAAGGTTGGGCTGCGCTCATAGCAAGCTCTTGGTCTCAAAGGTGAAAATGCAGTCAGTCAGCCGCCGCAGCTTGTCCGGTTTGTGCCGTGAGTGCCCGATACGTTTCTGGCCGGCGATCCCGGAAAAACTGCCAAACCTTTCTCACTTCCACGATCATATCCAGGTCGAGATCGGCCACGACAACTTCATCCCGGTCACGACTCGCTTGCGCAATAATCTTGCCCCGCGGGTTGCAAAAGTAACTCTTGCCATAAAACTCGCCGATGCTCCAAGGCTTCTCGATGCCCACCCGATTGATTGCTCCCACAAAATATCCGTTCGCCACCGCGTGAGCCGGTTGCTCCAGCTCCCAAAGATATTCGGAGAGTCCTGCGACCGTGGCAGAAGGATTGAACACAATTTCCGCTCCGTTCAATCCGAGGATGCGGGCCCCTTCGGGAAAATGGCGATCGTAGCAGATATAGACTCCAACCCGGGCGTACTTAGTGTGGAAAACCGTGTAGCCGAGGTTTCCCGGGGTGAAGTAGAACTTTTCCCAGAATCCGGGGTGACAGTGAGGGATGTGGTGTTTACGATATTTGCCTAGATAGGCGCCGTCCGCATCTATCACGGCGGCGGTATTGAAGTACACCCCGGGCATGTGTTCTTCGTAAACCGGCACGACTACCACCATGTGGTACTTAGCCGCAGTCTTCTGCATTAACCGCGTAGTCGGTCCCTCCGGCACACGCTCCGTAAGTTCATACCAGCGCGTATTCTGCTCAGCACAGAAATAAGGACCATAGAACAATTCCTGGAGGCAGAGAACTTTTACTTTCTTTCGCGCGGCCTGGTCAATGAGCTTCAGGTGCTTGTCGATCATCGCTTTCTTGATTGCCGACAAGGAGTGGTTGCTGCCCACTACGTTTCCTGCCTGGATTAGTCCACAGCGCACGATTCGCGGCATGGGTCACCTCCGAGAAGGGGGAAATATAGCAGACTTTTGGCCTAGTCACGCGATTGGCGACGGGCACCACAACCAGTGCAAATCCAAGCGGCAGGATTTCGAGACGCCTAAATATTGGTTATGGGACAATCGCTGGGCGCATTCCGGCGGGTACGAGATTGTCGCTGGGCACGAAGTTTGGGATCGAATCGGTGAAGAAAACGTGGTTGACGTCTTGGCTAAAGGGAAGTTCAGCAGCCCCTCTACAGCTTTCTTCCTTTTTTTCCTCCCCAAGAGATGGGAGCATTGACATCCTCCTCTACCTTATAGGGACAGGATTCCTACAGAGCTTCGCTGGTTTTGCGAAGTCTCTTCGGTGAGGCTTGCGCTCGCAACGGGTCAGTCCCCGTCAGCAGTAAGCAAGAAAACGAACCTGGGACAGCAACAGGTGTTCCCCGCTTTCCTACGCAAAATGAACCTGCTGTTCCTGCCGGCCATCCTGCCACTAATGCTGCTGATTTTCTGGCTATTCCGAGTTCGCTTCACAAATGCATACAAGGGAAAAGCGATGCCACGCGGTGGCGATGCTTACTCGTTACGGACTTAGCCTTCGAGCGTTTCTCGCTGAAAGGCATGCAGAGGCGAATATTTCCACCATCCGGAGTCTCAGAGGAAACCCGCAGATCGTGATTACGGCGTCCGCGATTAGGTTGCTCTGTGTTCTGATTTAGCGACCCTTCATTTCACTGAAGTAGGGCGCGATCCTCGCCGCCTGTACTCTTGGTGCACCCACCACGACCGTGCTATTTGCTGCGGAAAATTCGGTGTCACAGTGATCTAGACAGTTCGCACAGGAAACTGCCTTAGATGTCACAAGAGCGCCGTCACAACCAGCGTTTCCCGATGCACCAAGTGGCGTCGATCATTTTGCGGGGGGGCGAGACGTGCCGTGCTATCGGTAAGAACATTTCGAGCGGCGGCGCATTCTTCGTCTGCGACCGCCAACTCACGGTAGATTCCGAAGTGGAGGTGATTCTTGTGCTACCTGCCGAAGTTACCCATACCGAGAGTAAGCGTGCATCGTGCCTAAGCAAAGTTCTACGTGTAAACCCAGCGTCGAAAAAAGGAAGATTCGGAACCGCCGTAGCCTTCCACGAATACCGCCTCCCCTGAGGTCTGAACCAACTCCCACCCAGTCGGCAGAAAAAAACGATGCTCGGGAGTTCTACAGCAGCATGCCGGCAATCGAAGCCGACATCAAGTTGGCCATCGTCCCGGCGAGCATGGCTCGGACTCCCAGTCTGGCGAGTTCGCCCTTTTTGTTGGGTGCCAGGGCGCCGATCCCACCTATCTGGATTCCGATGGAGCTCAAGTTAGCAAACCCACAGAGGGCGAACGTGGCAATAGTAAACGACCTAGGATCAAGTGCCGCTTTCTGACTGCCTAACATCGTGAAGGCGATCACCTCGTTCAGTGCCATACGCGTACCCAGCAGATTGCCGATGGCCGGGCAGTCTTTCCATGGGACGCCAACCACCCAGGCAATGGGGGCGAACAGGACGCCGAAAATCCGCTCCAGGCTTTCCGGAAACCAGGAGAAACCGACGTGGGCCAGGCCAGCATGAATTCCCGCCAAAATCCCGTTCAACAAGGCAACCAGGGCAAGAAAGGAAATTAACATTGCGGCAACATTCAGAGCCAGGTTAAGGCCGTCGGTTGTACCTCGGGAAATCGCGCCCAACAGGTTCTCCTGTTCTTCTGCCTTTTGCTCTTCCTCGCTGAGCACTACGCGTCCTCGGGTCTTAGGCTGTTCCGTCTCGGGCACCAGCATCTTGGAGATCAGGATGGTTCCAGGCGCTGTCATGATGACGGCAGTGAGCAGATGTTTGGGATCGATGCCCACCAAGATGTACGCAGCCATGATGCCGCCCGAAACGTGGGCCATGCCGCTGGTCATGATGGTCATCAGCTCGGAGCGGGTCACATCGGGAAGAAAGGGCCGGATGGTCAGGGGAGCCTCGGTCTGTCCCATAAAAATGCTGGCGGCCACATTCAGCGACTCGGCGCCACTGGCTCCCATGAAGCCGGTCATGACCTTCGCCGCCTGCCGGATGATGAATTGCATAATGCCGTAGTGATAGAGGACCGCGAAAAAGGCGGCAATAAAAATGATGGTCGGAAGTACCTGAAAGGCAAAATAAAAGCCCAGGGATGAGTGTTGCTTGCCCAACTCTCCAAACACGAACGTGGAGCCGGCAAAGGCATTGTTCAGGAGCTTTCTGACCAAGTCACCCGCGACCTGAAAAATGAGGCGTCCGACTTCGACTTTGAGCACGAACACGGCAAACGCAAATTGGAGGGCCAGTCCCCAGGCCACGGTCTTAATCGGAATCGCGCGGCGATTGGTGGAAAAAGCGAAAGCCAAGCCCAGCATCGTCAGGAGACCGAGAATTCCGGTAAATCGTCCCATTCCAGTTCTCTCTTCAACTCTTAATGATTTCCCTGATAAGCGCTCTGACCTTGGCTGGAGGAGAGTCTGCGACGCGATAACTCTGCCCGATCAATTGCCGCGCACGAGCCGCGCGGGTCGTATCATTGTAATGAATGGTGCAAAGGGGGTCACCTTCACCCACCTGATCCCCTACCTTTTTATGTAGAGCCAGTCCAACCGCGGGATCGATCGAGTCTTCCTTCTTTTCCCGACCGCCCCCGAGGATGACATTGGCGGTTCCCAAGGCCTCGCAATCTACGCTGGTCACGTAGCCGCCTCGCGCGCTCGTCACCTCAAGCTTATATTTGGCGTGCGGAAGACGCTTCGGGTCGTCCACCACGCCGCGATCGCCACCCTGTAAAGCAATCATCTCGCCGAATTTCTTCATCGCCTTTCCCGAGGCAATGATTTTTGCGGCGAGTTCCCTGCCCTGCTCGACCGTTACTGAAACACCTCCGAGATGAAACATCCATCCTGCCAGCTCAAGACACAATGTCCGGAGATCTTCGGGACCTTTTCCCCGTAAAACATCCAACACCTCCATCACCTCCAGCGCGTTCCCCACCAGCGAGCCGAGGGGCTGGTCCATATCCGTAATCAAGGCGACAACTTTCTTGCCCATTTGCTCGCCAGTTTCCACCATCAACTCGGCGAGGAAGCGCGCGTCTTCCTCTCTTTTCATGAACGCGCCAGAGCCGGTTTTCACATCGAGCAACAACGAATCTATGCCCTCGGCGAGTTTCTTGCTCATGATCGAGGCGCAGATCAGATGCGGGCTCTCCACGGTTCCCGTAACATCGCGCAAGGCATAAAGCTTGCGGTCGGCAGGAGCGATTTCAGCGGTCTGCCCGATCATGGCGCAGCCCGATTGGCGAAGCACATCGCTAAATTCTGAAACGGTAAGGTTCACTCTAAAGCCGGGAATTGACTCCAGCTTGTCCAAGGTGCCGCCGGTGTGTCCCAGGCCGCGACCGCTGATCATGGGAACCAGCAGGCCGCCGGCCGCGACTACCGGTGCCAGAACGAGCGAGGTTTTATCGCCCACTCCTCCGGTCGAGTGCTTGTCGACTTTTTTGCCGGGAAATTCGGAGAGATCCAAAACCTCTCCCGAGTGCAGCATGGCGGCCGTCAGGGCCGCCGTTTCGGCCCGCGTCAGTCCTCGCAGGACGGCAGCCATCAGCCATGCCGATGCCTGGTAATCAGGGATCTCGGATTTCGTGTAACCACGAATGAAGAATTCGATCTCGCTCCGCGAAAGTTCGTGGCCATCGCGTTTTTTGCGGATGACGTCAATGGCACGAAAGCCGGTAGAAGGCGCGCTGGCGGGCTGAGTATTCACTTCAGGCGAAACCCTTCCGGCAGGAGCTCTGTAATATGCGCTTGCTTCCAGCCTTGAGCGGTCGGGAAGAAGATGATTGCCTGCGGACCAAATTCAAAAATTACCTGCCGGCAAGCGCCACAAGGAGCGCACGGCAGCTCTTTCGCATTTAGTACCGCAAGCGCTCGAATCCTCAGTTTCGGGCCCGAGCGGGCGATGGCTGCAAAAACGGCGGTTCGCTCGGCGCAGTTGGTCAGGCCATAGGAGGCATTCTCCACGTTGCATCCGGCGAAAATCTCTCCCGTCCCGGTTAGCAATGCCGCCCCTACCCTGAATTGCGAATAGGGCGCATAGGCACGCTTGGCTGCCGCTCGAGCGGCCTTTATCAGCCGCTCGCGATCTTCAGCGGAAATGTTGTTGCTGCCCATAAGAACCGAAGATCCCCGACTTCCGTCGACACCCTACCCATTCGCCCGGGCGACCAGCAGGATGGCCAAACCATAGAAGATGAACATGAGGGTCAGGTAGAGCTTGGCGCGGCCGGCCGAACCTTCAAATTCCCTCCAGGCCAGGATTCCCCAGAGCGCCGCGACCATCGGTGCGGATTGGCCGATCGCGTAAGAGATGGCCACGCCGGTGAAGCTGGCGGCCACCAGATTGAAGACCGTGCCCAGGCCCCAGATAAATCCGCCCAGTATGCCGAGAAGATGCCCCGAAGCGGGTGCGTGGAAAAATCCGCTAAAGCCTACCGGCTCGCCCACAAGCGGCTGCTTCATAAAATAAATATTCCAGATGAAGCAGGAGAGCAACGCTCCCAGCGTCAAGAACACGGCAGCGCTATAGGGTCCGAGGGTATTGCCGCGGGTCATGGCGTGAGTCATAAAGGGTGCCCACAAGCCCATCAGAACTCCGGAGACAAGGCAGGTAATCAGGCTCTTCTTCGTCACCGTCCGTCCTGCCGATCGGAGGCTGCCATAAGCCTTGCCGTCCAGAATGACCGCAATCAGCGCGCACGCAACACCGGCAGCCAACAATCCTGCATTCCCCTTCGGCTGAAGGGCGTAGCTCAACACGACACCAACCACCAGCGCAATACCAATGGCAACCGGAAACGCTACGGAGAGTCCCGCCATGTCAATTGCTGCGACGAGCAAGAGGTTGGCGAGGTTGAACAGGGCGCCGCCAATCAGGGCGTAAACGATATTGGAGCCATCAGAAGAATGAACGTTATTCAGGAACCTGGAGGCATCGTGCCCCGTACTGCCCATTGTCAAAGCGAGAATTAGGGAGATCAGAAAGATGCCAACCGCATAGTCCCAATAGAAAAGCTCAAAACGATAATTCTTGACACCCTTATAGGTGTTTGCCCACGAGCCCCAACAGATGGCGCTCGTGATCATCATCAGCAGCGCAATGCCCAGACTTTGTGGCGTGAACATCGTTTCTCCTAAGGCGGTCCGCCCAACAGCTCCGTGGGAAACGCCTGCCTGCGAATTCACTTGCCTTGGATTCTCGACACAAATAGCTGCAAAAACCGGTCGGCATCAACCTCAACGCAGACCTTCGCATTGGGAGATACTTTGTCGACCCCCTCGATCACGTAGTGGTCACCGTGAAGCACATTTCGCTCGATCGTGCCATGACGATTGGCAACCGTTTCGCCACGAGTGAATGCCCCGGTGGTTTCAACCTCCACATGCATTTCGGGGGCTTTCACGAGGGTGGCATCAATCGCTACGCCGACCGCTAATGGATCGTACATGGGGGTACCTGGCCAGCCGAATCGCGCCGACAGGTCTACCAAGTATTTCGCAACCTTGTAAATGAAATCATTGACCGGCCCGTGTGTGCTGCCGAGCTGGTCCAGGTACTTTCGGGAAAGCAGCGTCTTATCACCGACGTCGAGCCCAACCATGGTTAGAGGCCAGCCTGCCTGGAAGACAATCTGTGCGGCTTCCGGATCGTTGTAGATATTGGCTTCAGCAGCGGCGTTCACGTTCCCTCCTGAAATCGAGCCCCCCATGAGTATGACTTCCTTCACTAAAGGGACAATGGAAGGATCCTGGAGAACTGCGAGTGCAATGTTGGTGAGCGGACCGACGGGAACTAACGTAATTTCGTGGGGCGCGGCGTGTACCATCTGGATGATGAGATCCGGTCCGAAATGCCCGTTGACTTTGCATTTGCTTGGCGGAAGCTCGACATTGGCTAAGCCATTTCTGCCGTGCCAGAATTCCGCCGTAATCAGTTTCTGAAAGAGGGGATGCTGCGCACCGGCGGCGACCGGTATGTCGCAACGATTCACCAGAGAAACCATGCGCAGCGCATTCTCCAGACCCTGAGCGGCCGTCACGTTGCCCGGGACCACGGTGATTGCGCGCACGTCCAACTCCGGCGACTCCAGCGCGAGCATCAAAGCCATGGCGTCGTCGGACCCGGGATCGGTGTCGAAAATGATTTTTCTGGACGCGGCGAAACCGGGCGTCGGAGCAATGGTCAGGAATATCAGGAGCAGAGCGGAAATATGCGGGATGCGCGCACCATACGACTGGAAGCGTTTCAGAGGCTTTTGTCTCCGGAATGCGACGTAGCCTAGCGTCGGGACCGAAATGGTGTCAAGGCCAATCTGTGCAACTGGTGTGACTCATTCGAACGCGCCTGACGTACAATCGAGGGCGATGTCGCGGGAAGAGACAATACGCTACCCCGACGCCCAGATACCCGCAGTGCTTTGCGGCCGCCCCCTGCTCTCCAACCGGGGCATTCCGCTGAACCTTGACCGGGTAAAGGAGGTTCGCGTCAACACTAGCGCGGTGGAACGCAGAGCGCAAACCCATGTTGCGCGGCGAACCGTCAAGAAAGAGTGGCAGGCCGCCTGGCTCTTGCGCGCAATCTCCTGTATGGACCTGACGACTCTTTCGGGTGACGACACCGCAGATCGCGTGCGCCGGCTTTGTGCCAAGGCGCGTCAGCCCATTCAGCACCAACTCGCGAAATCTTTGGGCATCGAAGAACTCGGAATTAAGGTGGCGGCGGTCTGTGTCTATCACAAGTTCGTTGAAACTGCGGTTGGAGAACTCAAGGGCAGCGGCGTGAAGGTCGCTGCCGTATCCACCGGATTCCCCGCAGGACTGTCTCCGTGGGAAGAGCGCATTGCAGAGATCCGCCGTTCCCTGGAAGCCGGGGCCGACGAAATCGACACAGTCATTACCCGAGCACACGTTTTTGAAGGACGCTGGCAGCAGCTCTACGACGAAGTTGCCGAGTTCAAACGAGCCTCGAACGGCGTCCCCATGAAGGTCATCCTCGGCGCTGGCGATCTGGTGACCCTGAGAAACGTGGGGCGTGCCAGCTTCGTAGCCATGATGGCCGGCGCTGACTTCATTAAGACCTCAACCGGCAAGGAGGCAACTAACGCAACTCTTCCGGTCGGATTGGTGATGGCGCGGGCCATTCGGGAATATGCTCAGGAGACCGGGATGGCGGTTGGCTTCAAGCCCGCAGGCGGAATTCGCACCGCGAAACAATCCATCGAATGGCTCTCGCTTATGAAAGAAGAACTTGGAAATTCGTGGATGAAGGCGGAGCTTTTCCGATTGGGAGCAAGTGGTCTGCTAAACGACATTGAGCGGCAGTTGGAGCATCATGCTACGGGCCGGTACTCAGCCGATTACCGGCATCCGATCGCCTAGCCGGCAGCAGCAGGAGATTGAGAGAAGGGATGAGCATCGCTGAAAAATTTGTGTCCATGGAGTATGGGCCCGCCCCGGAAGATCCGAAAGAGGCTCTGACCTGGCTGGATCGCCACGCCCGGCGATTCGGGCACTTTATTGGCGGCGAGTGGCAACCGCCGGCGGCGGATGTGTTTTTCGACACCACCGACCCTGCCACCGGCGAAAAAATCGCCAGCGTGTCTCAGGGGGCGTCCGCCGATATCGATGCCGCGGTTCAAGCCGCAAGAAAAGCCCTTCCCCACTGGCAGTCGCTTAAACCACACCAACGAGCCAAGTACCTCTACGCGATGGCCCGAGCCGTGCAGAGGCATTCTCGCCGGCTGGCGGTTCTCGAAACCATGGACAACGGCAAGCCCATACGGGAGAGCCGCGATATCGATATCCCGCTGGTAGCCCGCCATTTCTATCATCACGCGGGATGGGCGCAGCTGCTGAAGCAGGAATTTCCGGACTACACCGCGTGCGGCGTCGTCGGACAGATTATCCCGTGGAACTTCCCCCTGCTCATGCTTGCGTGGAAGATTGCGCCAGCCCTGGCGACGGGGAACACCGTCGTTTTGAAGCCCGCCGAGTTCACGCCGCTCACCGCGCTTGCCTTCGCTGAAATTTGCCAGGAGATCGGTTTGCCGCCAGGCGTGGTCAACATTGTGACCGGGGATGGCTCAACTGGCGAGGCGTTGGTGAAGCATCCTGACGTGGACAAGATTGCCTTTACCGGCTCGACCGAAGTCGGGCGAGCGATCCGCAGTGCAACTGCCGACACGCAAAAGCGGCTGTCGCTCGAACTGGGCGGCAAGTCACCTTTCATCATTTTCGAGGATGCCGATCTCGACAGTGCGGTGGAAGGACTGGTGGACGGCATCTGGTTCAACCAGGGACAGGTGTGCTGTGCAGGCTCCCGCCTTCTCATGCAAGAAAGCATTGCCGAGCCTCTCCTCGAAAAAATTCGTGACCGCATGAGTACGCTGCGTATCGGTTCACCCCTGGATAAGGCGATCGACATTGGCGCGATTGTGGCCCCGGTGCAACTGGAGCGCATACGCCGGCTGGTGGATCAAGGTGTCGCCGAAGGCGCAACCTGCTGGCAGCCGCAGCTCGAAATGCCCGCGCGCGGCCTCTATTTTCGACCCACCCTGCTGAGCAATGTGCATCCCACTTCGATCGTCGCGCAGCAGGAAATTTTCGGCCCGGTGCTGGCAGCAATGACCTTCCGGACGCCGGCCGAAGCGGTTGAGCTCGCCAACAATACGGTCTACGGACTGGCCGCTTGCGTATGGAGCGAGAGCATCAACGTATCGCTTCACGTGGCCGCCCAGTTGAAGGCAGGCGTGGTGTGGGTGAACTCGACGAATTTGTTCGACGCCTCGTGCGGCTTTGGCGGATATCGCGAAAGCGGTTATGGACGCGAGGGAGGCCGGGAAGGTTTGCTGGAATACTTAGAGCCCGCCTGGTTCAAGAAGGCTCCGCCTCTTCGCATGGCCGCGCCCACGCCTGCTCGCTCAGGCGACGGCCAACAGCAGAGTGACTTGGCCATCGATCGGACAGTGAAGCTCTACATCGGCGGCAAGCAAACCAGACCCGATTCCGGTTACAGCATCGAAGTGCGCGGAGCCAAGGGAGAGTTGCTGGGCGAAGCTCCGCTGGGTAACCGGAAAGATATTCGCAACGCAGTCGAAGCCGCCCGCAAAGCTGCAAGCTGGGCGAAGGCCACAGCGCACAACCGTGCCCAGGTCCTCTACTACGTGGCCGAGAATCTCTCGCTGCGCCAAAAGGAGATCGCTCGGCGACTTGCCGCCGCAGTAGGAGAAAAGCAGGCAGCCCACGAAGTGAGCATCGGAATTGAGCGGATATTTTCCTATGCCGCATGGACCGACAAGTTCGAAGGAACGGTGCATAATCCGCCGTTCCGCACGATCGCCATCGCGATGAACGAACCAATTGGAACGGTTGGAGTTATTTGCCCAAACGAAGCGCCGCTTTTGGGATTCCTGTCTCTGGTATTGCCCGTGCTGGCAGCCGGCAATACAGCGGTAGTTGTTCCGTCGGAAACTTTTCCGCTCATCGTCGGCGACTTGTACCAGGTTTTTGATACCAGCGACTTGCCCAGTGGCGCGGTAAACATTGTTACCGGCTATACGTCTCAGCTCTTGAAAACACTCGCCGAGCACAACGATCTGGACGCAATCTGGTGCTTCGCCGACGCGGACAGCGCAGCTGCGGCCAAGTCGCTCTCCACGGGGAATCTGAAGCGGGTTTTTACCAATGAAGGCCGCGCCATCGATTGGTTTGACACAAACCAGGGGGAAGGCCGCTGGTTCCTGGAACACGCCACCCAGGTGAAGAATATCTGGGTACCCTATGGTGAATGAAGGTACCTCGCAACCGGTCTCCCCCGAGGACGGTCCCAATCGCCAATGAACAAAACGCGCAGACCACGAGTGAAAATCTGCTGGATCAGCAGGGTGGACGAAGCTGCCATGGCGGTCGAGTGCGGTGCGACTGCTTTTAGGGCTGGTTTCTCAAATGGCGAGTGCCCCGGCATAATTACGAAAACCGCATAGCCGAAATAGCCGCAGGCATTCACACCGGGTATCACCCCGTTCTTGCTAACCTTTAAACAAAACGTACCAGCTACTTTCGGTCATGTAGGGATCTGCTGACGATTCCGAGGCCGATTCCGACCCGGCAGTGTAGTGATACCGGCGCAGTGACGGATGCGCTAAATCCACGGAGCTACGCATCCCGCCCACTTCGAGAGAACAGGCGCGGCCCAGGAGAGCCGGAGCCAACTGCCGACGGCGCCCTTGACGCTGAATCGGACGAGGAAGAATGACGGTATAATCGCGCCATGGCTGACCAGGTGATCCACATCTCGGAAGCGGAAGCCGCCCGCCCGCACCGGTTCTCTTGTCCACTCTCGCATGGCGCATCCCGACCCTCACTATCTTGCCCAGCTCGCCTCCATTAGCCCAACTAACAAGAGCGGGCCGGGCCCTAGGAGGGGGATGTAGCAAAATCACCTCAATGCGTGTAAAACCCCTAATCCCCGTTGACACGCGCCGACCCGCCAAATAGACTCGGCGTTCTTTGAGGTAGGTCGAGAACCATCGGGTGTGGGCCCTGGTCTCCGGCCCGGGCAGGCGGGTCGAAGACCCGCCTGCAAAGAGCTTCTTTTATGGCTAAACGTCCCCGAATCGCGGTAGTCGGCAGCGCCAACATCGATCTCACTACTTTTACTGATCAGTTCCCCAAACCGGGAGAGACGATATTTGGCCAGAAATTTGACCTGGGCTTCGGAGGCAAGGGTGCGAATCAGGCGGTGGCTGCCCGTCTGTGCGGAGCGGACGTCTTTATGGTGGCTCGGGTGGGCAGCGACCTGTTCGGTCCAGCCATGATTGAAAATTTTAAGAAGCTGGGCATCGACGCAAGCCAGGTCAAGCAAGTCCCCGGATTGTCCAGTGGCGTAGCACCGATCTTCGTCGACCCGCATGGACAAAACCGAATTCTCGTCGTAAAAGGCGCAAACGACGCCGTGAAGCCTGCCGATGTGGACGCTGCGGCCAACATGCTGAAGACGACCGACTGCATCGTCCTCCAGTTTGAAATCCCTCTTGAGACCGTCTACTACACGGTTGCGTTCGCGCGAAAACACGGCATTCGCTGCATCCTGAATCCTGCTCCGGGACAGCCAGTCGAAATGCGGGCACTCGCTGAACTTGATTACCTTGTGCCCAATGAAAGCGAGGCGGAATCGATTACCGGAATTCGGGTGCGGAGCGTCGAAGATGCCAAAAAAAGTGCGGAGAAGCTTCTGGCGGGCGGCATTCGACGTGTCATCATCACGCTGGGCGCGAATGGTTCTCTTCTTGCAGGTCGCGACCTGAAAGAGCATCTGCCCGCATTTCCGGTGAAGGCGGTTGACAGTACCGGCGCCGGGGATGCGTTTATTGGGAGCTTCGCCGTTTTCCTTGCGGAAGGATTGCCGGAGCGAGAGGCGGTGCGCCGCGCGAATCTGTACGCGGGTCTCTCGACAACGGGCGTCGGTACACAAAAGTCTTTTTACGACCGGGAGCGTTTCGATGCCGAATGGGCGGCCCAATCGAAGACTAACTCAGTTTCGGTGTCTACCTAACTGAGGAACGCAATTCCCGCCTTCCTGAGCTCTCACAAAAATCTTGACTTTGGGACGAAACTCCAGTTAGATGGCCGCGCTACGGCTCACGGGCCTCCCAAAGATTTAGATTCTAGTGGGGTAACGGAGAGTCCCTTCATCGCTCGCGCTTGGGACCGCAAAAAAAAGGGGCAGGTATGCTGAACAAGAGGACACTTTTCGTGGTGTTTTTCTGCTCGCTTGTCTTTTCCGTCCACCCACTCCTCTACGGTCAGGCAAATGGCAGCTTTTCCGGGACAGTTGCGGATAAAACAGGGTCGGTGATTGCAGGGGCGATGGTGAGAATCGCATCACAAGGCACGGGTGTGGTGCGCGAAGCGAAAACCGACGAATCGGGACATTATCTCGTGCCTTTGTTGCCGGTTGCGATCTATACCATTCGAGTGGAGTCCCTGGGTTTTCAGCCGATCGAACAGAAAGACGTTCGGCTGCAGGTCGATGAGCATCGCGAATTGGATTTCACGCTGGCACCTGCTTCTGTCAGCGAGCAGGTGGAAGTAAACGCTACCCAAGTCGTTGTCGAGACCGCAAATCCGAGCCTAGGACAGGTCATTACCTCGCAGCAGGTCGCCGAACTGCCATTGAATGGGCGTGATTTCGTTCAATTGGCGACGCTCACTCCAGGTACGACGCAAGAAACAAATCCGAACAGTTTTTTTAACGGTGGCCCCAGTAGTGAGGTTTCAGCCCGGGGTACCTATTCGCTTTCGGTCGGGGGGTCACGAGCGCAAAGCACGGATTGGCTCTTCGATGGAAACGATAACAATGAATTGACCGCGGGTGGGATCGCTATTCTGCCTTCCATTGACGCGATTCAAGAATTCAAGGTTCTGACCTACAACTACTCAGCGGAATACGGTACTCGGGCAGGTCCCACGGTGCTCGTAACCACAAAGGGTGGAACGAACCAATTGCACGGATCTCTGTTCGAATTTTTCCGGAATACAAAGCTCGATTCAAAGAGCTACTTTGCCGCGACCAGGGAACAATTCAACTTGAACCAGTTCGGGGGAGCGTTGGGGGGGGCGATCCGAAAGGACAAGACCTTCTTCTTTGCTGATTACCAGGCAAAGATGCAGCGGCACGGCCAGCCTTTTACTGGCCTAGTTCCCACTCAGGCGATGATGAATGGCGATTTTTCGCTGGACCCGTTGGGGCAGCCTCGCGGGTCTGCGGCATTCCCTCACCTTGTGAATCCAGTCGGCGGTTTCGTGCCTTTTCGGTGCGACGGGGCGGGGAATCCGATTCCAGCAAACTCGAACGGCACCCAGAGCGGCGGCACTCAGAATTGCGACAAGATTCCGGTGAACATGTTCGACCCGGTCGGCCATGCGATGATTCAACTCTATCCTCAGAGCACAGGGGCTAATCTGGCGACGGGCACCAACTATGCCAATGTGCCCGTTAGAAGGCTGAATGAGGGAGAATTTGATATCCGGTTGGACCATAATTTTTCCAGCAAAGACTCTGCATTTGCGCGATTTAGTTACGATCAGGCAACATCGTTCGTTCCGGGGGGCTCGCCTGGATTTGCGGAGGCGGGCGCCTTCGGCAGCACCCAGGGCATCACGAATCATGGACGCAACGTAGCCGTATCGGAAACGCACATATTTTCCGATCGCAATATCAACCAGATCAACGGGGGATTCAACCGGATTTTCAACCACATCACGTCGTTTGGCGACAATACTTGCGAGTCCGCGCTCCTGGGAATTCAGGGCGCGAATCTGAACAGCAAATGCCCAGGTGCTCCTGCCGGTTTGTCACAGTCTTCTAAAGACTGCATGAGTTGCGGACTTAGTTCGACCTTGATGAACAATTATTGGGCATTAGGAGACCGGGGGTTCGCTCCGTTCCAAGGCGGCACGAATGTGTTCTCGATTTCGGACTCGTTCGACATGATTCGCGGCAAGCACAATATCCGTCTGGGTGGTCAGGTTCGCGCCCAGCAAATGAATGTGGAAACGAATGCTTTCCAGGACGGTTTCTTCATCAACTTTGGGTTGACCGGTGATGCGGCCGCGGACCTTCTGCTCGGGCAGCTGGGCGGCGGAATCCATGACCAGACCTTTTTCGGAGCAACGACGGGCAGGAGGTGGAAGCTCTTCCGACCTTATGTGCAGGATGACTGGCGTGTCACGGACAACTTGACTTTGAACCTCGGTGTGGCTTGGGCCCTGGTAACTCCAATTACTGAAGAGGCAAACCGCCAGGCAAATTTCGATTTTGCGTCAGGGAAGTTTTTCGTTGCCGGGAATGCTTCACTGGCAGGCTGTACGATTTGTGTGCGCTCCGATGGTCACGTCGGCATACAGTTCGACAAAACTGCTTTTGAGCCACGCATCGGGTTAGCGTGGAAACCATTTGGTAAAGCGAATACTGCCGTGCGCGCCGGGTATGCAATTTTCCATGATTCATCTTGGAACCAAGGGGCACAGGGGTTGTGGGAGAACCCTCCGTATTTCGCGGAGTCAGACAACTTCCCGGGTCCGTGCCTGCCATTTAAGAACACGACCAACAACTGCGGTGTTCAGAGAATGTTCCTCCTGTCCAACCTGCAACCGATCACCGCACCGCTGAGTCCGCAACTGTTTCCCGGAGGCCTGCAATCACAGAATCTCGATTTCCGACAGGGCAAAGTACAGCAGTTCAACTTGAACATTGAACATGAGTTGCCCGCAAATGCGGTTCTCACAGTGGGATATGCGGGGTCACGCAGTTCGCATATTCTGGTGGACGGCTTGAATCTGAACGTTGGATCTCCGACGGCTTGTGCAGGCGGACCCAATGCCGTGCCGGGTTACACCTTGGGCTGCCGCCCGGGCGGGGCCTTCTTTTTGCCGCAGTGGGGAGCACCAACGTTCCTATTTCCACTGACGATTAACAACAACAACGACGCAGGGAAAGCGCACTACGATTCATTCCAGGTCAAGGCCGAAACCAAGAGCGAGAGATACGGTCTTTATGCTCTGTTAGGCTATACCTATTCGCGCACTTTCGATTCAGGATTTGCCGATGGCCTGGGTACGTTTCCGGGCGCAACCTACTTCCCCTTGCCAGGATATCAACACCTGGATTGGGCACTCTCGACACTTAACCTGAACCATCAGTTCACGGCTAGCGTGCTCTACAACCTGCCGTTCGGCGAGGGCAGGCAATTTGGCAACAATTGGAGCGCTCCGGTCAACGCGATCGCCGGAAACTGGGAAGTAGACGTCATCGAAAGGGCGACGACAGGCTTTCCTTTGTTTGCCGTGGATAGCGCCAACGGAAGTGGCGGACCAGGTACTTCGGGCGTAGCGTTTTCCTGGAACGGAAACGGGTTGAATCGGCCGAATCAGATCAGCGCTCCGAACCGACCTGGACCGGTGGCCGCCAATTCTAATATTCAGTGCCGGTTTGGGGCAGGACAGGCGATTCCCGGCACGAATCTGCTCGGAATTGCTCCCACAAGCGTACATACTCTGCAAAACTGGTTCAACCCTTGTGCCTTCGATCACGCTGCAATCGGCGAGTTGGGAAATTCCAATCGCGCGCCGTTATACGGTCCGCGGTTTGTGAACACGGATCTCTCGTTAATCAAGCATTTTCCCCTGCCCTATGAGAGCATGCGGCTGGACTTCCGAGCGGAATTCTTTAATATCTTCAATCACCCGCAGTTCTATTTGCAGGGCGGCAGCAGCGGGATGCAGGATGTTAACGCGCTGTCAAGTTTTGGGGTGGTGAACGGGACGGTAAAAGATCCGCGCGTGATTCAGTTCGCACTGAAGCTGATATTCTAGCTAGACAGCCTGAGGTTTTTAGATTTTGGGCAGACTGAGCAGTCTGGGAACGGCCCAGACTTTGCGCGGCCTGCCCTTAAATCTTCTGCATACAGATGCGGTCGGGAGACACTGCTGAGCCGCGTCTCTACAGAAAGCTTTTTCGGAGCGCCATGACGAAGAGGATAATCTCCATTCGCTCTGTGTTCTCTTGTTGTGACCTTTGAAAGTCAAGCCCTGGCGCAGAAAATCAAAGTAATCGTCGATCAGGATGCTCGCGGGCCTGGGACCAGTGATCAGCAGGCCATCCTCGTGTTCTTGCAGTCAGAGAAGTTTGAGGTTCTCGGCATTACCATCGTCAGTGGTGATCAGTGGGTGAAAGAGGAGACTCAGCACGTATTACGTTTGCTCGAAATTGCGGAGCGTACTGACGTGCCGGTTGTTCAGGGAGGCGAATTTCGTCTGTTCAACTCCAAAGGAGACAGAGCATTGGGAACGGCTGTACGGCAAACTGGAGTACCAGGGATGCTGGACGGAACGGTTTGCGGCACAACGGTCTACGATCTACGAGCAGCCCTATCACCCTCCCGAGATTGTGCCTCCCATGCCCGAAGATGAGCCTCGCATCAAGCCGCTTCCCGGTACGGCCGCGGAGTTCATTGTGCAGATGGTGCACAAGTACCCGGGCCAGGTGGTACTTTGGGCGGGCGGTCCGCTGACCAACTATGCCTTGCCCTCAAGCTGGATCCCTCTGTAGCAACGTTGGCGAAAGAGTTCATCATGATGGGCGGTGGCTTGTAGGCCGATAAGGGAGCGATGGATCCCGGCGCGATCGATGCTTGCCAAGAATTCAACTGGTGGTTTGATCCGGAGGCCACTCGCACCGTATTGCGGGCTCCCTGGAAGAAGATGACCATCACTCCGATTCTGTAAAGACGCAGTTTACTTCCGAGATGAAGGCCAAAATCGCCAAGGCTGGCACGCCCGTGACACAATATCTGGACGAGTATTCCCTGCCCGGCTACGTGTGGGACGAAATCGCGGGCGCCGCCCTCATCGATCCTTCCATCATCACCGGCCCGAAGCAGCTCTATATGGACATCGATGTAGATCACGGCGAAAGTTACGGGAAGACCATTTTTTGGGATTCGAGAGCAGGGGTGCCCTCATACTTCCGATTGGCCAATGTTCAGTTCGATATTGATGCCGAGAAGTTCTACAAATCTTCGTCGACCTCATGACGCGGCGTCCACATCAATGATGAAGCGCCGCGGATCCTGCCCCGGCAAACACATCCTGGCTGCTCAGCAGCTCCTTCGGTTGGACCTAGCCGCGACGTAAGGTGGTCCTCGGCGAGGACTCTTCCGGACCGTGTAGACTCTCCTGGTGATGACTCAGGGTCCCGGGTCAGGATCAAGTGCAATGGAGACAAATGGGTATTCGAGAAAAGCGGGAAGAGTTCCGGCGGAGAGGCATAGGGGTGGCTCCTTCATGGTAAGTATGTGCCAGTAGTGACGTCGAGCGAGTCGCAAGAAAAGGAACCGGGAAGGAAAGAGACAATGGATCTTGAGCAAAACATATCCCGGATGACACGACGCCAGTTTGTGACCGCCACCGGCGCACTCTTCGTGCTCGACAGCTTCGGACCTAGGGTGCGGGTCACCCGAGGCCAGTTAAGCGGGAAATTAGAGCGCGGGCCCGGGCTCTCGCGCGTGATCATCGATACTGATCCGGGTGTGGACGATGCTCTGGCCTTGTTGCTGGCGATGCGGTCGCCGGAGTTGAAGATTGAGGCCATCACGGCGGTGGCCGGAAACGTTCCGCTGGAGCTGACTCTTCCCAACGCTTTGCGAATGGTGGAAATTGCCGGCCGCAGCGAGATTCCCGTGGCGGCTGGAGCTAAAGCGCCTCTGCTACGGCGGCTGGTTACCGCTACTTACGTGCACGGAGAAAACGGATTGGGCGGGGCAGCTTTTCCGGAGCCCCGCACCACGGCCGTCGCCGAGCCTGCAGCGGAACTCATTCGAAGCATTGTAAAAAAGTATCCGGGGGAAGTAACCCTGATTACGATTGGGCCGCTGACGAATGTTGCTGCTGCTTTGCAGTCGGATTCCGAGCTTGCGGGCAGGGTTCGGAGAATAGTGATGATGGGAGGGTCTTTATCCGGCGGAAACATCACTCCTGCGGCGGAGTTCAACATTTATGTCGATCCCGAGGCAGCGCGCATTGTGTTTCAATCGGGAATGCCCGTGACAATGGTGGGCCTCGATGTCACGCGCCGGACCGCTTTAACCGAGGAACACGTGCGCGCGCTTGAGGCTGGAAGGGGCGGGGTGAGCCAGGCGGCCGCAGCTTTAGCTCGCAACGCCATTGAGCAGCACCGTCGGGCCGGGTTTGCAGCTAGACCCAATATGCACGATCCGCTCGCGGTGGCGGCATTTCTTGATTCTTCGCTCCTGAAATGGAAGGATTATTACGTCGATGTCGAAACCAGGGGCGAACTGACGGCCGGTGAAACCTTGGGCTACAGCCCGAGGACTGGAGGCTCAGAGCAACGCTCTGCGACCGAGAAGCAATTTCCCAACCTGCTGATTCGTGGATCGGCTCCTACTCTCGCCAGCTCTGAAAGTTCCTCTGTCCTGCGCGACAAGTTTGTTCCCAATGCGAAGGTGGCGGTGGACGTGGATTCCGCAAGGTTCTTCGACATGCTCATTGGCCGGCTATCGGGCAAGCAATAGCGGTTCAGCCCCCGAGGTGAAGGATGAAATTTGGCGTCTTACGGGTAGTGGCAGTGACACTACTCTTAGTGATATCACTTGCCGGTTGGGGTCAGGAGAGGCGCAGGGTCATTATCGATCAGGATGCCGCTGGTCCCGGTGGGACAGATCAACAGTCGATACTCCTGCTGATTCAATCGCCACAAACAGAAATCTTGGGCATTACGGTGGTGACGGGCGACCAATGGCTCAAGGCGGAAGTTGCGCATACTCTGCGCATGCTCGAGCTCATTGGCCGCACCGACATTCCGGTCGTGCCCGGGGCCGAGTATCCGCTGGTCCGAACCCAGCAAGAAACCGAGCTCTGGGAACAACAATATGGCCTTATTCCCTGGAAGGGCGCGTGGACCGCGCGGTTTTATCATCCGGCCGATGAGCTGGGAGATTTGCCGGAAGGAAAGCCCAGCACAAAACCGGCCGACCAAGACGCCGCTCACTTCCTCGTGCGCACGGTGCGCAAGT
>QIAU01000120.1 GCA_003225055.1 Acidobacteriota bacterium
TGGAGAGCGCGCTGAAGATTACACAACTTAACTCAGTTGGGCGGGTTGGGGCACGGAGTCTGTGCATAAGTTGAGTTGGGCGGGTTGGGCGGGTTGGGTGGCAGGCAGTTGACGCATCTTGAGTTCGGCAGATATCATTTTTGTTTGACCAAAAGACAGGAAAGCATTCGGGGCAGCGCCTGTGGGGCCCTGGCCGAGTCTTACATGGAAAAGAAGAAGCTGGAACAATTCAAGAAGAGGCTGGAAAGTCGGCAACAGGAACTGCGGCGTAACGTGTCGCGCACCGAGCAAGATGGGCGCAGCGCGGACGAGGACTCGGCGCAGGACATCGCCGACCGGGCGGCCAGCTCTTACAACAAGGAATTTCTCTTTCACCAGAGCAACAATGAGCGTCAACTGCTGCAGATGGTGGAGAGTGCGCTGGACCGCATCCGCAAGGGTGTTTTCGGCGAGTGCATCTCCTGCGGCAAGGAGATCAATTCCAAACGTCTGGAAGCGGTGCCGTGGACTCGGCACTGCATCGAGTGCCAGGAAAAACTGGAGCAGGGCCTGCTGGAGGAGGCTCCCAGGTAGCTTCCGTCCAACCCACTTGAAGGTCTCAATCGCGGTTTGCAGAAGGGAAGTTCGTGCGCGCAGAAACCCGACATTCACTTAAGGAAGACAAGTTCAGCAGAGCCACCATCAATGCGGCGGAGAAGACTGTCCATTGGACAGTGGAGCACAAGAGCAAGCTCATAACCGCGGCCGCGATCGTGGTGGTGGTGGCTGCAGCCGCGCTAGCGACCTGGTACTACCTCCAGAATCAGGATCTGAAAGCCAGCACTGAATTTGGCAAGGCCCTCCGCACCCTCAACGCGCAGATTCGTCCCGCGGGTGTTCCGGCACAACCGGATGTGGCCAGCTTCTCTTCTGCCAAAGATCGCGCCACCGAGGCGCATAAAGAATTTCAGGCAATTGTCGACAAGTATCCCCATACTCGTGCCAGCGAGTTCGCGCGTTACTTCGCGGGAATGACGGCATCGCAGTTGGGCGACAATGCCGCAGCCGAGCGCGACCTGAAGAATGTTGCCTCGTCTCATCACGAAGATGTATCAGCGCTGGCCAAGTTTGCACTGGCTTCCGTTTATCGCAAGAGCAATCGCGATAAAAATGCCATCGACATGTACCAGCAGCTGATCGCGAAGCCGACGCGATCTGTGGGCAAAGCGACGGCGCAGTTGGAACTGGCGGATCTGTACGAAGAGAAGCACCAGCCGCAGGAAGCCAAGCGCATCTACGAGCAGGTGCAGAAAGAAAATCCTAATAGCGAGGTAGCCAGTCTGGCCTCGTCGAAGTTGGCAGGATTGAAATAGTGGGGCAGTGGGCAGATTGGGCTCTCAGCTATCAGTCTCAGAAGACCAAGATGTCTTGTCGTTCCAAAGCGGGCTTCAGCCGCCGAGGAATCTCGGACGTTGGTTTTGCCTCACGCTACCAGATCGTTTTCAGCACCGGACTGCTGCGCATTCTTTGGTCGCGGGTGATATGGGGAAGGCCTTCTGCGCGCCCGGTGGCCCCGATTAATCGGTCGGCAGGATCCCGCGGGTAATCGGCGGGAGACGGCGTAGCTAACGCGGCAATTTCAGGGGTATTAGGTCGGACGATTGTCCAGATGAATCGACGAGTTCTTGAATCGCACCTTCGAGAGTGCCGCGCTGTCGCACCACGCCGCAGCCGAAGCCCTTCCGGCAGGTGACACTTGGAAATCCGGTTCCCCTTTTGCCCGGTTTTGAGTACGATGTTCTGCCTCTCCAAAAACAAGCGGGGCCTACCATGGCGGACATCTCTCTCCGGGTAAACGGCAGCGAGCGCAAGGTCAGTGTGTCTCCGGACACGCCGCTACTCTGGGTTTTGCGCGACACGCTGAATCTGACCGGCACCAAGTTCGCATGCGGGGCCGGGCTGTGCGGGGCTTGCACGGTTCACGTTGAGGGAGCAGCGGTGCGGTCGTGCTCTACGCCAGTTTCGCAAGTTGCCGGCAAGAATGTGACGACTATCGAGGGCCTCTCAGCAAACGGGCTGCATGTGTTGCAGAAGGCCTGGATCGCCGAAGACGTCCCGCAGTGCGGCTATTGTCAGACGGGACAGATCATGGCAGCAGCGGCGCTGCTGGCGAAGAATCCGCATCCCTCCGATCAGGACATTACTAACGCGATGTCGGGAAATATCTGCCGGTGTGGGACGTATGACCGGATTCGACGCGCGATTCAGCGAGTGGCGGCGGGAGGTGTGCGATGAGTCCGCTATCGCGTCGAGCATTTTTGGGCACGGCAATGGCGGCCGGAGCGGGCCTGGTCATCGGGTTCTACTTGCCGCATGGAAATTCGAAGGGTAGCAAGAACTTTGCTCCGAATGCCTATCTCGGAATCACACCGGACGGAAAAATTACTGTCGTAGCGGCGCGCTCGGAAATGGGACAAGGGGTTTGGACTGCTCTGGCGATGGTCCTTGCGGAAGAGCTGGAGGCGGACTTGAACGCGATCACGATCGAGCAGGCAGGCGCGAGCACGCTCTACGGCGATCAAACCACCGGGGGTAGCGCCAGCGTCCGCACGGCGTGGGATCCGATGCGCAAAGCTGGTGCAGCCGCGCGCGAGATGCTGATCAGCGCCGCGGCTTTCGAGTGGGGAGTGCCGCGGTCGGGGTGCAAAGCGGAACACGGTACCATTAGCCACCTGGCATCCAATCGGCGGCTTACCTACGGAGAACTCGCCAGCCGTGCGGCGGAATTACCAATCCCTGCCGACCCTCCGCTCAAACAGGCTAAAGACTACAAGCTGGTGGGGACGCCAGCGGCGCGGCTCGACACTCGGGCGAAGGTGCAGGGCACGGCGGGATACGGCATCGATTTTCGGCTGCCGGTCATGAAGTATGCGGTGTTGTCTCGCTGTCCAGTGTGTGGCGGCAAGGTAGCTTCCTTCGATGACAAAGAGACAAAAAAGATCGCGGGCGTGAGTTACGTGGGAGAAATTGGCGAATCGGCGGCGGTGGTAGTCGCCGATAGCGTGTGGGCCGCCATGGAAGGCCGGAGAGTCCTGAATGTCACTTGGGATGAAGGTGCGCATAAAGACCTGAATTCGGCGGCCATCAGCAACGAACTCAAACAGGCCGCGGCAAAAAAGGGCGTGGCGCTTTACGCGGTCGGAGATGTGTCGAAAGCCGGCGGCCGGCGGATCGAGGCCGCGTACGAGCTTCCCTTCATGGCCCACGCGCCCATGGAGCCGGGCAACTGCACCGCTCATTATCAAGGCTCCCAGTGTGAGTTGTGGGCGCCAACTCAAGTGCCGCAGGATGTGCGCGACTCGGTGGCGACCGCGATCGGACTCGATCCTGACCAGGTGAAGGTCAATGTCACGCTGATGGGCGGAGGATTTGGCCGGCGATTAGAGCACGATTATGCCGTGGAAGCAGCGTTGGTCTCGAAGGCGATCGGCGCACCGGTCAAGGTGCTCTGGACGCGCGAAGACGACATGCGCTGCTCCACCTATCGTCCTGCCAGTTATCACAAGATGAGCGCGACACTCGATGGGCAGGGATGGCCGGCGGCGCTTTCGCATGTGATTGTGGCCCCCTCGATCAACGCTCAGAAAGGAGCGCAGTTGGAGGGCGGCGTCGATCCTGATCTGAAGGACGAAGTGGCTCTCGTGTATTCCTTGCCGAATGCCTTGTTGCAATACGTTCAAACCGAAACCCCGGTGCCTTTGGGATGGATGCGGTCGGTGTACGCACTGCAGGCTGCTTTTGCCAGTGAATGCTTCCTTGACGAGTTGGCCGCGGCGGCAGGCAAGAACCCGCTCGACTATCGTTTGCATCTGCTTGCCAAAGATGAAGACATCAAGTACTTCGATGCCACCTGGAAGACAGGGCGGATGCGCGGAGTTTTGCAGTTGGCGGCTGGAAAGGCAGGCTGGGGCAAGGCTCTGCCTGCTGGACATCATCAGGGCCTGGCATGCTTTGGATGTTTCAGCAGCTACATGGCCGAGGTGGTCGAGATCTCGATGGAGAACAATCAGCCCAAGGTGCATCGCGTGGTGGCCGCCATCGACTGCGGGCAGGTGATCAATCCCGGCATTTTGGAACAGCAGATTTCGGGCGGCGTGATTTACGGTCTGACTAACGCGTTGCGGGCGCAGATCACCATCGACAAAGGCCGGGTAGTGCAGGGGAATTTCGACGACTATGAGCCGATCCGCATGAATGAGGCTCCGGTGGTTGAGGCTTATTTTGTGGATAGTCATGAAGCGCCCAGCGGCGCGGGTGAGCCACCAGTGCCTCCAGTGGCGCCGGCGCTGTGCAATGCGATCTGTGCGTCGACCAAGAAACGGGTGAGGCGCCTACCGGTGCTGGGGTGACGGGCAGAGAGTTTGCCAATGCTCGCAAGATCGTTCGCGGCTGAACACCGCTCAGAGTTTGTGACTTTTTCATTTTCTCGCACGCAGTGATGCTGAAAACAAGCAGTCTACGAGACGGGGAAATCGCTTAAATCCAAGACGGTGACGGTCACCAACTTGATTGGATGACGACATGCGGGTTACGCTCGCCAAGCAGTCCCGCGACAAGGCCTCGTTTGGGGTCGGTCCTCGCTCGGGACGAAGACCGCAGACGGCGCGAGAAAGCGGGGCACCTCGGAGTGATCCCCCGCCCCGGCCGCCCCGGTACCGTACCGGTACTTTCCTTGACACTTCCTGCCCGCGATTTTATTCTTAAAATATTGCTCCCTGGAGAACTTACGCTGCTGAGCGTGCTTCCGCGGCCTTCGCGGTATCTACGGTGGGCGCGGAGATTTCCGATGTTCATCGATATCCATGAGTTGGAGAGCCATCCGCTTGATTTCCGCGAGGAAATCCGGCCCGATACGATTGATCTTGGGAACGACGTTCGGCAGAAGGCGCCGCTGAAGACTTCCGGCCATGCCGATCTGGTTCAGGAGCACCACGGTAAGCGTCACGTAATCAACGACATACGCCTCAAGGGCAATCTCGCAACGCGGCTGGAAGTCAGTTGTGCGCGTTGTCTCGAGCCGGTCGAGGAGGAAGTGGCCCGGGAGTTTGACCTGCTGTATCGTCCGCAGGGAGTGGACGCGCGCGCCGAGGAGTTGTCGGTCAGCGATGCCGAGGCGGAGATCGGATACTATCGCGGCGACGGGCTCGAGCTGGAAGATGTGCTGCGGGAGCAGATCCTGCTGGCGCTTCCGCTCAGGACGCTGTGCAGCGAGCAGTGCAAGGGATTGTGTCCGCATTGCGGGAAGAATCTGAATGTGGAACAGTGCTCGTGCGCCGAGCCGCTCGAGGATCCACGCTGGGCCGCGCTCAAGGAAATTCGGAAGAAGTTGGAGTAGTTGCAACAGATTCTTCGCGGCTAAGCCGCTGGGAATGACAAGATTAAGAAAGAACGACAAGCCAGAGAAGGAACGAGGACTTCATGCCCAATCCAAAACGGCGGCACTCAAAAGCGCGCACCGGCAATCGCCGGGCGCACGACTCTCTTAAGCGGCACTCGCTGTCGGAGTGTCCGAACTGTCACGAAAAGAAAATGCCACATCGCGCCTGCCCTAAGTGCGGCTATTACAAGGGCCGCGAAGTACTGGACGTCGAAGAAGCCAGCTAACCACCAGCGCCCTCCATGCCAGGCGTCATAGCCCTCGACGCGATGGGTTCCGATCGGGCCCCCAAGCCTGAGATCGAAGGCGCCATCCAGGCCGCCCGGCACTATGGTGCTCGCGTGTTGCTGGTGGGCCGGGAGCCGCAGATCCGGGCGGAACTGGAACGTCATGCCGCGGCTGCCGGACTGCCTCTGGAAATTGTTCATGCCAGCGAAGTGATTCGCATGGATGACAAGGCGGCAAAAGCCGTGCGCTCCAAGCGCGACTCCTCCATGCGGGTAGGGTTGCGTTTGGTGCGCGAGGGACACGCCTCGGGATTTGTCACCGCCGGCAACACCGGGGCGGCGATGGCTACGGCGAAGATGGTCCTCGGCGCTTTGCCAGGTGTGGATCGTCCGGCTTTGGCGGCCGTGGTGCCCACGGCGCTGGGCACGGCGGCTATTCTTCTTGACGTGGGCGCCAACGTCGATTGCAAACCGGAAAATCTTGAGCAGTTCGCAATCATGGGCGCGATCTACTTCCGCAGCATCTTTGGCACCCGGCGGCCGCGGGTCGGACTGCTCTCCATCGGCGAGGAGGAAGGCAAAGGCAACGAATTGACTCGCCAGTCGTTCCAGCTTCTGAAACAACTGCCGCTAAATTTTGTGGGGAACGTGGAGGGTCGCGACGTCTATAACGGCGAGGTGGACGTGATCGTGGCCGATGGATTCGTGGGCAACGTGGCGCTTAAGATTTCCGAGGGAATTGCCAACCTCGTGCGCTACGTTCTAAAAGAATCGCTCAGGGCGACTATTACGGCCCAGGTGGGCTATCTTCTCTCGCGCAGCGCCTTCACTGATTTCAAGAGGCGTCTGGACCATACCGAATATGGCGGCGCGCCACTACTGGGGGTCAAGGGCGTGTGCATTATCACCCACGGGTCTTCCAACGCCAATGCAATTAAGAATGCGATTCGCGTGGCGGCGGAATTTTCCGAGCGCAACATCAACGCCGACATTGAGCGGGAGTTGGCGTCGATTCCGCGGGCGACGGTGAGTACGTAGTTGTCTGGTGACGAGCCAGTTGTGCACGCAGATTCTTCGGCCTTCTGTCGCCAGGCTCAAAATGACGATAGGAAGCATGCCAACCACTGACAGCAAGATCGCATTTCTGTTTCCCGGCCAGGGATCGCAAGGGGTAGGTATGGGGAAGGAATTGGCGGAGAAATTTCGCATCGCCAAATGGACCTTCCAAGAAGCCGATCAGGCGCTTGGCTACAAACTCTCCCGCGTGTGTTTCGAAGGACCCGAGGAGCAGCTGCGTTTGACTGAGATTACGCAGCCGGCAATTCTGACGGTGTCGGTCGCGGCCTGCCGGGTTCTGGCGGAGCGCGGAGTAAGACCGGACTTGGTCGCAGGACACAGCCTGGGAGAATATTCGGCGCATGTTGCCGCTGGAACTCTCACTTTTTCCGATGCGGTGCGCACCGTTCGCCAGCGCGGGAAATACATGCAGGAAGCGGTGCCGCTGGGTGTGGGCGCGATGGCCGCAATTCTCGGCATGGAGTTGCCAAAAGTCATGGCGGTTTGCCGTGATGCTGCGCGAGGCGAGGTGTGCGAGCCGGCTAACATCAATTCGCCGGAACAGATCGTGATCTCCGGAAATAGCGGTGCGGTAGAGCGTGCGGCCACGCTCGCCGAAGAACGGGGAGCAAAGAAAGCCAGACTGCTGCCGGTCAGTGCACCCTTCCATTGCTCGCTAATGAAGCCGGCGCAGGATCGGCTGACTGCCGACTTAAATAGTCTTACATTCCGGGACCCCAGCGTGCCGGTCGCGTGCAATGTCGATGCCGAGCTGGTTAATGATGGCGACGGCAGTCGTAGGGCTCTGATCCGCCAGGTAACCGGGGCGGTAAAGTGGGAACAGTCTGTCCGATTGCTGATTGGACAGGGCGTGCAGACCTTGGTGGAAGTGGGGCCGGGGAAGGTTCTGTGGGGGTTGATGCGGCAGATTGATCGGCATCCCACTGGGCTTTACGTTAATGATGAAGCGTCGCTGGAGAAGACAGTCGGACACTTCGCGCATGTGAGGGCTTAGGCGCTTATGCATAGGGGAACGGGGGTTTGGTTCTCCTTTGCGGGTTGGCGTCGTTCTTTTTCGGTGAAGACGGAGGTGAAGCCATTGAGCCGCTTGCGGCCGCAGAGCAGCAGATCGGGTGGGGTCTGAGAGTCGGCCAGTTCTTCCATTCGTTGGGGATGGCGGCAACCTAAGAAAGCGTGAGTAGTTTGCCGCAAGTCGATTCCTTCCTGCCGCAGGTGGCGGGCTAGCCAGTGGTGCTGGTTGCGACAGAAGCGCGCGGAAAAGGGGAAGTAGGGCTGGATGCGAACGAAGATCCGGCCCCCGTTGCGATGGTGGACGTAGAAGTTGTATTGCACGACCCGGCGCTGGGCTAGTTGGAGACGCCCGCGGTTGTCCTTCTTGTTCCCAATGGCGGTCAGGACGCGGGTTGGTTCGCGTGCCTTCCGGATGAGGACCACCTGGTCGGGCTGGGCACGGCGGAAGTAAGGTTCTACAGCCTGTCCCCCTTCGCCCTTGGGGAGCTTCCAGCGTTCCATTGTTCCATGGTTCCATTTTGTAGAGCGGTTAGTCGGGTTAGTCGCCCCGTTCTGAACTTGTTGGGCAACGTCCCGCAACACATCTGGAGTGACCGGGTACTGATTCCGATAGGTGCCGAACAAACCGACGACCGGCTCGGGTTGCTGGAAGAGTGGGATGACGCCGTTGAGCAGGATCCGGGTCGAAGCAATGGTATCGGAATCGAATGCCATGCTGGTGATGCTCCTAGAAAGTGTTCATGGGCCAACTCCTGTGTGGTGAGATACCAGGAGCATAGCTTCTGGCGAACTCGGCGCCTTTCGGCGGTGAAGAAAGTATTGATGCTGTTCAGCACGGCGGATAACTGAGGGTTTTGTCGGATTTTTGGACCCAGACGCGGGCGCGGTCGGAGCGACCGTTCACGATTAGCTGAACTACTACCCCTTTGCTGCCTCCGGGACAGGTGCCTGCCACTTCGATTTTGTAGTTCTTGATGATGCCCCACTCGCCACTCGGTCCCCAGTCCCGGTAGAAATCATTGAAGGCGTACAGCGCATACTTCTGAGGGTGCTGCTTCCAGTTTGGATCGGCGAAATAAATGCCGTAGGCAGCTTCGTAGTTCTCCCTTTGCAGGGCACCGAAGAATTTGTCGGCTACATGCTCTTCCGGCCAATATCGGAACTGCCATGCTAGAGCGGCCGCAATCAAAACAACCGCGATGATAATTGTGAGGGTAATCCTGCGACGCCGCTCGCGTGCGAGGTCGGGTGGCTTGGCGTCCATCAGGGTCATTGGTTCCTAGCTAGGATAACGGAAACCGGCGAAATACAAAAAGTTCCAGGCTGAATTGCGGATTGCCCATTGCCAATTTCCAATTTTGTCCATCTTGGTTCCCACAATTAGCAATCCACAATTGGCAATTGGAAACCGTCACAGTGTCCGCTTGAACAATGGGACCGCGATGCTGAAAGTCACTACCGCGAAGATCGACAGGTAGATCATGTCGGGCCAGATGGCGGCCAGGCCGGTTTCTTTCAGCAGGAGCGCTTTAAACCCGTGGACGGCGTAGGTGAAGGGGTCGCCTTTAGCGATGACTCTTAGCCAGAGGGGAAAGGCCTGGATCGGATAGATCGAGCCGCTGGGGAAAAACAGCAGCGTGTTCAGGATTCCAAAAATGGCACGTGGGACCAACGGGTCTTCGACGCGGACCATAAGAAGAAACATCATGGTGTTGAAGGCCAGCGAGGTCAGCAGGATCATCAGCGCGAGGCCGAAGACGATGAAGGGATCGAAAATGGTGCTCACCCCGGCTAACAGCGATCCGATTATCGTGATGACCACGCCCGTTAACACGGCCTTGATGGCCCCGGCCACGTTTAAGCCCACCACCAACTCAGTCTTGGTAATGGGTGTCACCAGGTAGCCTTCGTGCACGCCGCGGGCTTTGTCATCTATGTACAACATGCCTCCACCGATCATCACGGAGACGAACATGGCCAGTGTGATCGAGCCGGGGAGCAGATATTTCATGTACTCGATGTAGGGATACAGTTCGACGATGTCCAATACCGTTTTCTGCAGGATACGCGGCTCGACGTTGGGCTCATTCAGAGCGCTGGTCAGCTCGGTCATTTCTGACTGGAGCGTGGAACTCATAAAATTATCCGAGTTGTCCACTACGAGGGCGATGCGGGGATGGTTTTCCTCGTAGACACGCCGGGAATACTGCGGCGGGATTACCACCGCACCCTGGATTTTTCCGTTTCGCACGTCCTCCATTGCCTGCTTGTCGTTGTCGTAGTAGACGGGCTCGAAGGTGCGAATGTTGGCATGAACGGAATCGAAGGCTTCACGAACCTTTAAAGCCTGGGTGCCGCCGTCCTGATCAACTACTCCCAGCTTTGCGTCACGAATTTTTCCACCAAATGCATTTCCCAGCACGATGAGCTGCACCAGGGGAAAAATCATCGCTACCAACATCAGGGCGGGTGAGCGGAAGAACTTGCGCATTTCTCGCTCGATAATGGCCAGCATGCGGTTCATGGCTGCATCCCCGGGCGTGGCGGCATGACGAACCCAAGCGGCTTAACCAGCTCGTCGCGGAGTTGCCGCCCCGTGTAATGGACGAATACGTCGTCTAAGGTGGTGTTCTGCACGGTAAGCGACCGGATGCGGACCCCGCTACGCACGGACATTTCCACCAATTCCGTCGTGGTGCGCGTACCCTCGCTGGTCAGGACGCGATACATGGCCGCGCCTTCGGACTGGACGGAGGTCACCTCGCCAAGTCCGTGCAGGCGCTGCTCCCAGTCGGCGGGGGAATTCTCGAACTGCACTTCGATTACTGTGGACCCAGGAACGCTCGATTTCAGCGCCACGGGAGTGTCGAGCGCGACGAGCCTGCCATGATCAACGATGGCAATCCGGTCGCACAGACGGTCGGCTTCGTCCATGTAATGGGTGGTGAGCAGAATGGTCAGCTGGCGATGGCTCCTGATGTTGGTGAGCATCTCCCAGACCGCCACGCGCGACACCGGATCGAGGCCCGTGGTCGGCTCGTCGAGGAAGAAAATTGTGGGGCTGTGGACGAGGCCACGGGCGATTTCCAAACGGCGGCGCATGCCGCCGGAAAGGGCTTTCGTCTGGGCGCCGCGCCATTTGGTGAGATCGACGATTTGCAACAATTCATCAATCGCTTGCTTACGCTCGTGGCCCGGGACATCGTAGAGCTTGGCGTAGATGTTCAGGTTTTCTTCCACGGTCAGGTCCAGATCGCTGGTCAGTGCTTGCGGGATAACTCCGATTACGCGGCGTACTTTGTCGGGCTCTCGTGCCACGTCGTGGCCGGAAATGCGGGCGTGGCCTGCGGTGATGGGGATCAACGTCGTCATCATGCGGATGAGGGTGGACTTGCCGGCGCCGTTGGGACCAAGCAGACCGAAAATCTCGCCGTCAGCGACGCTGAAGCAAATGCCGTCTACGGCCGTGAAGTCTCCATACTTCTTGACAATGTGATCCACTTCAATGGCTTTGGCGGCTGGTCCACCATGGTCCGGACAGGCGAGGGCCGCTGTCCCTACGTTGCCGGTGTTACCGCCATTGCCGGATTTAGGGTCGCTCATCATCACTTCCCCGCTGAGGCTTCCTGGCTGATGTGGTGTCCTTTGATCTGGTCGGAGGAGACCAGCACTTCGGCGGTCATGCCGGGGACGTAGGCGCCCTTGGGATTGTCGAGGCGCACCTTCAGAACGATGGTCTTAATGTCACGCTTGCGCCGGCTGACGTCCCGCTGGGTAGCGAAATCGGCTTCGGCGGCTTTGAAGAACACTTTGCCGCTGGTAAGGGTGCCGCCGGGCAAGCGGACCCGCAGGGTGTCGCCTAAGCCGATCTGATCGGCATAGGTTTCAGGGATAGCGGCGCGCGCCCAGGTGTCGCTCAAGTCCACGATGGTTACGATGGGCTGGCCGGGATTGAGAACTTCGCCTTCACGAGCGGCGCGCACGGATACGGTTCCGGTCACAGGGGCGTAGATTTTCGTGTAGCCGAGGCGGACTTCCGCTTCTTTCATCTGGGCCTCGGCATTGGCGAGCTGGCCGCGCGTGGAGGCCACAGTGCTTTGGGCAGCACTGGCCTGATGAGTGCGGGCGACGGCCGCTGCCAGATCCGCCTGGGCTGCGTTGACCTGATCTTTAAGGGCCTGCACGCTGGCCTGCTGGGCCCTGAGAGTGGCCTCCGCCTGCACACGCTCTTGGTCCGACGCGATTCCAGCCTTGGCCAATTCAATGAGGCGGCGGCTGTCGCTTTCCACGCGTTGCAGGGTGGCTTCTGCCTGCGCGAGTTGGGCCCTGACCGATTGCAGGCGGGCTTGCGCGTTCAGGACGTCGCTCGAAGTCGAACCCTTGGTGGAGCGCTCAGTGTACTGGGTCTCGTCCACCTTGTAGCGCAGGCTGGCAATGGTGGCGGCCGCGGCACGCTCCTGGGCTTCCAGCTCCGAGGGATCCAGGATGGCGATCAAGTCGCCCACTCTTACCTGCGTGCCTTCGTCAACCAACAATTTCTGGATACGCCCTTGGATCTGCGGGCTGACGATCACCTGGTTGGAATCCACGGTGCCGATCAGCACGAGATCGCGGCTGTGGTCGGTCGAGAACCAGTAGTAGGCCAGCGAGATCAACGTGACGATGCCGAGGAGGATGAATACTCTGCTGCGGGCGCTCACTTGCGTTCTCCTTCAGCGCTAGGGCTCGCGTTACGAAACAAGGCAGCGGAAACGAAATCCAGCACAGCAGCGCGACGAGCCGCGATGCGCTCCGGCGATAGCGGGTCCAAGCCGGTCACCGTTTTCATCAGGGGAGCGCTGGTGAAGTAGAAGACGACGAGCGCGACCATCGAGGGGACGAACTGCACGGGGTCCACGGGGCGAAACTCGCCCGAGGCGCTGCCAGCACGGATGACCTCTCCCAATTTGATAAAAAGGGGCTGAAAGTAGCGCCTGGCAATGCGCTCAAGATGCGCGGAAGTGTGACCGGCGCGCATCATCTCCCTTTGCACCAGGTCGCGATTCAAGGGATGTCCGGCAATGAAATCAAAATACTCGCCTACGTAAGTGCGCATCTTTTCGCCCGGCGGCAGGTCGCGATCCAAGACAGCCGTCATGTGAGTACTGAGCTGGCGGAAAGCATGATCCATGGCGGCGCCGTAAAGCGTCTGCTTGTCTTTGAAGTAATAATAGAGAAGCGCCTTGTTGACGCCGGCGCTACGGGCGATAGCGTCGGTGCGCGCGCCGGCGATGCCGTGGTGGGCGAATTCCTGGATGGCTGCTTGCAGAATGGCGGCACGCGTCTGCTGGGGCCGGCGGCGGAAACCTAAACCAGATTTGACCGGCGTAGCCATCTAATTAATTAACCAGTTAGTTATATTTATTGTAGCACATGCGCTGGGACGCTTTTCTTTTCGATCTGGCCAACCGGACTTTGCCCGAGCCAGGCGGGCAGGTAGTGCACGCAGGTTCTTCGGGGGGCTGAATGACGACATGCGCGAACGCGGCCTAGTTGTTGTAGCGTCTTGGTACGCGTTTGGAAATTGCGCAGAGGATCTCGTAAGGGATAGTACTGGCCAACTCAGCGTGCTCGCGGGCGTCGACGTTCAGCCCGTCGGAGGAGCCGAGGAGAATCACTTCATCGCCGACCTCAACGCCGGGGATTCCGGTGATGTCGGCCAAGGTTAAATCCATCGAAATTCGGCCGACGATCGGAGCGTAATGCTCGCGCACGATGACACGGCCGCGATTCGAAAGGCCGCGATTCAGACCGTCGGCGTAGCCAACGGGTAAAACCGCAACGCGGGTCGGGCCCTTGGTCACGTAGGTGCCCCCATATCCCAAAGCATGGTTCGAACCAACGTCACGTATCGCAAGAATTCGCGTCTTCCAGGTGAGAACGGGTTTAACGGCCAGACGCCACTTGCCACCGCTGACCTCCCTTCCCGCGCGTTGAAAGGGGAGATAGTAGCCGTAGAGGGCGAGGCCGGGCCTGACCAGGTTGTTCCACGACTGCCGGCGGGAAATGGCGGCCGAGGTATTGGCCACGTGATTGAGCGTGGGCTCAAGACCGGCGTTTCGCACGACGCGGCGGGCTTCGTCGAAGCGCTTCATCTGTTCTTCTGCGGAAGGCGCGTCGAGGACTTCGGAGGATGCGAGGTGGGTGGACAATCCTTCGAGAGAAAGGTGGTGTGCATTCGTGAGCAGCGAGCAAATCGCGGGCAAGTCTTCCAAGGCGGCTCCAAGGCGGCCCATGCCCGTGTCAACCTTCAGGTGCACCGGATGCCGGGAGACGCCCAGCAGGGCCGCTGCTCTGTCGAGCGACTCGATTTGCCAGGGCTCCCAAACCGTGGGAGTCAAATCAAGGCGAACGATTTCTTCCTCTTCTCCCCGCCAGAAGCCGGTCATGAGCAGAATCCGAATTTTGACTTCGGCTTCGCGGAGAGGAATGGCTTCGTCCAACGAAGTCACGCCGAGCCACTTGGCGCCTTCGGCTTCCAATGCCAGCGAGCATTCCACCGCGCCATGGCCGTAGGCGTCAGCTTTGACAACGGCGCAAACGTTTACCGCGGGGCCCACGTGCTGCTGCACGATGCGAAAGTTCTGCCGCAAAAAAGAGAGCGAAACCTCGGCCCAGGTCGGCCGGGTTGCGCTGCGGATGAGTTTCCCTGTGGTGATTGTGGCCACTGTTTTGATTATATCGGCCACGCGACTCACCGCGAATGTTACCTGGGTGCTAGTCGGAAAAAATCTAATTTCGCGAGAGCACAAAGTTGATTGTGATTTGGGTCTCTACTTCGACCGGCTCCCCGTTAAGGATGTAGGGACGGTAGCGCCAGTGGCGAACGGCCTCGACTGCGGCCGACACCAGCATGGGATGGCCACTGAGCACCTCGAGGTTCTGGATCGTGCCGCTCTTGCCGATGATGGCCTGCAGTTGCACCGTTCCCTGGATGCGGGCGGCTTTGGCCAATGGCGGATAGAGAGGCTGGACGCGATGAATCAGTAAGCCTTCCATCATGACTGAAACCCGCTGAGGCGGCCGAACGGAGGGCCGGATGGGGATGACGCCTCGATTGGCCGGGCCGAAAATAAAGTTTAGGACTCCATTGGCGTCTCCAACTGGTCCGGTTGCGCCTTCCACTGTGGGCAGGCCATTGGGAATAGGGACTACCCCGTGGTCGTCCATTACTGGAATTCCGCGCGGGATCCAGCGCGGGGCCTCGAAGGCGTGCCCTGCAAAATTGCTTGTGGCGGCCGCTGGTGAATGTGTGGGGGACGTTACGGGCGGGTTTCCGGACGGGACCGGCAGTGAGATGATACGAGGGAGGAGTTTCAGCGTCGGCAGTCCTTCCGTATAGAAGAGTGGCAAGATCAGCAGCAGCGCGACGGCGGTTGATTGCACGAGGAAGGAAAACACTGTTGTCCATTTTCGCCGCGAAGGGTTGGGCCGGTTTAATATGGTGTTCGCGAACATGGTGTCCTCCTGCGCCGAGGGTTAAGAGCACCGTTTTTTCGGCGCGCGCGTGTGTCGTCCCTGCGAGACTGGTTTCAATTTGATTTCCAACCAGACCCCGGGCTGAAGCGCCCTGCTATTTTCACGACACTCCTCCGGGGTTGCTCCTGAGCAGCTCTAGGAGCCGGCCCACGGAAATTCAGGTGCAGATTGAAGAGCTGCCCTCCTTAAAAACTATTGGCGCTTTCCCCAGCTACTCATAGAGACACCACAGGAACGAACTGCGCACCAGGCCGCCTAAAGCGGCCCCGGGAAACTCTATTGAGCGATGAGGTGCCCGGAATTACTTGGGCGGATTGCCCTGTGGTTTGGGAGCAGGGGGGGGCGCCGGCTTACTCGTGGTACCTGCAGGACGAGTGCCGCTCGGCCGCGATGCCGACGGGGCTGCGGGCACGCCAGCCTGCGCGTTGTATAGATCCACGATGGGCTTGGTGATGTCCACCGATTGATTGGCCCAGAGCACCGCGCCGTCGGGCCACGGTTTGGAAATATCGATAATTAATCCGAGGCCGTTGTCCTTGGCGTACTTGTCGATTACCGGACCCAGTTTCTGCAGAATCTTCTGGGCGATCTCGTTCTGCTGTCCCACGAAGTCATTCTGCGCGTCTTCCTGCTTGCGGCTCAGCACCTTTTGTTTGGTTTCGATCTGGCGAACGAGGCCGGCGCGCGCTTCTTCGTTCATCTTGGAACCTTGGGCATCGAGCTGCTTTTTGAGTTGGTCGATTTCATCATTGAGAGACTTCAGCTCATTGCGCGTGGGTTCGAATTTCTTGCCGAGCGCCTCAAATTCCTTTTGCCCCTCGTTGGTGGCGAGAATACAGTCTTGGACGCTGATAACACCTAGCTTCGTGGGTCCCGGAGCGGTCGTGGTAGGGGCGACGGGACTAGCGGCAGCATTATCAGTTTGGGCCAGAGTGGCCATGGGCAGGGCGAACGTCACGGCCATGATGATTCGCACAATCTTGCTGTTCATTGGATCGCTTGGACTCCTTGAGAATGTTTCGGGATTCTCAGAACCTATTCCCAGTCCTTACTGGGTTACGAGCTCCGGGTCAAACCGGACCCTCATAATTTGAGGCAGGGGGGCCGGGTCTCCCAGTTCCTCACACCGAACCGGAACGCGTACTGATCACCCGACCGGATGATCATTCTTCATGGTGCGGGTGCGTTCATTATAGGAGGGTTATCGACTTAGCGTCAAACCAGGCGGCGGTCGCAATCGACTGGTTAGAACGTGGTCGCGACGGTGAAGCGGAAGGTTTTCCGCGGCTCGCGGAGCAGATAATTCGGGCCGAAGAGACTGAGCGCCTGCTGAAAAGTGAAGTCGCCGGAGCCACCCGGCGGAAACATGTCGCGGGTGATCTTGGTTGGGCCAGGACCGCTGGTGGTATCGAGGCGGAGCGGGTTGTAGGCCCAATAGACGCGGAAGGGGGCGTTGATAACGGGTAAGAACACCTGCAATTCCAGGCCGGTCGACATCCGCGGAGTATAGTTGGTGCCGCTGATGGGGCTCAGGTCCGCGGGAAAGGTAACACGCCTTCCACCCACACAATTGAAACCGGTGTCCAGCGCCGGACAGCCGAAGAAAGTGCTGTTGATGTCCTGGAGCTGGCCGGAGTTGATGCGCAGCTGAGACTGGCGCACGATGGAGTTGATTCCGAGATCTACGAAAGGGGCAAGGGCTACCGGTCCCACGATATAAATGCGGTATTCGGCGTTGCCGACCAGGCTAAAGTCTCCGCCTGGCGCTACCAGTCGTTCCACCGGAATGGGGATCGTATAGGCGCCGCGTCGTGGATTGCTGGGGTCCTTGGGCACGAAGGTTCCATCGGGATTGGTCAGATTGATGACGGTTTTGTCCGACAAAAAGGCGAGTGGCGAAACCGTGCGGATGTCGAAGCCACGGATATCATTTTCACCGCCCATGTAAAAACGATCAAAGGGAGGCGCAACCAGTCCGCCATAGCCGCTCAGGAAGGACGCCTGAATGTTGTAGCCGATCGTATTGCGCCGTTTTTGCATGGGGAACCACTGCTTCCACTGAATGATGGGGCGAACATATTGGACCGTGCCCCCCAAGCCGGCAATTTCCCCACCTAGGAAAATACTTTTACCCGTGTGAGGAGTAAGAGGACTGTCGATTGTGCTGAAGGAGAAGTTAGGCAGGACCTTGCTTGTCTTTACGCCATTGAGGGCATTGGGACCGGCGAATCCGCGGAAGGCCAAGTTCTGAAAGAGCGCCTGAGAAGCGGCGCTGAAGACCTGGGTGGAGGAGTTATCAAACGAATAGGTGAGGCCTACGCGCTTCAAGGAACGATGGAGGGGATAGCTGAGTGAAACTGTGAAGCCTGTAGTTGCCTGGGTGAAATTCTGCAGTGTGTTGAGGACAGCCTGGGAAAAATTCGTTCTCTGGCCGGTCAGAATCTGTAATTGATTGGCTTGGTCAAAATTGTATTTCTGCGTGAACACGGTGAACCCGAACTGCAAAGGCCGGTCAAACAAATAGGGCTCGGTAAACCCGAACATGATGTTGCGCTGGCGATTGCCCACGCTGGCCTGAACGTTTAGGGTTTCGCCCAGGCCGAACAGGTTGTTGGTGGAGTAGTTGATGCCGACAAAAGCTCCGGCCAAGCCACTCACGCCGCCGGTGAGGCCGATCTGATTCCTACCCTTCTCCTTGACCTTTAAGGTCAGGTCGACGGTGCCTTCCTGATCGTTCAGCTTGCGCTCGGTGGTGTTGGGATCTTCGGGCCTCAATGGCTCGAAGAAGCCAAGCTGATTCAGCCGAAGCAGACTATACTTCCAGAGCTTGTTGTTGTAGATCTGACCTTCTTCCAAGGCAAGTTCGCGGCGAATGACCTTGTCGCGCGTTGTGGTATTGCCCTGGAATTCGATGCGCCGCACGTAGTACTGCTTTCCCTCATCGACGTCGATAATCACGTTCACTAATTTCTTGTCTTCGTCGAAGGTGGTGTCCGGCACGGGGGTGAAATTGATATAGCCCAGCTCGCCGTAGGCATCGCGCAGGTTTTCGAGTCCCTTAGCAATCTTTTCCCGGCTGAAAATGTCTTCGTCTTTGATGGGAAACAGGCCGCGCAACGCCTTCGTATTGGTGACCGCCTTGTTGTTCTTGAAAGTGATCGAGCCCAGCCGATAACGATCACCTTCTTCGATCGGCATCGTGATGTCTACCGCTTTGCCTTTGCCGTGAAACAGGGGGATGCTGAAGCCCCCGCCAGTGTCGTGGATCTGGGTCTTGGGGTCTTCGACGAGCACTTTGAAATATCCGCGGTTCTGGTATTCGGCGCGAACTCGCTCCGTGTCTTCGTTCAGCTTGCTGGCGTCGTAGGTTTTGGCAAAGATGTTCTCCAAGAAGATGGAGTGCGGGATTCCAATGGGCCGCAGGTTCTTCATCGCGCTCCGCAGGGTCCTGCTGCTCACGTGCTTGTTGCCCTGGAAGCGGATCTTTCCGACTTTGACCTTGGGCCCTTCGCGGACAACGAAGGTGATGCCCACGGCCGCGGGCGGGATCGTCCGCACCTCGGTGCGCACGGTCGCGAACTGGCGGCCATGTTCGGACAGCAGTTCCTTCAACGTAACTTCCGCCTTCTTGACCTTGGTGGGGTCGTACTGGCTTTCGACCGAGAGCCCCACCTTGCGCTCCTTGAAACGGTCGAGGACATCGCTGGTGGAAACCGAGTTCAGGCCGCTGTAGTTGATTTCGCGTATGGTCGGCCGTTCTGAAACGTAGACATGAATCCGCCAACCCTTGAGTGTCTGTTCGCGCTCAATACGAATGTCCTGAAAATAGCCGGTGTTCCAGAGAGAATTGAAGTCGCGCTCGAGGGCGGCCTGATCGTAAATGTCGCCGGGCTTAGTGAAGATTCTGGCTTTGATGGTGTCCACCGGGATCCGGCGATTCCCATGCACCACGATCTCGGTGATGACATTTTCCTGCCCCCAGAGCGGACAAGCCACGAGAAGAAGACTCAACAAGAGCCTGAGGATGGGGTGGCCGGAGCCGTGGTTTTTTAGGTTCAAAATCGTCCGGGAAGAGGATGAAAGCGAGCCAGCGCCCGCAACAGTGCGCCCGCTCTTCGCGACTGCAGGACTATCCTGTTGCATGCGAAGAATCGCTACTACCTCAAACTCTGGGATTATGGAAAACGGTCATTATACGGTAGAGCCGTGCGAAGCGTCCAAACCTAAGCACTGCCCTTTCTATACTTTGTGCTGTTTTCGTTCTATTTCAGGAAGCCGGCTTAGACAACTCCACTTCAACCAAGACGGAATAAAACGTGGCGGAGTTGCCCATGTCGGTGAGTTTTTCTGAAGTGAGGACGTTGATGTTTCGTTGACCCGGGGTGAGCTTCGCCCAATTCAATTTGGCGGAGACGACACCGGGCTGAACGCGGCCGTCTAGGCGAGCGGTGAGTTGAATTTCTCCGCGCGAATTGAAGACGCGAACCTTGGCGCCGTCGGCAATGCCGCGGGCACGCGCATCGTGAGCACTGATTTCCAGAATATTGCGTTCTTCCAGCTCCTGGACGGAAGGCAGGTTGGTGAACGTGGAATTCAGGAAGTTGTCCGCCTTGCGGGCCAACAACTCCAGGGGATAGGCCTTCGCTTTAGCGCTATGCCGTGATTCACTAGGAGGAGTGAAGTCCACGACAGGATCTAATCCTTCAGATTTGAGCTCTTCACTGTAGAGTTGCGCTTTGCCAGTTGGGGTGGCGAAGTTGCCGTGAGCAAAGGGGAGAAATGGTTGAGGGTCAGACCTACGGGTTAGAGACCCATCCCCGTACGACCTGTCCCCATACGACCCGTCCCCACACCCGACAAAGTTCAACCTAACATGTCCTTCCCGTTCCAGACGGGAACGATCGATGCCCTGCACCCAAGGATGGCGCGAAGCAAGAGCAGTGTCGATCATTTCGTCGACGGATTGGTCGAAACACTCTTCCTCGAGTCCCATACGGTGGGCAAGGGAACGAAACATTTCGACGTTGGAGCGGCATTCTCCGAGGGGCTCGATTGCCTGGTCGGAAATCTGAAGATAGTAGTGTCCATATGCGGTCTGCAGGTCTTTGTGTTCGAAGAATGTCGTGGCTGGGAGAACGATGTCGGCGTAGTCGGTCGTATCGGTGAAGAACTGCTCGTGCACTACCGTGAACAAGTCGCTGCGCTGTAGTGCGCGTACAACCTCGTTGTGGTTCGGGCAGACTGCCGCTGGATTTGAGTTGTAGACGAAAAGTGCCTTGACGGGCGGGTTATCGAGAACGTTCAAAGCCTTGCCAAGCTCGACCATGTTTACGACGCGCGCCGGACGGCCCAGAGCCTTATGCATGAGGCCGGCGTTCTCCAGTGCCTCGCGCTGCAGACCATAAGCGCCGCTAGTGGAAAGCTGTAAACCACCCCCTACTTGCTTCCAGGAACCGGTGATGCAGGGCAGCATGGCCACCGCTCGCGTCGACATGCCGCCGCGCTCGGAGCGCTGAATTCCATAATTCAGACGGATAACGGCGGGCCGAGTGGTGGCGTACTCGCGGGCAAGTTTCACGATGTCGGAAGCCGCGATGCCCGTCCATTTCTCGACCCGTTCTGGCCGATGTTCCTTCGCTTTCTTACTTAGCTGATCGAATCCGGTCGTGTATTTCGCGACGTAATCAGCATCGTGGAGGCCTTCGCCGATGATGACGTGCATCATGCCTAGAGCGAGAGCCGCGTCGGTGCCGGGATTGATGGGCAAGTACCAGTCAGCGCAGGCTGCAGTGCGGGTGCGGTAAGGATCGACTACCACCAGCTGGGCGCCGTTACGGCGCGCTTCTTCGATGAACGGCCACAAGTGAATGTTGTTGCCATGAATGTTGGCGCCCCAGGCGATGATGTAGCGGGAATGGCGGAACTGCTCAGGCTCGGTGCCGAGTTTTACGCCGATGACAGACTTTAGACCAACCTCGCCGGCGGTTGAACAGATAGTGCGATCGAGTTGCGACGCTCCCAAGCGATGGAAGAAGCGGCGATCCATGGAAGCGCCGTTCAGAACCGCCACAGTTCCGCCGTAGGAATAGGGGAGAATTGCCTCGGAGCCGAATTCGGCCGAAATCTTTTGGAAGCGATCTGTGATTTCGGCGAGCGCGTCGTCCCAGGTAATGCGTTGCCAGCCTGGGGCGGCTCGCAGACCCACCCCAACGCCTTTGGGGGCTATTCGCCGCATGGGATAGAGGACGCGGTCTGGCGAGTACACGCGATCCAGATACTTCGCTACTTTGGCGCAAAGAAAGCCGCGGGTGACCGGGTGATTGGGGTCCCCCTGAATCTTTGTGGCTCGTCCGTCTTCGACCGTGATGAGAACCCCACAGGCGTCGGGGCAGTCGTGGGGACAGGCCGCATGCACCACTGTCTTCATAGTCTGAAGATTATAAAGCCAATCTCCAGTTGGGTGCCTCACGGACCGCCGCACTGCGTTACGCCCAGGGCAGTTCGCCTCGACATTGGGCGCGCCTTTCGCATCTGAATCTTCCCTATCGAGTCGAATGGGACGCGACCAGCAGTTTTACTGCCCGGCTTACGGCTGAGTCCATTCCGTCGTCCTATGTGCGTCTGGACATGCAACTCACCATGGAGCATTCGTGAGCACGTTGCGTTCAGTGTGGTGGGCCAAAAACCCGCTCAGTGACGGGCGTGTGGAGTTTATTGACTCTTAAGGCGCAGTGGTGTCCGGCTTGGTAAAATGGAGCGCCTGCGCGAAGGAGACCTGGACGTTCTGAGTCGGCAGAAATGGGGCGAACGCTTCATGATTACGATTACGGTTCCCGTCGCCGGCGGCCACGTGGGCCTTTACATCCGGTTCTTGTTCCTCGGCTCCCATCTTTGCGCCGCGCTTAATTGAGCCCCTGCCGCACGGCGAGTGTTATGTTATTTCAGCCTTGCGCTTCGCCAACAACTAATCCCTTCATCTCCATCTGGTTGAGTAAGGTAGGGATAGAGCCGAGGCGCGCGCACTCATTAAGAAAAGGTCATGTCTCCTCGGGCCCCCCGGCAATCCCGGGAAAGCCGGATCTCCCGATTCCGGTCCCGTCGGGTGGTAGGGTGCGTAGTATGCCGGTTACTTCCCCTACATCGTCGGCCTTCCCCATAGTCTCTGATGGGTCGGACTCCCGAATCCTTCCGCCAAGAGACTTCATGCGGAAGGGGTTTCGAGATCGTCGCTATTCCTTACGTTCAGGCCTCCTGGTTTGTTCGCCAGCCAGGTCTCCCCTGCCGCTGCGCCTAGACGGCCGCAGGACAGCTGTGACTTTTCCATCCGAGCAAATCACGCGCCCTTACCGGTGACATGCATCGGGTATGCTAGCCGTCGATCAGGCAATTGACGGCAGAAGGACTTTCACCTTCCCAGACTTGCAGCCTTGTCGGCCGCTACCAGGTTTCACACCTCCAAGCTGCCGGACATGCGCGGCACACCCCGAAAAACAGGCGGCCCTATAGCCGCCTGTTCACTCAAGAACAAAGCCACTGCTTACGGCAGTACCCTGACCCGACCTGCCCACAACTGCGGCTTACCGGTCATGGAGTCCTTCAGCATCAAACCGTGGACGCGAAGCTTCATTGCCCCACCTGACTGAAGGCCAGCCAGACCATTCACGTTCACGAACAGCGTGACGTTGCCAGTTTGAACCGTCAAAGGTCCACTCAAGAGGTAGCCCACGAGGAGGTTGTTCTGAAGTTGGAAGCTGCCGCGGTTGCCGCTGATGATGTTCACGCTACCCTGTACAAGGTCACCTTCGACCCCTTGGCGGCGCAGCGAAATTTTCTGCGGGACGAAGGTGTTGCTCGTCGAGTCAAACGTACCGCCGACGAACACTCTCTGGCCGACAACCAGGGATGAGTTGTTGAACAACACGTTGGTGAACCAGTTGTCGAAGAAACAGACTTGATAGTCGGTAACCTGGCTCACGTCCAGGGTTACTGGGAAGCCCCCAGGGAGGCTGGGAATGTCAGGCATTTCTTCACCCACCAACAGCGTGATGGCCTGCGCCGGCCCGCTGCTCGGATTTACGTTTACGATGCGGCCGGACAGGAAAGCATGGGTGGTTGCAAGAACCTCGACGCCGCTGGCCAGAACACCGCCGTCGGCCTGCACCGTTCCATCTACTTCCACGAAGGCTGGCGGTGCCATGTTGCTCAGGTTCCAGGAGCCATTGAATCGGGTTTGGCTGTTGACGACGATCGTCACCTGATGACCGCCCGGACGCTGAATGACGAAGGAACTACCGGCGACATTCACAGATACCAGGCCACCACGTAGATCAGTAATCTGTGCGTCCGGATCGCTGGCCATCACCGGCTTGAGATCGATCTGGGGATTGACTACGCCCGTCACTTGCCCGGTGCCATCCGCCTGGAGGGACTGACGCAGATCGAATTCCATATGCAACCCAGCCAAGCCGTTGCTGCCGACAACCAGGGGTTGGGAAAACGCAACAGTCACGGTTGAATTGGTGAGCGTGCCGTTGATGGTGCCGACTGATGGAGGGGTGGTGGTGAGGTCCAGATATGAAATCAGCGGCGCCGAAAGATTGATAGTGGCACTGGTATAGGTGCCCGGCGGGACTGAGTTAAATCCCAATAGCGTGCGCAAACCCAGCAGTCGCGCAAAGTCGACTGTGGTGGGCGTGGAGAGCACAGATACGCTGGTGGAACTGTTGTTTAGAGTGATGCTGTTGACGGTGACATTGAATGCCAATACCGACGGCAGAGGGGCGTCTTCGCCGGTGATAAACACGGCCGCGGTCGGTGACGGGTTGGTGCTAGGTTGTGATGAACCGGTCCCACCACAGCCAATCAATATCGAGAGCAAGGCTGAGAACATCGCAAACAACAGAAATCGCTTCATGGCAAACTCCGGATTCTGTGGGTTTGGGGAGCAGTAATTCACAGCATGCCGATAGAAACCCAGATGGTTGGCCAGAGTTGCTGAGTCTTTGGTATCGAACCGAGGACCATTCCCGCATTGGGAGTTACAGGCGGGAAGTGAGAAACCTAGATTCCTCGAGGCTAAAACCGCCTCGGAACGACAAGTTGTGGCGGGCGTGAGCGAAGCGGGAACCCGCCGGCGAAATCCTAAGCGAAGGAACCGGTTTGCTGTGGATCGCCGAGAAACCCAGATTCCTCGCTGCGCGCGGAATGACAAGAAACGGGGAAATCGAAGCAAGACGCAGCAAGCCGCGTCTTACCGAGAGATTTCAACCCGCCAAAACCGGTGGCGAACCGTACCCTCCCGCCTCGTGCTACTTGATTTCCAGGACTTCCTTTTCTTTGGCTTTGCTCATGTCTTCCATTTTCTTGATTTCGTCATCGGTGAGTTTCTGGATTTCGTCGAGGGCGCGCTTCTCTTCGTCTTCGGTGATTTTTTTGTCTTTGAGGGCTTTCCTGATGGCATCGTTGCCATCGCGTCGGATGTTACGGACGGCTGTGCGGTGTTCTTCCAGAACTTTGTGCAGGTGCTTCACCATTTCGCGGCGGCGCTCCTCGGTGAGCGGAGGGACAGGCACGCGGATGACTTTGCCATCGTTCATGGGGTTGAGCCCGAGATCGGCCGCGCGGATCGCTTTCTCGGTGGCTTGCAACTGAGACGTGTCCCAGGCCTGCACGGTGATCAGTTGGGCCTCGGCGTGGACCGTGGCAATCTGGTTCAACGGTGTTTGCGTACCGTAATAGTCAACCATGACGCCGTCCAACATGTGCACATTGGCTCTCCCGGTGCGAGTGCCGGCCATTTCCCTGCGGAAATCCTCGACCGCCCTCTCCATGCGCGATTTGAGCTGAGCGTACGTTTCTTTCAAACCTGCTACTGCTGCCATTGTGGGTTGAGCCATTTCCAGCTCCAATCAGGATGAAAACGTTGCATTATAAACCCTCGCGAGAACCGGATCTTTGGTTCCTGTCTGCGATAGAGAGCTTGGAAAGCGATAGCCGCAGAGTTCGCACAGGATGGCAAACCTGCAAAGTCAGACCGGTTCAGGCACTCACGAGCGAGCCGATTTTTTCTCCCGTAACAACTTTGCGAATGTTGCCGTGCCGGTTGAGATTAAACACGATGATGGGGAGATTGTTGTCTTTGCATAAAGAGATTGCGGTTGAATCCATCACCTTAAGGCCCTTTTTGAGCACGTCCATGTAGGTGATCTCCGTGAACTTCTTGGCGTCTTTGACCAGCATGGGATCGGCGTCGTAGATGCCGTCTACCTTCGTGGCCTTGAGGATGGCATCCGCTTTGATCTCCATGGCTCGAAGCGACGCAGCGGTGTCGGTCGAGAAGTAGGGATTGCCCGTGCCGCCGGCGAAGATGACGACTCTGCCCTTTTCCAGGTGGCGGATGGCACGACGGCGGATGAAGGGCTCGGCAACCTGGTTCATCTCGATAGCCGATTGCACGCGCGTGTACACCCCATGCTTCTCAAGGGCATCCTGCAAGGCGAGGGCGTTGATCACCGTGGCCAGCATGCCCATGTGGTCGGCAGAAACGCGGTCCATTTCGCGAGCCTGCTCAGCTACTCCGCGGAAGAAATTTCCTCCTCCCATGACGATTGCGATCTGCACGCTCAGAGAATGAACATCGGCTAGCTCGGCAGCGATTTCGTGGATGCGAGCCGAATCAACGCCAAAACCCTGGCTGGCAGCGAGGGCCTCACCGGAGAGTTTCAGGAGGATGCGTTTGAAGATTGGAGTCGACATGAATTCCCAGGTCTCAAAGCTTCAAGCTTTCAGAGTTTCAAAGCCAAGACCGAAAAGCAGCTTAAAGTATGCCACCTTGAAACTTTGAAAAGGGGGCCGCAGGGCCCCTCATTTTACTCAGCCTTTTGCTCAGGCTGGCTGATCCCTATGGTCTGTCCCGGATCGCCTACCTTAAAGCGGGCGAAGCGGCGGACACTGATGTTTTCGCCGAGCTTGCCTATTTTGGCAGCGATCAGTTGCGAGATGTTGATGGTCTGGTCCTTGATGAAAGGCTGCTCGTAAAGGCAGACTTCCTCGTAAAACTTGCTCATCTTGCCTTCGACGATCTTCTCGACCACCTGAGGCGGTTTGCCGGTTGCTGCGGCCTGCGAGCGGTAGATGTCCTTCTCACGCTCATAAGCTTCAGGCGTCACGTCTTCCTTGCGAACGAACTTCGGATCGGACGCGGCGATGTGCATAGCGATATCGTGCACCAGTTCCTTGAAGTCGTCCGTGCGGGCGACGAAATCGCTTTCGCAGTTCACTTCCACCAGCACGCCGATCTTGCCTCCGGCATGAATATAGCTGGCAACAGATCCCTCGCTGGTCACGCGAGCCGCCTTCTTGGCTGCCACCGAGACGCCGCGCTTGCGCAGCAGTACCACCGCCTGCTCAAGATCGCCTTTGGCTTCGGTCAGGGCCTGTTTGCAGTCCATCATGGGAGCTCCGGTCTTCTCGCGGAGCTCTTTTACTTGGGCAGCGGAAATATTCACCGTACTTGTGCTCACTGCTCTATAGATCCTTTCTACAAGTTTCAAGTAGGGTCGTCATTGCAAGCAAATCTTTTCGCAACTTAAAACCTGAAACCACAGGCTGCTCTACAAAAGTCGACCCGCGCCGGACGACCCGCGCGGGCCAGATTTTCTCCGGGGCTACAGCCCAGGTCCGAATTGCTCGCCGGCGACGATCACGGATAGGTCTGAGTTTCGACCTGCGGGACCTCGTCGTCGGCTCTTTGCTTGGCGGCGCTATGCTGCTTTCTGGTTCCACCCCCAAGCACATCTTCCATGCTGATATCTTCTCCGCTGGAATCGCCCTCGGCAGAAATGTCGGCGCGACCTTCAACGGGGGGTTCGGCGACCGCGGCTTCGGCCTGCGGCACAGCGCCTGCAGCGGCGGCCAGGTCGGCCGCTTGCGTATCTTTCGCCAGCTGGGAGCCTTCGGCAACCGAATCGGCGATCTTGGAGGCAAACAGGCGAATCGCCCGTAAGGCGTCGTCGTTGCCGGGAATTACATAATCCACTTCGCTCGGGTCGCAATTCGTATCCACCACGGCAACCACGGGGATACCCAGCTTGCGCGCCTCGCGGACCGCGATCTGCTCTTTATTAGAATCGATTACGAAAATGGCATCCGGCAGACGGGTCAATTCTTTGATACCGGCGAGGTTGGCCTGCAGGTGCTTGCGCTCGCGCTCCAGCTTGATGACTTCCTTCTTGGGAAGCAGCTCGTATCGGCCGTCCGTGGTCATGTCATCAAGTTCCTTGAGCCGCTTCACGGATTTCTGTACCGTGACCCAATTAGTGAGGAGCCCGCCCAGCCAGCGCTGGTTGATGTAGAACATGCCGCAACGCTGTGCTTCTTCGGCGATCGCGTCCTGCGCCTGGCGTTTGGTGCCTACGAAAAGAACGGTTTTACCGGTGGCGGCCAGGTCGGTCACGAACTTCGACGCTTCCTTGAACATCTTGAGCGTCTTCTGCAAATCGATGATGTAGATTCCATTGCGCTCTCCGAAGATGTATTCCTTCATCTTGGGATTCCAGCGCTTGGTCTGGTGCCCGAAGTGAACCCCCGCTTCAAGCAACTCCTTCATGGTGATATTAGCCAATCAACCCCCTTCTTTGGGATTGCATCCGGTGAATCAGTTTCTAGTTTTGAGTTTCTAGTTTCGAGCGCCTGCCGGGACGGGCAGGAGGGCTCAAAACTTGAAACTGGAGAGCGAAACTGTCTTCCGGATTTCCATTCCCGTCCGCCCCGTCACATGAGCTGACGGGAAGAATTTTACTCCTCAAAAATCGATTTTCAGTACTCTAGCGCTTCGAGTACTGGAAGCGTTTACGGGCGCCTTTCTGTCCGTACTTCTTGCGCTCCTTGCCGCGCGAATCGCGCGTGACCATGCCTTCGGCCTTCAGCTTCTTACGGAGCTCGTTATTGAACTCAATAAGCGCACGGGCAATGCCCAGCTTCAACGCGCCCGCCTGGCCGTTGACTCCGCCACCCGAGACATTGGCGACTACATTGAAACTGGCTCCGGTCTCGGTGGACAGCAGAGGCTGCTTTGCCAAGTTGCGCTGCGCCGCAGTTACGAAATATTGATCGAACGGACGACCGTTAACCTGAAAATCCCCGCCGCCTGGGCGCAGAAACACACGCGCCACGCTGGACTTGCGACGCCCTGTACCGTAATACTGAAGTAATTCCGCCATCAGCCTCTAGCTTTTAGCTCCTAGCCGCTCGCACTCGCAACCCCGGAGCCAATCGCTGCTTGTCCCTTTCAAAAATTCCGAAAATAAAAGACGCAGCAGGCCGCGTCTCTACCTAAAACTATTTTGCCAGTGCCAGAGCTTGCGGCTTTTGCGCCTGGTGCGGATGCTTTTCACCGCGGTATACCTTCAACTTGCTCTTCATCTGGCGGCCCAGTTTGCTCTTGGGCAGCATGCGCGCGACAGCGTCCTCGATGACCAATTCGGGCTTTCGCGCAAAACGCTTGCGGAACGCTTCTGTCCGCAAGCCGCCGGGATAGCCCGTATAGTGCTGGTAAACCTTGGACTCGGCCTTCATGCCGCTCATTCTAACCTTCTCGGCATTAATGATGACAACGTGGTCGCCCGTGTCGAGGAACGGCGTGTATTTTGGGTTCTCCTTGCCCATTAGGATGCGGGCTACACGGGACGCCAGGCGGCCTAAGGCGTGTCCCGAAGCATCCACGACGAACCACTTGCGCGCAATTTCCCCCGCTTTGGGGAAATAGGTTGACATCGGAAATTCTCCCAGAAAATTAAAACGCAAAGAAGACCGCTCAGTGACCCCTCGACGCCGAAAGCGCAGGGTAATCAGGCGGGCAACCGCAGGACTCCCAAAGATTTAAAGATAACGTAGGGGAGTTAGCATTGTCAACGAAGAGTACGCTTTAAACCTGCTTTACAGTAAGGCTTTAGGCACTAGCTTCTACCTAGCCGCACATGCAGCATGGTCCCTGGTCCGACTACGGCAGTGTTCCCGGATTACAGGCGAACAGCGCCTCCCGGAACAATTATTTTTACGGGGCACAAAATCGCTGAGCTCGGGGAGATGTTGCTTGAGCGCCCGTGCCGGGAGCCCTCTCAGGATAATCGCCTTTCTAGCCACACTCCTAAAAGCCTAACGCCCAGAGTCTAGAGCCTACTCGTAAGCCAAGGCGTCGATAGGATCCTTCTGTGCGGCTTGGTAGGCGGGATAGATGGCTCCGGCTAATGATCCGGCGATGGCAATTATCGTGGCTCGAAGAATCCATCCCAACGTGACTTCTATCCTGACCAGCGGCATTTTATAAACGATCCCTTTTTCCGCCACCAGGCTGATGAGAATGCCCACAATGATGCCGGCTATCGCCAATAAGGCAGTCTCACGCAGGATCACGTTCACGATGTAGGCCTTGGAGGCTCCCATCGATTTCAGAATGCCGATCTCCCGAGTGCGCTCCATGACCGCCGTGTACATGGCCTGGAAAATGACAATCAGTCCGATGGTTAGCGAGATACCGATGACGACATGGATGAAGGTCCCCAGGTAGGGATAACTCGTAGGGGTCATCAGAGAGAGGTACTCGCGCATGGAACGGACGTTATAGCTCCGCATCCCGGGAATGCTCTTGATTTCTTTGACAACTTCTCCGGCGTTGCTAGAATCGTCCAGCTTCAAGTAAAAGGCGGAAGCTTTGCCCTGGGCGCCGATGAGGTTTTGGAGCGTGGCGAGCGGCAGAAATTTGCGCGCTCCTCTGCCGTGCTCGACTATGCCGGCAAGGCGAAAAGAATGGTTGAGGATTTCGATGGGCTGACCCACCTTTACCTGCTGGGACTTGGCAAAGACATCGTCGACAAGGACGTCATTCGGTCCCCGGAAAGGGCCACCCTCAAGGTAGTGAAAGGGACCGCCCAATTTCTCGAAGCTGGTTGGGTCGATACCGTAGATGATCTCCAGAGTGCCGGCTGTCGAAATCTGCATTACCACTGGAGCCACTTCTACGACGTGCGGCAATTTCGCCAGCACGTCGGCGATCCTCAGCGAGAGAGGGGCGCCGGAGACGCCCGCGATTACGGTTGTGCCGGCCGGCATCACCACTACATCGGCACCCAAACCAGCTTGTCGTTGCCGGGAGTCGTTCAGGATGCCGAGAGAGAGGCCGACAATCAGCAGAATCAGCGTTACCTCGAGGGCAATGGCGATAATGCTGATCAGGGAGCGCACCGGCCGGTGCACCAAGTTGGCGACAATCATGCGGTTCATCATGGCTGGATTTAGCGCACCGGGTTAACCCCAGCACCGAGACTGCATGGCTAAAGCCATCTCGGCACGACAAGTATAACGACTACTTTCCGTCCCCTGCTTGTGAGGTTTCCGCCTGGTTAGCCCGCTGGTCCATGTTCACGACTACGGCTCCGGGAGGCTGCTGCAAAGCAAACTGGTCGTCGGTGAGCTTCTCATTCAGCTGCAGCTTCACAATCTTGAGCAGGATCGAATACTCCTCCTGCGGCCTCCAGATGTCAATCTCGGTGGGAAAAGTCGCGCCTTTATAGTCCTGGAGTTTTTCATAACGGGCATCGGTGACCAGGTTGCCGTGCTCGTCGTAAATGAGCTGCCGATGCGGCAAAAGGTCGGTGCGGCTGAAGATAATCTTGCGGGACAGGAACCATCCCGCCGAGCCCTTTCTTATTACCTCAATCTCGTAATCCGGCTGCTGCACTCTGTGACCTTTGGCATCGGTTACGGTCTCGTAGCCGTTCTCCAGAACGGCAATCTCATTCTGCGGGTCAACGGAGCGAAGCAGCAGCGCGTCATTGATGTGCTGCGGGCGCAGGTTTTCCAGCGGCTGGGTGGACGGGCGCACGACCTCGTTGTGACCCACAATGAAACGATTCTTGGGCGGGATCCACAGTTTGAACTCCTGGCCGTCGCTAACCATATCGAAGGCCTTGTTACGGACGATGGGCATCAGCCCGATCATGCGCAGCATGGCGGGCTTTCTCGCCAGAACGTAGCCGCGAATTTCCTGATAGTCGGTGACCTTGCCTTCTTTCGCCCCGCCCACGGAGGCATCGATGTCTACCGTGGCCTGCATAGTCTTGATCTTGTCTGCCTGGGAGTTGATGAAGTCGATTAATTCCTGCTGGGTGGCCGACTGCAATGGGGCCGAGGTCACCTGCCGTTCCACCTTGTGCGAGCGGAAGAGGCACCCGCTCAAGGGCAGGACCATGACAAGCGCAAGCAGCGCGCGGTAACGAGAAAGTCGGCTCATGAGCAACTGGATAAACCCTTTAATTCACGTTTAGATGAGTATATTGGACTGTGGGCTGCAGGAACTGTTTAGAAACCCGGCTATCGACCCTGGAGAGTTCTGCGAAAAGCGGCCACGTTGCGGTTGTGTTCTTCCAACGAGCGGGCAAAGCGATGATGGCCGTTGCCGTTACTGACGAAGTAGTAGTAGTCGGAATTTGCCGGGTTCATGGCTGCCTGGAGGGAACTTCGTCCGGGATTGGCGATGGGACCGGGAGGCAGTCCGGCATAGCGGTAGGTGTTGTAGGGCGAGTTGATGCGCAGATCATCGTGATGGAGCGCGCCCTGGTAGGTGCCGTCGAGGAGTTCGGCGTAGATCACGCTGGGGTCGGCGTCGAGCGCGATCCTCTTCGCCAGCCGATTGTAATAAACGCTGGCTACCATGGACCGCTCCTCGGGCACAGCTGTCTCTTTTTCGACGATTGAGGCCATCGTCACGATGCGGTGCACGTCTTGGTGGAGACCAATTGTGCTGGCCTCCTGGCGGAAGCGCTTCACCATGGCCGCCAGGATGTCTTGCAGGCTCTGGGCACGAGTGAATTGATACGTGTCGGGGAACAAATATCCTTCCAGGGAACGCGCCTGAGGATCGAGATCACGAATTAGATGGACGCCAGACTTGGCCAGGCTCAGAAATTCGTTGCTCGGACCGAGGCCCGCGTCCTGGATAGCCTGCGCGACATCGAAGATCGTGAACCCCTCGGGAATCACGACGGTGTGCACGTAGATATCCCCGTGAGATAGCCGACGGTGGACCTGGGCCACGTTGCCTGGCTTCTCGAAGAGGTACTCTCCGGCTTTGAGCGACCGGCCGCGATGGAAGTAATGCCAGATTACGAAAGCGGAGGCGTTGCGAATCACGCCGGCGTTCTTCAACTCCGTAGCGATGCGCCGGGTGGAATAGCCGGACCGCAAGAGTACGAACTTCTGCCCCGACGGAGACACGGGCAGGAACAGCGCCCAAGCGAGCCATGCGTCGGCGGCAATTAGGACCAGCAGCAGGAATATGAGAATCTTTCGCAATTTGGCAGTAGTTTAGATGATCTGGTAGCACAGGTCGTCAGCCAGTAGTCGATGGCCGGGGGTAACTAGGGTCCAGAGTGGTTGCCTGGTTTTCCTGACTGCGAAGATCTGCTGTCCATCCAGGATTGCAGAATCAGAACGGCCGCTAGCCGATCTACGACTTCGCTACGGCGTCGAATGGACATCTCTGACTCACGCAGGACGCGGTTGGCTTCAGCCGACGTTAAACGCTCGTCCCAGAGATGAACTGGAAGCCGGAACCGCTGGCGCAGGTCGTCGGCGAAACGGGCCATTTTCTCCGACTGAGTACCCGATTCGCCGCTCATGCGCAAGGGATAGCCCACCACTATTTCGGCGACGTCATATTGCCGGAGAAGATGGGCCAGCGCCTCAAAATCGAGCCTCTTGTTCTGACGGCGGAGTGTGGGCAGGCCCTGCGCCGTAATGCCGAGGGGATCCGAAACCGCCAGGCCGATAGTCTTTGCGCCGACGTCGAGGCCCAGGATTCGTCCGGCTGGATCCTGCTTGTGCTGGGACGACACCCCGCGATTATATGTCGGGCTGAAAGGAGCAACTTCCGTTACGATATGCCCATGGATTCAGGTACGGTACCGGCGCGGGAAGCTTCCCCGGTCAGCCCGCCTCAACCCGCTCGCAGCCGCAACCCGGCGCAAATGATCATTGCTGCGGGAGTCATCCTCTATTTCTGCAATCAGGCCGAACCGGTTTTAGCGGTGCTGCTGGTTTCCCTGCTTCTGGCCTTCATTCTCACGCCCGTGGTGGAGTTAGTGCAGCGCTGGCGGCTGCCACGCAGTGTAGCTTCGTTGATCGCAGTAATGCTGCTGTTGGCGGTAGGGGTAGGGGTCACCTATTTGTCTTATAACCAGGCCGCGTCGTTCGTTCACAACCTGCCCAGGTATTCGGGAAAAATCCGGGAAGAGATAGCTCGCTTGCGGCAGAGCGCCGAGAACTGGGAGACGGGCGAAACATCCCCCCCCTCTACGGGTGTGTTAACGGTCCGCACCGGGACGAACTGGACGGAGCTGCTGACCCGCGGCTTCGGATCGGTTTCACAAGCCTTGTTCGCAGCCTCGTTTGTCCCCTTTTTGGTTTACTTCATGCTGAGCTGGCAACATCACGCGCGTTCGGCGACGGTGATGCTGTTTCGCATGGAAAACCGCCACACCGCCTATGTCACGCTTGGTCTGATCGCCAAGATGATGCGCAGCTTCATGGTGGGGAATCTGCTCGTCGGATTATTTATGTCGGCGGTGAGCGCGCTGGTGTTTGGTCTCATGCATCTGCCCTTCTTCTATTTCGTGGGCCCGCTTAGCGGTTTTCTGAGTCTCGTGCCCTACCTGGGAGTACCTCTAGCGCTGACGCCGCCGTTGCTGGTGGGGATCGAGCAGATCCAATCAGGCGACGTGATCGTCATCGTGCTGACGGTGCTGGCGCTGCACCTTTTTTCGTTGAACGTGCTCTATCCCAAGTTTCTGGGAAACAGGCTGCAGCTCAATCCTCTGGCGGTGACGATCTCGCTCCTATTCTGGGGCTGGCTGTGGGGAGCGATGGGGCTGGTGCTCGCGATTCCGTTGACGGCGGCGACGAAGATCGTGTTTGACCACATCGAGCCATTGCGGCCGTATGGGGCGTGGTTGGGGGAGTAGGTAGCGGCTGAAGACGTGGATACCCTCGATTTCGCAGATACCCATCGAAGAAAGATAAAGATCAAGGATAAGGACTAAGCCTGGAACTCTGCGGCTTCGGGAAATCGCAGCTTGCACTTGGCGAGGGCTTTCGAGAGTAGCTGCTCGACGGCCGATTCTTCAAGGTTCTTGGCCATGGCAAGTTCGCTGACCAGCAGATATCGGGCGCGCTCCAGCATCTTCTTTTCGCGGAAGGAAAGCGGTTTGGTCTGATTCAGAAGCAAGAGGCCTTTGAGCACCGCGGCCACTTCCAGAAGGGATCCGGTGCGCATCTTGTCGGAGTTCTCTTTGAACCTGTATTTCCAATCGGAGTTATTGCAGCATTCGCCATCTGTAAGAAAATCAAGGATTTTCTGGATTTCTCCATTGCGGACCACCCGCCTGAGCCCGACATTGTTGACGTTGTGGAACGGTACCATCACTTTGAGGCTGCTGGACTTGATTTTGAGGAGGTAGAACTTCTCGACCGTCGCACCAATGGTGCGGCTGCTGATCTGCTCGATGACTCCGACACCATGATTGGGATATACGACTTTGTCGCCGATGTGGAAAAGCAGCTCGCTGCTAATCATGAGGAATACCCACGAACGGGGGAAAGACTAAGACTGCAGAAGGACACTGAATTATCTTACTCCACTGCTGTTGAAATAACAAACCACGCCGGGTCCCAGGCCCTGTAGAAGACCGGACTTGCCTTGTGCGTCGCTAAAAGCTTGTCGACCTGAGACTTACGTTCCTTCTCCTGAGTGGTCGTCCAGAGGTCTCCCGTCTGAGCAAAGCCCTGCGGGAAGCCCAAAATGGGACGCACTCATTCGGTTTATAATCGACCGTGGAAAGCCCCATGCCTGAGCACATCAAGAAAAAACTCCAGGAAGAAATCAATGCCCTGGAACACGAGTTGAGTCACGAGCTGCCTAAGGAACTTAAGAAGGCGGTTGCCCTGGGCGACCTCAGCGAAAACGCCGAATATCACATGGCGAAGCAGCGCCAGGAGTTCGTCAAGGCGCGTTTACGTCAGTTAGGCAAACGCTTAGCGGACTTGTCGCTGATCAATCTGAATAACATACCAAAAGACAAAGTGGGGCTGGGGTCGACGGTGAAGGTGTATGACAACGACAAGGGCGAGGAGATCGAGTACAAGCTGGTGACGAGCGAAGAGTCGGACGTCGCCGCGGGTAAGATCTCCACGACATCGCCCATTGGACGAGCTTTACTTAACAAGAAGGTCGGAGACACCACCACGGTGGTCACTCCCGGCGGCAAGAGGGAGCTGGAGGTGCTCAAGCTGACCACGATGTACGACGAGTCGGGTGCCTTATGACGTGGACCAGTGCTTTCGGACGGGCTTGTGGGAAGCTTCTCCATGTCATTGTGAGTGCCATGGCGTTGGCTCGCATCTCGCCTAACGTGCTGACTTTCATGGGCCTGGTCATCAATGTCATGGCCGCGATCCTGTTCGGTTACGCCAATGCCGACAACCAAGCCCGTATGTTCCGCTACGCCGGACTGGTGGTCTTCGCAGCCGGGTTCTTCGACCTAGTCGACGGTCGGGTAGCGCGGGCCAGCAACCAGGTGACGCGCTTCGGAGCTTTTTTTGATTCTGTGCTGGACCGCTATAGCGATGCCGCTCTTTTCTTTGGGCTGCTGGTTTACTACGCGCGGGCCAACCGGTTCTTCTACATCGTTCTGGCGGCCCTAGTGATGATCAGCTGCATCATGGTCAGCTATACGCGAGCGCGGGCCGAATCGCTGATTGGCACCTGCAAGGTCGGTTTCATGGAACGCCCGGAACGGCTGGTGCTGATAATTATTGGGGCGCTGTTCAACCGGATGGCGCCGGTGTTGTGGGTCATTGCCGTGCTATCCACTGTCACCGTGATCCACCGGATGTACTACACCTGGATGCAGACCGAGGCCATGGAATCCAATACGGCTGGCCGAGCCGCCTAGTAATCACGAAGTCATTTTCCAATTTTTGAATTTCCAATTTTTGGTCTCGTCGTGGGCTGATGATGCCGCGAGAGGGGTCTCGCGACAACAACTGGGAGGTAACTTTGCCCACACCAATAATTCCACCACGACTTTTTCACGGCTTCCGGGCGCTTTGCTAAACTGACGGGTCATTATGTGGGACTCCAGCGTGGGGAAATCTTCATCGCACAATCCCGTTCTGGTGGTTCATGGCGGCGCCTGGGCCATTCCCGACGACATGGTGGAGGCCCACCTGAACGGGGTTCGGAACGCGATGGCGGCCGGCTGGCGCGTTCTGGAGCAGGGTGGATCGGCACTGGATGCGGTGGAAGAAGCGGTCGTGGTTATGGAAGACGATGAGACGTTCGACGCGGGGCGCGGCAGCTTTCTCAATCGCGAAGGCAAGGTCCAACTGGACGCGCTCATCATGGATGGCGCGACGCTGCGTGCGGGCGGTGTCGGTTGCGTCGAACGCCTGCGCAATCCCATTCGGGCGGCGCGCAAGATCCTGAGTGAGAGCCCGCACGTGTACTTCGTGGCCGAAGGGGCGGAGCGGTTCGCCGCGGAGCACGGCATCCCGCTTTGCCAGAACGAGGATTTAGTCATCCCGCGTGAAACTAGGCGGCTGCTTGAATTTCAGGCACGCATGGCGGAACAGAAGCCGGACTTGTTCGCGCCTACGATTTCACACGATACGGTGGGGGCCATTGCGCTCGATGGCGACGGAGACCTTGCCGCCGCTACCTCTACAGGGGGAACATTGAATAAGGCACCCGGACGGCTGGGCGATTCTTCACTCATCGGGTGCGGTTGTTATGCCGACAATCAGAGCGGGGCTGCGTCCACCACGGGCTGGGGCGAGCCGATCATGAAACTGGTCCTGGCTAAGTGGTCGGCCGATAGAGTGGCATCGGGCAGCATTCCGGAATGGGTGGCGAAGGAAGCGATCACGCAATTGGAAGAGCGGGTCAACGGACATGGCGGCATCATCTTGCTGGATTCTCGGGGGCGATTTGGGATTGCACACAACACTCCCCGGATGGCCTGGTGTTTGAAGACGGTGGAGAAGCAATCGTCGGGGATTGAGTGCAGTGGTGGGTTGTGAAATCTGCCGTTTTGCAAGGCGCGACGCTAAAGCGCGCGAAAAAGGTGCCGCCCCTGAACCTATAAGGACTTGGTTCCAATCTCGCATTCGACCCGGCGTTCTCGTGTATTCCCAAAACGGGACGGGGCTGACTTGACCGGCTCGGCTCACGTATTTGGCTTGCTTTCCCTTGCCGGGTGATGTAAAAACCAGCCGAAATACCCTGCCTATCCCGTCGGTGAAGCGCAATTTCCGGGGAACCCGCCCGAGGAACGCAGCGGTGCGCTGCGCCCCCCCGCCGGCATGCGGGGTGAATCATTAAGGGAGATCCTATGAGGCTCATGGTCAAAGTACTCTCGGTAGTGTGTCTGATCGGGCTGGGGGCGACAATTGCCGGCGCACAAGGCTCGGCCACAGGCGATTTGCATGTCACCGTCAAAGATCCCAGTGGGAAGGTAGTCACCAATGCCACTGTAACCCTGAGGGACCCGGTCAAAGGCTTGGAACGCACCACGACGCAAAATACCGATGGTGAGTACCGCCTACTGGCGCTGCCCCCGGGAAGGTACAGCGTGTCGGTGTCAGCTAGCGGGTTCTCGAAGGCAGTAGTTCAGGACCAGGCAGTAACGGTGGGACAGATGGCCGATTTGCCGGTTATGCTGCAGGTCAGCGGCGGAGAAACGATTGTGAATGTCGGTTCAGAAGCGGAACTGGTGGAAACCGCGCGTACTTCAACTACCGATACGATCGACCAGCGCCGCATCGATAACCTGCCGATCAATGGGCGTAATTACATCAATTTTACTTTGACGGATTCGCAGGTGGTTCGCGACAACGCGCCTTCGATTGGCGCCGCTCCCACATCCGGGCTCAACATGAGTGGTCAGCGTGGGCGCGCCAACCTGGTGAATGTGGATGGTGCGGACGCAATCGACAACGGCACAAACGGCGTACGTTCCACCGTGTCGCAAGAGGCGGTGCAGGAATTTCAGATCTTGACCAACGGTTATGCAGCCGAGTACGGTCGTGCATCGGGTGGGGTGGTCAATATCATCACCCGATCGGGGACGAACGATTTCCATGGGGACGTTTACAGCTACATCCGCAACCGAAATTTCCAGGCGGTAAACCCCTTTAGTACGACCCGCAATCCAGCCTACACACGAGTGCAGGCGGGCGTGGCCTTTGGCGGGCCGATCAGGAAGGACAAGACGTACTATTATTTCTCGTATGAAGTGACGCGGCGTCATGAGACGGGCTTTTCATCAATTGGACGCAACAATTTCGATCTGGTGCCGTTCGACACTTCGACCACTGCGGGCGGGGCCCTGCCCTTACCCTTTGGCACAATCCAGGTAACCAATGAACAAAAAACTTTTCTTGGGCCGGGGCTAGGGCAGATCGCCTCGCAAAACCCTACATTATTTTTTAAGGACCTGGCATCGAAGGTCCCCGGGTACGAGTTCTTAGTGGGCGCGTCCTCGGGCATGGCGGTTAGGGGTGAGTGGCCCACCGGTTTTACGGGTGGAGTTCGGGGCATAGGAGGTTTCCCGAGTACATGCCAGTCGCCACCGTGTTTCATTCCAGCTTCCTACCAGACACTAGCGTCGCAGTCAGGTAACTACCCGGTGTTTGAAGGTACCAGTCTCTATTCCTTGCGCCTGGATCACAATCTCGCCACCAACAACCGCATCATGCTTCGCGCGAATGTGAGCCCGAGCACGGTGACCGGGATCCAAGTGAACGGTGAAAATCAGGTATTCGGGCAGAATGCCTATTCCCGGACCTCACAGGATACGCACCGTGACCTTGCGGGCGTCGTCGAAGACAGTTGGGCCATCGGCAACAACCGGGTAAATGAATTCCGTTTCCAGTACGCACGCAGAGGAAGAGCCTACTTTTACTCGAGTGCGCCAAGTGGTTCGACGCCGGCTGTGAACCTGTTGGGCTATGCTTTTATTGGGCGCGAACCCTACTCCTACATCCAGGAAGTCGAAAAGCGGTTTCAGTTTACCGACAACTTTTCGTGGACCCGAGGACGTCACGACACCAAGTTAGGGGTCGACTTCAACCACATTCCGGTCACGGCGGGCTTCACGGTGAACTACGGAGGGGTCTATGACTTTGGATCCTTCAGCGCTTATCCCACACCCTTCCCGGCTCTAAACCCGGTTCAGGCCTATGGAGCAGGACTGCCCGGGACCTACATACAAGGTATCGGCAATCCTAACGATAAGTTCACCAACCAACCTCTGGGGTTGTTCTGGCAAGACTCCTGGCGAGCCCGCTCAAACCTGACCGTCAATTATGGGATGCGCTATGATATCGAATTCCCGCCCCAGTTCGCTCCTCCGACGGGTCTCGGCTTAGCTGCCTACAATCAACTGGGGTTGCAGAAGGGCATCCACACGGACAGGAACAATTTTCAACCGCGCATTGGTGTCGCGTGGGATCCATGGGGAGGCGGGAAGTCGGTGATCCGAGCCTCCTATGGAGTGTTTTTCGATCATCCACTGCTTGGGCTCTATTTCCTGGGGGATGCCTCGGATGGATCTAGAACGACGCAACTGGCCTTTGCTGGCACGGGCTTCTGCACTGGCGCCGGCCAACCCGGTAATTTGAACGCCATTCCCATCTTCCAAGGCCTGATCAACAACCCGGTCGCGCCGCAATGCGCGCCAGGACCAGCGCCGCTCGTCGCGGCTTTGGGATATGACCCCAATCACCAAACATTTGACTCCTTTTTGCCGAATTCGCTGTTCATCAACCAGAACTACATCACGGCCGGGTTCCCGCTGATCTTCCAGCCATTCGGATACCCGCAAGCGAAGAACTTCGTGTACGCATATTCTCAGCAAGCGAACCTGGCGTTTGAGCACGAGCTGGGAAAAGGGCTGGCGATGAGCTTGGGATATAACTTTAACGGGGGGCGACATCTGAATCGCCCGATCAACGCCAATGCTCCGAGAGGGGACTTGCTGGTCAGGAATTGGCAGGCCGCTTACAGTGATCCTAGTTCCTATGCCACAGTTGGCGGACCCCTTGGTGTTGGTCTGGGCCCATCGTCTCAGGGATTCCTGCCCTGCAATATCAACCCGAACAACGGTCAGCCGTGGGTTGCGGCGGCGCTGGTTAATTTCTTCCGGCCCTCGGGACTGAATCCTGCCATCGCCAATGCCATGATTGCGAATAGTGCCGCGCTGTGCGTGGGATTAGCACAACAGATGCTGCAGGCTGAGGGGCTGAATGCGGCATGTAATCCGGCAACGCTGGCCGACTGCGTTCCGTTCCTGGATATGGATGCGAACTTCTCCAATGGCAGTTCGGTCTACCACGGATTCAGCGCTAACCTGCGCAAGCGATTCGGGGGACACACCGAGTTCCTCGCCTCCTACACCTGGTCGCATGCCATTGACGATTCCACCGACTTGCAATCTCCTCTCGCGCCACAAGACAGCTACTATCCCGGTTTGGAGCGTTCGAACTCGCTCTTCGATCAACGTCACCGATTCGTCTTCAGCGGAGTGTATCAGACCGGCAGGGTCGCGGCAGGAGCCTGGTCCACCCTGTTGAGCAACTGGACCTTCTCGCCAATCATCGAGTTCTCGTCGGGAAGACCGTTTAATATCTTGACGGGCAATGGCACTAACTTACAGGATTCCTCGTTTACAACTCGTCCGAGCGTTCTACCGGCGGGAGCAACTACCAACGCGTGTGGTCAGCCCGTTACCCCGGTAGCTTCGAAGTTCTCGCCGACGGGGTTCCTAGCGGAAGCCTGTTATTCGACTTCGAACACCACTTTGTTGTCGTTGGATGGGACGCTGGGGCGCAATGCCGGCCTTACGCCTTGGACAGTGTTCAACGACTTGCGCATTGCCCGGCGCGTTTATTTCGGCGAGCGCATTAACCTGGAGCTGATGGCGGACGTGTTCAACCTAGCGAACCGCTTTAACGTGTCTGCTGTGAATCAGCTCTGGACAAATGCGGGGCAGCCGACCGCGACGTATGATCCGCGTCAGTTCCAGTTTGCGTTGAAACTGAACTGGTAACTGGCAAGGTTAGGGACTCCTTCGCCTGCGCTTGGACTTGCACGAGCACCAAGCTGGGCTCAGGATGCGAAGTGCAGAAGCTCACACCAGCCCCGGGAGGAAATCCGGGGCTGTTTTGTTGGCACCTGTTAACATCCTGACATCCTTCGCGACTGGTGGAGCATAGGAATGGCACTCCCTTCTACGCCAACTGTACGCACGCGCGTCACCCGGGAACCGCAACGTGCGGTTTATGAGCGGGAGGCCGCTTATCGAATCCTGGATGAGGGATTCATCTGCCACGTCGGTTTTTCCCTAGAGGGGCAGCCGTTCGTGATTCCGACTTCCTATGGGCGGGCCGGCGACAACCTTTATCTGCATGGCTCGGTGGCCAGCCGCATGTTACGGGCGATGAAGGAGGGAGTGCCGGTGTGCGTGACCGTCACGCTGGTGGATGGGCTGGTGCTGGCGCGGTCGGTTTTCAATCACTCGATGAATTATCGCTCTGTGGTTGTGCTGGGCCGGGCGGCGGCAGTCGAGGATTCAGCGGAGAAGACCGAGGCGTTGCGGGCGCTCACCGAACACATCGTCCCGGGCAGGTGGGCAGGGGCGCGTCAGCCGAATGAAAGAGAACGGAAGGCGACGCTGGTGATGCGCGTTCCAATCACCGAATTCTCCGCTAAAGTGCGCACCGGGCCGCCGATTGATGATGAGGAAGATTATTCCTTTCCAACTTGGGCGGGAGTGATTCCGTTGGAAATGGTCGCCCAAACACCTGTACCGGATCCGAAACTCGATCGCGGCGTAGCTGCACCTTCGTATGTCCGGAAGTATTCGCGGCGGAAAACCTGAGGAATGGCCTTGTCAAGGCAGCAACAGCAGTTTGCCGGTAGTTTTGCGGCCTTCAAGGTCGCGATGGGCTTGCTGGGCTTGCGCAAGGGGATAGGTGTGCTCGATGCGGAACTTCAGCTTGCCCTGGGTGATCATGTCGAAAACCGCCTTGGCGCGTGCCTGCAACTCTTGTGACGTGATGATGTGGTGCAGCAACGATGGGCGGGTCAGAAACAGTGATCCTTTCTGGGTAAGCATGATCGGGTCGAAGGGCGGGACCGCGCCGCTGGAGCCGCCGAACAGAACCATCATGCCGCGCGGACGCAGCAGATTCAGGCCCTTCTCGAAGGTGCTCTTGCCGACCGAATCGTAAATCACATCCAAACCTTTGCCGGCGGTCAGACGTTTGGTCTCGGTTTCGAAGTCAGTCTGCGTGTAAAGGATGATCTCATCGGCGCCAGCTTCGCGCGCGAGTTTGGCCTTGCTATCGGTGGATACGGTTCCGATGACCCGCGCCCCGATGTTGTGCGCCATCTGAACCAGCAGAAGACCAACGCCTCCGGCAGCCGCGTGTACGAGGGCGGTTTCGCCTTTCTTCAGCGGATACGTATCGTGGCAGAGATAGTGTGCAGTCATGCCCTGCAGCATGGCGGCAGCGGCTTGGCGATCATCAACACCTTTTGGGACTTTAACGAGTCGATCGGCCGGGACGGCGGAATACTCAGAATAGCTGCCCATGACGCCCGTATAAGCCACGCGATCGCCGGGTTTGACCGATTTGACGTCTTTGCCCGCAGCGGTGACCACCCCTGCCCCTTCCTGTCCCAGGACGAAAGGGGCAGCAACTTTGTAACGGCCTTCCCGGTTGTAAACGTCTATGAAGTTCACGCCAGCGGCGGAAATCTTGACTACGACTTCGTTCGGTTCGGGTTCAGGAACCGGAAGGTCGACAAACTCCATCGCTTCCGGAGTGCCGGGCTGTTTGATCTGGATGGCTTTCATACCCGTCTTCGATTCCCCCGGGCTGGGGAAGGATTCCGAAGAGCTTGCGGCGGTTTGGAAGCGTTCCGTAACACGCCTTCGGCCTGTGCCGAAAGTAACGGGTGGAAACGCCTTTGCCGATTGACCCTGTCAGCAACCGCAGAGTACCATTTTGTCATCTGTAAGTGTCTGGGTTAAAAGCGCGCGGTTGATCTGTAAATCCTAGGGGAGTATGAAGCGCAGAAAGCTCGTTTTGCTAATCGCGCCGCTGGGCGCTCTAATTTTTGCGGGCAGCGCCTGTCAGAGAGCACATCGAGCGGCGAAGCTGATGCCCCCTCCTCAAGCGGCACCACCTGCCCTGACCTCCACGAGCGCATCGATTCCACCAACTCAACCTGCGGCGTCATCCGAGGAAAAAGAGGAGAACAAGGAAGTCGAGGTAGAGCCTAAAAGTGAGCCCCAATCCGATCCAGTTGCAGACTTGATCGCAAAGGTCGAGAAGGAATATGAGGCAGGTCGGGCCAATTATCAGGCTGGGCACCTGGAGCCGGCGAAGAAGAATTTTGATAACGCGTTCAATCTGCTATCGAGCGGACCGGTCGAAATCCGCTCCGACGAACGGCTGGAGCGTGAGTTTGAGAAGCTCCTCGAGGGAGTCAATGGCCTGCCGCTAACGGCGGTCGAGGAAGCGGACGCTCCTACCGGGCAGAAGTCGGAACCGGCTCCAATTGACGAAGCTAACGAAGTCACATTCCCAGTTGATCCGAACATAAAAGCGAAGGCCGAGGCGGAAGTTAAGGCCACTCACTCAGACCTGCCCCTGATGCTCAACGATACGGTGGCGGGATACATTAATTACTTCTCAACGCGGGGACGGGACATCCTGGAGCGCGCCCTGGAACGCTCCGGGCAGTATCACGACATGATCCAGCGGGTTTTGAAAAACGAGGGCGTGCCTCAGGATCTGATCTACTTGGCACAAGCTGAGTCGGGCTTTCGACCGTTGGCGCTGTCGCGCGCTGGTGCGCGGGGCATGTGGCAGTTCATGTCGACCCGGGCCAGAGGGTATGGATTAACCCGCAACTGGTGGGTTGACGAGCGACAAGACCCGGAAAAGTCCACCCGAGCCGCTGCCCGGCACCTGAAAGACCTTTATAACGAGTTTGGCGACTGGTACCTGGCGATGGCCGCTTACAACTCCGGACCCGGAACAGTCCAAAATGCAGTGCGGCGGACCGGGTACGCCGATTTTTGGGAGTTGTACCGGCGGAATGTCCTGCCGCGGGAAACGCGGAACTATGTTCCCATTATTCTGGCCGTGACCATCATGGCCAAGAATCCGACGCAGTATGGGCTAGAGCACGTGGTGCCGGCTAAGCCGGTTCCGACTGACACGGTAAACATCGATTACCCGGTGGACTTAAGGCTGGTGGCGCAGTCGGTGGACGCGTCCCCGTCGGAAGTGCAGGATTTGAATCCCAGCCTGCTGCGCATGACCACTCCCAAGGGCCAGCCCTTTGAGCTTCATCTGCCCGCCGGGAGCAGGGAAAGATATCTGAGCGCGATCGCCGTGATTCCGCCTGATATGCGGGTGTGGTGGCGGTATCACAAGGTCCAGCAGGGAGATACGCTGGTTTCCATCGCACGCAGCTATCGCACCACGGCAAAGGCCATCGCGTCGGCCAACAAGCTGGATGTCAGTCGACTGGAGCCTGGCAGCCAGCTGATCATTCCTATTGCGCCCGGGAAGCACGGCGTCATGGAAGACCCAGCCACGTATACCCGGCGGGCCACCGCATACAAGGTTCGCAAGGGAGATACGGTAGCTTCGGTAGCTGACAACTTCGGGGTACCGCCGGCCATGGTTCGTCGCTGGAACCGCCTGAAGAGCAACAGCTTGCGGGGCCGGCGCGTGGTTTATGTGCATCTGCCGGTCTCGCCAAACTCGCCGGCGGCCCAGGCCCTGGCAGCCAGCAAACATAAAAACAGGAGTACGGCGGCAAAGACTCCGGCCCCGGTCGTGCGCCACAAGGTCAAGCAGGGAGAGACTCTCATCTCGATTGCAACCTCCTATAAAACCACCGTTTCGGCTTTGCAGCGGGACAACGGAAAGTTGGCTAGGCTCCGTCCGGGGATGATTCTGATCATCCGGGATATCCACTGAGCTGTTCTTTCGCGCCCTTGAGGGGCCAGCCCATGTTTCACGGTTCTCCCAGCGCTTGCGCCATGGGCTTAAGTCTTAGGCCGCTTCACGGCTGGCAGTCTGCCGGTGATCGGAAGCACTGGCCGGGCCATTTTCGCGGGCATCCCTCCGACTTTGCTCAGGGCAGTGTCTCCGGGGTTGTTTTTTGAGCGGTTCTGTATTACCCATCCAGGAGGAGATCGCTCATGCCAAGAAACAGGCTTTGATACGAGCTTCTGGCAGCGACAGCGGCAACCCGTGTCTCTACCAATATCTGAGTGGTTCTGCAGTGCGAATCCACCATGGAAAATACCGTCTGGTGCACGAGGGTCGGACGCCTGCAAGGGTGTTAATATGCGGGAGAAACGGGGCGGAAGATTACTGTGGCAGGCAATATCGCTGTGCTATAATCGCGCGCCGTTCCAAGCTACATCATGCGGCATCAGTCTTTTTACTTCTTTTACTTCTAAGAGTGCATCCAGCTCTGGCCGATCCGGCGGAACCGGGGAGCAGCGGCCCGAAACTCAGGAGGAAAGATGACTTTTGATGAGACCCTCTACCTAGGCGATGACGAAGTGGATGAGTACGGCGACAGCGGCGCGTATGGCGAGTCGCTAGAGGAAGATTTTGAGGAAGAGGAAGAAGAGGAAGAAGAAGCGGGAATGCCGGGCGCAAGTGAGCCCGTGCCACCTGCTATGCCGACCCCTATGCCCGTGACTTCCGGAGGCGGAGGAGGTGTTCCGCCGAAAAAGAAAGCGGCCAAGAAGAAAGCGGCAAAGCAAAAACCGGCCAAGAAGAAGGCTCGGGCGGGGGCGGCCAAGCGCAAAGCAAAACGACCGACGAAGGGAAAACCCGCGAAGAAAGCGGCACGCCGGAAGGGTGGTCGGCGGCGCCGTTAGGACTGGGATTCTTCTGTGACTCTTAGCCGCGGCTTGGCGCCACGGCTTTATCTTGCTCCTACTTCTTCCCTTGGACTGCTGCGAGACAGCGGCCGTACAACTCGAGCAAGTGGGCGGCGTACTCCTCAGGTTTGGCAGCAGCGCCGCCTCCCTGAAATCCGACCCCCGAGCCGCTGGTCCTTCCGTAGCCGGTGGTCATGGCTACAAATTTCATCATTTCTAAGGCGATGTCCTGGTCACGCCGCGAGCCGGGTGCGAGGGCGGAAGTCTCTTCCATGTAAGCCTCCGATGAACCAAACACAGTGGGAATGTTGTCGTCCATGTCTGCCATTTCCGTATCAGTGCTGAGTGAATGAACGATTACTAAATTATCAGATTTTCAGGAGGGCTTTTACCGCAGAGTGCGCGGAGATCCCCCGAGAAAACCTTGCGTGCTCAGGGCAGTGTCAGGTCTCCATGCCCACATAACAGAGCCAGCCGACAAGGTAGCAGCGGGTTTTTTTGCCTTCCTCGATGGGCAGCACTTCGCCGGGATAGGCTTGCCTTCATGGTGAGGGCTCGCCGGCAGCGATGTTTCCATCGACCAGGAGGACATTTTTCAAATTCGCTATCGCCGGGCGGCGAGATGCTGGCGCCCTTGGTTGATTTCAGCGGGATCCAGTAAATCGAGAACGGAGAGGTGTTGCACGCTGAACACGCGATCCATGCCCGCGACGCTGAGACCACGCTTACGGTTCAGTAAGTTGGAAATACGAGCCTTCAGCCAGGCGAACGCCTGTGAGTTCGCCCCGATCAATAGGTTCGAGTAGCCGGTTGCGAAGATTTTCTTGTAAGGCGGAATCGCATGCGTTCACCATCTCGTGAGAAATAGCCATATGCTATAGCAGCGATAATAGAAACACCTAAGAAAATATAGTTGACTTCGGCAGGTTGAGACGTTCCCGATGCTTTCGATCAACTCAGCGAGAATACGGAACAAGCTCCGGCAGGCGCGCCCCAGCGCGGCTTTTGTTTTTCCGCATACCAACAGCGAGGAAATGTTCGATGCCGTAGAATGGCGCGAGGCGCGAGCGGCGCTGCGAGGTCTTTGGGATGGACATGACCTGGGTCACAGGGCGGATTGCGGTTGGCGGAGGTATCTGGAACGGTGAAAACATGGCAGAAGTGGCCCGGGCCGGAGTGACCCACATCATCGACATGCAGATCGAGTTCGACGACACCGCCCTGGCCGAACCGCATGGAATCCAGGTGTTGTGGAGCCCCGTAGATGATGATTTTCAGCCTAAGCCGGAAAAGCTCTTCTGGCGGGGCGTAGAGTTCGGGCAGGCAGCCGTGGATGAGCCGGGAACCAAAGTGCTGATCCACTGTGCGGCTGGCGTACACCGCGCGCCGATGATGGCACTGGCTCTGCTGTGTTCTCTCGGTTGGAACCTCGAGAAGGCGATGGACCTGATGCAGGCACGACGACCGGTGGTCGATTTTCCCGACGTGTACGTGAACAGCGTGGAAAGATTTCTTCAGCAGCAGGCCTCGTCGAACAGATAGCAAGGGGATTTCCCTCGTGCCCACGGCTTGGCGGCGTGGGCTTTGTTTTTTGCGCCGCTTCGCGGCTGGTAGGTGGCGTTGGTGGAGGATTTCATCGGCAAAGCGTCCGGCGGAGAAGCCGTTTCCTCGGCTGGCTGTTGGGAATGATGCTGGCAGTGCTGCTTTCGAAGGGGCAGACGCCGGCGACTACCACCATTTGGGATGTCGTGTGTGTCGTGCAGACGGCGTATCCGCAGGTGCAGTGGTGCTGATTTCCTGGCCGACAACAAGCCCGTCGCCGCCGGAAGCAAGAGCATCGTGCTCGGATCGCAGGGAACCCTCAATGTAGAGCTGGGTCCCAATGCCGGTGCCATTAGGGCGGAGCCGCGCTGTACCGGAGGGCAGATGGGTCAGAGACCCGCCTCCACACCGGCCTCCTTCACGCCGCTCTTCCTAACCGACCTCTTCGCTCCAGTTCTCCAGGGTTTTCTTAACCAGAGCCATGAATTGGTCGGCGACGGCGCCGTCGATCACGCGATGGTCGTAACCGAGCGTGAGGTGCACCAGTGAACGGATCGCGATCGAGTCGTTGCCCTGACTATCGGTGACCACGAGCGGGGCTTTGGCAATTCCGCCAACCCCCAGGATTGCGACGTTGGGCTGGTTGATGATGGGCAACCCGAAAACCGCGCCAAAGCTGCCTGGATTGGTGATGGTGAAGGTCGAGCCCTGGACTTCGTCCGGGGTCAGCCGCTTGTTGCGGGCCCGTTCGCCAAGGTCGGTGATGCCGCGCTGCAGCCCAAGGAAGTTCTTCTCTTCCGCATTCTTCAGCACGGGCACGAGCAGGCCCCAGTCCAGCGCCACAGCAATTCCCACGTTCACGTTGCCGTGATAGCGGATGTTTTCACCTTCCATCGAGGCGTTGATGATGGGGAATTGCTGCAGGCCGATGATCGCCGCGCGCACGAAGAACGGCATGAAGGTCAGGCGAGTGCCGTAGCGCTGCTCGAAGCTGTTCTTGTGGTGGTTACGCAAGCTGACGATGCGGGTCATGTCCACTTCGAACAGGTTGTGAACGTGAGCGCTGGTCCGCCGCGACTCGACCATGCGCTGCGCAATGATCTTGCGCATTTGCGTCATCGGCACGACTTCGCCGGGGATAACGGCGGGAGCCGCTGGGGCTGTAGCCGCGCCGCCCGACGGGCGCGCCGGAGCCACGGCAGGCCCCTTCTCCAGAAATGCTAGGACATCCTGCTTGGTAATCCGGCCACCCAACCCGCTGCCCGGCACTTGCGAGAGGTCGATGTTATTGTCGCGAGCGATGCGCCGCACCAGGGGTGACGAGCGTACGGGCTCCTCTTCTCTTTCCTGGGGAAATTGAATGCCTTCTTTTTGCTCGGGGGGGGCCGGTTTGGGCCTTGCTTCCGACTGGACCGTGGCCTGCGGCGGCTCTGCCCCTTTTGGGGTGGGCGCAGTTTCGAGTTTGCGCTCGGCAGGAGGGGTTGGCTTGGCGGCCGGGGCCGCTTGCTTTGCCGGAGCCGCCGCGGCGCCTTCACCGTCGGCTGCAATACTTGCCACTACCGTATTGACCTGCACGGTCGTGCCCTCAGAAACTCTGATTTCCTGCAGCACACCGGAGGTGGGGGAAGGAATCTCGGCGTCTACTTTGTCCGTTGAGATCTCGAAAAGCGGCTCGTCACGCTGCACCTTCTCGCCCGGCTTCTTCAGCCATTTGGTGATGGTGCCTTCGACAATCGATTCCCCCATCTGGGGCATGATCACATCCGTCGGCATAGGGGTCCTTCCACTCTGCTCGGAATTTCACCGAAATCTCGGACTTTATATTATATGCACGTTTGATTGGGTGGAAAGGCAGCTTGCCCGTTCTCCAGCGCCAATCGCGCGCTAATGATCCTCATGATGGTGCCCCTCATGAGATTCGCCGGATGGCTCCGGGGATACTCCAAAGGATTTCTGCCAGTAATCTTTGGCGCCGGGTGGCAACTTCTCGACGCGGGACAGAAAGGCAGTCACCTTCCACATATCCTGCTCACTCAGAGCCTTGCCCCAGGCCGGCATCCCGGTGTAGCGGATTCCGGTGCGAATGGCGTAGAAGATGTGCCACTCGGGATCATCCAGCGGCTCAAGAACCAACTGCGGCGGCGGCGGATAGAAACCGTGCTCCAGCGGGCTGCGTTTTTTGTCAAGCGCTCCGTGACACAGGGCGCAGCTCATGGTGTAGATCTTCATGCCATCGATCAAGTTTGCGTCGGTAGCGGGCACGGGGTTATTTACGCGAGGCGCATGCCGCTCCATGGAGGTATCCATTGCACCACTGGCGAGCCAAGTCTCGAGCTTGCCAGGAGACGCGTCTGCATTGGTAGGCATGAAGCCCAGCATCGCCATACCAAGCCCCAAGAGAATGAGCACGACTAAGGTGAGGATTACACCGACAATAAAGTTACGCATGCAACCTCCAGTTTGCCGCAGGACACCCACCGCGACTTCCAGAACTTGGGAACTAAGGATTCCTTAGTATGCCTTGAGTCGGCGCGCTTGGCGCACTACATCGCTCACCTTGGGTAAGAAATACTCCTCCTGCGGGGGCGAAAAAGGAACTGGCGTGTCCAGGGCGGTGATGCGGACAATCGGACCGTCCAGATCCTCAAACGCCTCTTCGTTGATAATCGCGCTCACCTCGCCTGCCATTCCCCCGGTGCGAACGTCCTCATGCAAGAGGATCACCTTGTTCGTCTTCCGGACCGTTTGCGCGATGGCATCTCGGTCCAGCGGGCATAAGGTACGCAGGTCGAGAACTTCCAATTCGATGCCATCCTTTGCCAGGATTTCAGCAGCTTCCAGGGCAACGTAGACCATGGCGGCATAGGTAATCACGCTCAGATCCCGGCCCTCGCGGGCAATGCGCGCCTTGCCCAGCGGCACAACATAGTCGTTATCGGGAATCTCCTCTTTGATGCGGCGGTAGAGGTACTTGTGTTCGAAAAATACAACCGGATTGTTGTCGCGGATGGAGGCCTTGATCAGGCCCTTGGCGTCATAGGCGCGGGCCGGGCACACTACTTTAAGCCCGGGAGCATGCACAAACCAGGCCTCCGGATTCTGCGAGTGAAATGGGCCGCCGTGGACATTGCCGCCGCTCGGTCCTCGTATTACCAGCGGGGCGGGCGCTCCCCAGCGGTAGTGCGACTTGGCCACCATGTTGACGATCTGATTGAAAGCGCACCCGATGAAATCCATGAACTGGAACTCAGCAATCGGGCGCATCCCCGTAAGAGCAGCGCCAAAGGCAGCGCCAACCATTGCCGACTCGGCAATCGGAGTGTCAATGACGCGTTGCGGGCCGAAATGATCAATGAAGCCGTCGGTGACCTTAAAAGCGCCGCCATAGATGCCGATGTCTTCGCCCAAGCAGAACACACTAGGGTCGCGCTCCATCTCTTCCCAGATTCCCTGGCGAATGGCTTCAAGATAGGTGAGGGTGGGCATCAGCTTACTTTGTCATCAGGCGAGGGCTTCAGCCCGAGTCGAGGAACTTTGCGCTTCATGCCAATCGGCCGCGAGATCTTTCCCATCGGGGATTAAGACTTGCAAAATCAGCTCCATCTTCTTCTCCCGCTCCTGCCCTGGAGCTGTCTTGCTCGCTTTGGTTGCAGTCCGCACATCGTCGAAACTTTCCCAGTAAACCAGCCGCATGGCATTGTACTTATGCATGAATCTCTCAAACCCCTGCCTCTTATGCTGCACCCCGCGACCACGTAAGTTGTTGGTCATTCCAATGTACAGAGCGTCCCGAGACGCTTTGCATCATGTCGACTCGCCCGGGATGACAATGTTGAGTAGCCTGCGTCATTTCAAATGTGCTGGCGCTTCTGTCTGCTTTGGTGTGGCGGATTCCGTTGCCGCGACTTTGGGCAGAGCGTATTTCGGCTTAATTTCATGGCATCCCGGCTCGCAGTACACCCCCGAAGCTGCGCTTTCCGGAGCCGGCATCGGGGAGGCGAGAGCGAATTCCCGGTCGGTCTCAAGTTGCTTCTCCACGTCGGCTATCAGCTTTTCGTTCTCCCCCGCACTTAGCCACTTCTTATTCAGGAGATACTTTTCAAGACGAGCGATCGGATCCCGTTTGCGCCAGTGTTCGAATAGCGGCTTAGGAACATATTCGGCTGCATCGTGGATCGCGTGTCCTTTCATGCGCATCATCTTGGCTTCAATCAGGGTCGGCCCTTCTCCGCGGCGGGCGCGTTCGCAGGCTTCGTGGGCCGCATCGTACACCTGGCAAGCGTCCGTGCCGTCCACGATCACCCCCGGAATACCGTAAGCAATGGCCCGTTCCGCCAGATCTTTCACGCAGAACTGCATGTCGCAAGGGGTGGAGTATCCCCAGAGATTGTTTTCGACCAACAGTACAAGTCCAAGTTTCTGCACGGCGGCCAGGTTCAGGCCCTCATAGGTGACTCCGGTGGACTGGCCCCCATCCCCGATGTAAGTCATCACTGCGATGTTGCACCCTTGCAGCCGAGCCCCCAGCGCCACACCCGCCAGAACTGGAATCAGATCGCCCAGGGTCGAGATTGGAGCCACTACATTTCGTTTCTGAATGTCGCCAAAATGGGAGGACGCGTCCCGGCCCTGGGTGGGCGAGCCAGCCTTCGCCAAGTACTGCATCATGATGTCGCGCGCGGAGAAGCCGCGCACCAGCAGCGACCCCTGGTTGCGGATCATGGGCCCCATCCAGTCTTCCGGGCGCAACGTGTAGGCCGAGGCACAAGAGCAGGCTTCCTGGCCGAGGCCGAAGTAAACACCGCCTACCACTTTGCCTTGCTTGTAGAGGTTTTCGAGCGCCGCCTCCATGCGGCGGTTGAGGAGCATCCAGCGATAGATCTCGATCGACTGCTTCTTGTCGAGGTAGCTTGATTCGCGGAGGGGCGGAACTGGGGTGTTCAGGTCGCCGGTCACTTCGTAGCGAACCTGGCCGTCGGCGCGGACTTGCGTCAGTTGAAAGCTTGGTTTTTCAAGCCGGTAATCAACAATGGTGTAGGTGCGCTGATGAGAAGCACCCGGCGGCGGGGAGGGTGAGCCGCATCCGTTTGAGCCGGTCCCTCCTGCGGAATTCGCCCGTTTCCGTGTTTTCTTCTTTGCCATTGCGGTAGTCGAACGGCACAGAATTCCTTACGCCCAGAAGGTTTGTTCTTCCTCGTGCAATTTGCGTAGATCGGCCGGCGGCTTCATCGGCACACCGGTGGCATTGCCGGTCAATTCTTCCAGGGTGTCCACGATTGCAATCTCCGTGCCGAATACTTCTCCGAAGTGACGGGTTATGGTACTGGCAACTTCATCTAAAGATATCTTCCTGCCCAATTGCTTCTGCATAGACGTAACCGGTTTGGAGGTAATGCCGCACGGAACGATCAGTTTGAAGTAGTCGAGATCGGTGTTCACGTTGAGGGCGAAGCCGTGGGACGTGACCGCTCGCGAGATGTGCACGCCAATGGCGGCAATCTTGGCCTGGCCACTGCTCAGGTGGGGACGGGTCTCCGACCCGCTAGCACACGTCCATACTCCAGTTAGGCTTTTTACCCGTTCCGTGCTGATACCGAATGCGGCACAGGTGCGGATCAAGACCTCCTCCAGGCGGCGAACAAATTCGACCGCTCCCAGATTCTTCCTTTTTGGGTCCGATGAAGAGAAACCATGCAGATCAAAGATGGGATACGCAACCAGTTGTCCGGGACCGTGGAACGTAACGTCTCCCCCGCGGTCGCACTCCAACCTTTCCACGCCGCGTTTTGCCAGTTGCTCCGTTGATACCAGGACGTTGGCCGCTCTGGCATTGCGCCCCAGCGTGATCACCGGCGAGTGCTCAAGGAGCAGCAGCACATCACCGACACGGGCTTCTTTCCGCATTTCTACCAATCGCTGCTGCAAACGCAGGCCGGTGGCGTAATCGATGAGGCCGAGTTGTACGACGCAGATCACTGGGTTCGTTGACGGTTATGCGTTAATTGCCAGCCCATACACGCTGTTGGATGCGTCGAGCATGGCCTCAGCCAAGGTTGGATGAGCATGAATCGTCCACATCAAGTCTTCGACCGTGGCCTCCAGTTCCATGGCGGTGACGGCTTCAGCGATCAACTCGGTTGCCTGCGGTCCAATGATGTGCACGCCAAGAATCTCGCCATACTTGGCATCAGAAACGATCTTGATAAAACCTTCGGGCTCGCCGACGATCGAGGCGCGTGAGTTGGCCGTGAACGGGAACCGACCAAGCTGTACGGTATAGCCCATCTCCTCAGCTTTAACTTCGCTCAAACCAACGCTGCCGATTTCAGGATGACAATAGGTGCAGTTGGGAATCTTTCGCAGGTCGATTGGCTTATCTCCCTTTCCGGCGATCTTGGACACCGCTACGATTCCCTCCATGGCGCCAACGTGTGCCAGCTGCGGTGTACCGGCCACGATGTCGCCAATCGCGTAGATGCCGGGTTCATCGGTTTGCATCCATTCGTTAGTCTTGATGAAGCCGCGGTCGGGCTTAATCTTCGTCTTCTCCAGGCCAACTTTCTCGGTTAGTGGCTTGCGCCCTACGGCAATCAGAATTTTCTCCGCCTCGATGGTCTGTTGCTTGCCGTCAGCCGTCACCCTCACGCTCACGCCGTTCTTGGCTTTGTCTACCTTGTCGACCTTGGCGCCGGTGAGGAAGTTTATTCCGCGCTTGCGGAAGACGCGCGCCAGTTCTTTCGAAATATCCTCGTCCTCGACCGGCACCAGCCGCGGCAACATTTCGAGGATGGTCACTTCCGCTCCAAATGATCGGTAGAGCGAAGCGAATTCCACACCCACTGCACCGGCTCCGACCACCACCAGGGATTTGGGAATGGCATTAAGCGCCAATATCTCAATATTCGTGAGAACGCGCGGATCCGGTTCCAAGCCGGGCAACATGCGGGCCTCCGAACCGGTCGCCACGATCACGTTCTTGGCTTTAATGGAATCTGTCGCACCTCCCGCCGCTGAAACCTCCACGGTGAGAACGCCATTTTTGGCCGGCCCAGTCAGGGCCCCGTATCCGGAAACGGTATCCACCTTGTTCTTGCGCATCAGGAACTCGAGTCCCTTGGCATGTTTTGCGACGATTTTGGATTTGCGCTCCTGGATAGCCGCCCAATTCAGCTTGCGCGCATCGACTCCGTCAATGCCAAATTCCTTGGCCTCCTTCAGGTGATCCCAGATTTCGGCATTGAACAGCAACGCCTTGGTCGGAATGCAGCCCACGTGCAGACAGGTCCCGCCCAGCTTGTTATCTTTTTCAATCAGGCAGGTCCTCAGACCATACTGCCCAGCGCGGATGGCAGCGGTGTAGCCCGCCGGCCCGCTTCCGATTATGGTTACGTCATAGATGGTTTCCGCCAAAGTCGTGCTCCGTGCTAGCTGGAATCTTGGGAGATACTCAAATAGGTGATTCTACGACAGCGGCATTCGATTCGAAAAACGCCTAGGCGAGCAGCTTGGCGGCGTCTTTGGCGAAGTAAGTGAGAATGATTTGGGCGCCGGCGCGGCGAATCGAAGTCAGCGATTCCATGATGACCCGCTCGCGATCGACCCAGTCATTGCGCGCCGCGGCTTCGATCATCGCGTACTCGCCCGAGACCTGGTAAGCGGCTAGCGGGACGTCGAAGCGCTCACGGGCGGCGGCAATCACGTCCAGGTAGGGCAGCGCAGGCTTGACCATGATCATATCGGCGCCTTCCTGCAGATCGAGGTCGATTTCCCGCATGGCTTCCCGGATGTTCGCCGGATCCATCTGATAGGAACGGCGGTCGCCGAATTGCGGCGCAGAATCCGCCGCCTCGCGGAAGGGCCCGTAGAAACCGGATGCGAATTTGGCGGCGTAGGAGAGTATTGGAGTATTGAGGAACTGAGCCTGATCGAGGGCCTTTCGAATCGCCGCGACTCGGCCGTCCATCATGTCGGAGGGGGCAATGATATCGATTCCCGCACGCACTTGCGAAACGGCGGTCCGGGCCAGCAACTCCAGCGTCGCATCGTTGACGATCTCGTAATCGGTGGTGGTCGAGGGCGGAGGAGCCACGGCCGAGGCTGCTCCGAGAGACTGAGGCCCGACAGCAGCACGCACAATCCCGCAATGGCCGTGCGAGGTGTATTCGCACAGGCAGACATCGCCCATGATGACCAGCTTGGGTAGCTCGCGCTTAATCGCCCGTGTCGCTTGCTGAACAATTCCTTCTTCAGCCCAGGCTCCGCTTGCCACCTCATCTTTGCTTTGGGGCAGACCGAATAAAATAATGGACCCTACCCCCAGCGAATGCGCTTCTCGAGCCTCTTTTACGGCCTCATCCACCGAGAGGTTGAACACTCCCGGCATCGAGCGCACCTCTTTGCGCACACCCTCGCCGGGGCAGACGAATATTGGATACACAAAGGCTTCGGGCGTCAGGTGAGTTTCGCGCACAATCGAGCGCAGTTGCTCGCTGCGGCGCAGTCGGCGAAGGCGGGTAATTGGGAAAGCCATGTTTGGAAGACGATGAGCGGCAAGGGGCTCATCACTACAGGCGATTCTAACAGACTGGCGGCGGCAAAATTAGCCAAAGGAGCCCGCCCGAACCCCGGCTAAAATGGATGTCGCAGTGTGATCTACGTCACAATCTTCTGTGTCCTCGAGGTGATAGTTGGGATGCTCAACTAATTCGCGCTCGGGCATTCCACCTCCAGGGTAAGACTTCCGTAACGGGCAGGTTGACCTGCGTAACTTTTTGGTTTTCAAGAGCTGGGCATAGACTGCGGATAAAGATGAAGATGGGCCGAAACGGGTGGTTGGGGTGTGCAGGAGCATTCACTCTCCTTTACCTGATCGTGTCTCTCACGGTTTCCCGCAGTTTTGGCCTGACCCTTCTGGGGGATGTCAGCGCTCTTGCCCTCCTCGTTCTGGCGACCGTGCAGATGGCTGCCCATGCCCTGTCCAACCGCGGACAGACACGCAGCTTTTGGATTCTGATGGCGAGCGGGTTCGCCATGTGGGCGGCCAACCAGACGGGCTGGAGCTACTACGAGCTGCTTTTGCGGCGGGATATGCCTGATCCCTATGCGGGCGACATTATCCTGTTCCTTCATGTTGTGCCGTTGATGGCGGCGGTCGCTCTTCGGCCCCACCGTCCGCCAGCGGCTGGAAAGCTCTATTTCAGCACTTTGAATCTGCTGATGCTGGTTGCCTGGTGGGTTTTCCTGTATGCCTTTATCGTTTTTCCCGATGAGTACATCGTGCTGAATATTCCCGTCTACGGCCGCAGCTATGATCTGCTCTACCTGCTGGAGAACCTGCTGTTGGTAGCGTTTTTCGGCATTGCCGCAGCGGCTAGTGAGAACGTGTGGAAGAAGATCTACTGGAATCTGTTTGGGGCCGCCGGACTATACACCATAGCTTCCGTGACCATCAACCTGGCAATTGACCATGGCCGCTATTACACCGGCTCTAGGTATGACGTTCCGCTGGTTGTGTCCCTCTGTTGGTTTGTATGGGTGGGCCTTATCGCTGGACGGGTACAGACCGCCGCCGAACCCGCCGTGGAGAATGACGGACGATTGATTGCGTTAGCGCCGCGAATCGCTATGCTCGCCATCCTTTCGCTGCCTGTCCTGGGGCTCTGGGCATACCTGTTCGATCCGTCTCCCACCCCCGTACGGCGTTTCAGGTTGCTGGTGGCTCTCGCGGCCATCCTGGTTCTCGGTTCATTCGTTTTTCTCAAGCAATACCTGCTCGACCATCAGCTGGTGCGGTTGTTGCACGAGACTCATCGCAGTTTTGAGAACCTGCAGCGGCTGCAGGCAGAACTGGTACAGAAGGAGAAATTGGCAGCATTGGGCCAGATGGTGGCCGGCGCTGCGCACGAGATCAACAACCCCGTAGCCGCTATCGTTGGTTACACCGACCTGCTTTCCGACAGTGGATTGCTCAACCCAGAACAGCTTTCCATGACGCGCAAGATTGGCCAACAAGCGCGGCGTACCCACAGCCTCCTTTCCGATCTGTTGAGTTTCGCGCAGCAGAATGCGGCAGAAAAATCTCTCGTGGATATCGGCTCCCTCTTACAGAAGGCGATCCAAGCCGAAGGTCTCCGCCGGAATCAGAAAATTCGGGTGGAAGCGAGGATCGACCGCGATCTGCCCAGAATTTTGGGGAACGCCAATCAACTCTTTCAGGCGTGCACCGAGATTGTCCGCAATGCGGTCGATGCCCTAGAGGAGGTTGGCGGCGGCACATTCGTGATTGCGGCCTTTTTGCAGGGCGACGAGATTGTTGTCGAGTTCTCGGACACTGGCCGCGGCTTGCGCGAGCCCAACAAGGTTTTTGATCCGTTCTACACCACCAAGCCCATCGGCAAGGGTACAGGCCTGGGGTTGAGCGCGACCTATGGCGTTGTGCAACACCATCAGGGACACATCACCTGCTATAACAAGCCGGAAGGCGGAGCGCTCTTTATTGTGCGTTTGCCGGTTGCCCGGCCAGCCGTGGCGGCAGCCCCAGGCAATGCCTGACGTTTGGCCCGGGGATTGGGTAACATGATTTCCCATGTTGCCGCAGCCACTCGCTCACAGCAGCGCTCGCCTTCTCGAATTCGAGTCGCTACGCGAATTATTGCGGGGCTATGCCCCATCTCCACTGGGCCAGGGACGCGTTGCGAGCCTCGCGCCTTCTGCCGACCGCTCGTGGATTGCAGGCCAGCAGCGCTTGACATCCGATATCCGGGAATTCCGCCGCGTGGGTGGACGTTTTGATTTTGCGGGACTTTTGGAGATCGGCAAACTCCTGGACAAGGCGCGCATCGCAAGGTCGGCCCTGGAAACGGCGGAGATTCGCGATGTTGTGCTGGTTGTGGATCGCGCCGCTGAATGGCGGGAAATCGCTCTGAAGCCTCCCGCCGCCATGAAGACGGAGTGGACGGCAGTCACAAGTCTGTCGTCTGCCATTATCGACTTCACCGAGTTCCTCCGGTCTTTTCGCAACAAGATCCTGCCTGACGGCACGCTGGATGACCGCGCCTCCCCTGAACTGGCGCGCATTCGGCGGGACATTGAAAAGCAGAAACGGACGATTCAGGACTCATTGCGCAGTTACCTGCGCCGTCTGGCGGAAGGCGGCGCTGTTCAGCAAGAGCTCGTGACGATTCGCGGCGAGCGCTTCGTGGTTCCTATCAAGATCGAGCAGAAGCGGCGGGTTCAGGGAGTGGTGCACGGCGCCAGTTCCAGCGGGCAAACGGTTTTCGTCGAGCCGCTCGAAACCATTGAGCAAAACAATGAATTGGTTCGCCTGCTAGATGAAGAGCAATCCGAAATTCACCGCATCCTGCTGGAGATGACTTGCCGCATCGGAGAAAATTCCGATGCCATCCTCTCCGCCGCCGCCACTCTGGCGGATCTCGAACTGCAGTTCGCGAAAGCCCGGTTCGCGGAAGATTACCGCTGTGTTCCGGTCGACTTCGGAATACGCGAGGACGGCCGCCCTCGGCCGCCCATGCCTAGCGAAGGTCGGCTGCTGCTCGACAAAGCTCGTCATCCGTTACTGGAGCGGAATCTCAAGAGCCAAGGCGGCGACATTGTCCCGATCACCGTTGAACTTGAAGGCGCCCGCCGCGAACTGATCATCACCGGCCCCAATACGGGCGGCAAAACGGTCGCGCTCAAGACCGTGGGCCTACTCGCCCTGATGGCGCAATCTGGCCTTCCAGTGCCCGCAGATCGTGCCCAGCTGCCGGTCTTCGACGCCATCTTGGCCGACCTCGGCGACTACCAATCGATCGAGCAGAATCTCTCGACTTTCTCGGCGCACGTCACGAATATCGATTTCATTTCCCGCACCGCAACCATCCATTCACTTGTGATCCTGGACGAGCTGGGCTCGGCCACTGATCCCGAAGAAGGCGCCGCGTTGGCAGTCGCAATCGCTGAACATTTTCGCGGGATCGGCGCGATGACCGTCATTTCGACTCATCACACTTCTCTCAAAATCTATGCCGCCAACACGCCCTCGGTGATCAATGCCGCCGTAGGTTTTGATGAGGCCACGCTGCAGCCGACTTACCAGCTGAAGCTCGGCGTGCCGGGTGCGTCGGCCGGCATCAACATCGCGCAACGTCTCGGACTGAATCCAGCCATCATCGAGTCTGCCCGCAGCAAGCTGAGCACGCAGACCCGGGACGTCGCCAGATTTCTCGACCGCTTGCATGCTGAGTTGCGGGAAGCGGAGAACGAACGCCTAAAGCTGCAGCAGCGCGAGCGAGAAGTTGAGCGGGAGAAGGCGCGGCTGGCAGCGGAAGGTGCTCGTGAACAGCGCGACAGAGTCCGCGAGATGGAGAAAAAGCTCGACAGCCTGTTCAAGGATTTCGAATACCACGCCCGCGAGGCCGTTAATTGGATTCAGGACCGCGCGGCTGCCCAGAAGCTCTCGAAAGACGCCGAACGCCGCATCGCGAAGCTGCGCCGTCAGTTTCGTGAGCAATTCGATTCGACGGTTGTCGCCCACTCGACGGGAGCCGATCGGGGCGATCCACACGCGCAAGCTCATGTTATCAAGCACGTGTCCGAAGGCGACACAGTGAAGTTGAAGTCGCTGGGAAGGCCCGCAGTGGTCAAACGCAGTCTCGACGCCGATCAATTCGAGGTTGAAATTGGCGCGATGAAGATGAAAATTTCACGCGATGATATTGCCGAGGTGCTGATTCGCGCCTCCGATTCTCCCGTGAAAGCTGCCCGGGCGCGTGGCATCAGCGTTTCGCTCGAGAGCGACCTGAAGACGCCGTCTGAGATCAACGTGATCGGCCGCACGGTGGATGATGCAACGAGGGAAGTTGAGAAGTTCGTGGATCGCGCCTTCCTGGCAGGACTACCGCGCGTACGGGTGGTGCACGGCAGCGGCATGGGGATTCTGCGTAAGGCGCTGCGCCAGTATCTCGAGAAGCATCCGCATGTGGCGTCGGTGTCCGAGCCCCCGCAGAACGAGGGCGGAGCGGGAGCCACGGTGGTCGAGCTGAGGGTATAGCTCCCCACTTACTCGCTGAGTGGATTGACCACGCGCAAAGAGCCAAACTTCTGTCCTGCTGACAGATCTTCCGAATAGAGCCGACGGGCACCTGCGGTCTCAGCCGCCTGCAGAATCGGCGCATCCCAGAAAGAAATCCGGTTGCCTGTTTCCAAGTCAAGCGCCTGGATCGCAGCCTCGGGACCGTTCAGAACCAGCTCCCAACTGAGGTAGTCCTGGAGGAGACGACGCAATTCTTCGAGCGGCAAAGGTTGTGGCGCTCTTCGGCGCAAGCTGACACACAGTTCCTCTAACACCCGTGTACTAAGTATGCGAAGTATGCCGTTACCCTCATCCCAGATTTCTCCCAGTCGCTGCGCCCGCTCGTGCTTGGGTTCGGCGGAACGGTCGTGCGCGTAAACCAGGATACTCGGGTCGACCAAGCATTTATCGCTCACGGGGTTGGTCGGGCGAGCGCGGTGACTTCCAGTTCAGATCAAAACCTTCCCCTAGCCTGGCCAACGCTCGTCTCTTGGAGCGATCGTAGGCTTTGCGTTCGCGCACCATCCGCTCCAGCTTCGTAGCGAGCAGGGCGCTCACCGAAGTGCCTTCCGGCGCCGCCAGAATGCGCCCTTCACGGAGCAGTTCAACATCAAGCTTGAGTGTGATATTGGCTTTCAGGGTGCGCAATTTGCGTGCTAACCGAGGTGACCGGTCAAGCAGGACCGCAACGGCCCCCCACCCTCCCTTGGCCTAGCGCTTGATTGCTCATGCTCACGGGCACGAGTTTCGTACCAGTTTCCCTCAGGGATTAACTACTTCTTCCGGAAATTCACAATTTCTTCACAATAAACCTTGTCTGGCAGGCGTGGATGCACCACTCTGTATTTCAGAATCGAGGGATGAGTGTCGCCATGAGCACCTCTGCCGACTTTAAAGAAACTCTTAAGCAACAGGCCGACATCGTTCGCATCGTGGGTGACTACGTCAAGCTGAGGAAGGCCGGGGCGCAGAATTATTCGGGGCTCTGCCCGTTTCATGGCGAGAAGACGCCCTCGTTCTCAGTTCATGCGACGCGCCAGTTCTATCACTGCTTCGGCTGTGGCGCTTCGGGTGACGTTTTCAGCTTTGTACAGAAGATTGAAAACATAACTTTCCCGGAAGCGGTGCGGCTGGTCGCGCAGAAGATGGGCGTAGCGCTTCCTAAAGTTGCTTACGGCAGCCCGGAGGAAGCTCGGGATGGCAAGCATCGCACGGCGCTGTTGGAAATCCAGGAAGCTGCCTGTGCTTTTTTTCAGGATTACCTGAACCGGCCGGAAGGGGCTAAGGCACGCGAGTATCTCCAAGGACGTGGCTTGGATGGCGAAACCATTGCTCGTTTCCGCATCGGCTTTGCCCCCGACTCGGGATTTGTGTTGCGGGATTACTTCAAGGGGAAGTTTGACGACAATGTACTGCGGGAAAGCGGCCTGTTTTCCTGGAAGATGCCGGAAGAGAAAAGCAGGTCCCTCGACTCGGTCGGGCCGTCTGCGAGCGGAGAGCGCGCCTCCGCCCGGGACGACAAGGATAGAAGGGGAACAGCCGCGTCGCCCGAGTTTGCTGTGCAGGTCAAAGGACGAAAGACTTCAGACGTGCTCGCGATGTACTCGAAATTTCGCAATCGGGTGATGTTTCCTATCCGCAACGAGAATGGCCGGGTTATCGCCTTCACCGGCCGGAGGCTGAGCGCGGACGAGAAAGCCGGGCCCAAGTACCTGAACTCTCCGGAGACTCCGATCTACTCCAAATCGCGTGTCTTGTTCAATCTCGACCACGCCAAGGAAGCCATTCGTATGTTGAGCTACGCCATCCTGGTGGAAGGCCAGATGGACTGCATCTCGGTGTTTGCCGCCGGACTTCACAATGTGATCGCCAGCTCCGGCACCGCCTTTACCGATGCCCAGGCTAAGTTGCTGGGCCGGTTCAGCAAGAACATCGTCGTAAATTTCGATCCTGATGCCGCGGGCGCCCATGCGACCGAACGAACAGTGGGCCTGCTCGTGGAAGAGGATTTCAATATCAAGGTGATGAGGCTGGAGCCTGGTTTTGATCCCGACCTGTTCATTCGCCGCAAAGGAAGAGACGCCTATGCCGAGGCTGTAGGCCATTCCCAGCGCTACTTTGATTATCTGATCGAGCGGGCCCGCGCCCAGTTCCCGGTGCGAAGTGCAGAGGGCAAGGTAAAGGCGGTGAACTTCCTCTTGCCGCACATTCAGCGCATCCCGAGCCGGATTGTGCGCGATGAGCTCGCTCACGAGATCGCGCAAAAGCTGGGCATCGACTCGGCGGTGCTGCGGCAGGAACTTAGGCACCTCGCGGGCACGCGCTCGGCGGCCGCTGTCAAGGCTCCTGCGGAGGCGCAGGTGACCGATGCGGAGCGCATCCTGATTCGCGCCTTGGCTTCAGCCAGCGAAATGCGGGCAAGTGAAGAGCACCTCTCCGCTCGCGACGGTGCCGAGGAAGAATTCGATCCCGCCCGTCAGGCGCAGTTTGTGCTCCAGAGCGAGCACCTGCACGCCGGCTTAGCTAGCGAATCCCTGCTGGAAGGTCTTCTCCACTTGGGACCAGAAACAACCGAGGTTATGAAGTTGCCGCTCTCTGACGCTGACCGGCGCGTCTTGGCCTCCATCCTGATGCGCGAAGAAGAAGAGGAGCTCACTGCCGAGCAGCTGGAAGGCGCGATTCGCGCGCTGCGGCGGATGGGGCTACGTCGCAGGCTGGAGCAGGTCCAACGCGAGTTGCAGGCCGGCCGCAGCAAAGAGCCGGAGCAGTTGCAAGCCCTTCTGCAGGAGAAGGTCCGGCTCAAGCGGGCGCTGATGGACCCCGGCCTCTCTAGGGAGAGTCCGGCGGCTCGCCCGGCGTAAGAGGCTGGAATCATTGAAACTTAAGAGCCAGTCAAGCCATCTAAAGTCTTTAAGGGGAACCTACATCCCGCCGCTCGGGCAGGGTTAACTGGTTGATGGATGGGCAGAGAGGCACTATCGTGCTATACTCTGAAAGTTTGTGCCGGCGCACAATCCTGCAATTCCACGTTCCCACCGCTACTAAACGTGTCTCCGTCCTGCAAAGGACGGAGCTTGAGGGTAATTCGTCTTGGCTCTTGACGACAAGTACGATGACATTAAAAAGCTGATCGACGCAGGTAAAGAAAAGGGATATCTCACTTACGATCAGGTCAACGACCTGATACCGCACGATGTGCACTCTCCCGAAGACCTGGACGATCTGCTGACCACCATCGGTACGCAAGGTATCGATGTTCTGGAGGGACCGGCGAAGTTGCCGTCGTCTGCTCTGGAGAAAAAATTCGAAGAAGTCGAGGAAGCCGGCGAAGACGTCGAGCTCGACCTCACTCCCGGTACGCTGGAAAAGACCAACGACCCCGTTCGCATGTACCTGCGGGAGATGGGCACGGTTCCGCTGCTCACTCGTGAGGGCGAAGTCGAAATCGCCAAGCGCATCGAACGCGGCCAGAATCGGGTTCTCAAGGCTCTGTCGCGGTCTCCGATCGTGATCCGCGAGCTGCTGGCGATGGGCGAAGACCTCAAAAAAGGCGTCCGTTCCATCAAGGAAGTAGTCACCTTCGACGAAGAAGAAATCACCGAAGAAATTCTCGATAACCGCCTGAAGGAGTTCACCGGCAAGATCGACGAGTTGGCGAAGTACTACAAGAAAGCCAACCAGGTGGCGGAGAAGTTCGCGGACGTGTCCCAGAAGAAGCGTCCCAAGGATTTTCGCCGCTACCGCATGCACCTGGCGCGCGCGATCGTGCAAGTCTCGCTGGCGGTGCGCAATCTGGGCTTTACCAACACCGAGCGCAAGCGGCTGATTGAGCGCGTGACCAAGACTGTCGACAGCATGCGCTCGCTCGACCGTCAGGTTCAGAACCTGGAGCGCAAGGCTGACGCGACTCGTAGTGACGACCAGAAAAAGGAATACCGCCGCCAGGCTCGCCAGCTCCGCACCGAGCTGGAGAAGATGGAAGCCGATGCCAGCGTCTCGTTCCAGGAACTCAAGCGCACGCAGCGCGAGATCATCCAGGGCGACATGGACGCCGAGCAGGCAAAGCGCGAGCTGATCGAGGCCAACCTGCGACTGGTAGTTTCTATCGCCAAGAAGTATACCAATCGCGGTCTGCAGTTCCTGGATCTGATTCAGGAAGGCAACATCGGGTTAATGAAGGCCGTGGACAAGTTCGAATACCGTCGTGGCTACAAGTTTTCGACATACGCCACGTGGTGGATTCGCCAAGCAATCACCCGCGCTATCGCAGACCAGGCCCGCACCATTCGTATTCCGGTGCACATGATCGAAACCATCAACAAGCTGATCCGCACCTCGCGGCAGCTGGTGCAGGAACTGGGACGCGAGCCCACGTCGGAAGAAATCGCCAAACGTATGGATATTCCGGTGGCGAAAGTCCGCAAGGTGCTCAAGATCGCACAGGAACCCATCTCTCTTGAAACCCCGATTGGCGAAGAGGAAGATTCGCACCTGGGTGACTTCATTGAGGATCGCGGCGTGGTCTCGCCCGCCGAAGCCGTTATCAATGTCAACCTGAAAGACCAGACCTCGCAAGTGCTGCGCACGCTGACGCCGCGCGAAGAGAAAGTAATCAAGATGCGCTTCGGGCTGGAAGATGGCAGTGAGCATACGCTCGAGGAAGTGGGGCAGTCGTTCGCGGTCACGCGCGAGCGCATCCGGCAGATCGAGGCCAAGGCACTGCGCAAGTTGCGTCATCCATCGCGTTCGCGCAAGCTGCGCGCATTCATGGACGGCGTGCACGATTAATTCATAAACCCCAGATCAGAAAAGGCACAACTTCGGCTGTGCCTTTCTGCTTTCTTGAATCCAGCTCGGGATGACAAGACGGGTGGGGGGGATAACAGGAAGTTATTGGCGATAAGAAGTCGTGGGCGACAAGAACCTGTCGCTAACGAGACTCCCTGTTCCGTGCCCCCCGGGGTGGATCTTCTCTTCTGCTTTTCCGGCACTTTCCACAAGAAATTCCCATCCTCCACAGCTTCTGCACAATCGTCACCTATTTTTCGCTTGAGCCCATCTTGGTGTTGGGGCACATTGCTCTCACGGCAGCGTGAGTGTCACAAGCGTCTTGCGGGGGCATCGTGAAAGCGTCGGCAGTTCCGGGCACTTCTCGAGGGTGAATTGCTGGGAGGATTCCAGAAGCGTGCTTCGGCGCGTGCTGGTTTGCCCGGGCGTTGCGGCCTCCGCAAGGGTCCGCCGCATAAGACAGACTGAGCGGCCGGTCTTTGCGGTGGCTGCGGACCGTGCGGTTCGCAGAAGCGCACTGTAACTCGCACTCCCCTGAGTGCGGTCAAAGTAGAAGGTGCGCGCAATCATCGCTCGAGAAGCGATGGGGAGAGCAGGCGGGACATTCATGCTAGTACGGCCCGAGTGGCTGGCTCGGGCCGTGTCTGTTTTGCGCGTCGGCCCTTCCCCGGTCCATAGCAGATATGCCTTGCGTCGCCGGTGCCCAAACGGCTCCGGCAGGAGCCCGCGCCTCCCTGGCGGGTTTCTAAGCTGTTTCGTTTTTTGTTCGCCTATGGCATACTGTCGGTATCTGGTCCGAAGAAATTGTACTTTCTTGATTGTCACGGGCTGAGAGTTTGTGACTTTTTCGTTTTCTCGCACCGAGTGATGCTGAAAAAAAGCAGCTTACATGCCAGGAAAATCGCTTTTGAGTCCAAAAAAGTCACAAACCTGTGAGCCAAAGCGATCAACTCCGGGGATTCTTTCCCGATGAGGGGACGACGACAAGCGCTTTCTTGCTTCCGTGCAGTTGTACAACCGAATAAATCTTTTTGGTCCCGATTTTTCCGAAGCATTTTTGCATAACGTTGGATGACCCTTATGAGTATTCCGCGTAGAGTCGGACCACCAGCCTAAAAAATAATCCAGTGGCCACGACGGATTACAATCTCGCCCGCACTCTTCCTGCCAATGTAGAAGCCGAACGTTCGATTCTTGGCGCCATCCTGCTGGACAATCTCTCCTATAACCAGGCGGCGGAACACCTGCGTGCGGAAGACTTCTCGCTCGATTCGCATCGCCGCATTTACTCGCGCATGGTGGATCTGGCGGAATCTTCGCGCCCCATCGATATGATCACCTTGATCGAGGAGTTGGACCGCCGCAAGGAACTGGAAGCGATCGGCGATGTGGGCTATGTCTCCGGCCTGGTGGATGGCGTTCCCGACCGCCCCAGCATCGAGCACTACATCAAGATCGTCCGCGATAAGGCCTTGCTGCGCGGGCTGATTCACGCCGCTAACGCCGCCATCGCCCGCGCCAGCGAGCAGGCCGATCCCGCCGAAGAGATCCTGAACGACGCCGAAGCCACCATCTTCCAACTCTCCGAAAAGCGCATTGGGCGCGGCTTCATGGGAGTTCAGGAAATCGTCAAGGAGTCATTCGGCTCTGTCGACGCCCTGCTGCAGCGTGGTCAGCGCATCACCGGACTGGAGACGCACTACGTCGATGTGGACGAGATGACCAGCGGGCTGCAGCCTTCGGATCTGGTGATCATCGCCGCTCGTCCTTCCATGGGCAAGACGGCATTCGCCATGAACGTCGCCGAAAATGCCGCCACGAATGACGGCAAGACCGTCGGCATCTTCTCACTCGAAATGTCGCGCGAAGCCCTGCTGCTGCGCATGTTGTGCTCCTGCGCCAAGGTGGATTCGCACAAGATGCGCACCGGCTCACTTTGGCGTGAGGACATGGAGAAAGTCGTGCGAGCAATGGACAAGTTGGCCAATGCTCCGGTATTCATCGATGACACGCCGGGGATCTCGCTGAGCGAAATGCGCGCCAAGGCACGTCGGCTGCAACAACAAAATCAGGGGAGGCTGGACCTGCTGATCGTCGATTACCTGCAGCTGATGTCGGCGAGCAGTTCCAAGCGCTACGAAAACCGCACCCAGGAAGTGTCGGCCATCTCCCGCGGCCTGAAGGCACTGGCCAAGGAGCTGCGGGTTCCGCTCATCGCGCTTTCGCAGTTGAGCCGCGCGCCGGAGAGTCGCGGCGGCGATCACCGTCCGCAACTGGCCGATCTCCGCGAGTCCGGATCGATCGAGCAGGATGCCGATGTGGTGATGTTTATCTTTCGCGAAGAAATCTATAAACCTGACGATCCGGAGTTGGACGGGAGAGCTGAAATCATTATTGCCAAGCAACGCAATGGACCGACCGGGAAGGTAAATCTGGCCTTCTTCAAACGGTCCACGCGGTTCGAGTCGATGGCCTACCAGGACGAGGAACCACCCGGGTAAGTTAAGTTAGCATCTGTCGCGCCCAGGATAGTTGGAATTGGATTTCTGCCACGCTGCTTTCCACATGCCTGTGGAAAATCTTGTGCATCCGCAGGACCGGCGTTTTGAGGGCGCCATCAGATTCTTTTCTCCCCCGCGCGACCACACTCCTGTGGCGCGGAATAACTCTATAAAAAACAACATCTTAGCTGCAACCTGGCGGATTCTCACTTGAGTAACTCGGCCGCCAAATAATTTGTGCAACCTGGGAGATTTGCACATACAGGAAGTGCTGTATGCGATTGCAGTTCTGTAATTTCAGTGGTATGACCGCTTTATTGACCGTCCTCACCGACCTTAAGGACGGCCAGGAACGCTTCCTGAGGAATGTCGACTCTCCCGATGCGCTTCATCCGTCGCTTGCCTTCTTTTTGTTTTTCCAACAGTTTGCGCTTTCGGGTGATGTCGCCGCCATAGCATTTGGCTAGGACGTTCTTGCGCATGGCGGGCACGCTCTCACGTGCGATGACTTTAGCCCCGATCGCCGCCTGGATGGCAACTTCAAACATCTGGCGGGGAATTAATTCCTTCATCTTGGCCGCCAGCGCCCGTCCACGATCGTAGGCGAAGTCTCGATGCACGATGACGGACAGAGCATCCACCTCTTCGCCGGCCACGAGGATGTCCAGTTTCGCCACAGGCGATTCCCAGTAGCCTGCGAGGTGGTAGTCCAGCGAGGCATAACCACGGGAAACGGATTTCAACCGATCGTAGAAGTCGAGCACGATCTCGTTGAGTGGCAGCTCATACTGCAGCATGACGCGGGAAGAGCTCACATACTCGAAGCTCTTCTGCTTACCACGCTTGTCTTCCACCAGTTTCAGAATTCCGCCCACGTACTCCTCGCTGGTCAGGATGGTGGCAAGGATGACTGGCTCTTCGACCTTGGCAATTTCGCTCTGGTTGGGCCATTTGGAGGGATTGTCCACTTCGATGTGCGCGCCGTCGGTCTTGGTGATTTTGTAACGTACGCCGGGGGCGGTCGTGATCAGGTCCAGATTGAACTCGCGTTCCAGACGCTCCTGGATAATTTCCATGTGCAGAAGACCCAGAAAGCCACAGCGGAAGCCGAACCCCAAGGCGGCGGAACTTTCCGGCTCGAAGAAGAAGGAGGCATCGTTCAAGCGCAATTTCTCCAGCGCTTCACGCAACTGGATGTGCTCGTGAGCATCCACCGTGTAGAGACCGGCGAACACCATGGGCTTGATCTCTTCGAAGCCCGGCAGTGGCTCGATGGCCGGATTTTCGTCGTCGGTAATGGTGTCGCCGATCTTGGTGTCCGTGACGTTCTTGATGTTGGCGAAAAGAAATCCCACCTCGCCAGCGTCCAAGGTGTCCACTTCCACCGGCTTGGGCGTGAGCACTCCGAGAGTCTCGACTTCGAAAACCCGGCCATTGGACCACAGGCGAATTTTCTGTCCCTTGCCCAGCCTGCCTTCGAATACGCGCGTAAGCACCACCACGCCGCGGTAGGGATCGAACCAGGAATCGAAAATCAATGCCTGCAGCTTGTGCTCGGGGTGTCCTTTGGGAGGGGGTACCCGCTTCCGAATAGCTTCCAGCACTTGGGGAACGCCTTGCCCGGTTTTTGCACTGATCAGAAGAGCATCGGAGGCATCGAGGCCGACCGCGCCTTCAATCATTTCTTTGGTGCGCGGAATATCGGCGCTCTGCAGGTCAATCTTGTTAATGACGGGAATAATTTCCAGTCCGTTGTTGATCGCCACATAAGCGTTGGCAAGCGTCTGAGCTTCCACGCCCTGCGATGCGTCCACCACCAGCAGTGCGCCTTCGCACGAGGCCAGCGAGCGCGAAACCTCGTAGGAAAAATCCACGTGCCCCGGGGTATCGATCAAGTTGAGCTGGTAAGTCTGTCCGTCCTTGGCCTGGTACATCATGCGGACGGCGTGGGCTTTGATGGTGATGCCGCGCTCGCGCTCCAGATCCATGGCATCCAGCACTTGGGCCTGCATCTCGCGCGCCGTCAAAGACCCGGTCAACTCCAGCAGGCGGTCGGCCAGCGTGGATTTCCCATGGTCGATGTGCGCGATGATCGCGAAATTACGAATGAAAGCGCGGTCCATAGCTCAATATCTGATTCTAACAGCCGCCCGCAGTGGCGGGCGTGAGCGCTGGATGACAAGCAAGCGCACCTCGGCGGGCTCGGCGATCTTGGTGCAGTTTAAGCTTTTGTCTTTGACAGGGTAAGATAGCGGGCCATGCGAAAGAGTCGGATCGCAGTCGTCATCTTCATCTGCCTGCCGCTCTCATCTGCCCAAACGTCTACCCCCATTCGCCAATTCATCAAGATTGACGCCCCTTTGGTGGCTCTGACCCACGTCCGCGTGCTCGATGGTACCGGCAGCCCCGCACGCGACGATCAGACTATCGTCCTCTCCAACGGCAAGATTGAATCGCTGGCCGCGGCGTCTTCGGCCAGCATACCGAAGGCAGCTCAGGTGCTTGATCTTCCGGGCTACACCGTCATTCCTGGCTTGGTCGGCATGCACGATCACCTGTTCTATCCCATGGGTGGCGGGATTTTCGGAGAGATGGGATTCAGTTTTCCCCGCCTTTATCTCGCCTGCGGAGTAACGACAATCCGCACCACGGGTTCGCTGGAGCCCTACACCGATTTAGAAATCAAGAAGAAGATTGAGCACGGTGAAATACCTGGCCCGAAAATGCACGTGACTGGGCCCTACCTCGAAGGCGAAGGTTCATGGGCGCTGCAGATGCACCAACTCACGGGTCCGCAGGACGCCACTCGTGTCGTGAACTATTGGCTGGACGCGGGGGTGGACACTTTCAAAGCCTACATGTTCATTACCGCCGACGAACTCTCTGCCGCGGTTCAGGCCGCGCATAAGCGCCATGCCACAGTCACGGGCCACCTCTGCTCGATCGGATTTCGCGAGGCTGCCAGACTAGGAATCGATGACCTTGAGCACGGTCTGGTGGTTGATACCGAGTTCTTCCCGTGGAAAACCCCTGGCCAGTGTCCCGATCAGCCGAACGCCCTGGATTTTATTTCCAAGCTCGACCTGAACCGTGGTCCGGTGCACGACATGATCGATGATCTTGTACAGCACCACGTCTCGGTTACTTCGACGCTGCCGGTGTTCGAGATGTTTGTTCCCGGCAGACCTGCGATTCAGTCCCGGGTTCTCGACGCCCTTTCGCCCGACGCCCGTAGTGCATTTCTGGCCAATAAGGTTGCCGCTACGTCCGTCGCGAATATCCAGAAGAGGTATAAGACAGACTCATCTCCCTGGCCGGCTGCTTTCAAGAAAGAAATGGAATTCGAGTACGCTTTCGCGAAGGCAGGAGGCCTGCTTTTAGCCGGCTTGGATCCTACCGGCATGGGAGGCGTGCTCGCCGGCTTCGGTGACCAGCGCGAAGTGGAGTTGCTGGTCGAAGCGGGATTCACACCGGTCGAAGCGATTCACATCGCGAGCTCGAATGGCGCCCAGTTTCTGGGAGAACTGGAACGCATTGGCACCATTGCCCCCGGCAAGCAGGCCGATATCACCGTTATCAAAGGCGATCCCTCGAAAAAAATCGAGGATATCGAAAACGTCGAAATCGTGTTCAAGGATGGCGTTGGCTACGATTCGGCCAAGCTGATCGAGTCCGTGCGCGGGCTAGTCGGGGCACGATAAATCATGCTGATTCTCGCCTCTGCCTCCCCGCGTCGCCAGCAACTACTGCGCGCCGCAAGAATCCCATTTGTTGTGCAGCCCACCGACATCCCAGAAAATCCGCAATCCGGTGAGCATCCCCAAGCCTGCGCCCAACGGCTCGCCTGCGAGAAGGCAGCATTCATCGCGCGCCAGCGCCCGGGCGATCTGGTTCTGGGCGCCGATACCATTGTGGTCGTAAATAGCGAAATGTTGGGTAAGCCGGTTGACGCAGGCGACGCGGCCCGCATGCTGCGTCTTCTATCCGGCCGCTCCCACCAGGTCATCACGGGCGTGTGCCTGATCGGACCTGAAGCGAGAACCGAGAACCGGAAACTGAGAACTTTCGAAGATATCCGTTGCGAAACGACCACCGTTTCCATGGATGCCCTGAGGGATGCAGACATCCGGTCCTACATCGCGACCGGCGAACCCATGGACAAGGCCGGCGCGTACGCTATTCAAGGTATGGCTTCGCGTTGGATTCCAAGAATTGAGGGCGATTATTCGAATGTGGTGGGACTGCCGGTGGCGCTTGTGTACCGCATGCTGCAGGCGCACGGCGCAGGATTGTAAGTGGTTGCTGGAAACTCTGGGGTAGAGAGGTGGCTTGCCACGTCTGCGCCAAGGAAAATCCTAGGACTTCTTCTCCGAGCCTTCCTCGCCTTCCTTAACAGCAGACTTAAAATTCTTGATGCCCTCGCCTAAGCCTTTGCCCAGGTCCGCCAGCTTGCTCGGGCCGAAGATAAGCAGCGCGATGGCCAGAATAAGCAGAATCTCAGGCAAACCCAATTTGCCGAACATATCGCTACCTCCTCAAGGGTTTCGCCCGGCGCCCGGTTGAGCGCATGCCGACTAGCGCAAAACACCCTGGGGAAATTCTAGGCTTCTGGACACCCATAGTCAAAAGAATGCGTGAAACCGAGTGAAACCGGCAGCCGGGCTTCGTTCGGCCGGGACAGGTCAAAGCCCCGTCTACACACACCGGGCTGTCCCACACAGTTCACACGGACTGGATCAGGCCAGCCAGGAGCGCCGCTCGGCGGGGCAGCTCGGAAATCAGAATTGACTCGTGCACCGCATGCGCTCCTTCGCCCACTCCTCCCAGGCCGTCCAGAGTAGGAATTCCCAGAGCCGCAGTGAGGTTACCATCCGATCCGCCTCCCACTGCGGCCTCTTCCAGCTTCCAACCCAGTTCCGTCGCCAATACCGAGGCCAAGCGAAACAGTCCGGCTACGCCCGTTGTGCGTTCCATGGGCGGACGCTCAATCCCGCCGCTGATTTCCAACTTGCACTTTCGGTTCACTGGTTTCAGGCTTCGCAGCTTGCGATCGATTCCTGCGGCATCCGTCATGCGCGCGATGCGAACATCAATAGAGGCGCTGGCTTCCGCCGGAATCACGTTGACCCGGGTTCCTCCGCTAATGATATCCACACTAACTGTCAGACCTGGTTTCGAATCCGTCATCGCCGAGATGCGCTCGATCTGCCGAGCCAGTTCGAGTACGGCGCTTTGTCCTTCTTCAAAATCCAGTCCCGCGTGCGCAGCCTTGCCAGTCACTTTGAGCGAGTACTCGCCTACGCCCTTACGAGCGGTCTTTACCGCACCCCGTAATCCGTACGAGGGCTCTAAGACCAGCACGGCCTCCGAATGTTTTGCCAACTCTTCCGTTATCCGGCGCGAGGAGGTGCTGCCGACCTCCTCATCGGAAACGAGTAGCACCGTGACGGATCGGGGCAGCGTCCCCTCCTGAGTGCGCAAGGCATCAATCGCATACAGCATGAAGGCAATGCCTGACTTCATATCCAGCGTTCCGGGTCCCCACAGGCGCCCGGCGCCGGTGCGGCACGGCATGGTGGCCAGTGCGCCCAGGGGATACACCGTATCGAAGTGACCCAAGAGAAGGACAGGCTTGCGCCGGTCGCGGCCTGGAAAATCCACTTGCAGGTGGTCGCCAAAATCGGCAGTGCGGTGGAACTTACTGTGCCCGCCGAGTGCCTCGAATTTCGAAGCCAGCCAGTGACCCAGCCGGTCGGCTGCCGGCTTGTTGTCGGTGGGCGACTCGATCTCGACGGCCTGGCGGATGGTCTCAACGATTGCTTCCTGCCGCTCCTGAAAATAAGTGACTGGAACATGAGTGAATTGGACCGCAGCGACAGAAGTTTGCTGGCTCGTCGGCTTTTTCTTTTTCATCAGGTTGCGCAATTCCCGCAGGCGGCACGCGGTCTAAAGAGAGGGACCGATGGCAACGGTATTCGTCGCGCAGTACAGTATAATCTTCGCCTTACGAGAAGCAGAATGACTGACAGCGCTCACCCTGTGGCCGAAACTCCTCCTGCGACCCGGACGACGCTGGATATCAACGACATCCTGCGCATTCTGCCGCACCGCCATCCCTTCCTGCTGATTGACCGCATCATCGATCTCACTCCTAAGGAGCGCATCGTAGCCGTCAAGAACGTCACGATAAACGAGCCGTTTTTCGCGGGGCACTTTCCTAACATGCCCATTATGCCGGGCGTGCTTATAGTCGAAGCCATCGCTCAGGCCGGTGGAGCACTGCTGCTGACCGAAGTCGAAGACCGCGACGACAAGCTGATGGTGCTCACCGGCATCGAAAAAGCCCGCTTCCGCCGTCCCGTGCTGCCGGGAGATCAATTGCGCATTGAGGTCGAGGTCAAAGCCTGGCGCCAAACCGCAGTGCGCATGGAGGGCAAGGCATTTGTGGGCGGCAAGCGGGTGGCTGAGGCAACCGTTACCTGCCAGCTTGTGCCCCGCTCCAGCACGCCACGGACTGCAGACAACGACTCGGATTCCGGAAGTTAGCCCTGCGTGAGTGTGATCGCGAAATCTCGGGACAGCTCAGTTGCTGCCACCGCCCTGGTTGACCCCAGAGCAATCATCGGAGCCGGCTGCAAGATCGGCCCCTATTGCGTGATCGGGCCGGATGTCGAACTGGGCGAGCGATGCGAATTCATCTCCCACGTCACAGTTGAAGGCCCTAGCAAAATCGGCTCCGATAACCGCTTCTTTCCGTTCTCCTCGATCGGCTTGGCGCCGCAGGACCTTACTTACAAAGGTGAACCCACGCGCCTGGAAATTGGTGACCACAACACCATGCGCGAGTTCGTCACGATCAACCGCGGAACCGTGAAAGGCGGCGGGCTAACCCGCATTGGCAGTCACACGCTGATCATGGCTTATGTGCACGTGGCTCATGATTGCTTCATCGGGGATCATGTGCTGCTGGCCAATGCCGCGACTCTTGGCGGGCACGTGATAGTGGAGGAATGGGCGCAGGTGGGCGCGCTCTGTCCCGTGCACCATTTCGTAAGAATCGGCGCCTACGCGTTTGTCGGCGGCGGCACCACGGTGACGAAAGATGTTCTCCCGTTCTCGAAGACCGTCGCAGCTCGCGGCACCCACGCCTATGGTCTGAATGCCGTCGGGCTGGAGCGTCGTGGCTTCAGCAAAGGACGCATCCGCAAAATTCACCACGCGTACAAGACCCTGCTCGCCTCAAAGCTCAACACGACGCAAGCCTTGGAGAAGCTCAAGTCGGAGCCCGATCGCGGCGAGGATGCGGACATGCTCATTCGTTTCATTGAGCAGTCGGAGAGAGGAGTGATTAAGTGAGTGGTCGGTGGCGAGTACCGGGTGGTTGGTGCTAGCTGGGGGGTAGTGGTTAGTTCTTGACAGCCGGGTGCTTGGGTCGGCCAAAAGCGATGACTACCAATTTCTAGCCGCTGATCACTACCCACTAAGTCCTGGCCACCTCCATGCAGCCAAAACAAAGACTCGGTCTGATAGCCGGCAACGGACGCTTCCCGATTCTTGTCCTTGATGCAGCCCGCGCTCAGGGCCTTGACGTAGTCGTCGCTGCCATCAAGGAAGAGACCTTCCCCGAAATCGAGTCGCATGGCGCCGCCGCTGTGCATTGGCTATCTCTCGGAGAACTTTCCAAACTGATCGATACCTTCAAGCGTGAGGGCGTGTACCGCGCTGTCATGGCGGGGCAGGTCAAGCACAAGCAGATTTTTTCCAGCATCAAGCCCGACTGGCGGTTGGCAAAATTGCTGCTGGCACTCGGCACGCGCAACACTGACTCTCTGCTCGGCGGCCTAGCCAGGGTGCTGGCCGACGCAGGCATCACGCTGGAAAATTCGACGTCTCTTCTGGAGCCGCTGCTCGCCAGGCCAGGTGTTTTGACCAAGCGCCCGCCAACTGATCAGGAAAGGAAAAACATCGAGTACGGACGTGCTGTGGCCCGGCACCTTGCGCAATACGATATTGGCCAAACCGTGGTAGTCGCTGAATCAGCGTGTGTAGCCGTGGAATCTATGGAGGGGACCGACGCCACCATTGAACGCGCCGGCCAGATCATGGCTTCGCTTGAGTCCACGCCCTCGACCCTGACCCGTGCTCTGACGGTGGTGAAAATCGCCAAACCGAATCAGGATATGCGCTTCGATGTGCCTGTAATAGGCGTGAAGACCATCGAAGTGATGCACCAAGCCGGAGCCACGTGCCTGGCGGTGGACGCCGGGAAGTGCCTGCTTCTGGACGGCGACGCCGTTCTTACGGCAGCGAATTCTGGAGAGGTCGCAATAGTTGCCGATTAATTCTCGGGAGTTCCTGAATCCGTTGCACCTCCTGGAAAATCTATTAGCACGGAATCCGAAATTCCGGGAGGCATCATGTCAGAGACAGCGCGCCTTGCCGACCAGATTCGCCGCGCGTTTGAAGGGGAAGCGTGGCACGGGGACTCTGTTCTCGAGATTCTCAAAAACGTCGATGCCAAGCAGGCAGCGGCGCGGCCCATCAAGAAGGCACATACGATTTGGGAGCTGGTCTTGCATATTGCCGCTTGGGACGGGGCAGTTCGTCGACGCACTGCCGGGCAGCCGGTCAACCTGAGCGACAACGAAAACTTTCCGCCCGTCCAAGACACCAGTGCTGCTGCTTGGAAGAAGGCTGTCGAGTATATGCGCCGGACCCATAACGACCTGGTCCAAGCGGTCGCCGGTTTCCCCGATTCCCGCTTGCAGGAGCAGGTTCCGGGCAAGAAGGAATCCTTCTACAACTTCTTCTATATGTTCAGCGGGATTGTGCAACACGAGCTGTACCACGCCGGCCAGATTGTTTTGCTCAAGAAAGCGGCTTAAGCGAGTTGAGGTACTGGGCGCCCTATGTTCATTCCGGTACGCAAGCTTGGCAAAATCTGAACAACAATTCTACAGACGAAACACAACCTACTTTATTGAACCCCTACGCGAAGATGTCCAGCCAAGAAGTCAGCCAAGGCAGCTCACCACTTCGGAGGTCAGCTGTCCTGAAAATCGATAGGCGCCGGCGAATCGTGGTGTCCACCTTTTATGGCGAAGTTAATAGCGGTGAGGTCCTGCGCCATGGACGAGAAATCCAGGCTGATCCTGATTTCGAATCCTAACTTCGATGAGATCGTGGACTTCACTTCGGTCACAAAAATCCTGGTCTCTCACACTGGCCAAATAACAGTATTTTCAGGGCACAGGCACGGCACATCATCGTCGCTGCTGCGGATCGCCCGCTCCAGTTAGCGCAGAAGTATAAGGCTCTTCGGCGGCAACCCGCCCAAGGCTGGTCGTGGTGCGACGCTCGAGGAAGCCTATCAACTTCTCGGTATTGAGTTTCCGGGGGATGTTCGACACCCTGCTTGAAGTGCTCAAAGAGGTACCGAACCATGCGACAATCAGGCCTGCGAGCGGCAACCAGCCGACTGGCAACTGAGCACTGACCTCCAAGCCCATCAACGTCGCCGTAGTCGGCGTAGGCGCTTTCGGACGTAATCACGCCCGTGTTTACCGGCAACTGGAACGGCAAGGCGAACCCGTGCGACTGGCCGCGATCGTGGACGCCGACACTAGCCGCGCCGACGCCGTTGGCAAACAATATGGCACTCGTGCCTTTGGTTCGGTTGAGCAACTGATTGCAACCCGAATTGAAGTCCAGGCGGCATCCGTGGCGGTGCCTACGGTCGCACACCTGAGTGTGGCCAGCAGGCTGATGGAAGCGGGGGTCGACGTGCTCATCGAGAAGCCCCTGGCGCCTTCTCTGAAGGAAGCGGATGAGCTGGTGCGAGTGGCCAACCGCCACAAGCGCATTGCTCAGGCAGGACATCTGGAGCGCTTTAACCCTGCCGTGCGGGCGACTGCGCCCCTGATCACTCAGCCGATGTTCTTTGAGGTACACCGGCTTAGCGTGTTTACCCCACGTTCGCTCGACATTGACGTGATTCTTGATCTGATGATCCACGATCTGGACATCGTGCTCTCGTTTGTCAATTCACCGGTCAAAGAAATCCGTGCCGTCGGTTTGCCTATCCTATCGGGTCAGGTGGATATCGCCAATGTGCGTATGGAATTCGACTCGGGCTGTGTGGCCAACTTTACGGCTAGCCGGGTTTCGACCGAGCGGGTTCGCAAGCTGCGCTTCTTTCAACCCGAACAGTACATCTCAATCGATTATGCGCGGCAGGACGTGCTGGTTTTTTCGGTGGGACAGGCGGGGGCCCCATCCCCCAACCCGCAGATCACCGTGACCAAGCCGTCCGTCACTTCCGAGGAACCTTTGCAGGCAGAATTGAAGTCATTTCTGTCTGCGGTCCGGGCTTGTTCCGAGCCGGTGGTTCCCCTTGGGGATGGCCGGCGCGCCTTGGCCGTCGCTCTGGATGTTGTCGCCGCGATCCGGGAGCACGGCATCAAGGTGAACCTGGACAAGCTAACCATCGCCCCCTGAGGCAGCAAGACAACCTTATTCTTTACAAAAACTTACAATCTTCATCCCGGAACCCTGTTACAACTGAAGTGCTGGTACCTACGCTGCTTCGCAGATTAGGAAAAGGATGCGACAATAGGGGAAGTCAGCCGCAGTGCGCCCGGGGTCCCCCTTATGGTTTAGCAACCGTCGTTCGCTGCTGGATGTAAGTAGCTCTCGATGTCCATCACGCAAATACCGCTCAGGGATCCCGATAAGCCCCAACCTCCGCCACTACGTGTGCCGGAGAGTGACCTCTACGATCGCGAGCGGTGGGAATCTGCCTATCGAGACTTGCATGCTTCGCCGACCTTACTGATTCAGTTGCAGGACGACCTCTCTCGCTCCCGGATGCGCGAGGCGTTTTGGATTTCGGTGGTGGTTCACCTGGCCTTGGTGGTTTTGATCCTCAACTCGCCGCGTTTCGAGCGATGGATGTTCCGCCGGGGAGTGCTGATGGTGTCGCCCAACAACAGCCTGCGCAATAAAGAACTGACCTACCTGGAGATGCCGAGCGACACGCAAAAAATAACCAAGCGTCCAAACACCAACATCATCTCTGACAAGGACCGCATCGCCACCTCGAAGAAGCCCCACGTCGACCCGGAAGAACTGCGCAAGATCTTGGATAGCTCACGTCCTGGCCTACCCGGACCTCCGACACTGAAGCCTGAGCCGGCCGCACCGCAAAAACCGCCTTCTTCGCCTCAGCGGCAGCAGCCCCAGGGTCAACCTTCGCGACCGTCCACCCCGCCCTCCAACAGCAAGGAAGCGGCCACGCTGCAGGCTCCGCCCAATCCCTTCGGAAATGCGATATCAGCAGGGTCGGCAGTTGAACAGGCGGCGCGGGCGTCACTGGCTAATCGCAGCGGGCATGGTGGAGCGGAGGGAGACTACGGCCTAGGCCAGGACCGGCAGCCTACCCAGGTTTTGGGCGAGATGGATGTGCTCAGTGACACCATGGGAGTTGATTTTGGTCCCTACCTGTCGCGCGTCCTGCATGATGTTCGCGAGAGCTGGTACAACCTGATTCCAGAGGCAGCGCGTCCGCCGATCATGAAGAAGGGCAACGTCGCCATTGAATTTGCCATCCTCAAGGATGGCAGCATTCAGGGATTACAAAGAATAGCTAGCTCGGGTGACATCTCCCTGGACCGCGCCGCCTGGGGTGGAATTACAAATTGCAATCCGTTCCCGCCGCTCCCGCCGCAGTATGGCGGACAATATCTGGCTCTGCGCTTTTATTTCTACTACAACCCCGACAAGAACGAACTGCAGTAGCACCCGTCACCACACGCGACACGCGTTCTGACGCACCAGAGTCGAACTCGGCTTGCAATGAAATGCCTGCTGGAATTCGGGCATATTGGCAACAACTCCGTTGGCGCGGTACTTCTCTGGCGAATGGGGATCGATCGTGGCGCGCAAACGCTTGGTCTCGTCGCGCTCATTGGTGCACCAGCTCTGCGCGTAGCCGATGAAGAAGCGCTGCTCGGGCGTGAAGCCGTCAACCGGCTGCAGCTTCTGGCCCTGCGTGTCGCCTTTCCAAGCCCCGTAGGCAAGGATCAAACCACCCAGGTCGGCGACGTCTTCTCCCAGAGTTAATTTGCTGTTGATCTTGATGTCGTCCACGATCGTGTACTGCGCATACTGATCGGAAATACAGGTGGCGCGCTCGACGAAAGCTTTCTCGTCCTCTGCCGTCCACCAGTCACGCAGATTTCCTTGAGCATCGAACTGGCGGCCTTCATCGTCAAAACCGTGTGTCAGTTCGTGGCCGATTGTCCCACCGGTGTTGCCATAGTTGGGAGCGGCATCGGAGTTGGCATCGAACAGAGGCGGCTGAAGCACGCCGGCGGGGAAATTGATCTCGTTCTTCTGGGGGTCGTAGTAAGCATTGACCGTAGGCGGTGTCATGGCCCACTCACCCCGATCCAGGGGCTTCCCGATCTTGTACAGGTCGCGCTGGAACTCAAAATTGCGGGCGCGGACGGCATTGCCTGCCTCATCGCCGCGGATGATCTCGAGCCTGCTGTAGTCGCGCCACTTGTCGGGATAGCCGATTTTGTTAACCACCGTGTGCAGTTTTTCGAGGGCTCGCTGCTTGGTGACGTCGCTCATCCAGGATCGTGATTTGATGTCCTGCTCCATGGCGGAATCGATTTCCCGAACCATCTTCAGCGCGGACTGCTTGGCTTCCGGGCTGAAGTACTTCTCCACGTAGGCTTGGCCCAGCGCCTCACCCAGGTCGTTGTCCACATAGTTTACGCAGCGCTTCCAGCGCGGCTGGATTTGCTCGACACCGCGCAATGTTTTTGAGTAAAAATCGAAGTTTTCATTAACCAAGGGCGACGAAAGATACGGCGCGTTCGCGTGAACCAGGTGCCAGCGCAGATAAGCTTTCCAGTTGGCCAGATCCTCGCTTTTGAGTTCAGATTCCATGATCTTGAAGAACTCAGGGGTCGCCACGTTGAGTGACGGCACGGGACCTAACCCCACCTTGGCGAAATATTGATTCCAGTGAAAGGATGGGCTGAGCGCGGCCAACTGCTCGCTGGTCATCTTGTGATCGAGATTCTTGGGCTCGCGGCGCTCCACGCGGGTGAGGGAGCCTTTAGCCAGAGCCGTTTCAATGTGCATGACCGTTTGCGCTTCCCAACTCGCGGCTTGCGGCTTCTCGCCCAGCAGTTCGAACATCTTCTGCACGTGCGTGACGTAGGCCTTGCGTAGGTCCGGGGATTTTGCGTCCTCCTTCAGGTAGTAATCTCGGTCAGGCAGGCCAAGGCCGCCCTGGTCGAGCCCGGCGATCACCTGGTTCGCATCTCGGAAGTCCGGTTGCGAGCCGAATTCGAACAGCACGCCTTCGTCAGCCATGCGCGAGGCGAGATCCGCCAGTTGGTCCTTGGAATGCAGGTTTTCGATCTCCTCGAGCGCCCGCCTGAGCGGCGTCGCGCCGGCGGCTTCAACCGCCTTTTCGTCCATGCAACTGGCGTAGTAGTCGCCGACCTTCTGCTCGACCGACGAGCGCTTCGGGTCGGGTGCCGAAGCGCTCTCCAGCAGCCCGCGCAACTGGAGCAGCGTTTCGTCCTGCAGCTTGGAATAGGCTCCCCAGCTCGATTGATCGGGCGGGATGGGATTCTTCTTCATCCAGTTGCCGCATGAATAGGTATAAAAGTCCTCGCAGGGATCAACGCTCTTGTCCATGGAAGACCCATCCAGCACAGGCTGGCGTTGTATGGTAGTCGCGGCATTCTGGGCCAACGAAGTGGAGAGGAAAAGAATGAGAGAGATGAACGAGCAGAAGACCCTTATACGAAACATGCGCAGCCCCTTGGAATCGACAACCGTATGAACGCGAAACCGAGTAGCTTAGCCGAACTCACGAAGGCTTGGCTAGGACTTCTCCAGGTGGACCAGGTGGATGGAGCCGTCCCCGGTGTGAACCGTCAGCAAGTTGCCGCCGCCGTTGAGCTTACCCTGGATGTTCTTGCTGCCCAGCCGCCCACAAACCGTCACCGGCATGTCAAGCGTGATGTGACCGTCCCCCCTGTGGAGCTCGACATCGGCCGCAAGAGTATCGGGCAGATGCAGGGTTACGCTGCCGTCTCCGGTATGCAAGATCCAACTCTGCGAGACGAGAGAACCCGGAAGGACAGTCGCTTCCACTCGCCCATCCCCGGTGCTGATGTCAAGGCTATCGAAACGGCGCCCGTGGCCCTGATATGCCCGTCACCGGCATGTGCCCGCAGCGTTCCCTCCACGGATTGAATTTCTTGATGGCCGTCGCCGGTGGTGACTTCCATGTCTCCCTTTAAGCCAGTCAGTTGGATCCTGCCGTCGGTGGTTCCTCCTTCTTAACACAATTCCCTACGCTGGGCGGTTCGTGCCCGAGTCTGGATAAGCCAGACGGATTAAAGTGCGCTCCGAGAACGGAACATACAAAAGGGCCGCCGTAGCGGCAAAGGCACCTCCCAGCCTGATGATTTCAATCAGCAGGAAGGGAGCCAGGGCCCAAAGGAGATCCCCAGCCAGGACGATAAGAAAAAGGCGCTTAAACTTCTCACCCAATCGACGATGGTCGAAGGCAACTGCCGAGATGAGATAGCAGCGAAACGGTATACCGCCTGCGGCGGTGATCAGAACCACCACGATCAGCCCAACCGATCCCCAGCCCGGCAGGAAGGAATCGGCGATCCGGTCAACCTCCTGCAGGCGACTTAACGCTACCACGTAGAAGACCAGGTACATCAACTGGATCAAACCAAACAGGCTGCGAGTCAAAGAGCGATGCGGGATGGGAACTTCCAATTCCGGGTGAAGTGCAGGTTCGGTGACTACTGGCAGGCTATCGGCTGTCGAATTCGGGATGGACACGGGTCTGTCATCGGTCTCGACCGGCGCGATGAAGCGATAGCCCCGACGAGCGAGCGTCTCCACGAAGCGCGGACTAACGGCAGAGTCCCCCAGGGCTTCGCGGATCTTGTTAATGGCAGTGTTGAGGCTGTGGTCGAAGTCAACAAACGTGTCAGCGGGCCAGAGCTTTTCACGCAGGTGCTCGCGGTTCACCACGTCGCCGGGATGCTCGAGCAGTAAGGCAAGCACTTGGAAAGGCTGCTCCTGGAGCCGAATTCGGAGACCGCTTTTGCGGAGTTCTCCGGCCAGCAGGTCCGCCTCGAACACGCCAAAACGAAGGATGCGCCGGCCCGCTATGGGTGTGGGCGTGGACATAAAACCGCCGAGAGCCGTAGTCTAGCATCGCGGCACGGGATCGCGCTGAATGGACGCTGCGGAGAATGCAGGTGGCGCTACAATGAAGGCGTGGCCGTCGCACCCAAAGCGGCAAAGCAGGCTCATAAGCCACCGATCTATTCTCTTCAGACAACGGGGCTGCTCATCATAGCCATTCTCATCCTTTTCCTGATTCTGATCCGCTACTGGCCTGCCATCGACTGGAGCGCCCGCTGACTGTGCCCGATCCGTTGCTGGTGGTCGTGCTGGGCCCAACCGGAAGCGGCAAGACCGCACTTTCTCTGGTACTGGGTGAACGCTTTGGCGGAGAAATCGTCAATTGCGATTCGGTGGCCATGTACCGGGAATTCGAAATCGGTACGGCGAAACCTTCCGCCAGGGAGCGGGCACGGGCGCCTCACCATTTGCTCGATTTTGTTCTCCCCCGCGAGTACGTGACCGCGGGGGAGTATGCGCGACTGGGAAGGCAGGTGTTGCAGGAGATCAAAGGTCGTGGTGGCCTGCCCATTGTGGTGGCTGGAACGGGATTATACCTGCGCGCGCTCCTGGAAGGACTTTTCCCGGGTCCGCAGCGGTCGGAAGAATTGCGCCGGCGGCTTAGGGATCGGGCCCGACAAGAGGGCCCGGGATATTTACATAAGCTTCTGGGACGATTGGACTCTGCAGCCGGGAAGAAAATTCATGCGAACGACGCGCCCAAGCTGATTCGAGCCATCGAAGTGTGCCTGGGTTCGCGGCAGAAAATGACCGAGCTGTGGAAACAAGGACGCGAGCCGCTGCAGGGGTTCCGGATTTTACGCCTGGGATTGAACCCTGAACGCGCCGCACTCTATCAACGGATCAACCAACGCGCGAACAGGATGTTCGAGTCGGGACTGGTCGAGGAGACGGCTGGACTGCTTGAGAAATACGGTGATACGGCGCAGGCTTTGTCTTCTTTGGGTTATCGGCAGGCAGTTCAACTGGTGCGCGGACAAATCGACCATGCCCGAGGGATTTCGCAGGCACAGCAGGCGCACAGGAATTACGCCAAGCGTCAGATGACGTGGTTTCGGCGTGAACCTGAGGTCGTTTGGCTGGCAGGATTCGGAGATGATCCGGAGATTCAGCAGGCCGCTGTGGCACAAGTGCAGGATGCGTTGGAAGGTCGCAGCAGCACAAGCAAAGCTTGTCCCTCGACTCGCGCACAGAACGCCCTCGCTCGGGATGACAAGGAGTAAAAGAGAAAATGGCGCGCATGACCACAGATTCGGCGCGAATAGAAATGATGATCCGTGAAATCCCTGCACATCGGTTGCCGCCGACGCGGGCGGTCTTGCTTTTGCGCCAGTTTGTATAGCGAAATGGTTCTGACATCCAGCCGAGTCGAGGGACCTGCTTTCGAGATTACGCGGCGTTCACGAATGCCTCACCACTGGCCAGAATCTCCCGCGTCAATTCCGGAGAGGCGGCTTCCGCATAGAGTCGCAGCAAGGGCTCAGTACCCGAGGCTCGAAACAGGATCCACGGCTCGGCTCCGTTGCCATTGCTCGGCGCTTCGAGGAAGAACTTCACTCCGTCCATCCCTTCTTTCCTCAGGACCCTGTATTTCCCAAGACTCTTCGTGCCGTCCGCACGGGCGCGGCTGATGGCGCCTTGCTTCACATCTTCGGAGATATGCAAATCGAGGCGCCCATAAAAATGTGGACCGTACTCCTTTTGCAGATCGGCCACGAGCTGGCCCAGCGGCTTTTTTTCTTCGGCCATGACATTGGCCAGCAACAGCGAGTTGAGGATGCCGTCGCGCTCCGGCAGATAGCGGGAGTAACCGATTCCGCCGGATTCCTCTCCGCCAATCAGGATCTCGCGCTCCATCATGAGATCGGCAATGTGCTTGAATCCAATGCTGCACTCGTTCAGCTTGCGGCCGTACCGCGCGGCGATGCGGTCCAGCATGCGAGTAGTGTTGAACGCGCGCACTACTTCGCCCGGCCATTTTTTCCGTTCCAACAGCCAGCGCAGCAGGATAGAAAAAATCTTATGTGCGTCAACAAAGGTCCCGTCTTCTGCGACCGCACCAACGCGGTCGGCGTCGCCATCCGTGGCCAGGCCCGCATGGCAGCCGTGTAGGAGCACGGCTTCCTGAAGCATGGCTACATGCGGCTCGATTGGCTCGGGATTGATTCCGGGAAACAGAGGATTCAGGTCCTGACGAATGGCAATGTGCTCGATGCCGCGGTCGGCGAAGATTTTTGCCAGTAGGCCACGTCCCGAGCCGTGCATCGAATCGATGGCAAACTTGAACTTAGCTTTCGTAATTAACTCGAGATCGGCAAAACGGCACATTGCTTCGAGGTAAGCCGGCTTAAGGTCAACTTCCTCAATCTTGGCTGGGTGGCCGTTGGGCATGGCGCCGGCACGAATTTCTTCCTCAATGATTTTCATGATCGCCGGCGTGGCCGACCCGCCAAACTTTGCTTTGAACTTCACGCCATTCCAGTTCCAGGGATTATGGCTGGAAGTGATGACCACACCGCCCGCCGTACCTAGCGTCTTTACGGCATAAGAGATGGCGGGAGTAGGTGTGTAATCGTTGGCCAGCTTGACCGGAATACCCGCGCCCGTGATCGTCTCGGCCGCCAGCCGGGCCACGGACTGGGAGGCGAACCGCGTATCGTATCCGACAATGACGCCCTGCTTGCGATCTTCGTTTTTCAGCACATAAGACGCGATGGCGCCGGCCACGCGCCGTACGTTGTCGAAAGTGAAATCATCGGCAATGACGCCGCGCCATCCGTCGGTCCCAAACTTGATCTCGGCCATAAATGAATCCTGTAACCTCTCTCAGGAACCCGCCCGGGAAAGGGGCACGGTCTCACCTCTCAAGACGCGGTTTGGTATCAGGACACGGCTTCACAGGCTGCTGAAAAAGGCCTGGTCTGGGGCGGCGCCGCGCGTTAGCACTGCCATAAAAACCCCGTTTTTATGAGCGGCTTTAGCTGCTGCGTTTGCCTCCAGCAACCCCGGTGCCAAGCCATTGCCTGAACTCCGCTTGGAGGCACCGCTCCTGACGAACGTTTACGCCTTAGACTAACTTGGAAAGTTTCTTCTCGTCGAGATACTTCACCACTTTCCCCACATCCTGCGAACCCTCTCGCGTCGTAATCAAAAGAGCATCGTCGGTTTCGACGACCACCAAATTATCCACGCCTACGGCTGCCACGAATTTGCCCGGCGCATGGATGTAGTTACCCTGAGCATTCAGCGTGTAGCTGCCGTCACCGGAAATCAAGTTTCCGTCGGCGGACCTGGTTTTGGCGGCATGATGCTCGTGCAGGGCCGTCCAGGAGCCAAGGTCGTTCCAGCCACAATCTGCCGGGATGCAGTAGATATGGGAAGCCTGCTCACCTTTGGCCGAGCGCGGCTCCAGCACCGCGTAGTCGATGCTGATGTTCTCGCACTTGGGATAGAGCCTGCGAAAAGTGTTTTCGAATTTTGCGGTTCCAAACGCGGTTGCAATTTCTTCCAACAGCGGCGCGGTATTGGGAAGATGCTCTCTGAGAGCATCAGCCAGGGTCCGCGCTCGCCAGAGAAACATCCCACTGTTCCAAAAATAATTTCCTGCTTTGAGAAACTCGGCAGCGCAGCCAGCGTCGGGTTTTTCCGTGAAGCGGCGGACCCGCAGCACTTCCATCTCGAGCGGAGAGCCGGATTCGACATAGCCGTACCCGGTTTCAGGACGATTGGGCCGAATACCCAGCACCACGATGTTTTCGCCAGCCGCCGCAATCTGGATCCCGTGCGCAACTACATCATGGTAGCAGTTCTCATTTTCGATTACATGGTCAGAAGGGAACAGGCCAATGACCGCCTCCGAATCACGGCGCAACAAAAGGAAGGCAGCGAGCCCGATGGCAGGCGCGGTGTTGCGTCCCACCGGCTCTGCGATGATCTGCCCTTTCGAAAGGCGCGGCACCTGCTTTCGGATGGCCGACTGTAAATCGCGGTTGGTGATGATCCAGAAATTCTTAGGAGCGGCTAAGGGCAGAAGTCGCGCGACCGTTTGCTGAATCATGGTCTGCTTGCCGTCCAACGCCAGAAGTTGCTTGGCGCGGCGCTTGCGGCTGAGCGGCCAGAACCGCGTGCCACGGCCACCGGCCAGAACGACGGGATAGAACGTAGGTTTTTTCGGCATTCAATCTTTCAGACTGTCATCTTGAGCGAAGCGAACGATCTCTGCATTTGCTGGGCGCGTCGAAAACCGGCCTTCCCCGAATGCTCGCTCAGGATGCCAGTTCCGAAGTCAACGTCGTCACCGGTTCGGGCAGCGGCGTGCCGGGGACATAGGCGCGGATGAACTCCAAATTCCACTGCGGTCGCACGTCGAAATTCCGCGTGCTCGCCGGTACTACCACAGCATCACCTCTGGCAAACGCGACGGGCTCGGTTTCGTGGTCTTCTACTACGCCGCAGCCTTCCAGGGCTACCAATACCTGAACAGAACGGGTTCCCGATTCGTCGGTAGCGGCAAACGATTTCGACTCGCTCAGGTCGAATTTCTCCAGCACAAAATAAGGCGCGCCGACCAACTGTTCGCGGCGGCTTCCATTCGGCGACGCAGAAGGAGGACGCACCACCTTGCCCGATCCCGGCTGCTGCTTAACGGCAGCCAATCCTTCTTTCAAGTGCAGTTCACGATGCCGCCCGTAGTCGTACAAGCGATAAGTGGTATCCGATTGCTGCTGGGTTTCGACGATGACCGATCCTGGACCCAACGTGTGCACGGTTCCGCCTGCGACATAAATCAGGTCGCCGCGATGAACAGCAACCCAGTTGAGCAGTTCTTCGGCCCGATTCTCCTGAATCGCCTGCTCCAATTGAGCGCAGGTGGCGCCATGCCTAAGACCGAGTCCCACCTGGGCGCCGGGTTGGGCATGCGCTACGTACCAGCACTCAGTTTTTCCCCAGGGCTGGCCCGAGCGCCGGGCGCATTCATCATCTGGGTGCACCTGCACGGAAAGCTTTTCGTGGGGGAAGAGGAATTTCAGCAAGAGAGGGAATCGGTTGCCATCGGGGGCGGCCCCGCCCACCAGTTCTCTTCCGTAATGGCGGCTGAGCTCGCCGAGAGACTGTCCCGCCAGCGGACCGTTTGCCACAATGCAATGGTCCCCCGTCAACCAGGATTCGCCGATTTTCTCTTCGAACTTGTGATTGGGATAAATCGGAGACAAATCCAACGTCCCCCACGGCCGCGGGTCGAAGACGGGCACCATCAGAAATGGATACAGTTCGCTCATCGGGCAAGCGTACCAATACTGCCGGGGCGCGCCGGCAGGACCACCGCCGTTAGAAGCTTAACCCAGCACCGAGGCTGCCTGCGAAAAACCCTGATTACAGGGAGGCAAAAAGCTTACCCATCCGCTCCAATCCTCGGTCAAGTTCGGCCGTCGAGGTGGCATAGGAAACCCGAATATGCTGGCGCGTGCCGAATCCTTCGCCGGGCACCGTGGCTAGGTGGGCCTCGCGCAGAAGCTTGCCCGCCACGTCGGCTGCTGACTTCACCTCACCCCGGCCGAAGAAGGACGCCACGTTAGGGTAGGCGTAGAACGCACCCTGCGGTAGGGTGCAGGTCACGCCAGGTATGGCGCGCAAGCCTTTCACTACGTAATCGCGCAGGCGGATGTACTCCTTGCGCATCTCCTCGATGCACTCCTGAGGGCCTCTGAGCGCTGCGACCGCGGCCTTCTGCACGATTGAGGTAGGATTAGAGGTTGATTGGCCCTGCAACTTCTGCATGGCGCTTACGACCGGAGCAGGACCGAGGGCGTAGCCCAGCCGCCAGCCGGTCATAGCATAGGTTTTTGAGAGCGACCCGACCACGAGCATGCGGTCGCGGCACTCACGCATTGAGCCGACCGAGAAGCGTTTGCCGCTGTAGTTCAGATATACGTAGCACTCATCAGAGATCACCCAGATGCCACGCTGCGCTGCCAGCCGGACGACCGCCTTCATATCCTCTGGGCTCATCACCGCCCCCGCGGGATTGGACGGCGAATTGAGGATGATCACCTTCGTGCGCGGCGTGATGGTGCGCTCGACCATTTCCGCCGTCACCCGGAAGTCTTTGCTTTCATCGGTCTCGACAAGAACCGGGACGCCGCCTGCGTAACGGATGATGTCCTTGAAGGAAACCCAGTAAGGAACCGGGAGAATGACCTCGTCTCCGTGGTCCACCAGCACCTGGATCGCGTTGAACAGCACGTGCTTACCGCCAACGGAGGCGATCGCTTCTTCGCGGCGATAGTCGGAGTCGAAGTCTACCGAATGCCGGTGTACGATCGCATCGCGCAGCTCCGCGGTTCCGCCCACCACCGTGTATTTGGTGAAGTTGGCTTGGATGGCAGCGATGGCCGCGTCTTTAATGTGCTGCGGGGTGGTGAAGTGCGGCTCGCCCGCGCCAAAGTCCACGACATCGATGCCCTGGCTGCGCAGCTTGTCGGCTTCGGCTACGACCGCCATGGTGGCAGAAGTTTCAATCCGGTTAATCCGTTCCGTGAGTTTCAAGGCGAAGGAGGTTTCGGTAGCTACAGTCATTGTTTTTTTCCTGTTCTGGTTTTTCTAACGTCCCGTAATTTTATTGCCGGATCCATCTTCTCGCGCAGCTTCTGCTCCACAAGTTCAGGAACCAATCTGCTGATATTGCCACCCAGCTGGGCAACTTCGCGCACCAGCCGCGAACTCAAGTAGGAATAGGCCTCGGCGGGCATCATGAAAACGGTTTCCAGATTGGGCGACAGCTTGCGGTTCATCAAGGCCATTTGAAGTTCGTATTCATAGTCGCTGATAGCCCGAATGCCTCGCAGCACCGCGCTCGCCCTCACCTTGACCGCATAATCCACCATCAAGCCTTCGAAGGAGTCCACCCGGACATTTTTCCATTGCTCGGTCATGGCCTCCAGCATCTCCCGTCTCTCGCCGAGACTGAACAGCGGGTCCTTCTCGGGATTCCGCAGGATCCCCACAATCAGCTGGTCGAAAATCTTGCTGCCCCGCTCGATTAAATCGAGATGCCCATTCGTCAAGGGATCGAACGAGCCAGGATAGATCGCTATGACTTTCTTCAATTGTCCTCGCTGGCAGGTCAGGCTGGGTTAAAGACGATTCTAGTCGGCAGGAAATGGGATTGGCAATGGTTTAGCCGTGGGTCCCGTTGCCAGCCGGCGAAGCATGACTAAGCCAACGACCCTACCGTCTCGCCGCCGGCACCTTTGCCTCCCCCGCGGCGCTCGGCATGGTGGTTACGCGGCCTCCGGCAGCGGCTTGCGCCTGGGCCTGCGTGTTGGCTGCGGGCGTGAGTCCCAAAGTCTTGCGGACTTCTTCATCCAGCTTGGCCAGCGTCTGGCTGTTGTCTTTGAGGAACTGGCGGGCATTCTCTCGGCCCTGGCCAATGCGCTCGCCCTGGTAGCTAAACCATGACCCCGACTTCTCGATGATGTTGTTGTTCACGGCCAGATCCAGCAGATCGCCTTCCTGGGAAATGCCTTCTCCGTAAAGAATGTCGAACTCGGCCTCGCGGAAAGGAGCGGCCACCTTGTTCTTTACGACTTTTACTCGCGTGCGCGAACCGGTGACCATGTCCCCCTCTTTGATGGCGGCAATGCGGCGGATATCAATACGCACCGACGCATAAAACTTCAAGGCTCGCCCGCCGGTCGTCGTCTCCGGGTTGCCGAACATCACGCCGATTTTTTCGCGGATCTGGTTGATAAAAATCAGGCAGGTACGGGATTTGGAAACAATGCCGGTCAATTTACGCAACGCCTGCGACATCAGCCGTGCCTGCAGCCCCATGTGGCTGTCGCCCATCTCACCGTCGAGTTCAGCCTTGGGTACGAGAGCCGCCACCGAGTCCACGACCAGCACATCTAATGCGCCGGAGCGCACCAATGCCTCAGCGATTTCCAGGGCCTGCTCGCCGTAGTCAGGCTGCGACACGAGCAGGTTGTCGACGTCTACACCGAGCTTCTTCGCATAGCTGGGATCGAGGGCATGCTCGGCGTCCACGAAAGCTGCCATGCCGCCGGTTTTCTGCGCCTCGGCGATGACTTGCAGGGCGATGGTAGTCTTGCCCGAAGATTCAGGACCGAAGATCTCGACGACACGCCCGCGCGGAAAGCCGCCTACGCCAAGCGCCGCGTCAAAGGAAATCGCGCCGGTGGGGATTACCGAGATGGGGACGACCGCCTCCTTCGACCCCAACCGCATGATGGAACCTTTGCCAAACTGCTTTTCGATCTGGGAGAAAGCCAGATCCAGTGCCTTTGCACGTTCGTCTGCCATAAGTATCCTTTTCCGGGCCTCGGGTAGTGTTACAACCTAGCCTACAACCTCGAGCAAGCCAGCAACAGCTCACGAATCACCAGAATTTCCACAGCCTTTCGCTTTTGGGGAAGTGTAGCACATAGGCGAATAAAAAGCGAATATAAAGCGGCTCGCTAATTGCGTGGCGCCCTTGCCGGGCTCACGCCTGGGAGGAAAACCTTACCAGCCGACGATACTCGTTGTGGGTGTGCACGGGCCGGTTCGGGGTGGTCGGCACGATCCTCGGAACCTTCGAGCTGCCTGGCCTCAACCGCCTGACCCGTGTCGAAGAGTTCCTCTACGCTTTCCCCAGAGCTATCCTCGACGTGCGCAAGCTGCTGCGCGTCGCCCGACCGGCCGCCGCTCTGCGGACCTACTTGGCCGGGATCTTTTCCGAGTTCATCGGCCTGGGCTTTATTGTCATCGTGGCGCCTAAAGGCTTTTTGGACGAACTCGATGGTGAGAGATTCCGGGGGGGATCGGTTGCACTAGCGTGAGCGCTATGCGAACGCTACCAAGTAGAACCATGGCGTCATCCAGGCGGGGCATCAAGCCCGCGAAGGATCTTTTGTGCACCAGCGAAAGCCTTGGTTCTCGCGCGAGATCCCTCGGCGGCTGGATCGCCGAGTAGCCATGAACATTCACCGACTGTGATTAGCGGTAGTGATCAGCGCTTCAGAACGTCCGCGGGTTCCCGCACATCATGGACTCGGAAATACCCAGCCAACGATGGGTACTTCCTTGCGACAGCTTCATACATCGCATATGCGACATTGCGATAGGACCTGTGTCCTGCTGGCGTGGTACGCAATTCCGAAATATAGACGACTTCGGCGAAATCCATTTTAAAGAGCGAGCGCTTGCGGAAGGCCAGAGGAATGAGGTATTGCGCGTTCTCCGCCGCCTCCGCCCCGGGTCGGTCGGCTAGCTGTTGGATGGCTGCGACGGCGCGCTTCATCGCTGATTCGTAGCCGGCACGGAAACCCGCGGCTTCGTACTCTTCCGGAACATCGTATCCGTGGGCGGTGGTAAAACTCTGGCCGATCTGAACACACCGGCGATGCCGATGCATGTCGCGAAACCCACCGATGTCCATCAGAATGTCGAACCGGAACTTCTGTCCGGCACAGAAGGCGCGCAGCATCTCGTCATGTTTACCACGGTGTCGCAGGCCAAAGTCGATGATCTCGCGTTGCATCTTGGCACCGAGTCCATCGAGCTGGTCTCGAATCTGGCGATAGGGATATTGACAGTGCTCGTACAACAGCGTAGCGGCGAGCTCAAGTTCCAGCGGATCGTCGTCGAGCAGATCGACCAATCGGGAGCGACTTATGGCCGCCTTTTTCATCAAATCTGAGGCGGCCTGTTTCAATCCACGGCGAGTCTCTATTTCATAGGCATTGGCATCGGCGTACTTGACCAGAGTCGGCGCCATCCGCACATCCTTCAGAAGTTCTTTCGCCGCTCTCTCGCCCAGTTGCGAATTCGTTGCACGAACTTCCTCCACCAAGCTCTTGAGCAATTCATGGTTGATGTTGTAAGCCGGTTCGGTCGCAGCCCGTTTCAGCAACTCGCCGAGATGGCGGACCTCCTTGTGCGTATAGGACAGCAAGCGTGCGACCTGGCTTTCCAAGGTGCGCGCGTTAACGATCTCGCCCAGCGAAGTATTCGTTGCCAGCGGCAGCAGATATCGCGTGATGTCGAAGGCACGCGCCCGCATAGTGCGCTCGTAGGGTTCCTGCTTCATGTCCGCTGGCCTGGGGGTGATTTCCGCCAGATAACGAAACATCGCGTCAGAGTGCTTTTCGTATTCGGCAAAGAGACTGTCAATCGTCTCCTGGTAGAGAGTGCGTGCCGGCTCGTCACCGCCGAAATCAGGCGTGTAGTAGCCGCTTTTCTTGAAATCCTGGTAGCGAGTTGAGCGCTCCTGGCCGTCCCAACGTTGTTCATCGGCTACAGCAATGGCGGCCAGGATCGAGAGGCGCTCGATGGCGAGCGCGATATGCGCCAAATCCGCGATGGAACGGTGGCCATACTGAAAATAAAACGTATTAAGGAACTTTTCCGCCTTCTGCTGGTTGATCTCCTGCAGCGACTCCCTCATAGAGAGCGCCGAGCGCGAATACCTGGCCATGGCATAGGCTTGAACTTCGGGCTCAACCCCGTAAACTGCATACACGTCTACTGCTGGCGATTGGAAAGATGATCGATGGCTAGACGATTCGGTATTTTGGGGCCCGGGCATGGGAGAATTCGAATCTTACTTGCAGGAACGGCGGGGCGCAATTGGCACGAATAGCGACCCTAAGCCACTGCCATCCTGATAGTTATCGCCTGCAAGCGCCCTATGTCGGCAAGGGCATTGCTTGCCTTCATTCGCGCGGGACTAACTTTTGTCACTTTCCAGTACGTACCTGAATCGTATATAAAGATGCATTCCCCCGCTGGTAAGCTTAGGCGTCGTTTATTCATGCGCAGTCTTTTTTTATCTTACGTCGTTGGAGTAGCCTGTTTATCCGGGCTCGCCCTGGGGCAAGGCTTCGCGCCGCCAGCTTTCGGCGTAATTGAGGCAGCCAATTCAGCTGGCGGAACGATCGCGGCCGCGGCTCATGTTCCGGATCTCGCCGCTCCTGTTCCGCTGCCTCGCATGGCTCCCGAGTTGGCGTTACAGGCTTACCAAGGGCGATCCGTCATTCAGAACCAACAGCTGGCCTCTTATTCGGCAACTACCGTCGTTCGTGCCGAACTGCCCGATACAGCTCAGCACGGCGAATTCGAGTTGCAACGCCACTTCGAGGCTCCGCGCACTCTGCAGTTCATCGCACTCCATTATTCCGGAGATGGATTCGTCAAGAGCAACATCATCATACGGCTGCTGCAGTCGGAAGTGGACCATGTCAAGCAAGACGACGGCTCGCTGACGGCCGTCAATGACAAGAACTACAAGTTTTCCTACAAGGGCACCGCAGAAGTAAACGGACGCCTGGTGCACACGTTCCAGGTGAAGCCCCGAAAAAAGCGCGCTGGTCTGTTCAAGGGCCGGATTTATATCGACGCTTATCACGGAAGCCTGGTCCGGGCGGAAGGGGGCGTCGTCAAATCGCCTTCGTTCTTCATCAAGAAGATTGAATTCGTGCAGGATTATGCGAACTTCGGCAATTTTACCTTCCCGGTTCACATCCATTCGGACGCCCGTGCGAGGGTCATTGGACGCGCCGTAGTGGACATCTACCATCGGGACTACCAGCCGGTGGCTGCCGATATCCAGGCTGCCCAGCAGACACCTCCGCTTTCGCCCCTGCCCTCGGAATAAGCTCTACGGGTGAGGACGCCCATAGCTCGCTTGCAGCCGAAGCAGATTCTCGCAGAATCAGCGCATCGGCCGTGGCCTGTTCCCGAGACACCCTGGGTCATGTTTCAAACCTGGCATGATCTGCTGTTTGCGCACTGGCCGATTTCGCCTGATGCCCTGCGGCCGCTGGTTCCGTCGGAGCTCGAGCTTGACATCAGGGATGGCCAGGGCTGGGTGGCGGTGACTCCTTTCCACATGAGCGGTGTGCGCCACCGCGGATTCCCGGCCCTGCCCGGCCTTTCGCGTTTCGCCGAGCTCAATGTCCGAACCTATGTGACCCTGGAAAGCAAGCCGGGAGTGTACTTTTTCAGTCTCGACGCGGCTAATCTGCCGGCCGTGTGGGCCGCGCGCACCTTCTATCACTTGCCATATTTCTATGCCCGGATGAAAGTCGACGTGGCTGATAACGACGTGGCTGATCACGAGGTCTCCTATTCCTCGCGACGAACTCGCGGAGATGCTCGGCTAGACGCCCGCTACCGCCCGGTCCAAGCCGTCCAGCTGCGTCCAAAAGGCAGCCTGGAAAACTGGCTGACCGAGCGTTACTGCCTGTATACGGTGGTCGACCGGCGAGTCTACCGCGCAGAAATCCATCACCTTCCTTGGCCCCTGCAAGATGCGCATGCGGAAATCGAAAAGAACACCATGGCAGCGGCCGCTGGAATTGAGTTGCCGAAGGTAACTTCGCTGCTGCACTTTGCCAAACGGCTGGATGTGCTTATCTGGCGCGTTAAGCGCATTTGTTAAGGCGCAGCAACTTGCGGCAGAGCTGATTTATCCCTATGCTTCCTTGGTGCCGGCAGGCCCCGAAAAATTACTCTTCCAGTTGTTCGTGATTTTCGTCGCCGCGAAGATTGTCGGGGAGATCTTCGAGCGGTTGAGAATGCCCGCGGTGCTCGGCGAGATCGTCGCTGGCGTGGTTCTTGGGCCATACGCGTTCGGAATTATCCATCCTACCGACACCATTTATTCCATCGCCGAAATCGGCGCTATTTTCGTGCTGTTCCAAGCCGGCCTTGGCACGCGACCGCAGGACCTCATCCGAATTAGCCACAAAGCGCTCCTGGTAGCAGTGGTTGGCATTCTTGTTCCCTTCATTCTGGGATTTCTGTTCATGTGGTTGCGTGGAGACGGAACCACGGAAGCCACGTTCGTCGGGGCGGCCATGGTTGCCACCAGCGTCGGCATCACGGCACGCCTGCTGGGGGATCTGGGAGTGCTGGACAGCAGAGCCGCCAAAATCATTCTCGGTGCAGCCGTCTTCGACGACATTTTGGGAATGGTTCTTTTGGCGGTAGTAGCAGGACTGGCTTCGGCGGCTGGAATCCGATGGCTGCATTTGGGGGTCCTGACTGCAGAAGCGATCGTATTCGCCGCCCTTATGATCTTTCTGGGATCAAGGATGGTGCGGCCTCTCCGCGCCCGGGTGGAGACCCTTTCCACTCACAACGCTCCCCTCATCATCGCGCTGGCCATTTGTCTGCTACTGTCCTGGATGGCGGCTAAAATCGGCATGGCTGCCATCATCGGCGCATTCTTCGCCGGACTGATTTTTGCCGACTACTCGCCCGAATGGGAATTGCTGCCGCGAGTAACTTCCATCAGCGACTTTCTCGCTCCTTATTTCTTCTTCTCGATTGGCGCCCGTTTTGACGTGGGATTGTTCACCGGCAAGGTTCTGATTGCGGCCATTGTGATTTCAGTATTAGCAATTGTTTCCAAGTTGCTGGGCTGCGGCCTGCCTTTGCTGGGGGAAGGATGGCACACTGCGATGACGGTGGGCATAGGCATGATGCCGCGCGGCGAGGTGGCTTTGATCGTCGCCCTGGTGGGGCTGAACTCGCATATCGTCACGCAACCCAGCTATGCCATCGTAGTCTTCATGACTGCCGTCACCACCGTGCTCGCGCCGCCCATTCTGCGCTATGTTTTCCGAAACGAGGTCAGAGAAGTGGCGGACGCGTTGCATGCTCATCCCTTCTAGCTAGGTATAATTCGCGCTGCCCATCAACGGGAGAAGAAATTTATGACCCTTTCGGGACGTGTGGCGCTGGTCACCGGCGCATCCCAGGGTATAGGTCGCGCCTGCGCCTTGCATCTTGCGCAAGCCCGCGCATCGGTCGCCCTGGCCGCACGCAATCAGGAAAAACTCAGTGCGGTGGCGCAGCAGATCAGCAACGCCGGTGGCAAGGCTGCAGCGTTTGCAATGGACGTCGCCGACGAAGAACAGATCAAAAACGCCATCAAGTCAGTTCTGGGACAGTTTGGAAAGATCGATATCCTGGTGAATAGCGCCGGCATCACCCATGACCAGCTCATCCTGCGCATGAAGCGCGCTGATTGGGACGCGGTCCTCAATACGAATCTGACCTCGGCTTACCTTTGCACCCAGCAGGTGATCGGGTCGATGCTCAAGCAGCGCTGGGGGCGAATCATTAACATCACCAGCGTCTTTGGCCAGATGGGCCAGGCGGGGCAGGCGAATTATGCTTCCTCCAAAGCCGGATTGATCGGCTTGACCATGGCGATCGCGCGTGAAGTGGCCTCGCGAAATATTACCTGCAACGCGGTCGCGCCCGGTTTCATCGAAACTGCCATGACGTCGTCACTCTCCGACGAATTTAAGCAGAACGCGGTCAAGATGATTCCATTGGGGCGAGTAGGTAGCGCCGAGGATGTGGCGCAAGCGGTGCGCTTTCTGGCTTCCGAGGAGGCCTCGTACATCACCGGCCACGTGCTCAATGTCAACGGGGGCATGCTCATGGGGTAGCGCGCGCCATCCCGGAATTCGCCATCGTTAATGCCGATTCGGCGGCACGAATCGCGCAAGCGCGTGAACTGTTTGTTGAGTACGCCGAGTCCCTGGGATTCAGCCTTTGTTTCCAAAGCTTCGACCAGGAACTTGCGGAATTGCCCGGAGATTATGCTCCGCCCGACGGCCGTTTGCTGCTGGGCGAGTATCATGGCGAACTCGCGGGATGTATAGCTTTACACCGCCTGGAATCTGACATCTGTGAGATGAAGCGATTGTATTTGCGTCCCAAATTTCGCGGTAAAGGACTGGGGCGGGCCTTGGCGATGGCCGTCGTTGCGGAAGCTCGCGGCATCGGATACCGACTCATGCGGCTCGATACGGTCGAGCCGGTCATGAAAGATGCTGTCGCGATGTACCGAAAGTTAGGCTTTTGCGAAATTGCGCCCTATCGGGCAAATCCCATAACCGGCGCAATGTACATGGAACTCGGACTGTAGACGACGAGCACCAACATACAATGTCGTCCTGCGGAGAGTTTGTGACTTTTTCGTTTTTCTCGCAGCGAGTGATGCTGAAAACAAGCAGTCTACGTGCCGGAAAAATCGCTTTAGATCAAACAAGTCACAAACTCTGAGCGAGCAAGGCGCCAAGGATCTGGCGTGGCACTATCTAAGAACTCGACTCGGGTCGTGAACGCTTTGGAGGACGAAATCCCATGAGGAAACTGGCACTCATTCTGCTGATGCTGGCTTGCGCATACTCCTGTTTCGCCGCCCGAGGTAACTCTGCCTCTTACAAGAGCGGCAACGAAACCGTGCAGGGAATGCTCTACACCCCGACGGGCCAAGGACCGTTTCCCGCGATCATTGTTATCCACGAATGGTGGGGTCTGAACGACTGGGTCAAGGAGCAAGCCTCAAAACTATCTGACCAGGGCTACGTGGCGCTGGCAGTGGATCTTTACCGCGGCAAGGTGGCCAGTACGCCCGATGAAGCCCATGAACTGATGCGCGGAGTTCCTCAAGACCGCGCTATCGGCGACCTCCGGGCTGCCTTTGATTTCCTTAAATCGCAAAAGAACGTAAAGGGCGACCGCATTGGCGCAATCGGCTGGTGTATGGGCGGCGGCTACTCGCTGGATGTCTCGCTGGAGGAGTCGGCTCTGGCGGGGGACGTGATCCATTACGGCCACCTCGCAGTGGATGCGAGCAGATTGAAAAAGATCAATGCACCGATATTGGGTATTTTCGGTGGAAAAGACCGCGGCATTCCGGTTGAGGATGTAAAGAAATTCGAACAGACCATGAAACAATTGGGGAAACAGATCGAAATTATGGTTTACCCTGACGCCGGGCACGCCTTCGAGAACCCCAATAACAAGGACGGTTATCGCCCGGAAGACGCGGCGGATGCGTGGAAGCGCACGGTAAGTTTTCTCGAGAGAACCCTCAAGCAATGACGAAAAGGGTTTCCAATTCGGAATTCGTGTCCGTCGGGAAATGAAATTCTGCTTGCCAGAAGATACTACTCTGGTTACTATTCAGCCATCCTTGGAAAGCCCTGATGGATGTCTTCCCCTATGAACATCGGCGAGACCATTAGAAGCTACCGCCTGCAGAAGGGCATGTCGCAGGGGGACATCGAAAAGCGTACGGGATTACTTCGTTGTTACCTCTCGCGGGTGGAGAACGGGCACACCGTTCCCTCGCTGGACACGCTCGCCAAGATCGCCAGCGCGATGGAACTTCCGCTCTCGCAATTTTTTGCCGACTCCGGTCACACCAACGGTTCCCGCGGACTGCCCCAACTGAGCGACGATGAGGTCCGCTTCCTGAGCCAGATTCGCCGTTACTCCGCCAGTCTCAATGACAGTGATCGCAGGCTGGTGTTGGCCATGGTAAAGAAAATGGCCGCCAGCGCGGGAAGGTAGCTTTCAGCTGACTCGCAGGTACTCCATTCCGGGGCTTCGGAACCGGAGACACGCCAATTTCGGCGCTCGAACACGCGCAATCCTTCGGGACCTAACGGTGCCCTCAGTCCCTCAGGATGACGAAATCACAAGGGCAGGAGCCAAGCGCTGACGGCCGTTTGAGTACTTTCGTACCATAGCCCCCCTGCCCCGCCGACACCTCGTCACCCAATCCAGCCTGCGGCTAAGCTGCTGACAGGAGAAGTCTGCCTGTGACGATCGACGAAGAACTCACTCTTCTGGATTCCAACCTGCGCCGCCTGAAGATTGAGTACGAGATTTTTTTCAACAATCCGACCAAAAGACCGCCCACCGATATTGAATGGAAGGTGCTGAGCCTGCTGCGCAAGTTTAGTGACGGCGGCAAGATGAACTTCTCCCAGCGCTATCGCTACAACGAAATGGCGCAGCGCTACGCCATCTATAGCGATCTTTGGCGCAAGAAAAGCCGCATCCGCGAAGAAGGCTACCGCCGTCCCCAGGACGCATTGCTTTCGGTGCAGGGGGTGCGAGGAGGTGACGAGGCCAAGGCGCAAGCGCATCCAGTTTACGGTGTCGGCCATGCTGCCTCAGCAGGCACGAACGAAGCTGCCTTCGCTGTGCAGTGCTCCGATACCACCTCGGAGCGCAACAAAGTCGAAAATCTGTTCCGCGCCCTGACCGATGCAAAAAAGAGAGCGGGCGAAGCGGTTTCTGGCAATCTCGATTCCTTCGCTTCCTTCGTACAGAAGAAAACCGAGCAAATTCGCAAACAATACGGCTGCCACACCGTCGAGTACACCGTCGAAACCCAGGACGGCCAAGTCAAACTTAAAGCGAGAGCAAAAGTGTAGTCGTTGGTCGTTGGTTTTGGTCGGTACCCGGAGCGCCGGACGCCAACGACTCGGGAAGAACGCAGCACGCCGGTGGTTCAGCTCGAGCTAACCCCGGCCCGATCTCGCTGAGCCTTTCAAAATCGGCCGTTCCAGAGCCAATAATAATTATCTCCCCACCAAGCACCCAAGACCTGACCGGTCTTTTTGTTAGCTTGCTGGAAGTTGCGGTACGCGCGCGCCCCGATGCCGGGATTCCGGGCTAGGCGTTTCGCTTCCGCAGAGGGTTGGGAAATCCCAACCAGGACTTCCATCCGGCTTGAAGTGGGGTGGGTACATCGTGTAGTCGATACGGATTCGGAATGGCCATTGCCGATGAGACGCCCTCTGCGCAATGACCTCGCCGCCTGCTTCGGCACGCCAACGACCAAAGACCAACAACCCTTTCCTGATAGAATTTCTCCTTGCCATGCCCCGGATTCAGCGCGCCATCGTTAGCGTCACTGACAAGACCGGCTTGGTGGAGTTCGCCTGCAAGCTCGCTGGCATGGGAGTGGAACTGGTTTCCACGGGGGGAACAGCCAAGCTGCTGCGCGATTCCGGGATTAAGGTGAAGGACGTCTCGGAACTAACCGGATTTCCCGAGATGCTTGATGGTCGGGTGAAAACGCTTCATCCCAGGGTGCACGGGGGTATCCTGCACCGCCGCGAAAATCCATCGCATCGCACGGCCGTTGCCGAGCATGGTATTCAACCCATCGACATGGTGGTCGTCAACCTGTACGCCTTTGAGAAAACCGCGGCCAAGCCTGGCGTGCACTTCGAAGAATTAATCGAGAACATCGACATCGGCGGGCCCTCAATGATCCGCTCGGCCGCCAAGAATTTTCAGGACGTGGCGGTGGTCACGTCGCCCGCCGACTACCCCGCGATTGCACAAGAAATGGGGTCACTTGGGGGCGAACTATCGCAGCAAACCAGATGGCGGCTGGCCCAGAAAGCCTTTGCCGCTACTGCCGCCTACGATGCCGCTATTGCCTCCACTTTGGAAAGAGTCAGCGCCAATGGGCGCTTCGAGCTCCACGCCGACACGGGTTTCCCCCCTACCCTACGGCTGCAATTTCAGAAAATTATCAATCTCCGGTACGGCGAAAACCCGCACCAGAAGGCTGCAATGTACTCCGACGGGTCGGGCACTGGCATCGCCAACGGCCGCCAGCTCCAAGGTAAGGAGCTTTCCTACAACAACATCGTGGACTTGCAGGCTGCCTGGGATCTGGCGCAGGACTTTTCCGAGCCGGTCTGCACCATCATCAAGCACAGCAACCCTTGCGGTACCGCGACCGGGAAAACGCTCGTAGAAGCCTACAAGAAGGCATTGGAGTGCGATCCGGTCTCAGCCTTCGGCGGGGTAATAGGGGTCAACCGGCTCGTTGATGGCGAAACTGCGGAGGAGATGGCAAAACTTTTTGTGGAAGCGATTGCAGCGCCGTCCTTCAGCGGTGCGGCCAAGGCCAAGTTTGCCAGCAAGAAGCACCTGCGGCTGCTGGAAATTGATTATGCTCCGCAAAAATGGGTGCTGAAGAACGTTTCCGGTGGGATTCTGGTCCAGGACAACGATCTGCACCAGCTGCAAGAAACTCAGTTGAAGGTGGTTACGAAACGTCCGCCCACCCAGGAAGAAGTCCGCGCCCTATTGTTCGCCTGGAAGATCTGCAAGCACGTCAAGTCCAACGCTATCGTCTATGTTCGGGAAGGACAAAGCGTGGGCATCGGCGCCGGTCAAATGAGCCGTGTCGATTCCTGCAAAATTGGCGCTATGAAAGCAGTCTTGTCGCTGCAAGGAACTGTGGCGGCCTCGGACGCGTTCTTTCCCTTTCCTGATGGGGTAGAGGAGATCGCAAGGGCAGGCGCTACAGCGATCATTCAGCCTGGAGGGTCAGTCCGCGACCAGGAAGTAATCGATACCGCCGACCGGCTGGAATTGGCCATGGTCTTCACTGGAATTCGGCACTTTCGGCATTGAAACTCTTGATTTCGTGATGGTTGATTGTTGATTGAAACCAAGCCAGGCCTGATTGTCCGATTTCAATCAACCATGAAGAAATCGGGCAATCAACAATACTTCCGTCCCTGTCCTTTTGGCAGCCTTCTTAGTAATTTCCCCGGCTGTCTTTTTCGCCGTTAAAATGTTGCAGAGGTTACAATACAAGCACCCGCCCGCCGCGGTTCGGCATCCAATCGCTATGGCTTTGGCAGGTCAAGGTTTATCCATGAAAAGAGTGCTTCACTTCACTTGCGTGCTGCTGATGGCAGTTACGCCCGCTTTTTCCCAGCAGAAGCCGGGACTTACACCGCAGACGCAGCAGTCTCCCCAAACTTCCAGCCGCAAGGTGGACCGGGCCGCCGCCTACTACCACTACTCCATGGCGCATATTTACGAGGAGTTGGTGGCCGTATATGGGCGCAGCGACTTGGCCAACAAGGCGATTGAAGAGTACCGCCAAGCCATTGATGCCGACCCTAGTTCGTCGTACCTGACTTCCGGCTTGGCTGAGTTGTATGCCAAGACCGGACGCATTCGGGATGCCGTGCTGGAAGCTCAGGACATCATTAAGCGCGACCCGAATAACCTCGAAGCTCACAAGCTCCTCGGGCGTATCTACCTGCGCTCGATGGGCGACATCCAGGCGGGCAGCCAGGGCGGGGGACAGAACGTGCTCAAGCTCGCGATCGAACAATACGAGCAAATCATCAAGCTGGATACCGATCCGGCCAACCTCGTCGACGACCACTTGTTACTCGGTCGCCTCTATCGGCTGAATAACGATCTGCAGAAGGCTGAGAATGAGTTCAAGACGGCGGTGAAGTTGCAGCCGGATTCCGAGGAAGCGGTCACGACCCTCGCGTATCTCTACAACGAAGAGGGCGATTCGGCTCGCGCCATTCAGGCGTTGAACTCGATTCCCGACGCTGAACGCTCCGCCAAGCTGTATTCGGCGCTGGGCTACACCTACGAACAGCAGAAGCAATACAAGAACGCCATTGCCGCCTACCGCCACGCCATTGAACTGGACCGCGACAATCTGGACGCCATTCGCGGGTTGGCTCAGAACCTGATGAACGACGGCCAGAGCGATGCTGCCCTCGAACAATACAAGATCATTGCGGACGCTAATCCCGACGACGCCCAGACCTATGTTCACATGGCGGAAATTTACCGCAAGGACGGCCGGTTCGATCAAGCCCTGGATAGTCTGAAGAAGGCCGAATCCATGGTGCAGGACTCGATCGAGATTCCGTACCAGATAGCTGCTGTCTACCAGGCGCAAGGTCGTTATGATGATGCAGCGCAAACCTTGAAAGCACTCCTCGACAAAACTGAAAAGCCCGACACCAACTACAGCCAGAGCGAACGCAATAACCGCGCGGTTTTTTTGGAGCGTCTCGGCAGCGTGTACCGCGATACGGGCAACAATCAGCTCGCGCTCGACACGTTCCGCAAGATGTTGACCCTGGGAGACGAGAACGCAGTCCGCGGGTACCAGCAGATCATCGACACTTATCGCGAGTCCAAGCAGTGGTCGCAGGCCACGGCCGCCGCCAAAGAAGCGGTCGAGAAGCTGCCCAACGACCGCGGTCTGAAGATGGTGCTGGCTTCCCAGCTGGCCGATAGCGGTCAACCGGAAGTTGGACTGCAGCAGGTGAAGTCGCTGCTTACCGGCAAACCTGAGGATCGGGAGGTATACATCGCGCTGGCGCAGATGCACAGCCGCCTCAAGCGCTGGAGTGAGGCCGAAGAAGCCATCAGCAAAGCGGACCAGCTCTCCACCAAGCCGGATGACAAGCAATACACGAACTTTGTGAAGGGCTCCATTTATGAGCGGCAAAAAAAGTACGACCAGGCGGAGACCCAGTTCAAGCAGATCCTGGCGGCCGACCCGCAAAATGCCATGACCCTGAACTATTTTGGCTACATGCTGGCGGATCGCGGCGTCCGTTTGGACGAAGCGTTGGGTTATATCAAGAAGGCGGTGGAGCTTGAGCCCGCCAACGGGGCCTACCTCGATTCGCTGGGCTGGGCCTATTTCAAGCTCGGCAAGTACGACTTGGCAGAGGAGAACCTGAACAAAGCCATCCAGCACACGCCCAATGATCCAACAGTCCAGGACCACCTTGGCGACGTCTACCAGAAAACCGGACGTCTCCGCCTGGCGGCTGCGCACTGGGAGCGCGCACTGCAAGAATGGAATAGAACCATCCCGGCGGAAATGGAAGCCTCCGAAATGGGCAAGGTCCAGAAGAAGCTTGAGTCGGCAAGAATCAAGCTAGCCAAGGAAGAGCCCCAGCAGAAATAGTACCGGGTACGCACTGCCGGCTAGTAGAGTCCCCGCTCTTTTCTGGGGTACTGAGTCCTGGGTACTGCTAGACTTCCCCCATGCTCGCTGAGTACGCTGTGCGCGCAGAAGATTCGCGCGGACGCCGTTATCCCGAGCCCAAACATCCCTACCGGAATGATTTCGAACGGGATCGGGACCGCGTAGTCCACGCCCGCGCTTTTCGCCGCCTGAAAGATAAGACCCAGGTATTTACCCGCCGCTACTCCGATCACTTCCGCAATCGCCTTACCCACACGATTGAAGTGGCGCAGATTGCTCGCACCATTGCCGGCCAGCTGGGGTTGAATATCGACCTGGTGGAAGCGCTGGCGCTGGTCCACGACATCGGTCACCCGCCCTTTGGTCATGCCGGCGAAAAAGCGTTGGACGCCCTCATGCACGAGCATGGCTATTTTTTTGACCACAACCTGCATGCCCTGCGGATCGTGGAGGACTTCGAGCTTCGCTACGCCGCCTTTCGAGGATTGAATCTGACGTTTGAAATACGGGAGGGAATTATCAAACATTCGCGCGACTACCTGGCAGCCAGTTTTCCCGAGTTGCGCGAGTATTACCTCGATCAGCGCCCGCCACTGGAGGCCCAGCTCATTGACCTGGCCGACGAGATCGCCTACAACACCGCCGACCTGGATGACGGTCTCGAAGCCCACCTGCTCAGCCTGGACGAAATTCGCTGGGGAGTTTCCCTGTTCAGCGGCTATTACCAGGAAGTGGAGGCGAAATTCCCAGACGCGATTGAAAAGCTCAAGTTCAACGAAGCTCTCAAACGGATGCTTAACCGGTTAGCCGACGACCTGATAGAAAACACACGCCAAAACTTACAGCAAGCTGGTATCCGTAGTCTCCAGGATGTTCGCTCTCATCCCAAGCGGCTGGTTGCGTTCAGCCAAGCGGTGGAATCGGAACGCCGCGAAGCGAAGAATTTTCTGTACGCCAGCCTTTATTTCAGCCCGGCTCTCGAACCGGAAAAGCAGGATGCCGAGCGCGTCATCACCGAGCTGTTTGGATACTGGATGAAGAAACCGGAGGCCCTGCCCAATCCTTACCAGGAAAAGGCGAGGCAGGAGCCTTTGCCACGCGTGGTGTGCGACTACATCGCCGGCATGACAGATAACTTTATTTACGAGCAATACGACAAGTGCCTGGGTAGCAGAACCGCCTGTTAGTTGTTTGCCGGGGGTCTCCGACCCCTGTTGACGAACCTATTGCTAAGCTCTCTCCTATCTGGGTACCTCCGTGCCCCCAGGTTAGATTGTGCCGCGACTGCAGCCACCACGTCATACAGGACCCTTGGCCCGCGCCGAGCTTCTTCCACCCGAATGCGCTCGTCGTTCCCATGCTCGGTGCTGCCTTCTTCCGCCGTCGCCGTATAGGGACTAAACCCATAGCAGTTGATGCCCAGCGGCCGATACCGCTGATTCTCCGTATACCCGCTGGTAATCCGCGGTACGACCGGTGTACCCGGGAAGTATTGCTTGGTCACCTGGCGAATGGCATCGAACAATGCCGTATTCGTGGGTGAATAGTTCGCGATGCGGAACTCCGGATTCTCCGGCCGGACCGTCACATTCGGATCATCCACAACTTTCCGGATGGTCTCGAGGAACTGTTTCGGATCCTCTCCCGGCAGCAGTCGCACGTCCAGGTTCGCCCAGGCGTCCGGAGGAATGACATTCGTCTGCCCTGAACCGCCTAGCATGGTCAAAGAAATTGTGTCCCGCAGCAGATAGTTCAGCGACGCATCGCGCTCCATGTCCTCTTGGAACTTTTTGTTGTGAAGCGCCTGCCGGATATTCCGGAATTTGCGGGCCCGGGCTGGAGGTTCGTAGGGGGCCATTTCGTGGAGAAACTCCTCCACCACCGGCAACACCTTCAGCGGAGTCCTGTAGCTGGTGATCCGGTCCAGAGCTCGAACCAGACGGTTGGGCGCCGAGTCCGCAATCGGCCGCGAGCCGTGTCCCGGGCGGCCATGCGCCACGACGTGCAGCCAGAATGGAGACTTCTCCCCTACATCCACGCCGACATACTTAACCTTCCCGTTCTCCAGCAAGTTCTCGCCGCCTTCATTGATCAGGAACTCGGCGCGGCCCAGCAGGTCGCGGCGGTGGGCGATCATCCAATCTGTGCCCGTCCCGGCAGCCTCTTCATCGCTCACCGCCAGGAAGATGACATCTCGACCGAGCGCCACCTTCTCGCGCTTCAGCATGACCATGACCATCAGCTGCGCTAGGCCTTCATCCTTCATGTCCTGGGCGCCTCTGCCATAAATCGAGCCGTCGACGATTGCACCGCTAAAAGGCGACACTTTCCAGTGCGCCGGGTCACTAGTCACCACGTCCATGTGGTTCAGCAGAACGATTGGGCGATGCGGCTGAGCAGCGATGTGAGGAAGGCGAGCCCACAAATCGGCCCGGCCGGGAAAGTATTCGAAGACTTGGTTCTCAATCCCTTCTTGATCGAGGATCTTTTTAAAGAATGCAGCTGCGTGCATTTCATTGCCCGGGGGGTTTGTCGTATCAATGCGGAGGTACTCCTGTGTCCAATCGACCGCCAGATCGGAGTATTGCTGCAAACGTTCAGTGGGAATGGCCTCCGAAGCCCGCTTTGGCGAATCCGCCGCCCTCATTGGTAAGAAAGCGAGCGACGGAAAAACCAGAAAAACAGGAATCCGGCAGATCCAAATCCCCGGTTTGAACATTGCGCCTCCCGACTCAGAAGCCAACTTGACCTCGCAGTTTTTATACCGGGTTTTCTGCCGCGACACCAGCGAGGGCGCGAACCGGGGGCTACCTGGTCAGGCGGAGATGCTGCCTCAGGCTGCGAGTGGAATAGTCCCATCAGTCTTTCACTGATTTTGTGCCGCTTTGCTCCCCTGCGCGCTGCCCCATCCCTGAAGAGGGCAGGGCTAGTCGCAACCAACGCACGTCCAGACGTAGGTGAGAAACCCAAATGCGGCTGGCTAAGGTCTCAGCCCGGTCCGAGGAGATGAGCCTTTGCCTCGGCGAAGGTCAAACGCTGTTCCTTGTTGAGGACCTAGCGGCAGGAGATCAGACCTGCTCTCTTTTTTCGGAGTGGCACGCACCTCGGTCCTCCGACGGGCCCTTTCTATCTCTATCTAAATCACGTTAAGCCTTGCAACACCGGCTTTCATTGCTCCCGTCGCGCTGCTAGGTGCCCCCCTCGCATAAGGCAAAACCGTCGGGCAGCCGGAGGGTATTTCACTCGGAACGGTGTGAGGCGGACAGGGGAAGCAGGCGGGTGTGGTTTCTTGGGGCGGAGGAGAGCAGCAAATCGCTTCGTGCTGGATGACTTCGATAAAAGGCATGGGAAGCCGCTGCATCCGACCCCACATACATTACCCAAAGGCACGCTAGGTGACCCCGCAGTTTTTATATCGGCTGCGGGCAAATTTACCCTCAAAGGACATGTCCTTTCGCTTGCCGCCCGCCCTCGCCCTGGAATATGCTTATAAAAGAAGGGGTTAGTAGCTGCTCGTGTACCAGCAGTTTGGCACGAGAACTGTTCTAGAGTTGGCAGGCGCCGTCTCCGGACTGCGCCGATGGTTCCAAGTTTCGGGCATGCGTCGCGTCAGCGCATGCCGGCCAAGCCGACAGGCTGCAGCCATTCCAGCGTTACGACGCAATCAAATCAGAACGTTACACGCACGTCAGGCGTGCTGGAGTGGAGCCCAATGCTCCCTCCTCTTTGGAGGAAGTTCACCATGAAGAACCGCACAATCCTTGCTCTGCTTCTGACCGGCGCACTCGCCGTTCCGGTCGTGGCTCAGCAGAACAGCGCCAACCCTCAGGATCAGTCAGGAACGCAAGCTGCACCGGCTTCCCAGACCTCCCAACCCACTACGGGGGCCAGCGGGAAGGAACCCTTGCAGCCGCAGACTCACGAAGGCTTTTGGGGCCATCTGAACCCGTTCGCCCGCAAGAAGTATGTGCAGCGGCAGACCCAGCCCGTGCGCGATCGCGTGAACGAACTGGACGAGCTCACCGCCTCGAATAGCAAGATGATCAAGGACGTCGACAGCCGCGCAACGCAGGGCATCCAGCTGGCGTCGTCCAAGGCGAACGAAGCCGACCAGCACGCCACCGATGCCGGCAACCGTGCCCAGCAGGCGCAGCAGACCGCGCAGCAGGCTACGACCCGCCTCACGACGGTCGAGCAGGTGGTTGGCAACATCGACCAGTACAAGGCTGCCACCCAAACCGAAATCCGTTTCCGTCCCGGCCAGAGCGTTCTGAGCAAGAAAGCCAAAGAGGCTCTTGACGATATGGCGACCCCGCTCAGGAATCAGCGTGGCTACATCGTCGAAGTGCAGGGCTTCTCTTCCGGTAAGGGCCAGGCAGCTATCCAGAATTCGCAAAAGATGGCCGACTCGGTGGTCCGTTACCTGGTGCTGAACCATGAGATTCCGGTGTACCGGATCTATGTTGTGGGCATGGGCAACGCCCCGTTGGCTTCGGACGACGGCAAGGCGAAGCGCATCAGCGGTGGCCGCGTGGAAGTCAGCCTCCTGAAGAACGACCTGGAGCAGCTTGCTTCTTCGTCAACCGCTGCTCCTCCGCAGAGCCAGCAGCAGCAACCACCTCAACAGGAGCAGCAACCGCCGCCGCAACAGACCGAGCAGCCTAAATAAGTTAGGACTGCGGGTCCGCAAGGGCCTCGGCCCTCCCCCGGAACCTCTTGCGCAAGCAGGAGGTTTCTATTTTTTGCGCGAAAGAAATTTAATTTGGGGTAGAGACGCTGCCTGCCGCGTGTCCCGGCGCTCCAGGTAGGGGCATCCGCCCTCGATTGCCCAGCCGAGCGCCAATTTCACTCGACTTCGTGCTGAGATCGCACCCAGCGTCCGAGCTAATCCAGAGGGGCGCAAACTCCGAAGCCAGCGCCAGAAGGCACTTACTACTCTGAAGGCTGTGCGTCTGGCGTGCCGAATTTGAAATCGCTGACTAGGCGCTGAGACCGGCCGAACCCGACGACGGTCAAGGGGCTCAGGTTCGACGTAAAGCTACTAACTGTACCGTCCGATTTCGCAGTTGCCGACGATCTTCCCGTCGCTAACCCGGATTGTCCCGCGATTCCAGCCCGGGTGCTCGACGACATCAAGCGTCGCAAGCGATTCGAGTCCGGGTTGGATAGTGAAATAGCAGGCTACGCATCGGTGGCCGACGACCTCACGTCCAGGACACCCCGCGAGCGCGAAAGTTCCGACATCTTGCTCAGTTAACGACATCAGGCGTCAAGGGCTCAGAACCCTTCAAAGAACGCCAATGCAAGAACACACGTAAACGTCAGGTACACGAAGCATGCATGTGGGGCCCTCCCTCCCCCTGCTATCCTTGTGCTGTCTACACATGCAGACTCTCTACTACTACTCCAACCTCGACTCGCCCATCGGCCCGCTAATAATCGGCGTCTCGGACCGCGGCCTGACCCTGCTCGAATTTGACCGCGGCAATTTCCCGCCGAAATCGAACCAGGTCCTTTGGACCGAGTCCCGGCAGGCCACGCAAGTTTATGTGCGCCAGTTGAATGAATACTTCGCGAGCCGTCGTCGGGAATTCACCTTCCCAATCGACCTTCGTGGCACGCCCTTCCAACTCCAGTGCTGGCGTGCCCTGCTGGAGATTCCTTACGGCGAAACTCGCACCTATGCCGATCTGGCGCGTGTGGTTGGTCGCCCCAAGGCGTATCGGGCTGTCGGTATGGCGAATAATCGCAATCCGATTGCGATTGTGGTGCCTTGTCACCGCGTGATCGCGTCTGATGGAACTCTGTGCGGTTACGGCGGCGGCCTTGACGTAAAACGCAGGCTCCTCGAGCTGGAAGGCGCGCTGCTCGCCGATCGCGTCGCCTGATCGCACAGCGCGCACAGCGCAGCTCGAATTTCCTTCGCTTCGATTTTCTGATACCTTCTCTCGACTTCCTTGAACCGAGGAGGCATCACGGGATCCGCCCTCCGCAAAGCTGGTTTGTTCTATTTCGTGTGGGTGATGTTTTCCTACTGCACAGGGGGACCCTTCGGTCTCGAGGACATGGTCACCACCGCGGGCCCGGGAATGACGCTTCTCTACCTGCTGTTCCTGCCGCTGTTCTGGTGTATTCCGGTTTCGCTGGTCGCCGCCGAACTCACCACCGCCATGCCGGTCGAAGGCGGCTTCTATCGCTGGGTACGCGCCGCTTTTGGCGACTTCTGGGGATTCCTCGCCGGCTGGTGGAACTGGTCAGCGTCGTTTCTGCTGGGCGGCGTCTACGCCGTCCTCTTCACCGACTATCTGAAGTTCTGGTTCCCCGGAATCATCGGCTGGAAGCACTACTTGGTGTCGGTAGGGTTGATTGCCCTGATCACCTACGTGAACGTGCGGGGCATTCAACTGGTAGGCAAGTTCGCCACTGCGCTGGAAATTTTCATCCTGCTGCCGATTCTGGGGCTAGTCATCATTGGGCTAGCCAAGTGGCACCACAATCCATTTCTGCCTGTGGTGCCGCCGCACAAGCCTGTGTTCCAGGTATTCGGTGTAGGTCTGGCGCTGGGTTTATGGCTTTACTCCGGCTACGAGCAATTGTCCACGGTCGCAGAAGAGGTCGAAAATCCGCAGCGGAGTTACCCCTTTGCGCTGGCGATCGTTGTCCCGCTATCGATCGCCACGTACTTCCTGCCCACGCTGACGTCTCTTGCCGCCCTGGGAAACTGGCAGGATTGGCACACTGGCTTCTTCTCCAACGCCGCGCAGTTGCTCGGCGGCTCGTGGATGGGCTTGTGGATGACCATTTCGGCCATGCTCACCAACGTGGCCCTGCTGAACAGCACCGTCCTGACCTCTACGCGCATGCCCTTCGCGATGGCCGAGGACGGCTACCTTCCAGCCACCCTGATCGCGCGCCATCCGCGTTTCGGAACGCCCTGGATTGCCATTCTGGTTTCAGCGGCAATTTACGCGATGCTTGCCTTTCAGACTCTGACCAGGCTCATCACCATCTACAACTGGTTGCGGGCTGCCACTACGATTCTGACCGTGCTGGCCGTGTGGGGATTGAGGCGCAAGAAACCAGAAATGCATCGCCCGCTTGTAGTTCCGGGGCGGCGACTCGGGCTGTACTACGTCGTCCTCGCACCCATCGCAATGAGCCTCCTCGCTCTTCTGGGAAGCGACTCATTTACCTGGCACTGGGCCCCATTCGCAATTGTGCTGGGCCCGGCGGCGTACGGCATCGATCACGTTTTCCGCCGTCGCAGGCCTCTGGTCTCAAGCTCTACAGCATCGTCCTAACCAAACTGCGAGCGTAGCGAGGAATCCGCAGTTCTACTCACCGTCGTGACGCGCCTGGGCGTTAACTCACCCAATCCAGAAATTTGTACCACGCCCCCGCCAGTGGCAAGAACCACGGATTGCCGTTGTACAAGCCTAGCGGCGCACCGGGGAAAGGTATCCCAGCGTAAGGGTTCTCATCTTTGCCCGTCGCAATAAATTCCGCGACTCTTTGGCCAAGATACGTAGCCATCGCCACGCCGTGACCCGCATAACCCAGCGCGAAATACATGCCTTCCATCCGCCCTGCATGCGGCATGATGTCAAAAGCAAAATCAAGCGTGCCTCCCCAGGCATACTCGACCTTGGTCTCGCGTAACTGCGGATAAACTTCGACCACCCCCCGCCGCAGAATCTCCGCGCTCTTCCGGATCGTGTGCTCGGTCTCGGGGAAGAACGCTGCCCGCCCGCCAAACAGCATTCGCCGGTCGGGCGTAAGCCGATAGTAGTAGAGGTAATTCTTGGAATCGTAAATCATGCGATTGTGCGGACTGAGTTCCTGAGCCAACGCTTCCGGCAAGACCCCGGTCACGATGATGTAGGAGCCAATGGGTATGATCTTCTTCTGCAAGGCCGGTGTGGCCCCGCTGGTATAGCCGCTGGTAGCGACCATGACATCACGCGCCCAGACTGGCCCGCGAGACGTGCTCACCTGCCATCCCGAGCATCCGTTGCGGGAGCCGCGCTCGAGTTTCTCCACTCGGGTACCTTCGTAAATCGCCGTTCCCGCGCGCTGAGCCGCACAGGCCAGTCCCGCCACGTAGCGTGCCGGGTTCACGCCAGCGCTGGTTTCGTCTACCATGCCGCCGGAGTAGATCTCCGAGCCAATTTCGGACCGCAAGTCGCTACGCGGCACGACCCGCAGTTGATGGTTGAACTCACGCGCAATCAACTCAGCTTGTCGGGCGTAATCGTCGAAGTGCTTTTGTTTACAGGCAACCTCGAGATGCCCGCAGCGAGAGAAGTTGCAGTCGATTTTTTCTTCGCGAACAATCTGTTCGACGCATTCTATCGACTCTAACGACGCCGCATACATCTGCTGTGCCTTTTCCCTGCCATACATGGAAATCAACTTGTTGACCCCGAGCTTCATCCCGGTCAGCACCATGCCGCCATTGCGGGAACTTGCGCCCCAGCCGATTGTCTCCGCCTCGCAGATCGCGACCTTCGCTCCCCGCTTGGCGAGAGTCCGACCCGCGGAAAGTCCGGTGAAGCCCGCGCCAATTACCGCAACATCCACCCTCTCAGGTGGCCAAAGAGACGGATCCGTCTCCGGCATTTGTACCGTATCTAGCCAGTAATTTTTTTCTTTGGGCGTCATCTCTAGTGCCGCAGAAGCAGCTTTCCCCGCGCAGCATTGTAGTGCAGGCACTTGAGTGCCTTGAAGCCACTTTGTGCCCAAATTAAACTTGATTGATGCACGTGCATTCTGGCCCTCGAGCGAGCACCAACCCTTCCGGGGTACTGAAGATCTCCTCGCTGGTGACTCTGGCCTATATCGTGCTGCTGGTAATCGCCGGCTTCCGGGCGCACTCGCTGGCGCTGCTGGCTGAGGCGGGCCACAACCTGTCGGACTTCCTTGCCCTGCTGCTCTCGTTGACCGCGGTTTATTTGCAAGCTCGTCCGCCCAGCGCGACCAAGACTTATGGCTATCATCGCGCGGGCGTACTTGCCGCTCTGGTGAACTCAGTTTCGCTCGTAGCCGTCTCATTCCTGATTTTCTACGAAGCCTTCCGGCGTCTGGAAATCCCGCAGCAGGTTCATGCGGGGGTGATGATCGGTGTTGCGGCCGGCGGCGTGGTGATGAACGGCGTCATCGCCGTGCTTCTTTACCGCACCAGCCGCGACGTTAACATCCGCAGCGCCCTGCTGCACGAAGTGGGGGACACGCTTTCCACCGCGGCCGTCATCGGCGGCGGCTGGGCGATCGCGCTGACCGGCCAGTACTGGATCGACTCGGCGCTCTCTTTCGGCATCGGCGCGCTGATCCTGTGGTCATCCTTCGGCATCGCACGCGAGACGCTGAATATCCTGCTGGAAGGCACCCCCCGCGGCATGAAGCTGGACCGGGTAGAGGAAGCTATTCGCTCGATTGACGGCGTAAACGACGTGCATGACCTGCACGTCTGGAGCATCGGCTCGGAGACTCACGCCCTCTCCTGCCACATCGCCATCGCCGACATTCCACCCTCGGCGAGCGAGCGCATCCTGCGAGACGTGAAAGACCGACTGCTGCATGATTTCCGCATCGATCACACAACGATCCAGTTCGAACACGTGGAGTGCGAAGTAGCGCACGGCTGCGTGATTCCTGTCAACGACGCCGAAGAGCATCACCCCTAAACTGTCATTGTGAAATTGTCATCCTGAGCGAACAAGCGGTTTGCAATTCGCGAACGGACTTGCGGAGTCGAAGGATCCCTACGACACGGAGCGACGGCTGCCGCCTCGAGGAATTGGGAGCCTGGCCGAAACCGAGATCCTTCCCAGCGCAGGATGACAAGCCCTGCCCGGACCACCGGCCTAGAGTAATGGCGAGGTTTTTCCCGCGTGCTGTCGCTCGTAAATTTCCCTCACCCGTTCGATCGTGTCTGCCCCTTCCGGCAATTTATCTGGCCGCAGCCGCACGATCCTGGGAAATCGCAAGGCATACCCGCTATTGTGCCGATCGGAACGCATCATGTTGTTAAATGCGACTTCCACCACGATCTTCGGCTCCACTTCGAGCAGCAATCCATGGTCGGTGACCGTGTGTTCGAGAAACCAGTTGGTCATCTCGGCGATTTCGGAATCGGTCAACCCCGAGTAGGCTTTCCCGATATTCACCAGCCGGTCTCCGTCCCGGACGGCAAACGTGTAGTCGCTGAGCACGCCAATCCTCTTTCCATGTCCGTACTCAACCGCTGTGACCACGACATCCAAGGTGGCCAGCTCGCGTTTCATCTTCAGCCACGATTTGCCACGCCGGCCAGGTGTATAGGCGGAATCAAGATCTTTGATCATCAGCCCCTCGTTGCCCCGAGCCCGTGCGGCAACAAACAATTCCTCCAACTGCTCCGGGGCCGACGCCCGGAATACAAGAGCCCGAATCACGTGCGCAGCAGCCGGCAATTGGTCAGGCTCGAACAAAAGTTGCCCCTGGGCCGGTCCCCTGCTCTCGACTCCCTGCGCCCTGGGTGCGGACAACAGCCGGTTGAGAATCTCCCCCCGCTCACGCCAAGGCCGATCAATCGCCAGCTCGCCTCCCGCGTACAGAACATCAAACGCAAGATAGGCGACAGGCACCTGCCGCATTAATTCTTCGCTGACCTTCTTACGCCCCAGCCGCTGCTGCAGCGCGCTGAACGGCAAGGCTCGTCCCTGCTCGGGAGGATCTTGGGGCGGATAACTCCACGCCACGATCTCGCCATCGAGAATCGCCTCTTCTGCCAATCCCGAAAGCGCGTCTCGCAACTCGGGGAATGACTCGGTGATTTCATCTCGCGTCCGAGAAAAAATCTTCACCTCTCGGCCGGAACAGTGCGCCTGGGCTCGAATGCCATCGTATTTGTCCTCAACGGCGGCGTTTGAGAAGTAGCTCAACCCTTCCTCGGGAGACTCGACCGGACTGGCCAGCATGAAGCCGAGCGGATGGAACAATCGCATTCTCGCCTCGGCGAGATGGCCCTGGGCAGCTAGCTTCAACGTCTCGCCAACATCTCCCAGCAGCATGTTGGCACGCTGCACCTCGGGCAAGGTCGATCCATATGCTCTGGCGATTGCCTCTTCTACCAGGCTCTCCTTCAGACCGATACGCAGGTCGCCAGTCATGATCTTGATCAGATATTTGGCCTCTAAAGGCGTGGCCCGCGCCAGCAGTTCCCGCAACAGAGCGCCCTTGGCAGAAGCTCCGCGAGCCTTGGCGATCCCGCGGAAGAGCTTCTGCACCTCGATCGCATTCAGCGGATCTGTGCCCGGTTTCTTGGGGGGCAGCACCGCGGCGGCAACGGCTCCGAGGTCGCCGTGCTTTCGATAGCCAGCGGTGAGCGCGGCCTGGTTCTTACCTGATAGGTCCTGGACCGACTGCCAGAGCAGCCCTCCCCCGACCTGCAGCGGGCTGTCGTCCCACATGGGAAACGGCCGTCCCGAGAGGAACACGGCCGAGACAGCCGCTTCCTCTGCCCGCCGCGACTTCAGGTAGTCGGCGACAATCGCGATCTTCTCCAGCTTCTTGGTGGTGGCCGCGATGCGCTCACAAGCTTCCGCCAGCAGCAGCATGGCAGTTTCGATGCTCGGTCCCTCCCGCCAGACTCTAACCATCTCGCAGATTGGCACTTAGATCACAGATGTGGATATCGGAATCAACCCCGAGCTGTGATAGTCTTAGGGTTTGCGGCGTCTGCCCGGAAGGAATCATCTAACTTATATGAATCGGTTACGCACCCTCTGGCGTTTTCTCGTCGCTGTTCAACTTCTGCCTGCGCTCGAAGGCGGCGAAGAGACCCTCGTTGGCGGCCAAGCCGTGCTGGAAGGCGTGATGATGCGTTCCCCGCACGCCTGGGGAATTGCGGTCCGCAAACCCTCCGGCGAAATGGCTATCCATAGCGAACCTTTGGCGCGCCTCTCGGAAAAGCATAAGTGGATGGGATGGCCGGTTGTTCGTGGCGTAATGACTCTCGGCCACGCCATGACTCTGGGCTTCCGGGCCCTGCGCTATTCGGCCAATGTTGTATTGGACCAGGTGCCTGCCGACGAAAACGGCAAGAAGCTCAAAATTAGCGGCTGGCTGGCGGCCGTCAACATCGTCATTTCGGTGGGCTTCTTCATTTTAATGTACAAGTTCCTGCCGCTGGTGGCGGCCACGGAGTTGAAGCGTCTCAATCCCGCTCTTGGTGAGCGGATTACCTTCAACCTGATCGACGGCGCGATCCGCATAGTTCTATTCCTGCTATTCATCTGGGGAACGTCGTTGTTGCGCGACATACGCCGCGTGTATCAGTATCATGGCGCCGAGCACAAGACCGTTTTCGCCTTCGAGGCGGGCGATCCGCTAAACACCGGAGAAGTGCAGAAGTACTCGACCTATCACCCGCGCTGCGGAACCAGCTTTCTGATGACCGTGATGATCATCTCGATCCTGGTCTATACCCTAGTTCCGGCGGTGACGTTCTGGGGACGCTTTGCCGCTCGCATCGCTCTGCTGCCGCTTATCGCTGGCCTGTCATACGAGATCATCCGCTTCGCCGCCAAGCATCGTGGCTCGCTGTTCGCGCTCATGACTGCTCCTGGCCTGTGGTTGCAACGCATCACTACGCAGCCGCCTTCGAATGACCAGGTCGAGTGCGCCATCAAGGCGCTCGACGGAGCCATGGAACTGGAAAAGCAACATGGCGGAGAGTTAGTGATCGCCTAGCGGCCCCCATCCCGCAGTTCTCGGTTGCCGGTTCTCAGTTCTCAGTTAAAACCGCTTACAATGAAACCGACAGCTGTAACTGCTGAGCATCTCGTCACTCTATCGTGCAACCGAGAACTAAGAACCAATGTTTGAGCGTCTGGACCAAATTGAAGCCCGCTACGAGGAACTCACCCACGCCCTCGCATCGCCGGAGATCATGAACGATTCGGCGAAATACCAGAAGACTGCCAAGGCGCACAGCGAAATCGCTCCCGTAGTCGAAGGCTATCGCGAGTACAAGGATCTGAAGAAGGGTATCGCCGAAAGCAAGGCCGTGCTGGCCGACGAAAAAGATCCCGAGATGCGCGCCTACGCCCAGGAAGAGCTGGACAAACTCGAAGCCCGCCTCGCCGAAACCGAGCAGGAACTGAAGGTCCTTCTCCTTCCCAAAGATCCCAATGACGAAAAAAACGTCGTCTTGGAAATCCGCGCCGGTACTGGGGGCGATGAGGCCACCTTGTTCGCTGCCGAGATGTTCCGCATGTACACCCGTTACGCCGAGAGTCAGGGCTGGAAGGTCGAGGTGCTGAATACTTCCGAGTCAGGGGTTGGCGGGTTGAAGGAAGTGATTGCCATGATTTCTGGCGACCGGGTCTACTCCCACCTGAAATATGAGAGCGGCGTGCACCGGGTGCAGCGGGTGCCCCAAACTGAGCAGCAGGGTCGCGTGCACACTTCTGCGGTTACCATCGCCGTGCTGGCTGAAGCCGAGGACGTTGATGTCAAGATCGAACCGAAAGACCTGCGTATCGATACCTTCTGCTCCTCGGGTCCCGGCGGTCAGTCTGTGAATACGACCTATTCGGCGGTGCGCATCACACACCTTCCCACCAATACCGTGGTCAGCTGTCAGGACGAAAAGTCGCAAATCAAGAACCGCGACAAGGCCATGCGGGTGCTGCGCTCCCGTCTTTATGAGATGGAAATGCAGAGGCAGCAGGAGGCTTTGGCGAGAGAACGCAAGACCATGGTGGGCAGCGGAGACCGCAGCGAAAAAATCCGCACCTACAATTTCCCGCAGAACCGCGTAACCGACCACCGCATCGGGCTCACCATTCACCAGCTAGAAGCCGTGATGGACGGCAAGCTCCAGCCGCTGGTGGAAGCGCTGGTGACCCATTACCAGGCGGAAAAGCTCAAGCATGAAACCGCATCGGTGGTCTAAGTAGCCGTCCCGGCCGAGCCCACGTAGGACAAACGCCCTCGGCTGCCCAGCCGAGCGAAGCTCGGCAGTTTTTCTCCGCCGTGTTCAAATTTCCCATGCGCCTGAAAGACGCTCTCACTTCCGCCCTTGACCGTCTCACCACTGCTGATGTCGGCTCGCCGCGCATGAACGCGGAAGTGCTTCTAATGTTCGCTCTGAACTGCGATCGCGCCTACCTCTACGCCCATCCCGAGCGCACACTGACGAAGGAGGAAACCAACCGCTATGACGAAGCACTTGCCCAGCGCTCCCGCGGAATCCCCTCACAATACATCACCGGCCACCAGGAATTCTGGGGAATGGACCTGATCGTTTCACCGGCCGTGCTGATCCCCAGGCCCGAAACGGAGCACGCGACCGAAACCGCGCTACCCCTTGCGCGCACCATCGCAAAACCAAAGATCATTGACGTTGGAACCGGTTCCGGCTGTATTGCGCTTGCCTTAGCCAAGGAACTGCCCGAAGCCGAAATCCACGCCACCGAGATTTCTCCAGCCGCCCTGGAGATTGCCAGAGCCAACGCCGTTCGACATCAACTAGAATCCCGGATCCAGTTTCATCAGACCCATTTGCTCAAGGGTCTTGAAGCGGACTCGTTTGACCTTGTCATTTCCAATCCCCCTTACGTCGGCGAATCCGAACAGGACCAGGTTCAACTCGAAGTCCGCAAGTTCGAACCGCGCAGCGCTGTGTTTGCCGGTCCGACGGGCTTGGAAATTATCGCCGAGCTTATCCCGGCAGCTCAAGAGGCCCTCAAACCCGGCGGCTGGCTGATTATGGAAATCAGCGGCTCTATCGCCGAGGGAGTACGTCAGTTGCTGGGAACTTGGCAGGACGTCCGAATCACGAACGATCTGCAGGGAATCCCCCGGGTCGCCTCCGCGCGCAAGCCCCAATAGTTTTGCAGTGGTTTTGCCGCCCCGCTCTAGCCGTCTTCCATCTACTTCGGCTACACTAGGCGGGCTGCGCCGTACTAGGGTACGCATTCAGAGCCTGCCCTGGCGAAGTCGAAAGGTGTGTCGGTCATTCAGAATTATGGGCGGCCGCGCGGGGGATGAGCCATGCGCTGAAGCAGGTTGGCGCAGGGCCTTGGGCCCTGCATAATTCATTCCTCATAAGGAACGAGCTCTTAGCCACTGAGCAGCAAACAGTCCTCTCCGGCTTGGGAAACACGATGGTGCGTCTGCCGATTCTTGCATTGTCAATTCTTGTCTCAAGCGCCTTGGCCACCGCTCAAACCGTGATGGAAGGCGCCGTCCAGGACCTTTCCGGTAATCCCATCCACGATGCCAAGGTCGTTCTGCAACACACAAACGGCGTACCCGCGCAGATCAGCAACACCAACAGCAACGGCCGATTCCAGTTCGCCGCCGTGGACGCTGGCGCGTACCAGATAAAGACCGATGCCTCCGGTTTTTATCCGGCGCTGTATGAACTCACCGTCCGTCCTCGACAGGCGATTTCGCTCACGATCGAGTTACAGCCCGCCCAAGCCGTACAGCAGACGGTTGAAGTGAAGGAACTCTACCGCACCGTCGATCCGGAGAAAACAGGCAGCTCACAAACGTTCACCCGTGAGGATCTGGAGGCCCTGCCCGATCCCTTGGTCGAGAATACGAACAACCTGGTCGCCAACCTCATGCCCGGGGCCAGCCAGAGCCACGACAACTTCATCAACGTGCGCGGCAACGAGTTCTCCCTGCACGAATTCATCAACGGAACCTCTTTTCTCGACAACACGCAACCGCAGTTCGGCCCGGGAGTAAGCCCCCAGATCTTCGAAACAGTGGACCTGATGACCGGAGGCTTCGCTCCCGAATACGGCAATCGTTTCGGAGGCGTGCTGGATATCACGACCCGCTCCGGCGCTACCATGCAAGGCCACGGCGACGTGAATTTTCGCGGCGCAACCGTGAGCAACTACGATTTGAATGCCGATTACGGTGGCCAGATCGGCAAGATTGGCTACTACTTGTTTGCCGACGGTTTTACTTCCGGCCGCTATCTCGATCCGCCCCAACCGCTGGAATTGCACGATTTCGGTCAAGGCTCCCGCGCCACCGCCCAGTTGGACTGGCATTCGACCAAGGACATACTGAAGCTTCTGCTGATGGGCGGCGGCACGAATTTCCAGCAGCCGAATCTGGCGGAAGATCAAGCTGTAGGCCGAAACCCCGACCGGCATCTGCGGCAGCACACCGCCATCCTGAACTGGCTGCACAATTTCTCATCGAACACGCTGATCTCCAGCTCGCTCTACCAGCGTCTGGGCTCGGATCGGGTACTGCCGACCACCGATCCAATCACGCCGCTGTCGATTGCATCGCGCAGCACGCTAACCGTTGGCGTTAAGAGCGACATCTCCCATCTCTGGCGTAGCCACGCGATTAAAGGCGGCATTGACCTGCTTCGCCTCCGCGAATCGGAGAGTTTTTTCTTCGATAGCCGTGGCGATCCGGACATCTTTCCCGCCTTCAGCGGCGGCCAGCACGGTGGTCAGGCCAGCGTCTACCTGCAGGATCACTTTTCGCCCGTTCGGAATCTATGGCTGGATGCGGGGGCCCGCTATGATCGTTTCGCACTGGTGCGGACCGGTGTCCAGCTCAGTCCCCGTGTCGGGCTCGCGTACCATGCCGGCCGCACCAATACAGTCGTTCACGCCGCCTACAACCGTTTCTTCTCGCCCCCGCCCATCGAGTACTCGCTCCTGGCCAGCTTCATCGGCCACCATGCCGTCGACCCGGACCAGCGTGTGGGCGATGTGCAGGCGTATACGCAGAATTATTTCGAGGCTGGGCTAGCGCAGGAGCTGCACCCGAGGATCAGCCTGGAGCTGAACGCGTATCTTCACACCGGACACAACAGCTTCGAAAATCACGAGATCAGCATCTCGCGCATTTTCCTGCCGATTAACTTCCACACTGCCCGTTCGACCGGTGCCGAGTTGATCGTCAACATGCGGCAGCTCGAGCGGCTCGGAATCAGCGGGCGCTTCCAATACGCCCTGGCTCGGACATTTTTCTACGGCCCAGTCACCGGTGGCTTCACCGGCGACGAAGTTCTTGCCCCCGGCGAGCGCATCACGCCTGCCTTCGACCAGACCCATACCGGTACAGCTCAGCTCTTCTACCACAACCGTTGGCGCAGCTTCTGGTCCGGTAGTGCTCTTCGGTACGGCAGCGGGACGGTGGTCGAAAGAGGGCCTCGTCTGCCGCAACACCTGACCGCTGATCTAGCCGGCGGGTTTAATTTGTGGAGAGCCGAGCCGCGCCGCCTGGACCTTGAGTTCGACGCCACCAATATCTCGGATAGCCGCTACCAGATCGCCAAGGAAAGCGAAGAAATTCCCATCCAGTACGCGCCCTCACGAACGATAGGCGGCAGCTTGAAATTTCACTTCTAAGGAATCGCTCCGAGGTCCTTTTCCTTGTCCTTCCAAACGGAGTGAGGAATCTGCTTTCCTGTTCCTCACGGCCAAGCAGAGTCCGCACGGCCGAAGCCGCTTGGGAAGGACCAGAAATTAGATAGGGTACCCGGGGCGACGAGTGGCGACAGTGTGGAGGCTGGTCTTTGAGCCACCCCGCCCGGGTCCAAGAGCCGGGGCCATCTCTTTCTCTTGAGGTTCTTGAGGAAAATCAGCGCCTGGTAATGACTGGCTGGATTTCTTCCACGTCAACCCGATCGGTGGGATATTTGCCCGTGTAGCAAGCCGAGCAGTAAGTAGTCTTCTCGCCATCGCCGCAGGCCTCCTTCAGACCCTCGAGAGACAGATAAGCCAGAGAATCGGCTCCAATGTAGTCGCGGATCTCCGCAACCGACTTATTAGCCGCTATCAGTTGCTTCTTAGACGGCGTATCAACTCCATAGAAACACGGCGAAACGGTCGGTGGACAGGAAATGCGCATGTGCACTTCCCTCGCGCCAGCCCCCCGAATCATTCGCACGATCTTGCGGCTCGTAGTGCCGCGCACGATCGAATCGTCAATGAGCACCACCCGCTTGCCTTCCAGCACGGAGCGCACGGGATTCAGCTTCAACTTGACTCCAAAGTCGCGCACCGACTGCGAAGGCTCGATGAATGTACGTCCCACATAGTGGTTTCGGATCAGGCCAAAGCGGAACGGAATTCCGCTTTCGGCGGCGAAGCCCATAGCGGCGCTTACGCCCGAGTCCGGTACGGGAACGACGATATCAGCCTGCGCCGGCGACTCTCGCGCCAATTGACGGCCCAGGGCGTCGCGGCTCATGTCCACCGAGCGTCCGAACACCAGGCTGTCCGGCCGGGAAAAGTAAACGTGCTCGAAAATGCAGCTCGATTGCGGACCGGCAGGCGAATAAAAATGCGACAATACGCCTTCCGATCCCACGACGACCAGTTCTCCCGGCTTCACATCCCGCTCATACGTCGCGCCAATCAGATCGAACGCGCAGGTTTCGGAGGCAAAGACGATCGTTTCTCGCTTCTCTCCCGACTGCGCCGGAATTCGTCCCATGGCCAAGGGCCGGAACCCACGAGGATCGCGCGCCGCGAAGATCCGGTCCGAGCTGATCATCACCAGCGAAAATGCGCCTTCTACCCGGCGCAAGGCATCGGCCATGGCTTCGGGAAGAGTATGCTCCTTCGAGAGCGCAATAAGATGAACGATAACCTCGGTATCGCTGTTGGTCTGAAAGATCGAGCCCTGGCTCTCCAACCGACTGCGGATTTCGAGCGCGTTGACCAGATTCCCATTGTGCGCCAGGGCCACCTGTCCCTTGTTCGACTGCACCATGATGGGTTGGGCATTGAGGAGAGCCGAATCGCCGGCCGTGGAGTAACGCGTGTGTCCGATAGCTAAGGTTCCGCGCAGCTTGGTTAGAACCTCTTCAGTGAAGATGTCGGCCACGAGTCCCATTGCCTTATGGGCGTGCAGTCCCATGCCGTCGGAGGTCACAATGCCAGCCGACTCCTGCCCCCGGTGTTGCAGCCCGTGCAGCCCCAGATAAGTGAGCTTCTCCGCCTCCGGGTGCGCGTAGATCGCGACCACCCCGCACTCTTCACGGAATTTATCCATATTTCTCATCAAACGCCGCGCGGAGCGAAGAATCGACACAGTTCGGCTCGGCAGAGAAACAATGCATAGATCCTTCGCGGATAAATCCGCTCAGGATGACAAGCCAATCTTCCTAATTTGCCGCTGCCACAGGCTCCGTACGCAGAGCCCGCTCTAGCGCACCTTCGTAAACATCCAGCAGCTCGCCTACCCCTGCCGACACCACCACCCGGCCGTCGAGCTGAATTTCCATCTTTTCCGGAACCGTCTCCCCGATATGCTCTGCCGAGAGGCAGTATTTTACCGCTACTTGTTGGATTCGCAGCAGATTACTGAGGTCGCAGGAAAGCACCGCCCGGCTCGCATCTTCGCCGAACAACACAAACACGGTCGGCAAGCCGCGAGAAAGCAAATTGACCTTCGCTCCCACCTCAGTCGGGAACGCCGACTCGGCTAGCGCCACAGCAATTCCGCCTTCTGAGCAATGGTGCGCCGAATCCACCAGCCCACCAGCAATGATTTCCACCAAAGCTTTTTGTAAGCCAGCTTCTTTCTCCAGCTCCAACTCCGGCGGATAGCCCCAAACCGACCCCAGTATCTCCTTGGCGTATTCCGACGAACCAAACTCTGATTCCACGTCCGTGATGTCGGCCGGCTCTCCGCCCCGGAGCAGCACGATAGCTCGGCCCGGCTCACGGAACCCCATCTGTCCCGCCTTACGCACGTTTTCCAGGATGCCAACCACCCCCAGGACCGGTGTGGGGTAAATGCCCTCGCCCAAAGTCTCGTTATAGAAACTGACATTCCCGCCCGTGATGGGCACTTCCAGTTCCTCGCAAGCCTTGGTCATGCCATCGATCACTTGCGAAAATTGCCACATGATGTTCGGTTTCTCGGGATTTCCGAAGTTCAGGCAGTTAGTAGCGGCTACGGGAGTCGCCCCACTGCAAGCGACCTTGCGCGCCGCCTCGGCCACCGCGTGCATCGCGCCTAACCGCGGATCGAGATAGCACCAGCGCCCATTCCCATCCAACGCCATGGCCAGCCCTCGCTGCGAGCCCTTGATGCGGATCACGCCTGCATCCCCAGCGCCTGGACCTTCGACGGTGTTGGTTTGCACCATGGAGTCATACTGCTGCCAGATCCAGCGCTTGCCGCAGATATTGGCCGAACCCAGCAGCCGCTTGAGGTCCGCGGTTAAGTCCCCCGCCCCGGCCAACCCTATGTTCTCCGGCATCTCCCGTGGAACTGGGGGCTCCCAGCGCTGCACAGGCCGCTTGTAGACAGGGGCATCATCGGTGAGGGCTTGATTGGGAATCTCGGCGACCACTTTGCCGTGTTCGAGGACGCGCATCTTGCCGTCGAGCGTCACCCGCCCAACTTCGACTGCATCGAGTCCCCACTTCTGAAAGACTCTTAGCACTTCCTGCTCCCTGCCCTTTTGTGCCACCAGCAGCATGCGCTCCTGCGACTCGCTTAGCATGATCTCGTAAGGCGTCATAGCAGTTTCACGCTGTGGAACTCGGTCGAGCTCGATCTCAATGCCGACGTGTCCGCGCGCCCCCATCTCGCAGGACGAGCAGGTCAGCCCGGCTGCGCCCATGTCTTGAATACCGACGACAGCTCCGGTTTGCATGGCCTCGAGACAGGCTTCGAGGAGGAGTTTTTCCAGAAACGGATCGCCTACCTGCACATTGGGACGCTTGCCCTCGGAAGCCTCGCTGAACTCCTCACTGGCCATAGTCGCGCCATGAATTCCGTCGCGCCCGGTCTTCGAGCCCACGTAGATGACCGGATTTGCTTCGCCGGCAGCCTTCGCGTAAAAGATCTGATCGCGCCGAACCAGGCCCAGGGCAAACGCATTGACCAAAGGATTATTGGAGTAGCAGGGCTCGAACTTGGTCTCGCCGCCAAGGTTCGGTACTCCAAAACAATTTCCGTAAGATGCGATGCCGCTGACCACGCCTTCCAACAAAGAATGATTTTTATGAACTTCAGCCTGGGTAAGGACAGCCGCGCCCGGCTGTCCTGCGGAGCCAAGCTCGGTTGGCGATTTTCCTTGTATCGGGCCAAAGCGCAGCGAATCCATAATCGCGACTGGCCGAGCCCCCATGGTGAAGATGTCGCGCAGAATCCCGCCCACGCCCGTAGCCGCACCCTGAAAAGGTTCTACGAATGAAGGGTGATTGTGCGACTCGATCTTGAAAGCGCACGCCCAGCCGTCGCCGATGTCGATGATCCCCGCATTCTCCCCCGGGCCCTGCACGACTCGCCGGCTTCGTGTAGGCAGCCGCTGCAAATGCACCCGCGACGATTTATAGGAGCAATGCTCGCTCCACATCACGCTGAAGATGCCCAACTCAGTCAGCGTCGGTCCGCGCCCGCCTAGCAGGCGCTTGATTTTCTCGTACTCGTCAGGCGTAAGACCGTGTTCCTGGATGAGTTCAGGGGCAATCGCGTAAGCTGGCATAGGGAAGCTCTATTGTCGCATGGTTGAGACGTGGCTTACCACGCTCGAGTTAGAGTTGCCAACGAGCAATGACCGAACCACTATACTTGTCCCGAATGAAATCCGTCATCGTCGGCACCGCCGGCCACATCGACCACGGGAAAACCGCACTGGTCAAGGCTTTGACCGGCATCGATGCCGACCGCCTGGAAGAAGAAAAACGGCGCGGCATCACCATCGATATCGGCTTCGCCCACTTGGAACTGCCTGCGCCCGGTGGCGAAATTTTGCGCCTCGGATGGGTGGACGTCCCCGGTCACGAGCGCTTCGTGCGCAACATGCTGGCCGGAGTGGGTGGCATCGACCTGGTGCTGCTGGCGATCGCAGCCGACGAGTCCATCAAGCCACAAACCCGCGAGCACTTCGACATCTGCCGCCTGCTCTCAGTTCGCCGAGGCATTACGGTACTGACCAAGTCCGACCTCGTCGACCGCGAAACCCTCGACGTTGTGCGCCTCGAAGTGGAGGATTTCCTGCGCGGATCCTTTCTTGATCCAGCCCACGCGCCGATCGTGCCTGTCAGCTCGCTCAAGGGGTCCGGACTCAACGAACTGAAGCAAGCGCTGGTCCAGGTCGCCTCCGACGTTCCTGCCCGGGATTCCCAAGCACTCGCACGACTTCCTATTGACCGTGTATTCACCATGAAGGGTTTTGGCACGGTAGTCACCGGCACGCTGATTTCGGGCACCATTTGCCAGGAAGAAGAACTGGAAGTTTTTCCGACCGGACGTCGAGTGCGGGTCCGGGGCGTTCAAGTCCACGGAAAAACCGCAGAACAGGCAACAGCTGGGCAGCGCACGGCCTTAAACGTCGCCGGGGCTGCCAAGGAAGGCCTGGCGCGTGGCATGACCCTGTCGCCGCCTGACACCTTCCGGCCCACCACTCGCATCGACGTTTCTCTAACTCTTCTGCCCTCCGCCAAGCTACTGAAAGATCGCGCCCGAGTCCACTTCCATGCCTATGCCTCAGAGACGATCGCCGAAGTCCGCTTGCATGGCGAAAAGCAGATCGCGCCCGGCCAAACCGCATACGCTCAACTGCGCTTGGAAAATCCAGCTCTGCTTTTACCGGCAGACCGCTTCATCGTGCGCCAGTTCTCGCCCGTAATAACCATTGGAGGAGGTGTCGTGCTGGACGCCTCGCCCTTATCCCGCAGGCTGCCGCCGGATCAATTGAATGTTTTCCTGCACACCATGGAAACAGGCTCTCCCGAGCAGATGCTGAACGCGCGCGTTGCGCGGCGAGCTCTCGAAGGCCTGCCCCTGAAAGCCATACCGGCTGAAATGAACATTCCTCCCAGCCAGGCTGGGCAGTTAGCGTCACGCTTCACACAGCGCGGCGAACTCGTCAAGAGCCATAACACTTTGCTCTCCCCAGCAGCCTTCAGCCAGGCCCAGACCGAAGTACTTTCCACGATTTCCAGATTCCACGACGCCAATCCACTCGTTCCGGGAATCAGCAAAGAGGAACTTCGCGAACGACTCAACATCGGCGCTGATGTCTTTTTCGGTGTTCTGGAGAGACTTGCCCAGGAGCGAAAAATCCAGACCTCCGGCGAACTCGTTCACCTTGCTGGGCGCGGCGTGGTCATGCGGGACGAAGAGGCCGAGTCCAAAAAGACGATCGAGGAGGCCTTTGCCCTGGCAGGCTTGAAGGTACCTGCGCTCTATCAGGTGATTGGCGGGCTGAAAGTCGATAAAGTCCGCGCGCAGAAGATTGTTACTCTGCTCCTGCGGGATAAAGTGCTGATCAAAATTTCCGACGAACTTGTTTTCCACCGCGGCGCGCTGGAAGAGTTGCGCCGTCAACTCGCAGCATACAAGGCCAAGTCGTCCAAGATTAACGTTTCTGACTTCAAGGACCTGACTGGCGTCAGCCGCAAATACGCCATCCCGCTTCTGGAGTACCTCGACCGAGAGCGCGTCACCCGCCGGGTAGGCGACGAGCGGATCCTTCTGTAAGGACCCCAGGATACTTGTCATCCCGGGCAGAGCGAGGGATCTGGGTTCTGCCTGACAACACCCGGATTCCTCTCTGCCCTTTTGGAATGATGAGTCTCAGGGGCTCGTATAATTGACCAATTAACTTAAACTTAAATCCGTCAATTCGAAAATTCCATGTCTCCCGTTCGCATAATCGGCGCCGGTCTCGCCGGATCAGAAGCTGCCTGGCAGTGTGCTCGCCGCGGTGTCCTCGTTGAACTTTGGGAAATGCGGCCGGTGCGGCCAACCCCCGCTCACCAGACGGATCATTTCGCGGAACTCGTCTGCTCGAACTCGTTGAAATCTGACACCGAGAACACTGCCCCCTGGCTGCTGAAAGAAGAAATGCGCCGGGCTGGCTCGCTGCTAATGGAAATTGCTGGGGTTTGCGTTGTACCGGCCGGCCATGCTCTCGCCGTCGATCGCGTAACCTTCGCTCGAAAGGTAACAGAAGCAATCTCGCGTGAACCGTTGATCACAATCCGGCGCGAGGAGGTCACGCGCATCCATGAAGATGAGCTCACGATCATCGCCACCGGCCCCCTGACCTCCGACGCACTTTCCCAGGAAATCGCCCACCTGAGCGGCAGCACGCACTTGTACTTCCACGACTCCATAAGCCCCATCGTGGAAGCCGATTCGATTGATATGTCAAAGGTCTACATGGCCGCCCGCTATGACAGGGGCACAGCCGACTACATCAACTGCCCCCTGACCAAGGAGGAGTACGACCACTTCTATGATGCGCTTCTCTCAGCTGAGTCCGTCGAGGAGCGCGACTGGGAAAAACTGAATTACTTCGAGAGCTGTCTGCCCATCGAAGAGATTGCCCGTCGCGGCCGCGACACGCTGCGCTTCGGCCCCATGAAGCCGGTGGGTCTTAAGGATCCCCGCACCGGCCGACAGCCCTACGCGGTCGTGCAATTGCGTCAGGAGAACCTGCGAGCCGACTCGTACAACCTGGTCGGATTTCAGAATCACCTGAAATTCGGTGAGCAATCCCGAGTGCTGCGTCTGATTCCCGGCCTGGAAAACGCCCGCTTCCTCCGCTACGGGCAAATTCATCGCAACACCTACATCAATGGCCCCGCTCTGCTGCGAGAAACGCTCCAGATGAAGCATCATCCTCGAATTTTCTTTGCCGGCCAGATCTGCGGCGTAGAAGGCTACGTGGAATCCATTGCCACGGGCTTGATGGCCGGTGTCCATGCCGCGGCTCTGGCTTGCGGGTCGGACCCGGTCGCAGTACCCCGCGCCACGGCGTTCGGATCGCTCGTACACTACGTCACCCATGCCGGCGCCGACAATTTCCAGCCCGCCAACATAACTTTTGACTTGCTGCCCCCGCTCGAAGCGAGGGTTCGGGACCGCCAGCAGAGGCGCCGCTTGCAGTGCAAGCTGGCTTTGGAAGAATTCCAGGGTTGGCTGGATGTGGGGACGGGCGCCCTTGCCCGTCCAGGCCGTGCGAAGCTCGGCTGCCGGAGACGGGCAAACCTCTGAACAAAAAGGAGCTTCGATCCGTATCCCTCACAGGGGCGAGCTTTGGCTACCGTTTGAAGCCGGGTGCCGTCCAAACTCATACAATGGTTCTAAGGGATCTCATCGGTGATGTGTTGCGCACCCTGTGGGCGCACAAGCTGCGTACGTTGCTGACCATGTTCGGAATCGCCTGGGGCATAGTGTCTATTGTGCTCATGGTGGCAGCCGGAGAGGGCCTACGGGTCGGCCAAGCCAAGCAGGCCGAGACTCTGGGTAAGGACATCATGATCGTCTTCCACGGTCGGACCAGCTTGCAGGCTGGTGGCCAGCGGGCCGGGCGGCAAGTGCATTGGGTCGACAGCGACGTCCCCTTCGTCCAGGAACAGTCTCCCGACTGCCAGTACGCGATCCCCGAGCTCGAGCAGAACAATGTTCGGTCCCATACCGCCTACAACGCCGCCGCCTTCCTGGTTACCGGCTCCTATCCCCCGTTTGGCGAGATCCGCAGCTTGAACGTGGGCAGCGGCCGTTTCTACAGCTGGGACGATCAGAGGGAAGCGCGCCGAGTGGCCTTCCTCGGCAGCGATGCCGCCAAGCAGCTGTTCCCGCAGGGCGATGCCATCAACCAGCTTGTTTATCTCAACGACATTCCTTACACCGTGATCGGGGTAATGGCGAAGAAGAAGCAGGATTCTAGTTATGACGGCTGGGACGTTAATAAAATCTTTGTCCCCTATGCGGCCATGCGTCGCGACTTTCCCGACAAGCCTCCAGGCACACCTTTTACCTTTGATCAGTTGCTGGTCACTCCCAAATCTGTGGGCCAGCATGAAGCCTGCAAGGGAGAAGCCCGAAAAGCTCTCGCGCAGGTGCACAACTTCGACCCGCACGACAAAGAAGCCTGCCCCATCTGGGACACGGTTCAGGAAGCCAAAGCATTCGAAACCATGACCAATGGCATGAAGTACTTCCTCGGAGCGGTGGGCATAGTAACCCTGTTGCTGGGAGGCTTGGGCGTAGTGAATGTCATGCTGGTCGCCGTCCGCGAGCGCACCCGCGAGATTGGCGTGCGCAAAGCCTTGGGCGCGCCTGCCCGGACGATCCTGCAGCAGTTCTTCTTCGAAGCGCTGCTGATTGCGCTAGTCAGCGGCGGCGTCGGACTGGGGGTGGCATTCGGACTGTGCGGACTGGTTAATCTTCTGCCCATGCCCGACTTTTTCGCTGGTCTGCTAGCTACATGGAGTTCGGGCCTGCTCGCGTTTGGATTGTTGGGAAGTATCGCGGTGCTTTCTGCTTTGTATCCGGCACGGCAGGCCGCTTCGATTGATCCCATCGAGGCGTTGCGCTACGAGGCCGGGGGCTAAAGGGCGCTTAAAGAATCAGCCGGGCTGCCGCTCGGCCGGACGGGCGAGACGCCCGTCCCCGCACGGGGTATTGCAGTGCTGACACAAATCATTCTCGAAGCCTGGGCGGCGTTGAAGCGCAACCGCACTCGCAGTTTCCTCACCATGCTCGGCATCGTCTGGGGCATCGTGACGGTCACGCTGCTGACCGCTTACGGGAGCAGCTTCCGACATATCCTCGTGAACGGCTTCGACGCCTTCGGCAAGAGCGTCGTCATAGCCTGGCCACAGCAAACCAGCGAGCAGCCCGGCGGACAGAGAGCGGGCAAGAAAGTAGTGCTCGAGCAGGCTGACCTCGAGATGATCAAGGCCAACGCCCCGCTCGTGAAGTACGCCTGCCTGGAAACCGTACGCCGGCCGGGAATCGCCTATGCCGACCGCATGGTCGGAACTTCTCCTATTCGCGGAGTCTGCCCCGAGTACGGCGAGATGCGCAACGAAGTGCCCTCCGAGGGACGCTGGATCAGCGCTAGCGACGAAGTGGAACGGCGCCGCGTTTGCTTTCTCGGCGGACGGGTCAAGGAGCAACTCTTCAGTGGGCGTCCCGCTATCGGTGAAACCGTCCTGATCGGAGGCGTCCGCTTTTCAGTAATTGGCGTGATGGCTCGCAAGATTCAACTAAGCAACTACTTCAGCTCCGATGATGAGTCCGTCTGGATCCCCTACTCGGCCGCCGGTGATCTCTGGAATACCCGCTATGCCGCGGTGCTGGTCTTTCAGCCTATCGCCCCGCAATTTGAGAAGCGAGCCATGGCGCAGGTGCTCGCCGCCGTTGCTACGCGCCAGCAATTCTCGCCAACCGACCCCAAAGCCTTCCAGATGTTCGGCCGCGACGAGTTTCGTCCAATCATTGACGGCATCACCATCGGACTTGAAGTGCTGCTCACGTTCATCGGCACGCTCACTCTCGGGATCGGTGGCGTCGGCGTGATGAACATCATGCTGGTCTCGGTGGACGAACGCGTCCGTGAGATCGGCTTGCGTCGGGCCTTGGGCGCCAGAAAGCGCCACATCAAGATGCAGTTCCTGGCCGAGACGCTGATGATCATGCTGCTCGGCGGAGCCATCGGGGTGATTCTTTCTTACGTAATTGCCGCAGGTGTAGGTACCCTTCCGATGATGGGTCCCCTGTTCGAGGACGATTCCGGCAAAGGCGACATCCATCTGAAGATTTCGCTCATGACTGTCTTCATCTCCTCCGCTGTGCTGCTTTTTGTTGGCCTTATCAGCGGCCTAGTCCCGGCCCTGCGCGCTTCCAAACTCGACCCGGTTGAAGCGCTGCGTTACGAGTAATTTGTTTTTCTCAACGGACAATCAAAAATAACATTGGTCAATTTTTGATCGCCGTTCGGAACTTCCGTCTTGTTCGGGTGTCTCTGCTGTGCTTAATCAACTCAAACGCGAACCTGACCGAGCGGTTAACCAAGTGGAACGTCTGGACCGGGCAATAGGTGCTCTGGCGGGACTCGGCAGTCGCAACTCACCCCGTAGAGGTCGCAGACGAATATCGGCTGCCGCTCGCAGGCGAATCCCGGCTGCTCAGCGGACCAGGTGGGCCGATGGCGGCGGCAGCGGAAGACGGGTTGATTTCAGGATTGAATCAGGATTCGGCGCGCCGCAATTTAGTTGGTGCACGCAGCGCAAGCCTGGTTCCAAAGTGCGCACTACAAATCTAGTTTAGTAGGCCACAATTTGACGATTACAGTCGCGGCAGGGGCAAGGAGGAGTAGAGCAAGTAGCGGATGAGGGGACCAAATTCTTTGTGGGAAGCCAAAAAGCCATGCCCCGGTGCCTACCGCGATCGCAACCCCGCTCGCCTTTAGGGTGTTTTTCTGTAGAAGCTTTCATGCTATACGCAGCAATCCGCAGCATACTCCAGGTTGGTTCCAGTGCGTACGGTAAAGTAGGCCGCATGAGCAAAGATGAAAGCATAGTTCGACGACCACGAGAGCCGTTCAGTGACGCGAGCCTGTCGCAGAACGCGGATGAGCTTGCGAACTTTATGTGGAGCGGGCCGCCTAGATCAAAGTGGGGATGGATGGGGGAGTTGTCCCTGACCTCTGCGGCCCGATTCATCGGGAAGATGAACAACCAGAGTTTAAGTGCCGAAACTCACTGCAACAAGACACGGAAGAGCATGTCCAATGGTTCAGGCGTGGGGCCGGACGTGTGCGCTTGACCTGAGTCTCCAATCGACATAGAGTGCGGCTGGGAGGACTCTCCATGAAAACACCCCTCCTGTCACAGGCACAAGAATTTGCAGATGATTCCTCTTTTGCCCCAAAACCGGGGTGGTTCGGTTTCTGGGCATGTGTGCCCCGTTCCGGGTTGCGGGCTCACCCTAGCGAAAACGGCTATTTCGATTTGGCGGACGGCAAACCCGTACGGGAAGAGAAGACGCTGAAAAACAAAATAGCCTTGGCCAGAGATGAAATTCTCAAGGCGATCCCGAGCAAGGGCAGGAGCGTGAGCACACTGCTGCAGCGAATCCAAATTTGCTCATGATCGTTAAAATCGTGATTGTGTTGTGGTCACAGTCCTGCTGTTCGTCATCATTCGGCGATTTGAGAAGCCGTGAACAAGAGAGAGTTCGTGTCGGTGCGGATTACTTGACGGCTAAAACGCCCGACCAGAGCCTGAATTCAGGTGTAGAATGCACCTGTCCTTCCCACATCCTTGGGGGAGGGTCACTGGGGAGGAAAATCGGAGAGATTAAGGCCCAGATCATCCAGATGATGGTTTGGGCCTTCTTGTAGCTACTACAACCGCCCGGAGGAACTTCCTAAATGCTCAGCCTATCTGGAGTACTCAGCCAGCTATAGCGCGAACGGGATCGAATAGCTTCGGGGTTAGAACGTCTGGATCAAGCCATTCGCGCAATTGAGGGCCTGGGCGAAAGCAGCCGTGGGCGTAGAAGCGGCAGGAGAATATCGGCCTGCGGCGCGGGCGAGGCCTCTCCTCGCCTCTCCCTGGAGGCTCAAGGTCCGGGGAGACTCTTTCTCCGGGGAGACCGATGCTGGTTGAACTCAGCAATCAGATTAGCCAGCCGTGCTTATTAAGTCCTTAGTTTGACATTCTTTTGACGGTTCGAATCCCACTTTTGAGGGCCTCGGGGTCCGTCGCCTCGCTCGGGATTTCGCGGGCGGGCTTCCGCTTCGCTCACGCTCGCAAAACGGCTCAAGTTCTACTCCCGCGCCCGATTCTTGATCCAAATCGGCGTGCCCACAAAGCCGAATGCCCGCCGAATCTGGTTTTCCAGGAAGCGCTGATAGGAGAAGTGCAGCTTCACGGCACGATCGGTGAACAAAATGAATGTAGGCGGGGCAACCGCAGCCTGCGTCATGTAATAGATTTTGACCTGTTGTTTTGCAGGCACCGACGCGCGCTCAAAATCTACGGTTTTCAGAAAGCGATTCATTTCCGCAGTCGGAATGCGCTTGCGTCGCTCTGTCGCGACCAGCTCGATTGTGGGAAAGATCTTGTCTGTGCCTTTGCCGCTCAAAGCCGAAACAAATAACACTGGGGCGTAAGACAGAAACTTCAAACCATAGCGCAGCTGTTGTTCATAGAGGTTGCGATCCTTGGTTCTCTTGCTCTCCTGGATGCGTGCCGCTTTGGACTGGCTGATGGCTTGTTTCTGTCCGCTCGCCACCAAGTCCCACTTGTTGACCACGATAATTACCGACCTCCCGCTTTCGTGCGCATAGCCGGCGATAGCGGCATCTAACGCGCTCACGCCCTCGGTAGCATCAATCACCAACAGTGCGATATCGGCAGCCTCGAGGTGCTTGCGCGCCATCACCACCGAGAGTTTCTCGGCCATCAGTCTGGTTTTGCCCTTGCGGCGAATGCCTGCCGTATCGATAAAGCGCAAGGGTTGGCCATCGCGTTCGACGATCTGGTCCACCGCATCGCGCGTAGTCCCAGGAATGGGCGAAACGATCGCCCGCGAAGAACCAATCAGCTGGTTGAGCAGGGTGGATTTTCCAACATTCGGATGGCCAATGATGGCAACTTTGACTTCTGCTGGTTCTTCTCGCTTGTCTTGCTTGGTGTCCTCGGCGCTCCCGGCGGGGAAATCTTTTGAAAGCACCTGCAACACAGCATCCAGCAGCTCGTCAATATCGCGTCCATGCTCGGCTGAAATGCCAAACTGGCTACGTATCCCCAACCGGTGAAAGTCGACGGCCAAGCTTTCCTGCTTGGCAGTGTCAATCTTGTTAATTGCCAGAAACAGAGGCTTGCCGGTCCGGATGAGCAGCCGGGCCAGCTCGATATCGGGCGCAGCGAGTTCGCTCCGGCCGTCCACAAGCAGTATGACGGCGTCCGCTTCTGCCAACGCCACTTTTGCCTGCCGGGAGATTTCCGCCGGAATCAATGCTTTCGCTTCCGGAATGATGCCGCCCGTATCAACGACCCGTAGCCGCCGTCCACGCCACTCCGCGTCGGCGTAAAGCCGGTCGCGGGTGATGCCGGGTTCGTCCCCCACAATGGCCCGTCGTGATCCGACCAACCGGTTGAAGAGAGTGGACTTCCCGACATTAGGGCGCCCCACGATGACAATAGTCGGAACCCGCCCCGGGCTGGCGACCTCGGTTATCGAGTTGGTCTGGAATTTCGCCAAGAAAATTTGTTCGCTGGGTACCAGGTACTGGGTACTGAGTAGTAGGTATTATAGAGACTCCTTGGCTTCCACTTCCCAACCCGCGTCCTGCCGCCCCAGGCAGGAATGCACGCTGTACCAATTCTTTTCTCCGGGAGGCCTGCTGTCCCGCACGCATCCGGCCTACGAATTTCGTCACGGACAACTCCAGATGGCGCAAGCCGTCGAGCAGGCACTCGAAGAGAAGCGTCACCTGGTCGTGGAAGCCGGCACCGGCACCGGCAAGACGCTCGCCTACCTGTTCCCCGTAATCCGTTCCGGCAAGCGGGTTCTGATCTCCACTGGAACCAAGAACCTCCAGGAACAGCTCTTCTACAAAGATATCCCCTTTCTCGAGCAGGCCCTGTATCCCAATGGCGCAGCCAAATTGCGGGTCTGTTACATGAAGGGCCGGGCCAACTATCTCTGTCGCAAAAAGCTCTACGATCTTACCGACCAGCCAGTGCTGAGCGGCCTGGAACAAATCGAACAATATCGGGCAATCGCTGCCTGGGAAAAGACCACGCAGACGGGTGATCGCGCTGAGCTAGCCTCCTTGCCGGAGTCCAGCGCGCTCTGGCCCGAGCTGGACGCCCGAGCCGAAACCTGTCTCGGCCAGAAATGCAGCTCCTGGAACCGCTGCTTTATCACCGAAATGCATCGCCGGGCCATGGAGAGTGACATCATCATCGTCAACCATCACCTGTTTTTCGCTGATCTCTCGATCAAGCAGGCCAGCGACCACGCACCCGACGCGGGAATCCTCCCTGAGGTAGGCGCGGTGATTTTTGACGAGGCGCACGAACTGGAAGACGTTGCCGGCAGCTACTTCGGGGTGTCGGTCAGCAACTTGCGAATCGAAGATCTGATCCGGGATGTGGAATCCTCTCTGCAGCGCCACCGTCTGCTGCGCTCGACAATAGCCGGCGCCACGCGCAATCTTCGGGAACGTTCGCAATTCTTCTTTGCCTTGCTACCGCCCGGTGTTGGCCGGTTCGCTTTCCAAAACCGCCCCGGGTTTCTGGAGGAGAACGGCGTCAAATTCATTGCATTGATGCAAGCCCTAGGTCGGCTGGCTTCTGAGATCCAAAATCTGCCGCAGAAGCCGGAAGAAGTTTTTAGTTTCATTCGCCGCATCGAGGAACTCCAAGTACAGATGCGCTTTCTGATGGAATCGGAAGATCGCAACACAGTGTTCTGGATTGAACGCCGCGGAGGACGGGGAGCGACGGACGTCCCCGCCCGTCATAAACAGAATGTCTTCTTGCAAGCCACTCCTATTGACGTGGCCCCGATCCTGAAAACCTGTCTCTTCGACCAACTGGATTGCGCCGTGCTCACCTCGGCCACGCTGGCTGTGAGCGGAGGCTTTGAATACATCCGACAACGTCTGGGAGTGGAGCACGCCCGAGAGTTGGTGCTGCCATCGCACTTCGATTATCAGAATCAGGCGCTACTCTATGTCCCCCCGGACCTACCCAATCCCAGCACGCCGCAGTTTTCTACCCGCGCTGCCGACCGTATCCGCCGCCTGCTGGAAATAACTCGCGGCAGGGCTTTTTGCCTCTTCACCAGCTATGCTCAGATGAACGAGATCTACCAGCGCCTTTCGCGTGAGCTGGAGTTCCCCATGCTTCTTCAAGGCGACTCGCCAAAGAGTGTGTTGCTGGAAAAATTCCGCCTCACCCCGAACGCGGTCCTGTTCGCTACTTCATCTTTCTGGCAAGGCGTGGATGTGCAGGGCGAGCAACTGAGTTGCGTGATCATTGATCGCCTGCCTTTCGCGGTGCCTACCGACCCGGTCGTCGCCGCACGTGTTCGTGCCGTGGATCAAGCCGGGGGCAACGCCTTCTTCCAATATCAGGTTCCGGCTGCGGTTATTACTCTGAAACAGGGCTTCGGGCGCCTGATTCGTTCTTTGCACGACCGAGGGTTGCTGTGTCTGCTGGATAACCGGATTCTCAACAAACGGTATGGCCGGGTGTTTCTGGAAAGCTTGCCCAGTTACCGCAAGACCGTAGAACTGAAGGACGTGGAGAGCTTCTTCGGGGCTCATTAGTCCCTTCAGGTCCTTCCCATCCTGGTCTCACATCATCGCAGCCGTTTCGCTGTAAAATAAATAATTACGCGGCCAGCCTTGTATCTTCGACGGTCCGCGAAGGGATTCCATGTTCGAGGTCACGGTTGAGGACTCGTTTGCCGCAGGCCATTACCTGCGCAATTACAAAGGCAAGTGTGAGAACCCACACGGACACAATTACAAGGTGCGCGTCACGCTGGCCGGCCAGGAACTGGACAAAGCGGGTCTACTGCTCGACTTCAAGGAGCTGCGCGACGTCATGAGACATGTCATCGACCGGCTTGATCATCAGATGATCAACGATCTCGAGCCGTTCACAACCGTCAATCCTTCGGCGGAGAATCTGGCCAAGTATTTCTATGAAGAAACCAACCGTAAGCTCGATCACCGGACGAACGGCCGAGTTCGCGTGAAGGACGTCACCATCTGGGAGACGGATGAGACCACGGCTCGATACTTCGAGTGAACGTCGAAACAGCACGGTATCCAGGTACTCGGGCAACTGATGATTGAAACCTTGTATCTGATACCCCACATGCAAATCACGGAAATCTACAAATCGATTCAAGGTGAATCTTCCTACGCCGGCTTGCCGTGTGTTTTCGTCCGGCTGACCGGTTGCAATCTGCGCTGTTCCTGGTGCGACAGTGAGTACACCTTCACCGGGGGCCAAAAGATGACGCTGGAGCAGGTTGAAGCCGAGGTCGAGCAGCTTAGCCCCGACGGTGGACTAGTCGAGATTACCGGGGGCGAGCCCATGTTGCAGGAAAAGGAGGTGATTCCTCTCATGGATCGGCTGCTCAACTCTGGCTGTACCGTGCTCCTGGAGACCAGCGGCGAGCGCCCCCTGGACAAAGTCCCCAGGGAAATTGTCAAGATCGTGGACGTGAAATGCCCCAATTCCGGTGAGCCGGACACTTTCCGCATGGAAAACCTCGATGCCCTGACTTTGCGGGATGAGGTCAAGTTCGTCCTTAGTGACCGGGTGGACTACGAATTTGCGCGCGACTTCACTGCCGACCACAAGCTGGGAGGTCGGGTCGGGTCGGTAATCTTCTCCCCTGCCTTCGACAAACAGGCGGGCGGCGGACGCGACACTTCGCACTGCCTGCTAGATCCCCGCGAACTGGCGGAATGGATGCTGGCCGACAATGTGCCGGCTCGACTGGGGCTGCAAATCCACAAGTTCATTTGGGATCCAGCGATGAAGGGAGTCTGAGCATTTAGGAATTTTCGAGGTGACGAATTTGTTAATTCGCAGGTTCGACAATTCGTAAATGATTCAATGGTTTAGCTGGGCAGCAACAAAGCCCCAAGTATCCTCTAATTCTGATGAGAGTGTTAAAGCCTCGTGCTGTGATTCTCTTAAGTGGCGGCATGGATTCTTGTGTCTGCGCCGCTTTGGCGGCACGTGATTATGACGCGGCGGCGCTGCACATCAGTTATGGGCAGCGTACGGAAGAGCGCGAGGGCAGGGCTTTTCTCGGGATCTGCGAGAGCCTGCGGATCAAGCATCGGCTGATAGTCCGCAATGAGGCGCTGCGCGCCATCGGTGGCTCGGCGCTGACCGATCCTACGATCGCGGTTCCGGACTCGGCCTTGCTCGGCCACGACATCCCGGTCACCTATGTCCCGTTTCGCAACGCCCACTTTCTGGCCGTAGCCGTGAGTTGGGCCGAAGTTCTGGGGGCAGAAAAGGTGTTTATCGGAGCCGTGGAACAAGACAGCTCGGGTTATCCCGACTGTCGCCCCGCCTATTACAAGGCATTCAACGAGGTGGTGCGAGCGGGCACTAAGGAAGGCAACATTGAGATCGTGACCCCGCTGATCGGGATGCGCAAAGCGCAGATTGTTAGGCTCGGCCTTGAACTCGGCGCTCCCTTCGATTTAACGTGGTCTTGCTACAGCCGCCAGGATCGCGCCTGCGGAGTCTGCGACAGCTGTGTTCTGCGTCGGCGCGCCTTTCAGGACGCCGCCGCCAGCGACCCGATTCTATACCTGGAATCCGTGGCGCGCAGCGGCTGAGGGGGAAGGATTTGAAGATTAAAGATTGAAGATTAAAGATTAAAGATTGCAGATTTCAGACCGCACATCTCAAACCCGCCAATCTGAAATCTTCAACCTGAAATGCTGGAATTGGCTGGGAGGAAATTATGACACGTCAATTCATCCTTGTTCTACTCGCCGCGATGGTCGCAGCGCTCTGCCTGCCTGCTGTCTTTGCGCAGGCCACCGGAACGGTTAAGGGCGTATGCACCGACGCTGAGGGCAAACCTATAGCCGGGGCTACGGTCGAATATCGCAGCTTGGAAACCGGACGCAAGTACTCCCTAAAGACCAATAACAAGGGCGAGTTCTTTTCGCTGGGCGTTTCGCCGGGAAAGTACAACGTGGCGCTTATCAAGGACGGTACAGAAGTGTTTCATTTCAGCAGTGTGCCAGTCACGCTGAACGAGGAAACCAACATCCTTAACTTCGATTTGAAGAAGGAGCAGCAGCGCGCCGCGCAAGGCCAGGGCCTTAGCCCGGAACAGCTCCAGCAGCAACAGGAGCAGCAGGCCAAGGTTGCCAAAGAGAACGTCAACATCAAGAGTCTCAACGAAAAATTGGCCGTCTCCCGCCAAGCCATGGGCGCCGGAAATTATGACCAGGCGGTACAAACCATGACCGAAGCTACCCAGCTCGACTCCACAAAAGACCTGATCTGGTTCACGCTCGGCGACGCTTACTCCGGAGCCGCGAAGAAACTAGGCGCCACCGACCGTGCCGCCGCCAAGCCGGAATACGCGAAAGCGGTGGAAGCATATCAGAAGGCGATTGCGATCAAACCAACCGCCGATTACTACAACAACATGGCCCAGGCCATGGCGGGTGCCGGCCAGCTCGATGACGCCGTCAAGGCCTATGATCAGGCTGCCCAGCTCGATCCCACTCGCGCCTCAATGTTTTATTTCAACAAGGGCGCGGTTCAAACCAACTCGGGCAAGGTCGATGAGGCGATTGACAGCTTCAAGAAGGTCATCGCTACCGATCCCAATAAGGCGGACGCGTACTACTGGTTGGGTGTGAACATGATTGGCAAGGCAACCTTGAAGGGCGACAAGATGGTTGCACCCGAAGGCACTGCCGAAGCTTTTAACAAGTATCTGGAACTGCAGCCCAACGGTCCCTTCGCCGAGCCTGCCAAGCAAATGCTGGCCAGCATCGGGGCCACCGTCGAAACCACCTACGGCAAAAAGAAGAGCAAATCCAAGTAATAGGCGGATCTTGTGGGGACGGGTCTTCGACCCGCCCCACCCGGGCCCGCCTGGGGACCGCCGCCCTCAGCTGCCCATGCCGAGCGCAACTCGACCGCCTTTCCCATTGCCGACATTACGAAGGTCCATGCCCTTGACGTTCTTCATGGAACCTGTCTGCCATTCAGGCTAAATTAGATTAGGTTAAACCGAACCGCTCAGCCCTCCCCCGCGCTGATCGTCCCGACCATCTCGTTGAGGTAAGGAATGGCCGCGCCAGGAATGGCTCCTATTTCGGTTTCCCTCGACCTGCCCACCTCCGGTGCGGGAACAACCGAAGCCTTGCTGGCTGCCATGTTGCACGCCTCCGAGGGGGTGAGCGACCTTATTTTTTCACCTGGCCGTCCGCCGCAAGTAGAAATTCACGGGCAGCTGATTCCCGTCCAGGTACCGCGCTTGCCGGTACTGACCGCCGACCACACCCGCCACATCGCATCCGATCTTATTGCCAGCAATAAACAGGCCATCAGCACCCTTCGCGAGCAAGGCGCTTGCGATATCTCCTATAGCCTGGCGGGAAAAGCCCGCTTCCGGGTGAACGTGTTCATACAGCGCGGCAGTTGCGCCATCGTGATGCGGGTCATCCCCACCGACATCCCCGACTTCACGGCACTCAACCTTCCATCCCGCCTCGCGGAAGTTGCCGATTTGAAGAGCGGGATCGCTTTGGTGACAGGCCCGCTTGGTTGTGGGAAATCTTCGACTTTGGCCGCTATCCTCGACCACATCAACAGCGAGCACAGTTATCACATCATCACGATCGAGGACCCGATTGAATTCCTGCACAATCACAAAAACTCGACGATTCACCAGCGTGAACTGCACAGCGACGCCCCCAGTGTTTCGCTCGCCTTGCGAGCGGCCCTGCGCCAGTCACCCAAGGTGATTGTCATCGGGGAAGTGCGCGACCGGGAAACCATCGAGATCGTGCTGGACGCCGCTGACACCGGCCACCTTGTGCTCTCCAGCATGAATACTCTGGACGCGTCCAAGACGGTGGAGCGAATCGTCGGCTCGTTCTCGCCTGCGGAGCAATGGTCGGTGCGTAACCGCCTGGCAAAATCTTTCCGCTACATCGTTTCGCAGCGTCTCATTCCGCGCGCCGATGGAGTTGGGCGGATTCCCGTGGTCGAGATCCTCAAGGCCAACCAACAGACTCGCGACTGCATAGAGACCGGAGAACACGAAGGCCACACTCTGCTCGCCTGCATCAAGTCCGGAAGTGCCGAAGGGATGCAGCACTTCGATGCCGAGATCGAGAAACTGGTCCGCGCCGGCATGGTTGACTTGGATACCGCTGTCAACTGCGCCATCAATCCCAGCCAGTTGCGGCAAACACTCGGAATGTAACTGTCGATTCTTGATTGTTTGATTTCTCGAATAAAGCCTCTTGTCATTCCGAGCAACGCGAGGAATCTCGGTCTTTCGAGGCGGCGGTCGAAGGCATCAGAGGAGTAGAGATCCCTCGATTCGCGAGCGAAGCATCCGGCTCCGCTTGGGATGACAAGGGGGCTCGGAATAAGCGGCAATTCGGCAATCGGATTCCTGCTGTATCATCTCCCCATGTCCGCTGTTCCCGAGCCACAGCTGGTGCTCTCCTTCGAAGACGCTCGCCATGTTGTGGAAGAACACGCGGCAAAGCTGCGTCCTACGGGAACAGAAAAGCTCGATCTCTTGCAGGCGAGCGGCCGTGTATTAGCCGAACCCATCCACGCGGACCGCGACTTTCCCCCTTTTCCTCGTGCCGCCCGCGACGGCTATGCGGTGCGAGCCTCCGACCTCCTACATCTGCCAGCCACGCTGGAAGTCATCGCAGAAATCAAGGCCGGAGCCGCGCCGGAAGACCTGCCGGAGAGTGTGAAATCCGGACAAGCAGTCGCCATCATGACCGGAGCACCGGCGCCTCATGGGACCAATGCGGTCGTCATGGTGGAATACACAAAGCCTAAGCAAGACTATGTTGAGATCTCTAGAGCCGTTCGCGCCGGGGACAACATCGTCCCGGCCGGTTCCGAGGCCCGCGAAGGCGACTTGCTGCTGGCGGCTGGCACGCGCTTGACCGAAGCAGCTATCGCCGTCGCTGCTTCCGTTGGGAAGCCGTATGTGCAGGTTTATACCCGGCCGAAAGTTGCTGTGCTTTCGACCGGCGACGAGGTCGTCCCCATTGACACGCAACCCGGTCCAAACCAGATCCGTAACTCCAATAGCTACTCTCTGGCTGCCCAGATCATGGCGGCAGGTGCCGAGCCTGTTCTATTGCCCATAGCTCCGGACGAACCAAACCAGCTGTCGCAGTTGATCCGCCACGGGTTGCAGTATGACCTGCTTCTCCTGGCGGGCGGTGTCTCCATGGGAAAGTACGATTTAGTCGAAGCAGTCATGGCCGGTTTGGAAGCAGGCTTTTTCTTCACCGGCGCGCAGATTCAGCCGGGACGTCCAGTCGTATTTGGGCGGGCTCAGAATAAGTACTTCTTTGGCCTGCCCGGCAATCCGGTCTCGACCATGGTGACCTTTGACCTGTTTGTTCGACCCATGCTCGACGCCCTCGCCGGAGCGACTCCACGCAAGCTGGTTTTTCTTCATGCCCGGCTGAAGACCGACGTCAAAACCAAGACCGGGCTGAAGCGTTTCTTACCGGCGATTCTGTCAGGAGAATTCGAGGGTGTCGAAGTGGAATTGGCAGGCTGGCACGGCTCCGGCGACATCGCTACCACCGCTCGCTCCAACTGCTACATCTTGATCCCGCCCGACCGCGACCGGATCTGCGCCGGCGAGTGGGTGCCAGTGCTCCTGCGCTAATACCTTGCCATTCGCTAACCCGAAGTTCCAAGTAGGTTCAGACAGTATTCTGCTGATTCGCTGAGGGATAGTTTAAAATTTAGTTTCCAGCTACTGGCAACAGATTCAGCAACTCATATGCCTTCGCCTGCAGGGGTGTCGGCGGCGGTACTTGTTGAAACGTGGGACCGGACTCATCCGTCTTTAGACTGTAGGTCACGCGCGCGCGACTGGCTAAATCCGAAAGCAGAGTGGCGAAACTCTGTACTGGTAGTCCGTCTGCTGTCTGGTGCGTGAGTTTCTTGGCTTTTGCCGATTCCGAGCTGCGGGCAGGCAGAACCGGATCTCGTCGTCGCCGCTCTTGTGGAAGTTCCTCATCCTCAAACAGCAGCGGTGCCCACACCCGCCGCAGATGCCACTCCACATAATAGGCCAACAGGCATAGAAAAATATGCGCCGGCACGCGCTCTTCGGTGCGATGACGGATGGGACGAATTAACAGATCCAGCCCTTTCAAACTGCGAAAGGCACGCTCCACCTGCGCCAGACTCTTGTAGCCACGCACGGTATCGGCTGCCGATAACTGTTCCGCCGATTCGCTGGTGCGAATTACATAAATCCCATCCAAC
>QIAU01000206.1 GCA_003225055.1 Acidobacteriota bacterium
GGCTGCCTTGCAGGCGGGCAACTGCGCCGATTGCATGGAGAAAGATACGCAGGTGCGGCACAACTTCCAAGCCTCGCGCCGCTCTTTGAGAGCATCGTTGTACAACTGGCGGCACACTTCCAGCGTCGAAAACAGGACTTCCCGCTGTTTGCGGTTTGGCCACAGCCGATATTTATACGTTCTTCTGACTTTCGACATATGGTTGGATGACCGCCAGCGGCGCCCCCCCGACGGTGGACACGAAATAGCGGTTCGTCCACAGCGTCGGCAACCGTGATTTCAGGGTGCGAAATTCCTGCCGCAAGCTGTGCGAGGAAACCCCCTTGAGGTGCTTAACCAAGCGATGGATACCCAACTGCGGGTCTACTTCTACCAGCACGTGTACGTGGTCGGGCATGATTTCCAGAGCCATGATTTCGGCACGATATTTGTTTGCCACTTGCCTAAGCACCTGTTCGCATCGTTTAGCGCTGGGTCCGACCCGCACAGCTCGCCGATACTTAGGCGTCCACACGCAATGGTACTTGCTTGAATAGACCACGTTGCGGCTTGATTTGTACCCTTCCAGGGCCATACTGATGCTTATACCTAATGAAGCAATCTAAGACAAGGCAAAATCACGCCTTATATCCCCAGCCCTAAAGGGCGGGGCTTTACGGCGCTTCTCGGTAATTCCGACAGGAGGCCGGCGCCTCCCGCCTGCTCACAGGCTGATAGGGCGTCGAACTCAGCGAACGATGTCTACGCTGCCGTGAACCTCAAAGATGGGACGGCGCACGATGATCTGCCCACGCTGGTCCTGATAATAGTAATGAGGTCGGCCCTCATACATGTACGTCCGGCATCCGTATTTCTTGGCTTGGCCGGGAGGCAGCCCGCAATTTCCCCATCCGGTTTTCTGGCCACGACTCCAGCCGGGGGGACGATCGTCGCGATCGCGGTAGGTGCGGTATTCGTATCCCTCGCGCGCTTCCCAGCGGTCGTGATCGTCGTCAAAATGCTTCTTGCCGTGGTGCTTCCCTTCGCCGTGCTCCGCCATGACGGCCGGCGTGACGAACGCAGACGATGCGAGCAAGGCAAGCACGGCGAGCCAATATCTGCTCATTTAATCCTCCCTATGAAAAGCAAGTACGACACCCGACTAGCTTACTCTTCCCTAGCTTCCCTGGACACGATTACGGAAGTGTTACCTAGGAGGGTTCCCATGATTTATGCTTCCTTGTTTTTCAGGAGACAATCGTGGCCGCAAGATCCCGCTGGGCTTTCCCTATTGTGGTCCTTCTGCTGGTCGGATTCATCACTCGCTGTGGCGCCCAGCAGTTCAGCCCGAAACTCTACGAGGGTATGCGTTGGCGATCCATTGGGCCCTTCCGGGGTGGCCGCACGGTTGCCGTCAGCGGAGTGCCGGGCAAGCCCAACGTCTTTTACATGGCGCCGAACAATGGTGGCGTGTGGAAGAGCGATGACTACGGCCGAACCTGGAATCCCATCTTCGACGGACAGCCTACCGGGTCAATCGGCGCCTTGGCGCTGGCACCCTCAAATCCCCAGATCATTTATGTGGGCAGCGGCGAGGGTCTGCGGCGGCCAGATCTTTCCGTAGGCGACGGCATCTACAAATCCACCGATGGCGGACAAAGCTGGCAGCATCTGGGCTTGCGTGACACCCAGCAAATTGGCGCAGTCATCGTTGATCCCCGGGATCCCAACCGGGTGTTGGTTGCGGCTCTGGGACACCCCTATGGCCCGAATCCCGAGCGTGGCGTCTTTCGCTCGCTGGACGGCGGCGCCACCTGGCAAAAGGTTTTGTACAAGGACGAGAACACCGGCGCGATCGATCTGGCATTCGATCCCGGCAATCCTCAAACGGTTTATGCCGACCTGTGGTCGTCGCGGCGTCCGCCCTGGACCACGGGTGGCGGCTACAACGGCCCGGGCAGCGGGCTTTACAAATCGACTGACGGCGGAACCAACTGGAAGCAACTCACCGCCGGGTTGCCGACGGAAAACGACAAGCTGGGCCGCATCGGCATTGGCATTGCGCCCAGTGATCCGAACCGCATTTATGCCTGGGTCGATGCGCCCAAGCTTGGCGGCATTTATCGTTCCGACGATTCGGGCGAGAACTGGCAAAGGGTGAACCAGGAACAACGGGTATGGGGACGCGGCGATGACTTCGCTTGTGTTCGCGTAGATCCCAAGAACAAAGACATCGTCTACGTAGCCAACACTTCGACTTACCGCTCCAGGGACGCAGGGAACAATTTCACCGCCATTAAAGGAGCGCCCGGCGGCGACGACTATCACACCATCTGGATCAATCCAGAGAACCCGGACATCATCGCGCTCGCCAGCGATCAGGGCCTGACCCTCAGCGTGAACGGCGGCCGCACCTGGAGTTCCTGGTACAACCAACCCACGGCGCAGTTCTATCACGTCATCACCGACAACGAGTTTCCCTATTGGGTCTACGGTGGACAGCAGGAGAGCGGAAGCGCCAGTACCGCCAGCCGCAGCGATTTTGGCGAGATCACTTTCCGCGAATGGTATCCGGTCGGAACCGAGGAGTACGGCTATGTTGCTCCCGATCCGCTCCATCCGAATTTCATTTACGGCGGAAAAGCAACCCGCTATGACCGCACCACCGGCCAGACACAGGACGTTTCCCCCGTGGTGTTGCGCACCGGACAATACCGCTTTAATCGCACGGCGCCCCTGATTTTCTCTCGAGCAGACCCACACGCGCTTTATCTGGGATCGAACGTGCTCTTTAAGACCACCAACGGCGGGCAAAGCTGGGACACCACGAGTCCCGACCTGACCCGCGAAGATCCCGGCGTTCCGCCTAATTTGGGCGTCTTCGTCGAATCCGACCCGGCCAAAGGCAAACATCGTGGCGTGATCTATTCGATTGCTCCCTCGCCCAAGGACGCCAACCTGATTTGGATCGGCACCGACGATGGCCTGATCCAGGTAACCCGCGACGGAGGCAGCAACTGGCAGAACGTCACGCCGCCGGAATTGACGCCGTGGAGCAAGCTGGCCCAGATGGACGCCTCCTATTTCGATACGGCTACGGTCTATGCCGCGGTGAATCGTTTTCGACTCGACGACCTGCACCCCTACATCTATCGCACCCACGATGGCGGTAAAACCTGGCAGAAGATCGTTACTGGATTGCCGGAAAATGAACCCGTCAACACCGTGCGCGAGGATCCGGAGAGAAAAGGGTTGCTGTTCGCCGGCACTGAACGCAGCGTGTACGTCTCATTTGACGACGGCGATCAGTGGCAAACCCTCGAGCTCAACTTACCGGCGACATCCATCCGTGATTTAGTCATTCACCAGGACGACGTCGTCATCGGCACGCATGGACGCTCCTTCTGGATTCTGGACAACATCACGCCGCTGCGCCAGCTAAACGCACAGGTAGCCGACGCCGATGCACACCTTTTTGCGCCGCAGGTGACCTACCGCATGCGCCGCAACAACAATACCGATACACCGCTTCCACCGGAAGAGCCGGCCGGCCAGAATCCGCCAGACGGCGCCATGCTCGACTACACGGTGAAAGCGAACGGGCCGGTCACCCTGGAGATTTCCGATGAAGCCGGGGGACTGGTTCGCCGCTTTGCCAGTACCGACAAACCAGAACCGGTAGACCCAAAAGAACTGCCGGTACCCACCTACTGGATTAGGCTTCCCCAAATTCCTTTGGCCGAGCCGGGCATGCACCGTTTCGTCTGGGATCTGCGCTATCCCCCGCCCGATTCGCTGGAGCATGAGTATCCCATCTCGGCGATTTACCACGACACCCCGCGTTACCCCCTGGGTCCCGCCGTTCTCCCAGGTCACTACAACGCGAAACTCACAGTTGCCGGAAAAAGCTACACGCAGCCCCTGACCATCAGGATGGACCCGCGGGTGAAGACTCCACCCGATGGCCTCCGTCAGCAGTTTGCAACCGAAATCAGGATTGTTGAAGCCATGCGTCAGGACCACGCGGCTGTCGAGGAGGTGCGCAGCCTGAGAGCTCAGTTGAAGCGGCTCGAGGGCAATCGGAAGAAGCCGCTCTCCGATTCCATCCTGGCTCTTGACAGCAAGGCTGCCGAACTGGAAGGCGCTTCCGGGGGATATGGCTCAGTCTTCCTGAAAGACGCTGCCGGGAGAAGTCTCGTGCGCCTCAATGAAGCTTTGAATCAGTTGCTGGGGGCGCTTGACGGCGCCGATGCCGCGGCGACCAGCCAGCAACTCGACATGGTCAACCAAGTCGAAGCTGCACTCGAGCAGCAACGGGCCGCCTGGAAGCGCCTAAAGGAGCGCGACCTCGCGGCCGTCAACCGCCAGCTTAGGCAAGCCACGCTAAAGGAAATCACAATCGCGAAGTAAGACAACCGTACCGGGCGCGGATCTCTGACCCGCCCAGCTGGACCAGCAACTCCCCATCCCCCTTTCCGTAGGGCCGAGATCCGCCGCCTCACGACTCTGAATCTGCTAAAAATAGTACTGAGGTAGGTTAGGACGTATGGCTCACCTTTTTGATCCGCTTCCCCTTCGCGATCTGGTGTTGTCCAACAGAATCGTAGTTTCCCCGATGTGTCAGTATTCCAGCACCGATGGCTTCGCCAACGATTGGCATTTCGTTCACCTCGCCAGTCGAGCCGTGGGCGGCGCCGGTCTGGTATTCACCGAAGCCAGCGCCGTGCTGCCAGAAGCGCGCATCAGCCCGCAGGACCTGGGAATCTGGAGCGACGATCACATCGAAAACTTGGCCCGCATTGCGCGCTTTATTCACCATCAAGGCAGCGTAGCCGGAATGCAACTGGCGCACGCGGGCCGCAAGGCCAGTACTCGCCGGCCATGGGAAGGCCAGGGGACGATTTCCGAAAGTGACGGTGGCTGGAGGAAAGTTGTGGCTCCGAGCGCAATAAGATTTGCCGAGCAATATCCCCTGCCCCAGGCGCTCACTCGTGAGGCTATCCGGCAGGTGGTAGACGCTTTCGCCGAGGCAACTCGTCGGGCTGGCCAGGCCGGGTTTCCTGTCATCGAGATTCACGCCGCCCACGGATATCTCATCCACGAATTCCTCTCCCCGCTTAGCAACCGCCGAGAAGACCACTACGGCGGCTCATTCGAGAACCGCACGCGTATCCTGCGCGAGATTGTCTCGGCCGTACGCTCGGTCTGGCCGGCGAGGGCTCCTTTGTTCGTGCGCATCTCGGCTACTGACTGGGTAGAGGGCGGGTGGGACATCGAGCAATCCATTGAACTCGCTCGCCAGTTAAAGCCGCTCGGTGTGGACCTAATCGATTGCTCATCGGGCGGGAACGTGCCGCACGCGAAAATTCCTGTGTGCCCCCTTTATCAGACACCCTTCGCCGAGCGAATTCGTCGGGAAGCCGGGATTTTGACCGGCGCAGTGGGAATGATCACAACGCCGCTCGAGGCCGATCACATCGTCCAAAGCGGACAGGCCGATGTCGTCATCATGGCGCGCCAATTTCTGCGCGATCCGTATTGGCCTCTGCGAGCCGCCCGCGAACTGGGCCATCCGGCTGCCTGGCCCGCTCAGTACCTCCGCGCCGCGCCGGAAGGTTCGCCGGCGCGCACTCCCGTCCACCGGGCCGGGCTGGAGGCCGCGTTCGAGGAGCAGCATGCAGTTCCGGACGAGTGAACTCGCTTTGGGGGGAACAGATCGTTGGGCGCGAGACCAAGAACTCGCGCCCGCCCTCGGGAAAATTCTAGGCGGCTACACCTCGGCGGAACGACATTACTGCTTCCTCTACGGTGTCGAATACCTCAAACACCGTGAGCAGCTTGGTGACCTGAAGCAAATCGCCCACACGCTGCGTAAGAGCCGCCAGCTTGATTGCGCCCCCGCCGTTACGCGCTGTCGTATACAGGGCTACCAGCGTTCCCAGCCCGCCGCTATCGATGTAATTCACCCCGCCCAGGTTGAGCACAATGTGGTTGTTCTGCGAGATCAGGTTCTTCACGTTATCGCGCAAGCTGGCCGATTCTTCGCCAAACACGACGCGGCCTTCGCAGTCCATGACCATCACTCCGTCGACGGTTCGGGTACTAAGTCTGAGTTGCACGGAAAACCCTCCTTGCCCGGCCCCCGGGCGCTTACAAGGTAACCCGGTTGGCGTTATCCCGCAAGCACATAAAAGCACATAAAAGCCACATAGAAGCCGCCCCGGACGGGCCACTTCCGGGCAGCCCTCCGAGCATCACGTATAATCAGGTTTCGTCTCCCATGAGCTACCAGGTTCTCGCCCGCAAGTACCGGCCCCAGAAGTTCTCCGAGGTCATCGGGCAGGAACACGTCACTCAGACCTTAAAGAATGCCATCCAGCAGGGCAGAACGGCGCACGGCTACATCTTCAGCGGGCACAGAGGGATAGGCAAAACCACCGTAGCCCGGATCCTAGCCATGTCCCTCAACTGCCGCTCCACAGATCATCCCGTTCCCGAGCCCTGCGGAGTATGCGAATCCTGTACGGAGATTCGCGCCGGAAACTCGGTAGACGTGATTGAGATCGACGCGGCCACCAATCGCGGTATTGACGAGATCCGCGAGTTGCGCGAGGCGGCTCGTTACCGGCCTGCCCGCGACCGCTCCAAGATCTACATCCTAGACGAAGCCCATCAGATTACCGACGCCGCATTTAATGCTCTGCTGAAGACGCTCGAGGAGCCTCCCGGTCATGTCGTGTTCATGCTGGCGACGACGCAGCCGGAGGACATCCCGCAAACCATCCGCTCGCGCTGCCAGCATTTCAGCTTCCGAGCGGTACGATTTGAGCAGATCCTGCGGCAGCTCAAGCAGCTTGCCGGAAGGGAGAACATTGCGGCCGATGATGATGCGCTGGCGTTGCTCGCCGAAGCCGGCGATGGCTCCATGCGCGATGCGCTCTCGATCCTGGACCAGGCAATCGCCTCTTGCGAGGGTCGTCTCACCGCAGAGTCGGTTCGCCAATTGGTGGGAGCCGCGCCCTCAGGCGTGCTCGAAGAAGTCATGCAAGCGGTCTCGCGCGGTTCCAGTGAGGACGTACTCCGCCTGGTCGACAACCTCCTCAGGGAAGGCCATAACCCGACCCATTTTGCGCGCCAGGTGGTCCGCTTTCTCCGCAATGCAGTAGTAGCCAAGGTTGCGGGCAGCGAGTCGCCGCTCTTGCAGATTTCCGCCGACGAGCGCACCCGCGTCGCACGCGTTGCAGAGCTATTCGGTGAGGAGGATTTGACCCGCCATCTCCAAATCATGCTGCGCGCACATAGCGAACTCGGCTACAAGCCGGAGCAGCGCTTCCATCTGGAACTGGGATTGTTGAAGATGGTCCACGCGCAGCGCCTGCTCCCGATCGAGCAACTGCTGAGTGAAGCAGGAGCGCAGCCGGCAGCGGCTCCCAGAGGTTCACCCACTCCGTCCCCCGCTCGTCCTATCAGCGACAGGGGGCGCAGCGCTCGAGAATCTACCGCCCGTCCCGGTCAAGTCTCCCCTTTTGCTGCCGACTCGGCGCGCAAAGGCAGCCCCAAGCAGGAATCATCCGCCGACAGCACTCCGGCGGTTGGTCGGCAGTCGATGCCGGGGGTAGTCATGGGTGCGGCTGCGCCGGCAGCCGCTCCGGTAAGAGAGCAGATCCGAAACTCCGCTGCTCCCGGCGAAGCTCCCGACCTCCCGAGCGCCGTGCTCAACGCCCTGGCCGATCACCGCGTGCTGGTCTCCATGCTCGCAGCCGGCGAATGGAAAGTGGAAGGCAATGAGCTCGTGATCAAGGTTGCCGAACCGGCAACCGTAATTGATATGTCATTGGGTGCTGATGCACGGCGCATAGCCACCTCGGCCGCGACTGGGGCGCTAGGAAGGCCAATCAAACTCAAAGTAGTTTCCGGCGGAACCCGGCAGGCGCCTCCACCGCGTGAGATGCCAAACGGCACCGGACGCGGCCGCGCCGAACAGGACCCGATTGTGCGCCGCATGAAAGAGAAATTCGGAGCCGAAATCAGGACCATTATTGACTATCGGGAGAAGAGGTAGAAAGATTTCAAAGTTTCAAAGACAGGCCTCCATTTGCCATCAGCGCTTTCCCACTTTGAAACCTTGTAACCTTGGAACTTGACAGCTTCAGAGGTCTTCATGGGTGGCTTCAATCTGCAGGACATGATTTCGCAGGCACGCAAGCAATACGACGTGCTCCAGAAGAAGATGCAGGAGACGGTGGTCGAGGCGTCCTCTGGCGGCGGCACAGTCACCGTGAAAATGGACGGCCGCAAGCAGCTTTTGAGCGTCAAGATCGATCCCGAGGCGGTCAAGTCCGGCGATGTCGAGATGCTCGAGGACCTCCTTACCGCCGCGATCAACGAGGCCGCGCGAAAAGCCGATGAAGCCGTGCAGTCCACCGTCGGCGGAATGCTAGGCGGCATGGGAATCCCGGGATTGTGAAGATTTCCGAATTGACGAATTTGCGACTTGTCGAATTTCACGAGCTCACAGATGCGTCAATCCGTAAATCCGCCAATGCGAAAATTCTATGTCCCGCTTCGCCGAGCCGATGACCCGGCTTATTGACGAACTAAAAAAACTGCCCGGGATTGGCAGCAAGAGCGCCCAGCGCTTGGCCTTCCACATCCTGCGCTCCACGGATGCCGACGCCGAAGCGCTGGCTGATGCTGTGCGCGACGTTAAGGCCAAGCTCCGCCTGTGCTCGGTCTGCAACAACATCACCGACGTCGATCCCTGCATCTATTGCAGCAGCACTACGCGCAACCAGCGTCTGGTGTGCGTCGTCGAGGAACCGACAAACATTGCGGCCATCGAGAAAACGCGGCATTTCCATGGCGCCTACCACGTTCTGCACGGATCGATTTCACCTCTGCGCGGGGTAGGGCCGGAGGAGTTGCGGATTTCCAACCTGCTGCGCCGGGTCGAGTCCGGGCAAGTCGATGAGATCATCCTCGCTACCAACCCGACGGTCGATGGCGAAGCTACGGCAGTCTACCTTTCCGGACAACTCAAGCGTCCCGGCCTGAAGGTGACGCGTATCGCCATGGGTATCCCAGTCGGCAGCGACATCGAGTACGCCGACGAAATCACCATGCTCAAGGCTATGGAAGGCCGCCGCGAACTGTAGACCGCTCGTGCCCAAGCGTCAGTCGACTCTCCAACTTGTGCAAAACTTTGATCATATCTTGGGAAAGCGGATTCCCGGCTCGCGTTCAGCATTTCACCGTATCCTTCAACCATCATTCTTCCAATGACTTAGCAACCATAGCGAAAGGAATGTCACAGGCGGTCAGCTTGGCACTGATTTTGCTGGGGCAGAACCGTCTGTTTCCTCGCCCCTCGTGGATTTGAAGGGCTGACGCGAGGAGGTCGCACATCCGGGATCCGGACCGGTCCTAACCGAGATCGGGTGCACCTTTCGGCGTCAGCTTGCGCCGCGTGAAATGTAACCGCATCTCACCTCGACGCATAGATAACCGGGCTACCAGCCCGGTTTTCTTTTGGGGCAAGTACGAGGAGTCTCCCGCTTGTTCTGTAGTCGCGCTGCATATATGTTTTCATACAGGGGTCTTCCCGGCGTATTCGGCGGTACATTAGTTTTTTCTATGATCCTCCTCCTCCTTGGCCATGGCAAAACCGGCTCCCTGGTCGCCGAAGTAGCACGCCAGCGTAGGCACGAAGTTCGCGTTCTGCGCGCGGCCGATAATCCTCACGGATCGGCCCTCACGGCAGACAACCTCCGCCACATCGATCTCGTGATTGACTTCACCACCCCGCACGCGGTCTTGGAGAACATCTCGGCCTCGGTACACGCAGCGAAGAATATGGTCGTCGGGACCACCGGATGGTACGGCGAACTAGCCCACGCCCGGCAGTTGGTAGAAAACAGCCGGACCGGCTTACTGTTTGGTGCAAATTTCTCAATTGGCGTGAACCTGTTTTTTGATATAGCCCGAACTTCCGCGGCCGCGCTCGAGCACGGCTACTATGGGCAGATCTTCGAGCGTCACCACGTTCACAAGAAGGACGCGCCTTCCGGCACCGCAGTTGCCATCCGGAGGGAGGTACAACAAGCCAGTGGGTCAGAACTGGAAATCACTTCCTTCCGGGAAGGCGACGTGGTCGGCATGCACCAACTCGTCTACGACTCTCCTAACGATAATATTTACCTCTGCCACGACGCCAAATCCCGCCGCGGTTTTGCCGAAGGAGCCGTCCGGGCCGCCGAATGGCTTGCCGGCAAGCAGGGCTTCTACGATTTCAAAGACGTCTGGCGTCAGCTGTAATCGGACTTTTCATCCCCTCAAGTTTGTGACTTTTTGGTTTTCTCGCGCCAAGTGATGCTGAAAACAAGCCGCTTACCTGCCGGACGGAATCGCTTAAATCAAAAAAGTCACAAACTCTGAGCCGAGCGAAGGATCTCTCGCTAAACCTCAGCTGTTGGGGTCAGAGCCGTCAGCCGCACTAGGCTCCAAGCTCCCGCTTGGTTGTGTAAAATACCGCCGTCCGGACTATCCTCTGTACTTATGAAATTAAGAGGGTGTGGAACCGCGCTCGTCACTCCTTTTAAGGCCGACAGTTCGGTCGACGAAGAAGCTTTACGGGCCTTGGTGGCATGGCAGGTGGAGTCAGGCATCGATTTTCTGGTTCCCTGCGGCACTACCGGCGAGACGCCGACGCTCTCGCATGACGAGTGGCTTCGCGTTATTGATGTAACGATTGAAAGTGCGGCGGGCCGCTTGCCCATCGTCGCCGGCGCGACTTCCAATTCCACCCGCGATGCCGTTGAGAAAGTAAAGGAAGTAGCAGCCCATCCGGGCGTGGACGCAATTCTGACCGCTTCCCCCTACTACAACAAGCCCACCCAGGAAGGGCAATATCGTCACTTCAAATCGATCGCCGAGGCGGTAAGCAAGCCGCTCATCCTTTACAACGTTCCCGGACGCACCGGCGCCAACATCGAGCCGGCGACCCTGGCGCGGCTCGCGGAAGTGCCTAACATCATGGGCGTGAAAGAAGCGAGTGGCAACATGTCGCAGATCGCTGAAGTTTGCCATGCCGTTCCTGAGACCTTCCTGGTCTTCTCCGGCGACGATGCTGTGACGTTGCCGGTGGTCGCTGTGGGCGGTGTGGGCATCATCTCCGTAGCTGCCAATGAAATCCCGCGCGAGATGACGGAGATGACACAGGCCGCGCTCAATAATGACTGGGAAACAGCCCGCCGGCTTCATCGCAAGTATTTTCCGCTGATGCAGGCCAACTTTATCGAATCGAACCCACTGCCGGTGAAAGCCGTGCTGGCGATGATGGGGAAAATGCAGGAAGTTTATCGGCTGCCGCTCCTACCCATGAAGCGGGACACGCGATCACGCCTGCAGAGAATCGCGACCGAGGTGGGCGTAATCAGCAAGCCGGTGGCTCCTGCGGCCGAAGCTGTCGAATTCTACATTTACGAAAACTGGCATGCCGGGCCTCATAAAGCCGTCTTACATCGAGCCTCTTGCGGCCAGTGCAACAGCGGCAGGGGACGGCCCTCGGGACACGATGCCAACCACGCCCGCTGGCACGGTCCCTACGCTACACTCGCCGAGGCGCGTAGTGCCTCCCAAACCATGGCGGGCGTCTTGATTCGGAGCGAATGCAAGTGCATATAGGATTCGGGATTGTGGATTTCTGATTTTCGATGGAAAAACAGAGCTCGGCGGGAATCGACAATCAACCATCTGCCAGCGACCATTTCATGCCATCCCTCGAAGCCTCCATCGAGCGTCTCTCCGCGCTGAGCGAAATCGGCCGTGATCCTGAAGCGCGCAAAATTTTTCTCCAATTCCGCGACGCTCTGACCCAGGGCAAAATACGCGCCGCGGAAAAGTCCGGCCGGCGTTGGACCGTGAATGCCTGGGTGAAACAAGGCATCCTGCTCGGCTTCCGCCTGGGTGAACTTAGCGAAATGAGCGATGGTCACGGTCTCTCGTTCATCGACAAGGATACCTTCCCGGCGCGCCGCTTCGCTGTCCGAGACCGCGTCCGTCTGGTCCCCGGCGGCTCTTCCGTTCGCCTGGGCGCCTACGTTGCTCCCTCGGTCGTCTGCATGCCTCCCATGTTCATCAATGTTGGTGCCTACGTTGACGAAGGGACGATGATCGATTCCCACGCCCTGGTCGGCTCTTGTGCACAGGTCGGCAAGCGTGTTCACTTGAGCGCCGGAGCGCAGGTGGGAGGAGTGCTGGAACCGATTAACGCTCTCCCCGTGGTGATCGAAGACGATGTCCTGGTGGGCGGAAACTGCGGCATTTACGAAGGCACGTTGGTCCGAGCACGAGCCGTCCTGGGAGCGGGAACCATTCTCACCCGTTCGACGCCGCTCTACGACACCGTCCGCGACGAAATCTATCGCGCCACTGCCGAAGCGCCACTCGAGGTGCCGGAGAACGCAGTGGTCGTTCCGGGTGCACGCGCCGTCTCAAAAGGCAAAGCCGCGGACTGGAACCTGTCGCTCTACACGCCGGTAATCGTGAAATATCGGGATGAGAAAACGGACCGCAGAATTGAATTGGAAGATTTCCTGCGCTAGAAATCGGGCGCCCCCGGGCATGCGCCGCACGGTCACTTCACGCTGACTTCCAGTTTGCCCGACCCCCCATTGCGGACGGCCAACTGCTCCAGTTGTTTCACAACCGCATCTGCTTCCGCCAGTTGGGAGGCCGAATAGGTGCTGGCCAGTCCGATCACTTTCATGCCCGCGGCGCGGGCCGATTGAATTCCCTGAGGCGCATCTTCGATAACCAGGCACTCAGCCGGATTCGCGCCCAGCCCTTGGGCGCCCTTCAAGTAAGGCTCGGGATGGGGTTTGCCTTCCTTGACATCGTCGGCCGCGATCAGAATTTTCGGAACCGGCAGCCGGGCACCCTGCAGCCGTGAAGCGGCAAGATGTTTTGTGCCCGAAGTCACGACGCACCATCGGCCGCTGGGAATAGCCGCCAGCAAGGCAGCCGCTCCCGGCATAACTTTCACGCCGTCGGAGTCCGCTGCTTCTTTCTCTTCAATTTTTCGCACCTCGGCCTCGGCATCGAGATGGGGTGCCAGGAGTTCGACGACCTCAATCGTGCGCCGGCCGTGGGCAATCTCCAGCACTTTGTGGAGAGGAATTTTGACTTCCTCCGCCCACCTCCGCCATTGGCGTTCAACGGCACGGGTAGAATCGACAAGCACGCCGTCCAGATCAAACAAAACCGCCGAGCACGGGAAATGACCGAACCGGTTCATAACGTTTCTTAGATGCTGTATTTAGCAGAACCAATGCATAGATTCCTTCGGGGCGGCTCAAGATGACAGCCGAGGAGGGTTATCCACGGTCAGGGAAGCCTGGGCTGCGGAAAGCTGCCGGCGCACGGCAAGATGTTTTTCCCGAAAATGCGATTGAGCCCGCTGGCCCCAAGTGCGCACGAAATAATAATTGAGACCGGCGCCAATCACCGAACTGGCGAAGGGAATCAGCCGTCCTGCCCATTTTTCCACCACCTCCCCGCTGGCCTGCGCGGCTATGCGCTGAATCACGCGCGGCACAAAGCGGTTGACCACCTCTTTTTCCAGCAGTTCCCGGCTGATGTCCACGCCGGCCGCGCTCGCCGCCGCTATCCAAAGCTCCCCCACCTCCTCATCCGTGTTGTACTCGAACCCATACAGCAAGCTGAGCTTCTGGACGGTGCGCAGCGTGATTGCCGCCAGGATACTGAGGTCGGGAATGACTGTAATCAGGCCGGCAATACCCAAACCGGCGCCTTCGACGGCGGCAATTTTCATCGCCCCGCGAATGGTATCGGTGGCAACATGGTCCAACGCGCCGAGCTCTAAAGAGAACACTCCCTTAAAGCCACTGATCGGTAGCCCGTGTGCGGCTTGCAGCTGTAACAGATACTTTCGGGGATCGACTTTGACCGTATCGTAGGCACGCGTGAAACCCCGTTTGAGCGCCCCTTCCGCACGCCGTGCCAACCAGGACCCCTTCTCGTCCTCCGCCATAAACTGACCTTACCTCAGAATCGAACCCGAAGCCAACTAGGTACCCGCTACTGGGTACTGGGTACTAGCTGCTCCTGTGCTAGCATCAATTATTCCCCATGCCAACTGGCAAGCTCGAAATCGTGCCTCTGGGCGGGCTGGGCGAGTTCGGAATGAACTGCATGGCCATGCGCTGGGGTGACGACATCATCGTCATCGACGCCGGCCTGATGTTTCCTGAGTCCGAGTTGCTCGGGGTCGACATCGTTGTCCCGGAAATCTCCTATCTCGTGGAAAATCGGCAGCGGGTTCGCGCCATCGTGCTCACCCATGGCCATGAAGACCACATTGGCGCGCTTCCCTGGATCTTGTCTGAACTGAAAGTGCCGGTCTGGGGAACAGAATTCACCCTCGCCTATGTGGAGGACAAACTCGAAGAGCACGAACTGCTGGACAAGGTAGACCTCCGGGAAATTCGCCCCGGAGACCGTTTTCGCATCGGGCCGTTCACGATTCACCCTATTCAGGTGACACACAGTCTGGTGGATTGCGTGGCCCTGGCCATTTACACCCCGATCGGCGTAATCATCCATACCGGGGACTTCAAGGTTGACCCGACGCCCACCGACACGCGTCTGTTTGACCTGCACGCGTTCGCCGAATACGGAAAGGAAGGCGTCCTCGCCTTATTTCAGGACTCGACCAATGTCGAGCGCAAAGGCTATACGCCCAGTGAGCGCGCGGTACGTCGCAAGTTCGACGAAGTTTTTGCCCGCACGCCGCGTCGTCTTTTTATCTCCTGTTTTTCGTCCTCTATTCACCGCATTAAGCTGGCCGTCGATCTCGCTCGTGAGCACGGCCGTAAGGTCGCTTTCATTGGCCGTTCGATGGCTACTTCCGCCGAGATCGCAGAAGATCTTGGGTACGTGGAAATCCCCAACGGCCTGCTGATTCATCCTGGAGAAATGAAGAACTTCGCCCCCGAGAAGGTGTGCGTGCTGATCAGCGGCACGCAGGGCGAGCCCATGTCCGCGCTGTCTCGCGCCGCGGTTGACAACCACAAGCACGCGAAAATCGAGAAAGGCGACACGGTTGTGCTGTCGTCGCGCATCATTCCCGGCAACGAGAAAACCATCTACCGGATGATCGATCACCTGTGCCGCCGCGAGGCGCACGTCATTTATGAAGACGGCTCGTCCCCGCCCGTGCATGTGAGCGGGCACGCCAGCCAGGAAGAACTCAAGCTCATCATGAACCTGGTCAAACCGCGGTATTTCATCCCCATTCATGGCGAGTACCGGCAACTGAAGCTGCACGCCGAAGTGGCGGCCTCCATGCCCGGCTCCGTAGGCTGCGTGATGTTGATCGAAAGCGGCGACGTCCTGGAATTCGACGAACTAGGCGCTCGCAAAGTCGGACGCGTGAACGTCGGCCGGGTGTGCATCGATTCGGGATCACGCGCTGACGTGGTAGAAGATTTGATCATCAAGGACCGCCGCCACCTGAGCGAAGACGGCATTGTTCTGCCCATCATCGCTATCAACAAGCTGACCGGGCGGGTAGAGACCAGTCCCGAGATCGTGACTCGCGGCTTCGCGGCGGGAGAGGACGGCTTTATGGACGGCGCCCGACAAACGGTCATGCAGACTCTGGACCTGTCCAGCGATGAAGAAAAGGCCGATTACGGCGTGATCAAGGAAAAAATCCGCGCCGATTTAAAGCGCTATATTTCGAAGCAGACGCAACGCCGGCCGCTGATCATGCCGGTCATTTTGGAAATCTAAGAGGCAATCGGGTCCCCAGGAGTACCTTAATTGAAAACCCTTAACCAGAAACGCTCGGAATCGCAAAGCGCCTAACGGGGAAGGCTTTTATCGGGGCCGCAATAGGGCCGCCAGCGGCACGGACAAGCCGCCCAGGAGATAGCCCAATCGTATCCCTAAGAGACATCCAGGAAGCCCAATCCCGGCTGCGGGGCGTAGCTGTGCGCACTCCGCTGGTCGAATCGCGCATTCATGAACTCGATGGCGTGCGCGATCACCGACGCCTCTACTTGAAAACCGAAAATCTCCAGCCTATTGGCGCCTTCAAACTGCGCGGCGCCTACAACAAAATTGTTTCTCTGTCGGAGGAGGAAGCGCAGCGAGGCGTCATTACCTACTCGAGCGGGAACCATGCTCAGGGCGTTGCCTATGCAGCCCGCGCCCTGGGTGTGAAGGCAGTGGTGGTCATGCCGGGCAATGCGCCGGAAAACAAGCGCGAGGCAACTCGTTCCATGGGCGCAGAAATCGTGCTCGTCGGCCCGGGCAGCGACGAACGCCAGGCCCAAGCCGAGGAACTCGCCGCCCAGCACGGCTACGTCATCGTGCCGCCTTACAACGACGAGAAAATCATTGCCGGCCAGGGCACCATAGGACTTGAGATTCTCGAAGATCTTCCTGAAGTTGAAACCGTGATCGTGCCGGTGGGAGGGGGCGGCATGATCAGCGGGGTTGCGGCCGCCCTTAAGCTCCGCCAACCGTCGGTCAAGGTCATGGGCGCGGAACCGGAGCTGGCCGCCGATGCGCAAGCCAGTTTGCGCTCCGGCAAAATCGTCCAATTCCCTGCCGACCAGGTCTCGCGCACGCGAGCCGATGGATTGCGCACCCAGAGCATCGGCGAAATCAATTTCGAACACATTCGTCAGTACGTGGACGATATCGTAACCGTGAGCGAGGATGAAATCTCGGAAGCCATGCGCCGCCTTGCCCGAGATCCGAAGACCACAGCCGAAGCCAGCGGCGCCGTCTCGGTAGCGGCCTTCCTGTTCCATCGCGCGCAACTGCCCGGCAGCAAGATTCATGTCGCCATAATCAGTGGGGGGAACATCGCCCCGGAGACACTGGACGAGCTTAAGGCTGGAGCGCACCCAAGCACGGTTTGAACAAATCAGGAGGATGGCGGTTATGAAGTCTTATCGCTGGCTCGGCAACCTAATGCTGGCGATCGTGCTCGGTTCCACCGCCTGGGCGGCCGAGCGTGCGGCACTGGTCCGCGAGGCAGTCGTCTATCTAAGCCCCGACACTAGTTCGGCAAAACTCGCCAATGCCGAACGAGGCCGCGAACTCATCATCCTGGAGACGACGCGCAACTGGATTCACGTGGAAGCCCTGCTCGGCCCCTCCCGCACGCCGGATGCGGCTTTCGTCGAAGATGACGAGAATGCGCAGAAAACTGTGACCGGCTGGGTTCAAGACAAAGGTGTGGTACGCCCCTCGACTCCCGAGGGGGACAAGGTCCTGTACGGCGAGGCCGCCGACTCGGAGGATCAGGCTAGCCGTCGACACGGCCGTCGGGGCGCTGCCCAGGATGCCATGCGGCTCTATCGCCGGGTCTACGATGACTTTCCCAACTCGCCCCTGGCCGCTCCGTCTCTGTATCGCGCCGCCGACATCCGCTGGCAACTGGAGAAGGAAGATGTCATGTCGCGGCCTTCGGCCAGGACCAAAGAATCTTATTTGCGCGAAGGCATGAATGAAGAATGGATGAAGCTAGTCATCAAGAAATTTCCCGGCTCCCGCTGGGCCGACCTGGCCGCCTTCAGCCTGCTCGACAACAAAATGTGTGGTGACTGGCAGGGGTCGTCCAAGTGCCCGGACAAAGAAGCGGAGATCTATGAAAAGTACGCCACCGACCGCCCGAATTCGCCGCTCTCCGCGCAAGCCTTGTATGATGCTGCCTGGCGCCGCTCCGCACTGATCGAGATCTATAAGACGGAAGAACAAGCCAAGAAGTCGGAAGAAGCGAAGAACCGGGCCCTGGCCTTGGCCCAGAAGGTGGTCAGCCAATACGCGCAGCAGACCGATTGGGGGGCCCGCGCACAGCGCCTGATTTACTTGATCCAGCAGAACATTCCCACCTACGGGAATCTGGTGGAGTGAACCGTCGGGAGGCGGGGCTTCGATCCGCCCGGAACGGGGCGAAGCCAGGTCCCCACACCTAACTTCACGCGGAGGAAGATTGAACGACTATCTGCTGTCTGTGGTACTCGGCATCACGGAAGGCCTCACCGAATTTCTACCCGTCAGCTCCACCGCCCATCTGCGTATTGCCGAGGCCCTGTTCAACATCAACCTGGCAGACGGCTACTGGAAGATGTACACCATCGTCATTCAGTTAGGCGCCATTCTTTGCCTGCCGGTCTATTTTTGGTCTCGCATCAGGAAATTCCTCTCGACTTTTCCGAAAGGTGAGAACCGGGACCGAAATGCCCTCACACATCCGCTTGGCTTAACCATGGTGGCCTTCGTGGTCACGGCCATCCCGGTATTCCTTTTGACGAAGGTCATCGGCAAGCACCTGGAGAGCCTCCTCATCATGGGCAGTTCGCTCCTGATCGGTGGCGTCGTGATGTGGATCGTCGACGCCATGAAGGCCCGGTGGGAAGCTGTAGGGCCGCAAGCGCCGGGAACGCCAATATGCATCTGGAGAATGGAAAGCATGTCGCTGGGCCAAGCCATCTGGATCGGCGCCTGCCAGATTCTGTCTGCGGTTTTCCCCGGCACCTCGCGATCGATGTCCACGATTGCGGCCGGTCAGCTGGCCGGAATGTCCCGCGCCTCCGCCCTGGAATTTTCGTTCTTCCTGTCCATCCCAACCATGGTTGTGGCCACCGGTTACGACCTGCTGAAGTCGCTCCGCAGTAAGGGCGCAAATCCCCTAGGCGTGTCCCAGATTGACGCGCACGGATGGGCAATCCTGGCCGTTGGTTTTGTGGTCTCTTTCGTCGTGGCCTACGGCTCAGTGGCCTGGTTCATGGGCTGGGTGCGCCGCCGGGGATTCACGCCGTTCGCCCTTTACCGGATTCTTGCCGGCCTTGTCGTCCTGGCTTGGGCAAAGGGGTGGTGACTGGCCCTGGACAACCCTTAAGGTCGCTCGACTGCACTTGCTGACACTCCCGACACATAAGTCCTTTGTTTATAACGGCCGGCGTCTCGTGCCGCCGGTTTCCTCTGAACCAACTCGATACCGTCGGCGAAATCCCGATTGTAGCCCTACCTTCTTCTTGGCATAATTATTGGGCTCTGGCCTGGTTGCGGCACCGCGGAATGTCCCTCCGGCGCCGGGTGCGGGATTTACCCCAACATGAGCCTGCTCTCCAGGATTTTTCTCCCCACCGGCAACCGACGGCTGAATGAGCTGATCGGGTTCGTGGTTTGTGTCCTTGCGCTCCTCCTGTTCCTCGCCGTGGTTTCCTATTCGCCACTCGACCCGTCGCTGAACAGCGCCTCGGTGCTGACCGACACGCGCGCCGCGCGCAACTGGATTGGGATCGTCGGCGCAATCACATCGGATGTCCTGTTGCAATTTTTGGGAATCGGCGCCTTCCTGCTGCCGGGCCTGGTAGCTGTGCTGGGCATTCGCTGGTTCCGCTCGCGCCAGGTGCAGTATCCATTGGCCAAATGTGTGGGCGCCATTTGGCTCCTGATCTTTGTCCCTGCGCTCGTGGCCCTGCTCCCCGGACACCTGCACTGGATGAACCTGATCCCCATCGAGGGGTTGCTGGGCCGCGTCGTAGGCGATGTCCTGATTCGCTATCTCAACCCGACGGGCGCCTACATTGTCTGTGTAACGATTCTGGCGGTTGCCCTCTATCTCTCCACCGCCTTTTCGTTCTCTGCGCTCGAATTCTGGTTGCCCACCCGATTTGCTTTCACGATCGCACTCTGGGAACGGTACAAGGACTGGAAGGAAATGCGTGGCCGCAAGCGGGCGCAGAAGGAACTGGACAAGAAGCGTGCCGCGCGGCCGATGGTCACGACTCAACTGGTGCCCGCCAGGATGCTACCGGATCCGCCCTCTCCTCCACCGCCGGTCAGATCAGGGATCGAAAAAGTGGCGGCGGAACGCGGCGCAGTTCGAGAGGCCTCCGCCCCGAGGGCGCCGGATGAGACAATGAGCCCCGAAGTCACCGAGCGCGCCGACAGCACGCAAAAGCCCAAGACGACGATGCCAAAAATTGCCGGCGGCTACAAGTTGCCGCCGAGCAGCCTGTTGCATCGTCCCGACGAGCAGCGCACCATCGATGAAGACGAACTGAAGCTGGTGGCCAAGGTTCTGACGGAGAAGTGCGCCGAGTTCGATGTTCGCGGGCAGGTTACTCAAATCAATCCTGGGCCGGTGGTTACCACCTTCGAGTTCAAGCCGGAAGCCGGCATTAAATACAGCCGCATAACCAATCTCACCGACGATCTCTGCCTGGGCCTGCGCGCCGAAAGCATTCTCATCGAGCGCATGGTTGGCAAGTCAACGGTTGGGATTCAGGTGCCGAACCGCGAACGCGAGCTCATCTGGCTGCGGGAGAACATCGAGGCCCATGAATTCATGGGCTCTAAGTCCAAGCTCACGCTGTCCATGGGCAAAGACATCAATGGCCGCATTGTGGTCGCGGACCTTGCCGGCATGCCGCACCTGCTGATTGCAGGTTCTACCGGTACCGGCAAGAGCGTGGCCATCAACGCCATGATTATGTCGATCCTGTACAAGGCCACGCCGGACCAGGTACGGCTGGTTCTGGTTGACCCCAAGCGGTTGGAACTAGGCGTTTATGAAGGCGTGCCTCATCTCTATACGCCCATCATCACCGAGCCCAAGGTAGCCGCCAACGTGCTGCGCAACGCAGTCCGCGAGATGGAGAGACGGCTGAAGCTGCTGGCCAGCAAAGGCGTGCGAAATATCGATCAGTACAACCGGCTGTTCGAGGGCGATCGAACGCCCAGCTTGTTTGAGGAGAATCCTGATGAGCGGCCACTGCCCTACATCGTCATCATCATTGACGAATTAGCCGACCTGATGATGCTCGATCAGAACAACGTAGAAGAATCGATTACGCGCCTGGCGCAAATGGCACGGGCGGTGGGAATCCATTTGGTCTTAGCAACGCAGCGGCCTTCGGTAGACGTCATCACTGGCTTGATCAAAGCCAATTTCCCGGCCCGCGTGTCGTTCCGCGTTGCCACTAAGGTGGATTCCCGGACCATTCTGGATGCCAACGGCGCCGAAGCTCTGCTGGGCCGCGGCGACATGCTTTATTTGCCTTCGGGCTCGGCCCGCGTACACCGCCTGCACGCACCCTTCGTTACAGAAAAGGAAATTGCGGCGGTGGTCGAATTTTGGCGCTCACAGGGTACTGCCGAGTATCAAGAACAGTTCCTCGAAGCTCCCAAAGAAGAGCGCGAAGTGGCTGAACCGGGAGAGCCGGGCGACACGAGCGAAGATGGCGAGCACGACCCGCTGTACGAAGACGCAGTGCGGCTGGTTGTGGAGTTTGGCAAGGCCTCCACTTCCCTGCTGCAACGGCGGCTGAGGATCGGCTACGGCCGCGCTGCCCACCTTATCGATCTGATGGAGCAAGATGGCATCGTAGGCGCCGCCGACGGGCCCAAACCTCGTGAGGTGCTGAAGCGCCCCGATTGGATTTCGGAAATCGAACAGTCAACGCGCTAATCGCATCATCATCATAACAATCTGCGAAATCACGCGGGCGGCCCTTTTGCTAGTGGTGCCGTTTCGCGTCCACCGGCGAAACGGCTGGCAATGGCTAGTTGCTTACTGCTCTCCCTATTCGCATTTGGGGTTCGCGACAGCTTCCGGGCTCACTTGCTTCCAACACCAATTTCCAAGTCTAAGTTCAGAGCTCCTGACATACCCCCCTTGGAAAGCTGCACAAAATCACCTGAATGGTGAAACAGACCTGGCCACGGATGCGGCGCCAAGTATCGATTCCGTACCTTGATCCGAGCGTGCAGCACGTAGGAATCAGCCGCTTGCGGGCGCTGAACGTTACTCAACTGCGGGAACTAGATAAAACGCTGGTCATTCAGGACAACGATAAGCCGCTGGCTGTCCTGCTGAAATACGAACATTTCTTGGCGATGCAAGAGAAGATACTGAAAAGCGAGGAATAGTGAAGCAGCTACTTACCTTCTGTGGAC
>QIAU01000001.1 GCA_003225055.1 Acidobacteriota bacterium
CGTTCGTCGAGCTTTCGCGTTTTCTCGAAGCACAACTACATGACCCCGTCGTGGAGCGAGATAAGGGCTTGCGGCTCTGGTGCCTGATTGCAAAGGGCTACACCGACATCGAGATCGATTATCGGGCGGCCAAGCGGGACTGGCTCGAGGTACAGGACGTGGCAAAGGATTTGGGCGAGAGCGGGTGGTTCACCAGAGCGTCGGGTGAGCTGGGGCTCATCGCATTTCTCGAAGGAAATCCAGGCCGCGCAGCACGACTTCTCGGAGGTGCCCTGTTATCAACCATGACTACCGGTGATACCGGTGGTCAGATCAGGTTTCTCGAACTGATTGGCAATGGCTTCGAAGAAGTGAATCGTCATGCCGAGGCTCTCATATTCTTCGAAAGAGCTATCAGGCTCGCCGACGGCGAGAAGGACTCCGGGCTACCATTCATGGCGTACGAAGGGAAAGCTCAAGCCCTAGTTGCTCTGGGTAAGCGAGAGGAGGCGCGTATCCTGCTCAGCGACGCCCTGACAAGAGCCCGATCACAACAAAAGAAAGGTCACGAGGCGCAGCTCTTGATTCTCCTGGGGAGGCTAACTGCCGATACTGGAGACGTGCAAGGAGCGATTGCCTATTTGGAGGAGGCCGGACAATTTGCGACACGAGTGCAGTTCTTCCGAATGGAAGCGGACGCGATGTTTGAACTGGCTAAGCTGTATCGAGACGCCGGCGACGTCGCGACGGCAGAGGTGAGGGCTACCCAGGGCTTAGCCGCTAGCCAACGAGTAGGTGACCGCTATTATGTACCGCGGAATTTGACGATTCTCGCAGACTTGAAGGCGCGTCGTGGCTATTTACGAGAAGCCGGTATTCTCTACACTCAAGCAGAAGAGGTGATTGACGGCATGCTAATAGGCGCCGCTGAGCCGTATTGGAATAGTTTGATTGCTGCCTCGATGAGCGAAACATATCTGCACCATTTTGAACTCCTCAACAAAGCTGGAGACATCCCCGGTGCTTTCAAGGTCCTTGAACGTGTTCGCGGACGGACGCTCGCATGGGCACTCGAGGGTCGAAAAGCGATTCAGGCACCGGAGTCGGAGCAAACCGCAGCACTTGAGAGCAACATCGCGAGTTTGCAGCTTCGACTGATGCAGGCCAACGACGGTAGTGAACGTCAACAAGTGCTCGACAAGCTCATCGAATTCGAGCGGAGGCTTGGCTTGTCATGGACGAAAGGAGATGCTCTTGATGAGCGCTTACCGGTCCAACCGTCGCCGCTGAGAAAAGTACAGGAAGACCTAGATACGAACGAGGTACTTCTTGAATACGTTCTTGATGACCCGAACTCCTTTTGCATTTCAGTGTCGCGTAACGGCGCACATATACAAACATTGCCGACTGGCCGTAAGAGAATTGAGTCGCTAATTCAGGAGTACGTCGCTGAGATCCGCGCAAGAGGAGATGGGATCGAACGATCAAAGCGGCTCTGGGAATATCTTGTTAACCCGGTGCCAGAAGCCGCAACGGCCACGCGACTGCTCGTCGCACCAGATGGCATGTTGAACGTGCTCCCGTTTGAGTCGCTCCGAGATGATCGGGGCCGATTAGTGTTGAAATCACGCGTCATCAGCTATACACCTTCAGCCACAATTTTCGACATGCTTCGTCGCGCCAAACAGCTGCCGCCAGCGACTCGCCCGCTGCTGGCGGTTGGTGATGTCGCATACGACAATCAGGGAGACGCGGGCCGGAAGCTACCTCCAGCAACCACAATCCGAGGAAGAATCGAGCGGAGCATCGCGGATCTATCCGGAATCGCGCTTCACGATCTGCCTCAGACACGGGAAGAGGTGCAAGAAATCGGGAAACTCGTAGGAGCAGATGCCGTCCTCTTGTTAGGCAAGGATGCCACCGAGACCGCGTTCAAAAAGGAACCCCTTAATCAATTTCGTATCTTGCATTTAGCTGTTCATGCATTCGCGGATAAGCAATATCCGGAACGATCGGCTCTCGTACTCGGGCCGGACCCGAAATCTGGTGATGATGGATTGCTGCAAATTCGTGAAATCATAAGATTACGGCTGAATGCGGAGCTGACAACGCTTTCTGCCTGCGATAGCGGCATCGGTAAGTTGCAGGGGCAGGAGGGCGTTAGCAATCTGGTCGAGGCGTTTCTGGTAGCGGGCTCGAAATCGGTCGTCGCTAGCCTTTGGAACGTTGACGATGCGTCCACAATGGCGCTCATGGAGGACTTTTACGAGCGCCTGGCCGAGGGTGAACCGACAAGTTCGGCCCTCCGGAACGCGAAATTAGACTTGCTCTCCAGATTCGGTGACCAAGAGAGTCCATACTATTGGGCCGCTTTCATCAGTGTTGGAGAGACCTTCGCACCGATTCAAATTAGACGCCAATGACAATGACCCTAAGCCTCAACGAGCGCACCAAGATTTTCGACAAGGTCTGCCGGTTGGTGAAGGCTAAGCACTTCAATCCCGGGCTCAATGGAGTGGACTGGAGCGAACTGGTTCACGGCCGAAGGAGCCAGATCCTAGCGTGTGCCTCCCACGAAGTCTTCGAAAAGGAAGTCCACAAGTTAGTGGCAGAGCTTAAGACCAGTCACACCGGCTTTCGACATGCCGGTATGCGGAACATACCGGCGCGCCATGCAGTAAATGCGACTCTGCAGCGAGTTGACGTGAATGGAACCGAACGCTGGATGTTCCAAGACGTACACCAAGGTGGTCCCGCGTATACAGCGGGCATACGGCCTGGCGATCTGCTGCTCGAATGTGGTGGTGGACGGGAAATTCGGCCGCCAAACGACCTGATGTTCTCGATCGGCGAATCTGCGAATCTGCTCATTGAAAAGCTTCACGGCGGACAACAGAAGGTCAACGTTCAGTTGCCGGTGCCCAAGTCTCAAAAGCACCCGGTCACAGCACCGCTGTCCGTTAACACTGGGAGACTCAGTGACGAAATTGGCTTGCTGAAAGTTGCGATGTTTCCAGGTGTTGTGGGAATCGACGTAGCGAAAGAAATTGACCGCGGTATCGCAGCACTCGACGGATGCACTCGACTCATCGTGGATCTGCGTGGCAACACTGGCGGAGGAATCGGCGGGCTACGCCTGATGAGCTATTTGACACCCGGAAAACTCGAAGTGGGCTACAGCCTCACACGGAAACGTCGAGAGCGCGGCTATCGGCGCGAGGATTTGACCCGCTTTGGACGGATTCCTTCTAGCAAGGCAACTCTTCTGTGGCTAGCAGCGCGATACGCATTCGTGGAGAAATCTATCCTCGTGGTCACCGAAGGCTTGGGCGAGCGTCGCTTCCACGGTCGAGTTGTGCTGCTGGTTAACGAGCACACCGCGAGCGCGGGAGAGATGGTCTCAGCGTTCGCCGAGGAAAACGACCTGGCAACCATCGTGGGATCGAAAACACCCGGCCGTCTACTGAGTGGCAGTGCATTCAAGGTGGGGCACGGTTACATCCTTGGTTTACCAGTTGCCGGGTATCTGACGTGGCGAGGGAGGATGCTCGAAAACAACGGGGTCGTTCCCCGGTTTTGCATTGAACTCTCGCGAGACGCCTTGAGAGAAGGACGAGATACACAACTCGAAACCGCAGTCGAAGTGGCGAAGGCCTTGTAATCAGTGTTTGTCGAGATTGGGGGTAAGGTTCTAGCAAGCGAACTCTAAACTCAGCCGAAGTATCTCGCACCGAAGTGCCTCGGCTTGTGAACCCAGGATTCTTCAACTCCGTTATATCTGGACCCGTCGTGAATTTCACGCTTTTCCTCTGGGTTGAGAGGGGCTGTCAAGGGCGCCCGTTTTTGGGCGTTCATCTCGACCCTTGACAGCCCTCTCAACCCAACATAATGGAGAGAGGAACGAAGCGAAACGAAGTTCAGTGGAGCTTCGTTCCCTGGCTGAAGGTTTTTTGTTTTTGACTTTTGCTAGGTTTCTCTCCCAAGCCTGGTGAACGCCAGGCCGCAGGAAACAGAACCGCACAAACAAAACTTATCGCTCTTCTCGAAACTTTGCCACGATTGCCTCGACCAAAGGCTCGCTCGTAATCATTCGAGCCGGAAACTCGGTCCGACCCAACCATCTATTCGGTCACAACTTCGGCCATGATTAACCGATTCAGACTCCCTCGTTAAAGGGAGCGGGGCGCCCAATCAAAAAGTCGGTGATCAACTTCACACCATTGGGTTCGTCGAGCTACCCCGCGTGCGAACCGAACTTCTTCAGCTGCTGGTAGTCCCAGCCTCGACGCCACATCCACGGAAATGCTGTTGTAGAACAGAGAGGCCGCGAAGTTCACCGCTTCGCGAGCCCATTTCCAGAGGTCACCCAAATGGTTACACTCAAGTGCCAGGATAGTCGCAAAAAGCCCGTCTCACAAGCCTCGCGTGATCTACGTCCGGAGCCTCATAAAATCAGCTCTTCCACGAGCTACAACTTCGAGGGCAAGAATCTGACGCCCTATGGGGGCCTGTTTCCGGTGGCCACGATGCTGGAGAAACTGGGCTTTCCAAAATTAGTCGAGGAGATACTGCGGGTGAGCCGAATCCCGCGCGCCATGACCATCTACCAATTCGTGCTGGGGATGGTATTGGCCCTCTACGTGGGGTTTCCCCGGCTCAATCATATTCGCTTCGTGGCCCAAGACCCCATGCTCACTGGGATTCTGAAAGTGAGTGAGTTGCCGGGGCAGAGCACGTTCTGGCGGTTTCTGGCGTCGCTGAATCTGAACGTGGCGCAGCAACTCTTGCAGCTGCAACGAGTGCTGCGCGAACGAGAAAGGACTGTTTCACCGCCTGATGGATCGACTTCGTGATATTGCGGCAGATTTCTCGCCGGTGCTCGCCACCACCTTGGCAGGTTGAATAGTGCATAAAATTCTATGCGTGCGCCGGGAATAAATCGGCGGAGTGTACTGAATGAAAGAGTCAGACGGTGAAGGACTAGCGATCTGCACCGGCCCCGAGTCATGCGGAGTCTCCCGTAAGGGCGGCGTCGAAGCGTTGACAGGGGTACGTATGGGCTGGGTATTGAGCCGCGAAAGATTTTTTTCGCTTCGGGATGCCGACGCTCTGCATAAATGCGGAAGGCAACACCGGGTGCACCGTCATCGCAAGGTGCACCAGGATCCTGCGAGGTCTGAGACCCCAGGGCACGTACGGAAACACTTCGCACGAGAACCGGGAGATCCCGTGTCCTCTCAGGGCAGAAGTCGCTGTGAGACGCAAGCGGGAAGTCTAAGGACATAATCCGATGATGAACGGACATGGGAAGTCACACAGTCCCGTAATACCAGAGAAGTTCCCGAACAAAGTAGGGCAACCTATGGCGGAGGGGATGGAGGGAAGGGGACTGGCCAAGGGGAACTCGCCCCAGCAAAACGCGTCCCGGACACAGGGCCGGAGCGACGCGCCCAATGCGCTGGAGCGGGTACGGCAAGCAGCAAAGAAGGACAAGAATCTGCGGTTCACTGCGCTCTTCCACTACATCTACGATCCGGAAATGCTCCACGCAGCCTACTTCAAATTGAAGAAGGAAGCCGCGGCGGGTGTGGACGGCGAGACGTGGCGGCACTACGGAGAGAACCTCGAGGGGAATCTCCAGGATCTCTCCCATAGACTGCAGCGAGGGGCGTACCGAGCAAAGCCGGTGCGGAGAACGTACATACTAAAGACGGACGGGCGGCAAAGGCCGCTCGGAGTAACGGCGCTGGAGGACAAAATTGTCCAAAGGGCCACGGTCGAGGTACTGAACGCTATCTACGAAACCGACTTTCTAGGCTTTTCGTACGGGTTCCGGCCGGGGCGAAGCCAGCATAATGCGCTGGATGCGCTCTATGCGGGAATACTGACGAAGAAGGTGAACTGGGTGTTGGATCTGGACATTGCGAGCTTTTTCGACCGGATTTCGCACGAATGGCTTGTCAAGTTTGTCCAACATCGGATCAGGGACCGTCGCGTCGTGCGACTCATCCAGAAATGGCTGAACGCGGGCGTGCTGGAGGATGGGAAGAAGCTACGAGTGGAGGAAGGAACGCCCCAGGGCGGAAGTGCCACGCCCCGTACACAAAAGGTAATTTCCAGTTCGAACGGACAGTTACGGGATGGCGAACCAGGTACCCTTTGCTTGATCTTCGCCTTAAGAAGTAATACATTTATGGCACATGACGCGCTCGACCAAAGCGGAAAAGGCTCAGCTGCTGAACGCCGCTCGTGGTCTGCTCCAGCGTCGAGTTGCGCTTCCCGAAGCAGTACAGCGGTTGTCACGCGAGTTCGATTTGTCAGGGCGTCAAGCATACCGCTACCTGCAGCAAGCCTCCCAGCTGGACCGACCCGTCGAGGTTCCCGAGGCCACCGTGCCGATCACGTTGAAGCTTCCGCCACGTACGGTGGAACTTCTCCGGAAGTACGCGAGAAGGAGCGGATTGACCATTGGAGCAATCGTGACCGGAGCGATTTCAAATCCACGTTTCCTATTCGTTTGATCGCCTGCTCGAGCCGAAGCTCGCGCAGGCCTACGATATTCTGGTGCCCTGTCGCGAGCGCCCCGTCGGGGTGCGCATAAAGGAGTTCGATAATGAGGATGACGGCGATTTACGCACGGGTCTCGTCCGAGCAGCAGCGCGAGGAGAACACCATCGCGAGCCAGACGGCGTCGCTGATCGAATTCGCAAAGAGTCACGATCTGGAAGTACCAGGAGAGTGGGTCTGCGAAGATGAAGGCTATAGCGGAGCGACGCTGGAGCGGCCGGGCTTGGAGCGCGTGCGGGACCTCGCCGCCGAAGGGCAGATTCAGGTTGTGCTAGGGTATTCTCCCGACCGCTTGAGCCGGAAGTACGCGTACCAGATTCTGCTGATCGAAGAGTTCGCCCGCCACGGAGTCGAGACGCTGTTTGTGAAGTCGCCGCAAGGCGACAGCGCGGAGGATCAACTCCTGGTGCAGTTTCAGGGCATGATCGCAGAATATGAGCGCGCACAGATCCTGGAGCGATCTCGCCGCGGCAAGCGGCACCGCGCACAGTCGGGCGAGATCAGCGTGATGAGCGGCGCTCCGTATGGCTATCGTTATGTCCGCAAGACCGACGAGGCGCCGGCCGCTTACATCATCGATGAAGCCGAAGCCCGTATCGTGCAGCGCGTGTATGACATGTATACCGTGGACGGACTCAGCATCGGCGAGATCACCCGACGGCTCAACGCCGAAGGCATAGCGACTCGCAAGCGCAGTGCTCGCTGGGAACGCTCGACGGTCTGGGGGGTGCTGCGTAATTCTGCTTACCGTGGCATGGCCTGCTTCGGCAAGACCCGAATCTCTGCACGGACGCGCGTTATGCGCCCTCAGCGTCGGCGGGGTGTGACTAGGCCCAGCACGACTGCTGGTCATGAACGCCCGCGGGAAGAGTGGATCGAGATCCCCGTGCCAGCCCTGGTAACCGAAGAGAGCTTCGCGCGTGCCCAGGAGCTTCTCCACGAGAACAAAATACGATCGCGCCGCCGCACGATTGCGCCCAGTGTGGTGCAGGGGCTGGTCAGCTGTGCGAGGTGTGGCTACGCCTTCTCCCGCACCTCGACGCAAACCAGCGCCCGCAAGATTCACTACTACAAGTGCATTGGCTCTGATGGCTGGCGGAAACTCGGCGGCCCGGTTTGCGACAACGGCCGCTTCGTCCGACAAGAGCTCCTGGATCAGATCGTCTGGGCCGAAGTGATCCGACTGCTGGAAGAGCCGGCCCTGATACAGCAGGAACTTGATCGTCGGCTGGCAGCAGCCCGCTCGTCCGACCCAACCAGAAAACGTGAGCAGAGTCTGCAGCGGGAGTCGACCCATGTTGGCAAAGGTATCGAACGACTCCTCAACGCCTATCAAGAAGGACTCTTGTCGATCGAGCAGTTGCGCGAGCGCATGCCTGTGTTACGTCAGCGCCAACAGGCACTCCGTGCTGAGCTCCAGGCGATCGCCGACCAGACCAACGATCGAGCTGCATTCCTGCGCCTCGCAGAGACCCTTACAGCATTCCTTGCCCGCTTGCGCAGCGCCGCTGAAACGCTTAGTGTCACTGAGCGCCAGAGAATCGTACGTCTCTTGGTTAAAGACGTTCTGGTGGGGGAAGATACCATCACCATTTGTCACAGCATTCCGATTCCTTCGGGTCCGCTTCAAAACGACAGCTCGCAGTCGCCCGACGGCCAACATTACCTTTTGTGTACGGGGCGTGGTAAGTCCCCTGCTGGCGAATCTGTTTCTGCACTACGCTTTCGATTTGTGGATGCGGCGGAAATATCCGCACCTGCCGTTCGAGAGATATGCCGATGACCTCATCGTGCATTGCAGAACAGAGATGCAGGCTCAGGAAGTACGGGCGGCCATCGCGTTGCGGATGCAGGAATGTCGGTTGGAGCTACATCCGGAGAAGACGA
>QIAU01000294.1 GCA_003225055.1 Acidobacteriota bacterium
TACATGTTCCGGGCTGTCACGATGCAGGAGCATTCAGGATTACGCAATGGGGCGCGGATCGAATGAGGGCCTGGTTTGGGGCTCGTGGGTTGAAAGCTGAGCAGGTATCTGTTGAGATCGTCGCCTGCGAGCGCGTCCATTTGTGTGTCAAAGGCCCGTTTGCCCGCAAAGGTTCGTACTCTCCGCCTGTCAACTCCGCGACTGCGCCCGCCACGTTCCTGCGTAAGCCATTAACAGCACAAGTCGCGGATGCGCTTCCGCGTGAGCGGAATTGGCCAGCCGCCAAGGTTACATATGGATTTATTCTGGATTGTCCCAAAAATTGGAAGCGAGCGCCGTGAAAACTGAACAGCGAACTCCTGGCGGTTGCACTGTTGTTTCCCGCGGTCGCGGTAACATGACCCAAACCGATGTATGACGAATCCCCGTATAGCCAGAGCCATTCGAGCAGCGAAACGGCAACTTCTCCGCCGAACAGACTGTGTACCGTGCCAGGATGTGAAAATGAGGATGTGTTGTTTGTGAAGTTGAACGCCTGCGCCGATGGCCCCAGCTTGCTAAACATCGCACCAGAAAAGCCGGTGATCTCTACGACACCCCGTTCGGTTTGAGCTGCAAAACCTGTCACAAACAAAAAGCCCGTTACGAAAAAAAACAAAGCCGAGCAGACGCCTTAAGCAGCCCCGCGTCCTTAATTTCTGTGTTGCTAGAGACATCCATAATTCGTTCCTCCGTCCAAACATCTCGTGGAAGCGAAAGTCGGTTTCGGCTGTTTAGGCCCTTGATTTCAGGCAGCGAAATAGGTGCAATATTGCATAGATTTACCAAACTGGCGTTAACCGCGCTCTGTTAACACAGCCGTTCTCAGAGACGGCAACCGTTCCCGAGAGGATGGAAAATACTGTTATTTCACGCCCACCTCGCTCGGCGCCATGCTCAAACCTTGCCGGATCAGATTGACTCTGGCACGCATCCCTCCGGGATGGCACCTATCGCTGCTAGGGCAACCTGCGGCAATCGCGCCGTCTTGGCTCCTATCGCTCTGGCCGACCAACGATCTGTGGGCGCCCGACCCTGGAGGAAGGCACTTATCACTGCGGCGGCAGCCATTCAACGTTTGGCAGCGATTCGGGACGGCACCCATCGTTGGCAATGGCAGCAGCCATCGCCCGTGACCAACCTGAACTATGGCACCATCACTGTTTATGGCTTGCGCCAGGGAGTGTCCTCATGTATTTGCTGGTTGAACATCCGTCTTTGGTTCGTCTCTACTCCGGCAAACTTAACGACAGGGAAGTAACGAAAGGTGGTCCAAAATGACTCGAACAATTTCGCGTCGAAATGTATTGGCTGCAGCTGGGTTCTCAGCTCTGGCTGGCCAACTCACGTCAGAAATGCTGCACGCTCAGAGCCTGCCCCTCAGGGCCGTAAAAGACGACTATAAGGAAGATTTTTTCTATAGAGAAGACTGGCTGGGCGAACCCTGGTGGAAGCCGGAGCCGGTGGTCCTCATCCATGGCAACGACGAATCCAGCGTCGAGTGGTATGCGTGGGTGCCGCGCATGGGGCAAGAGTATCGCCTCGTCAGGCCGGACCTGCCCGGACTTGGCCATTCCAACATTCCACGCGGCTTCGAATATTCGCTCGTCAATCTCGCAACGTTCGTTGCGCAAGTAATGGACAAAGCGGGCGTGGACTCGGCGCATATCATTGGGGCGAAAACGGGTGGAGCTGTTGCGATGCGATTTGGCGCGCCGGCGTCGCCGCTGGCCATCGCCGATCCCTCGCCAATTCCACAGCGGGATCGGCTGGGTTCGAACGCGTCGAAGGAGATGATTGCGTATTGGAACACGCTCTTCAGCAAGTCAGACCGAGAGGGAGTAAAAGGGCTCAACAAGGCGCTCTCTAACTTCGATCTTGCCAAGGAGGGGGTCCTGCAGCGCATCTTTGCTCCTGCGTTGGTGATAACGGCAGATCGCAGCAAAATGAATTCGGTCGAAAAAACGCGTGCCTACCAGATGCAAATTCCGAATTCGAGACTCGTCGTGATCCGCAGCGATGCGTACCACATCGCCGCGGCTAATGCGGACGAGTGTGTCACCCACACCCTGGCGTTTCTCAACGAGCAGAAGGCCTAGAAATAAAAAGTTCGGGCGCTGTAAAGGGACATCGGACTTCAAAGAGTGCCGGGAAGCACGCAAAACATCTCTATGAAATTTGGAGGCGCCGGTGGATTCGTCGGGAGTTGGCCATAAACGCGTGGAGCTTCGCGTGTCGAATGCTTGCGACCCTCCGCAGCTAGTGTTATGTCCCGTATATAACTCAGGTTTGTAGGTAAGCCACTGGTTCGACCAGTGAGAATGCGCGCCAAAGGCGAAGCTGGCCCGCTTGCGCAAAGCAAGAATTTACAATATTGGGACACCTCTCGAACCCCACTTTATTGTCACATTCTCAATCTAATCGCTGCTGAACCGATCATTACAGGTTCTCGATGGGGCGATAGAGATCATGATTCGGAAATGTGATGAGCGTGACTTTGGGATGATCTGGCGCTTCCGATACAGCACTAAGACTTATCAGGAACTGGTTCAGACCGTGCCCGTTTCGTCGCTGAAAAAACCGGAACCGCAATCTGTGGACGCTTTCTCGTGGATCGACAATCGATAAGAACTACCATCTGGTGAGACCAGCAAACGGAGCAAGTATCCCGGAAGCGGATCGTCTTCTGATTGTAGGTTCATGGGCATGACGGTGAACCCACCTTCTCGGGTCTTCATCAACTGTCCCGAATGAAGCAAAGTTGCATAATCTGCATAGATGCCGTGGGCGAACCTGTATTGAAACTGCGCTTCGTTTATTAGCTCGGCCGGAGTTGTGATTTTCCAATCCTTTGGTGACATTCCCTCTGGTGAACTTGCATCTTGGTTTTCATTGCCAGCTTCTGGTTCGCGGCGCATCCGAATGGTTGGAGAAAATCGGGCCAATCCCCAATTGTCAGCCCAAATCTTTTTTGACTCTTCTGCGGATATAGGGATGTTTATGTAGGCCACGCTCGTGCCTTGGGCAATGAACTCGACCCGCCCACCGTGAAATGGAGGATCACCGCTCCATGTAAACAAAAGAC
>QIAU01000207.1 GCA_003225055.1 Acidobacteriota bacterium
TGTCCAACGACAGCCGCGACTTTGGTCCAGTCAGGGAGAACTACATCTACGGCAAGGCCGTTTTTGGCTATTGGCCTATGGATAAGCTGGGACGGTTGAGGTGAACCAGGTTTTCAGGCATCAGCTCCCAGCAATTCTGACTCCGCGGCCAGAGACGCAGCAAGCCACGTCTCTACCTGAGACCTGAGACCTGACACCTGTTCCCAGAAATTCACGAGTCCCAGAAATTCACGATTGTCTTCTGCCGCATCCCTGCTAAAATCTAAAAAAACCACTCCCAGGAGCAGGAATGCAGGCTATCCTTGCGCTGGAAGACGGGCGCGTCTTCCGCGGCAAAGGCTACGGCGCCAAGGGCGAGTGTTACGGCGAAGTCGTTTTTAATACTTCCATTACTGGCTACCAGGAAATCTTCACCGACCCTTCCTACTGCGGCCAAATTGTAGTTCTCACCAACCCGGAAATCGGCAATTACGGCACCAACGCTGAAGACAACGAGGCTACGCGCCCGTATATCGAGGGGCTGATCGTGCGCGAGTTCTCGAAAGTGAGCTCGAACTGGCGCTCACAGCAGGTCGCCGAGGAGTATATGGAGCAATTCAAGCTGCCGGTGCTCGGTGACATCGACACCCGCGCGCTGGTGCGGCACCTGCGCGACCACGGCGTCATGCGAGGTGTGATCTCCACCCTTGAAAGCGACGCGGAGAAGCTGGTCACCAAGGCCCGCTCCATTCCCAAGATGGACGGCACCGATCTGGCGAAGGTGGTCAGCACCAAGCGGCCGTACGTCTGGGAAACCGGCGAACGCTCCCACGAGCCGGTGGAAGTGGTGGGCGTGAAGGATGAACCGGCTCGCTTTCAGGTTGTGGCGTATGACTATGGCATCAAGCAAAACATCTTGCGCAAGCTGCGGGGCGAAGGTTGCAAGGTCACAGTCGTTCCGGCTGAGACTAAAGCCGAAGACGTGCTGGCTTTGAAGCCGGATGGCGTGTTCCTGTCGAATGGCCCGGGCGATCCTGAGCCTTGCACCTATGCGGTGGATAACATTCGCCGGTTAATGGGACGACAGCCTATTTTCGGTATCTGTCTGGGACATCAGCTCATGGGAATCGCCCTGGGCGGCAGAACCTACAAGCTGAAGTTCGGACACCATGGCGGCAATCATCCCGTAAAGCAACTGCAGACCGGGAAAATTGAGATCACGGCGCACAACCACAACTTTGCGGTAGATCCCGACTCGCTGCCGCAAAGCGAAGTCGAGCTGACGCACATGGATTTGAATGATTCGACCCTGGAAGGCTTGCGCCACCGGAACCTGCCGCTATTCAGCGTGCAGTACCACCCGGAAGCCTCGCCCGGTCCGCACGATTCGCATTACCTGTTCAAGGATTTCGTGAAGATGATGGAGGAGTGCAAGAAGTGAGGCCCCTCATGGCGACCGTAAGAATTGATGCCAGGCCTGGAAAGGGCGCGCCTTCAGGCGCGCCGAACGCCGAGAAGAGGAAGCGGGCTTTAGCCCATGAGGTCACGATATGAGACCGAAACGGGAACATCTCACGAATTACCGCCAGACCCAAATGGTCATGAGCGAGACTTGGCGTTGCTTGCCGGATCATGTTGACGCGCTTATAACTTTTAGGGCCAGCCGGGAAAAAGCAGTCGAGTTCGTCAAGCACGGCTTTGCCTACCGTGGCAAGAGGGAACTTGGATCAAGCCTAGAGATTGGGCAGAAGGGATTTCGGGATCATCGTATTCGCGCTGCCAAGGACTGCGCCCGGCCGATTCTCTACATCCCTCAGAACCCGGTAAGGAAGCATCTCAGCGAAGTCCCCGAGCCATATTCGTATGCGTCGGCGCATCCCGGCTTCGACCTGGATGAGGCCGCACCGGGGCTAAAGCCCAATCGCCCAACCTCGGGCGGCGCGGCGGAAGCCGCGCCCGCTCCAAACAACGCAACTGAAAACAGGCAACTGAAAACTTTCTCGCATGCCTAAACGCACGGACATTTCGAAAATCCTGATTATCGGCTCGGGGCCGATTGTGATCGGGCAGTCGGCCGAGTTTGATTACTCCGGCACCCAGGCCTGCAAGGCGCTGAAGAGCGAAGGTTACGAGGTAGTACTGGCGAACTCGAACCCGGCGACCATCATGACCGACCCGGAGTTTGCCGACCGCACTTACCTCGAGCCGCTTACACGCGAGTATCTGACCGAGATTCTCCGGATTGAGCGGGAGATATTGGGCAAGAAAGGCTTTGCCATTCTGCCCACCGTGGGCGGACAAACGGCGCTGAATTTGGCTGTCGAGTTGTCCGATGGCGGGGTGCTCGACAAGTTCGACGTACAGCTCATTGGTGCGAAAATAGGAGCCATTAAGAAAGCGGAAGACCGGCTCTTCTTCAAAGACGCCATGCAGCGGATTGGATTGGATGTGCCGAAGTCCGCACTGGTCAACAATCTTAAAGACGGGCTGGAATTCTCGGGAAAGATCGGCTTCCCGGTGATTGTTCGTCCTTCGTTCACCTTGGGCGGCACGGGCGGTGGTATCGCTTACAACCGGGAAGAACTGCTGGAAATTCTGGCGCGTGGTTTGGATCTTTCTCCGGTGCACGAAGTGCTCATCGAAGAGTCGGTGTTAGGCTGGAAAGAATATGAGCTTGAGGTGATGCGCGACCTCAAGGACAACGTCATCGTCATCTGCTCGATTGAGAACTTCGATCCCATGGGCGTGCATACTGGCGATTCGATCACGGTGGCTCCTGCGCAGACGCTCACGGACCGCGAGTATCAGCACATGCGCGACGCGGCGATTGCTGTGATTCGCGAAATCGGCGTGGAGACGGGAGGATCGAACATCCAGTTCGCGGTCAATCCGGGCACGGGACGCATGGTGGTGATCGAGATGAATCCGCGCGTGTCGCGGTCCTCGGCGCTGGCTTCGAAGGCCACAGGCTTCCCCATCGCCAAAATCGCCGCCAAGCTGGCAGTCGGCTACACGCTGGACGAGATTCCCAACGACATCACGCGCAAAACTCCCGCTTGCTTCGAGCCAACGCTCGACTATGTCGTAGTCAAGATTCCCAAGTGGCAGTTCGAGAAATTCCCCGGGGCCGAGGAAAGCCTGGGGCCGCAGATGAAGTCGGTGGGCGAAGTCATGGCGATCGGGCGCACCTTCAAAGAGGCGCTGCTCAAGGGCGTGCGCGCGCTGGATACGGGAAGAAAATTGGGCTCAGAAAAGATTGAGCCCAAGATTCTGACGCAGCGCTTGGTTACGCCCCATCCCGAGCGGCTGGCTTATATTCGCTATGCGCTTCGCCAGGGACACACCGTCAAGCAGCTCGCCAAGATGACGTCCATCGATCCCTGGTTTCTCTACCAACTAAAAGAGATTAACGATATGCAGCTGGAACTGGAGAAGCATCCCTTTGAATCGGTTCCTGCGGAGGTGTTGCGCGCGGCCAAGCGCTTCGGCTTCTCGGACGGACGTCTGGCCGGTGTTTGGCGGCTGGACAATAGCAAGGGGGCGCAGGAAAAAATCCGCCACTTGCGCAAAAAGCATGGCGTCACCCCCGTCTACAAGCGCGTGGACACCTGCGCGGCGGAGTTCGAGAGCTACACCCCTTACCTGTATTCCACTTTCGAAGAAGAAGACGAAGCATCTCCCACCAAGAAAAAGAAGGTCATCATCTTGGGGAGCGGTCCCAATCGCATCGGGCAGGGAATTGAGTTCGATTATTGTTGTTGCCACGCTTCTTTCGCGCTGCACGAAGACGGCTATGAGACGGTGATGATCAACTGCAATCCCGAAACCGTCTCGACCGACTACGACACCAGCGATCGCCTCTACTTCGAACCCCTCACGCTAGAAGACGTATTCGCAGTTTACGAGCACGAAGCGTCCTCGGGTGCGCCGGTCGGCCTGATTGTGCAATTTGGCGGACAGACTCCGCTGAATCTGGCTCTGCCGCTGAAAGCCGCGGGTGTGAACATCATTGGAACTTCGCCGGAATCGATCGACCTCGCGGAAGACCGCAAACGCTTCGGAAAATTGCTGGAAGAACTGGACATCCCGCAAGCGCCCGGCGCCATCGCCACCTCCATCGAAGAGGCGGTGGAGGGCGCCAAGCGCGTCGGCTACCCCGTGCTGGTTCGTCCCTCCTACGTTCTGGGCGGGCGCGCCATGGTGATTGCCTACGACGAAGAGTCGGTCGTTCACTACATGAGAGAAGCAGTTGAATATTCCCACGATCGCCCCGTGCTGATCGATCACTTTCTCGAAGACGCGATTGAAGTCGATGTAGACGCGCTCTCCGACGGCGAAGATGTCGTCATCGGCGGGATCATGCAGCACATTGAAGAAGCGGGAATCCACTCCGGCGATTCCTCGTGCGTCCTGCCGGCGGTCGAGATTCCCGAGCACCTGCTGGCTCGCATGCGCGACTATACGTTCCGCCTGGCGCGGGCGCTGAAGGTTATCGGGTTGATGAATATTCAGTTCGCCATCCCACGGAGCAATGGTAGTACGCAAAGGAACGGATCGGACTCCGGGAAAGTGTATGTGCTGGAAGTCAATCCAAGAGCGTCCCGCACCGTGCCCTACGTCTCCAAGGCTACAGGCGTGTCTATGGCGAAGATTGCGGCGCGACTGATGACGGGGCGCAAATTGCGCGAATTCCTGCCGGAACAGGTTGAACGCGCCGCGGATCTGGATACTGGCCGCTGCTATTACGTGAAGTCGCCGGTGTTTCCATGGGGCAAGTTTCCGGGCGTGGACACTGTGCTGGGGCCGGAAATGAAGTCTACCGGCGAAGTGATGGGTGTTGCTGACAACTTTGGCGAGGCGTTTGCCAAGGCGCAGATCAGCGCGGGCCAGAAACTGCCGACGCAGGGCACGGTCTTCATCAGTGTCACCGACCATGACAAGCCGCAGGTGGCTGAGGTAGCCAGACGCTTCGCCGACCTTGGCTTTAAGCTGGTAGCCACACACGGTACCGCGGATGTGCTGGACACAGGAGGGCTGCTATGCGATCGCGTTTTCAAAGTGAAAGAAGGGCGCCCCAACGTGGTCGATCTCATCAAGGGCGAGCGCATTCAGCTGATCATCAATACCCCCCACGGCCCTGATCCGTATTTCGACGAGAAGGCGATCCGTCGCGCGGCCGTGACAGCACACATCCCTACCATTACGACGCTGGCCGCGGCACGCGCCGCCGCCGATGGAATCGCCGCTCTACAGCGCGGCGAAATCCACGTCTTAGCTTTGCAACACCTGCACGCGGAACGCAGCGCACAAAAGAGCACCGCGTAATCAGACTTGGGACGTTGTCGGAGCGCAAGCTCCGCGCAGGTGGACGCCGCTTTCGAAGCTGCGGGTAAGAATGCATCCGCTGAGCCAGACCTGCTAAGCTGGATGGCTGAAAACTGACAGACTGAGGGCTAACTCCATGCTTCTTCACGGCATCTTTCCTCCCATCACCACGCCTTTCTACCCGGACGGCAGAGTTTACGGCAAGAAGCTCGAAGCAAACGTCGAGCGCTATTCCAAAACGCCGATCGCGGGCATCGTGGTTCTCGGTTCCACCGGCGAAGCGATCCTGCTCTCCGACGACGAGCGTCGCGAGGTGCTAAAGACAGCGCGCCAAGCGGCGGCGCCCCACAAAGTTCTGATTGCCGGGACCGGAATCGAGTCAGCGTGCGAGACACTGCGACTGACAGAATATGCTGCCTCCCTGGGCTATGACGTGGCCATGGTGCGTACGCCGCATTACTACAAGAACCAGATGAAGCCTGCCAACATGCTGGCCTTCTATCGCGCGGTTGCGGACCAGTCGTCCTTGCCGGTGATCGTTTACAACTTTCCGGGGGCAACAGGTTACGACATTCCGGCCGAGGTCGTGATCGAGTTGGCTGAACACCCCAACCTCATCGGCATCAAGGAATCCAGCGGCGACCTGGAGAAGGTGCGCAAGATGGTCGAAAGGACGCGCCACATCAAGCGCAGCGCGACGGTCACGGAAACCTTGGAAGCAGTCACTCCGCGCATGCTCAAAGCTGCCACGGATAACGCGCCGGGCGGGGAACTGGTGACGGTCGCCGCGCTCTCAGGCGGAGCATCGCAACCATCCTCATCGGCGGTGACGGTGGTCAGCGGACGGAAGACGCGCCAGAAGGAAGTTGGCTTCCAGGTGCTGGTGGGAGCCGCTCAGAAACTGGAGCCCGCCCTCGGTGTCGGCGCCGTGGGCGCTATTCTCGCCTTTGCCGATGCGGCGCCCACTGCCTGCTATGAAATCTATGCGGCCTGGAAAGAAGGTGATCTGGCAATGGCGCGCGAGAAGCAGGAACGGATCGTCAAAGCTGCCGAGCGGGTGGCCGGCGAGCTGAGCATTCCAGGCGTCAAGTACGCGATGGACTTCAACGGATACTATGGCGGCGTGCCTCGCCTGCCCCTTTTGCCCTTGACCGCCGATCTGAAATCGGAAATCGAGCAGTTATTGGCCAGCATTCGAAACTGATAATTAAGGCGTTCCCCTCCCTCGGCCAGCCGGTTTTCCTTTTCGGGAAACCAAGCGAAACTAACCAGTACCTTCAGCAGGCAGCTTAAGGTTGGCTCCGGATATTGTGACCAGGCTCGCCCATGGCGTAATGGGAGCGCATTCGGTTGTCCAGTTGAAAGCTCGAATCGTGCCGGGCCCATTCCGCTTTCCGCAGCCCAGGGGGTAAAGGCCGCATTCCTGGGACAGGTGAGGGCTGGCCCTGTACCCTGTTATGGTCACCTTGACGTCGCGTCAGGTGCTGGATTGGTAGCTGGACAGTTACACTACGGTTTAGCCAAGCCTGAGACAGGAGTTTGGGGCTTTTGTCGTCTGCATTGAACCCTCGATTGAACCCATCCCAAAACCCGTCCCCAAAACAGGTGACAAAGTCCGATGCGGCCGGTATAATTTAGAACGAACGTTCGATAATCCTATGGCGTCTCCTAGTCCGGCTAAACCGGCGAGTCGACGAGGCGGACCTCGAGTTCCGGCGACGCGCTTTGACCGTCGCCTGGCCAAGATCCTGACCCACGCTACCGACGTTTTCTACGAAAAAGGCTATGCCGGCGCCTCCATGCGTGACCTGTCGCGCGCCAGCGGCATGTCGCTGGCGGGGATGTACTACTACTTCGAATCCAAAGAACGGCTGCTCTACCTGATTCAAAAACACACCTTCACAACCATCATGGAACGTCTCCGCGAGCGGTTGCAGGATGAATCCGATCCCGACCAGCGCATTCGCATTTTTATTCTCAATCACCTGGAATATTTTCTAGCTAACCAGAAAGCGATGACCGTGCTCTCCCATGAAGATGACGTTTTGAAGAACAACCTGGGAGCCGAAATTGCGGCCCTTAAGCGCGAGTATTACCGCATCTGTCTGGAATTAATGGACAACTACAAGCGGGCGCGAGGGCTAGAGTTCTCGAGTCGGGTTGCCGTGCTCAGTCTTTTCGGCATGATGAATTGGCTTTACACATGGTACAACCCACGGGTCGACGGCGACGCGGACGAACTGGCCAGGCAGATGGGCGACACTTTCTTACAGGGAATTTGCTCTGTCAATGAAGGCAGGGCGGCATCCCAACGGAAATAACGAGCCGAGGGGGTCGGCCGTTTTTGTGGGCAAGACTATTCGGGGAATGACACTGGAATTATTGCAGTAACTCTTCAGCGAAGGAGTTTTTGGAATATGGCAACCACAGTTCAGCCGAGTGCCGGCGAGACGACCAAACCGCTGATCAACTACCGCATCGCTGAGGGAGTCGCCGTCATCGAGATGAATGATCCGCCGGCCAACACTTACACCTACGAGATGAACCGGCAACTGGACGACGCGATCCTGAAGGCGCGCATGGATAACAGCGTTTACGTCATCGTGCTCACCGGAGCTGGCGACAAGTTTTTCTCCGCCGGCGCGAACATCAAGATGCTGGCCAGCGTTGATCCGACGTTCAAGTACTATTTTTGCCTGCATGCTAACGAAACTCTGCTGCGACTCGAACATACGCCCAAGCTGGTGGTTGCTGCCCTTAACGGGCATACCGTCGGCGGCGGGCTGGAGATCGCCATGGCCGCCGATATCCGCCTGGCACGGAAAGAGGCGGGGAAGATCGGACTGCCGGAGGTGAACCTGGGCGTGCTTCCCGGCACGGGAGGAACTCAGCGCTTGTCGCGGCTGGTGGGCAAGAGCAAGGCGATCGAACTGATGGTTACAGGGAACACGTTTTCCTTCGAAGAGGCGCTGGAACTGGGGATTGTCAACGACATCTTCGAGCGCCAAGGCTTCATGGAAAATGTTCTGGAGTACGCGCGCCAGTTCTGTCCGCCTAACAAAGCTGCCAAGGCCGTAGGACGCATCAAACGCGCCGTGCAGACAGGTTGGGAGATTCCGATGGAGTCGGCGCTGGCGGTGGAGCGCGAGAACCAGCAACTGCTCTTCCAGAGCGAAGACGCCAAGGAAGGACTGGCAGCTTACGTGGAAAAGCGGCCAGCTACGTTCACCGCGAAATGATTGGCCGGGGATATGGCGTGGGAAGGGGTGCGGGCGAGACGCCCGCACCGACAGCCGGCAAGATGCCGGTGCTCGGGAAGAGAACATGATCCAAGCCACCAAGGTACGAATTGCGCCAGGTCGACTGTTGATTGCTGGTCAGTGGGTTGACGGCGGGAAGAAGTTTGATACCGTCAATCCGGCCACGGGCGAAGTGTTGACCGAGATCGTTGAAGCCTGTGCGCAGGACGTGGACCACGCCGTGGGGGCCGCCCGCAAAGCTTTCGAAGATCGGGGCGGACCCTGGCGCAAGATGTCGACCAGCGAACGGGGCCGCCTGATCTGGCGGTTGGCCGACCTGATCGAAAACCATATCGACGAACTCGCCGAACTGGAGACGCTGGACAACGGCAAGCCGATCTTCGAATCGCGCTACGTGGATATGCCCATGGTGATCGATGTTCTGCGCTACTACGCCGGATGGGCAACCAAGATCCACGGCGAGACCGTCAACACGTTTGAGACGGCGTTCACTTATACGTTGCGCGAGCCGGTGGGGGTGGTGGGGCTGATCATTCCGTGGAATTTCCCGCTGTTGCTCGCCTCCTGGAAGCTCGGTCCGGCGCTGGCCTGCGGCTGCACGGTTGTTCTGAAGCCCGCCGAGCAGACCCCGCTGACCACGCTGCGGCTCGGTGAGCTGGCGATCGAAGCTGGCGTTCCTGCCGGCGTGCTGAACATCGTTACCGGCGGCCCGGAGACCGGAAAGGCAATGGTTCGGCATCCGGGCATCGACAAGATTGCCTTTACCGGCTCAACCTCAGTTGGAAAAGAAATCATGAGAGGCGCCGCCGAGACGCTGAAGCGGGTCACGCTGGAGCTGGGCGGCAAGTCGCCCAACATTGTATTTGCGGATTCCGACATCGACAGTGCCGTGAAGGGCGCTATTAACGGCATCTTTTACGGCAAAGGCGAAGTGTGTAATGCCGGATCACGCCTCTTCGTGGAGAACAAGATTCAGGAGGAATTTGTCGAGAAACTCATCGGCCGGGCCAAGAAGATGCAGCCGGCTGATCCCCTCGACCCCAAAACGCGCATGGGCGCGATCGTCAGCCAGGAACAGATGCAGACTGTGCTGGGCTATATCGAAGCAGGCAAGCAGGAAGGCGCCAAGCTGGTCAGCGGCGGAAACCGCGTGTCGGTGGACGGCGGCAAAGGTTACTTCATCGAGCCGACCATCTTTGCCGGCGTCAGCAACGAGATGAGGATTGCCCAGGAGGAAATCTTCGGGCCGGTGCTGGCGACACTGAGTTTTGACGATCCTGATCAGGTAATCGCGCAGGCCAATCAGAATCCCTACGGCCTGGCCGCCGCGGTTTGGACCCGGGACGTCAGGAAGGCGCACGCCGTATCACGGCAACTCAAGGCCGGCACGGTCTGGATCAATACCTACGGTTTGATGGACGCGTCGCTGCCCTTCGGGGGGTACAAGCAGTCAGGCTTCGGCCGTGAGTTGGGCCGGCACGCCATCGCGCATTACACGGAATTGAAAACCGTGTGGCTGAACCTGGGATAAAGGAAGCGCGCGGCGCGCCTGGATCCTTCGGTGGCGAGGGCAGGCGCCTCAGGATGACAACGTAACCAGAGGTTCTATGCCGGGAAAAGTAGCCAAAATCGGGACATTTAGCGACTGGGTTGGTCTGTTCGAAGAATGGCGCAAGGATGTTGGCGTCAATCGCGACGAAATTGCCAGTTTCAAGTTCGACACGCTCTACGGCCAGATCGAGACCGAGGAAATTCAGTTCGGTTCATTCAAAGGTCGAAAGAAGTGGGAAAACCTCCGCCAGGTGCCCACCCAGCAAATGCGCGACGCGCTCATGAACCTGATCGTGTACCAGGGCGACACGGAATTTGCGAGCGTCGAGCAGCAGCGGCACCTGTTCGAGACCGCGCCAACCGACTGGGACCGGCGTGCGATTACGCGGGTCATGATCGAGGAGATGCGCCATGGCTGGCAGATGTGTGCGCTCCTGATCGATCACTTCGGATATTCGGGCAAAGTTGAAGCACAGAAGATGCTGGAGCGGCGTGCCTTTGAGAACAAGCGCCTGCTCGGCGCATTCAACGTCGACGTCGACAACTGGATGGACTTCTTCACTTACACCGACTTCGTCGACCGCGACGGCAAGTTCCAGTTGCAGATGCTGAAGTATTCGGGCTTCGCGCCCCTGGGGCGCTCCATGTCCTACATGCTGCGCGAAGAAGCCTTCCACATGGGCACCGGCAACGACGGCCTGCGCCGCATGGTCGAGGCGGCGCGGATTCCAGGCTGGCTCATCCAGAAATACCTCAACAAGTGGATTTCGTCCTCTTACGATTTGTTTGGCACAGACCACTCGTCTTCGGCCCATTGGGCGTACGTCTGGGGAATCAAGGGCCGCTATGACGAGCCGCAGAACCAGGTTGACCCCGACCTGGATGATTTGAACGATTACAACCGCATCCTTTATCAGAAGGAAGTGGCCGGCTTGATTGAGAGGTTCAACTCCGTATTGAAGCCGGGCGAGCCCAAACTGTATGCCCCGGATATCAAGTTCAACCGGGCCATCGGCAAATACGCAGGGCAGAAGTTCCATGCCAAGACGGGCGAACCCGTCGATGATAAGGCTTACGAGCAGCACCTGAACGAGTACATGCCCGGTCCGGAGGACAAGAAACTCCTGCTCGAGATTATCGCCAACGAGAAAAAATGGATCGCGCCCAAGGAGGGGGCACGGGATCCGCTGGCGACCATTGCCGAACCAAGAAAGTCGGCGATTAACTTGTAGTGTTCGAACTAGGGAGCTTCGGCTCCGCCGGACAGACGAGGCGGCTGTCCTCCACGTCTTCGATCGCAATGTGCCAGAGTCCAACGCTATCGGCTGAAACGGTTTCTCGCTACACCCTCGGCGAGTTGATGGTGGCCAGCGCCGCTCGCGAGATTGGCGACGGCGAGGTGGTGTTCGTAGGCATGCGCTTGCCGCTGATCGCCTTTGTCGTGGCGAAGAAAACGCATGCCCCAAATGCAGTCGGTCTTTTTGAGAATGGCGTGATCCGCACCACGCCGGCCCCTGAGCTGATTTACACCATGGCTGATCCGCCAAATATTCTCGGGGCTACCGAGTGCCTGGACATGAAGGGTGTCATGAGCCTCTTGCACTCGGGGCGCGTCGACCTGGGATTTCTCGGAGCCGCCGAGGTGGATCGTTTTGGAAACCTGAATTCGACCGAGGTGCGCGGACCCCAAGGCCTGACCCGCTTGCCGGGTTCTGGGGGAGCTTGTGACATTGCGTCGCTCGCGCACCGGTTTGTGGTCTTGCTGGAGCACGCCAAACAACGGCTGCCCGAGCGGGTGTCATTCCTGACCAGCCCCGGAAATGGCGACGGCCATGACTGGCGCAAACGAGTCGGCCTGCCGCGTGGAGGTCCGGCGGCGGTCATCACGACAAAAGCTGTGCTGCGGTTTGGCGAGGATGGCGAGGCGTATCTGGCGTCCGTACATCCCGGTGTCGATGGGGAAGAGGTCACGGCGAACACCGGCTGGAAGCTGCGCGTTTCTGAGAATCTGGTCTCAACCCCAGCACCGGGCGCAGCCGAATTGCAAGCGATTCGCGCGTACGACAAAGAGGGTTTTTGGACCAAATAGGCTGGCGGGTCGCGGGCGCTTCTGCCCGCGCAAGGCGGTACTGTTATGGCAACGCAGGCAATCGCAACTTATTCCCGGCTGGCTGTGGAATTTCATCCTCCGGCGGCACGCATCAGCCTGAGCCATCCTCCCATCAACGTCATTGACCTGCCGATGATGGAAGAGTTGTCGCAGGCGATTCGGGACATCGAATCCCGGACAGACATTTCAGTTCTCGTGCTGGCTGGGCAAGGCAAGGCATTCTCGGTGGGCGTCGACGTAGGCGCGCACACTGCCGACAAGGTTGCAATCATGCTGGGCAAGTTCCACGGCGTGATCCGCGCGCTGATAGCCGCTAAGAAGGTGACGATAGCGGTCGTCCACGGACACTGTCTGGGCGGCGGGGCCGAGCTGGCCATGGTATGCGATCTCGTCTACACGACAGACTCTGCGCATTGGGGATTTCCCGAGATCAAGCTGGCCTGCTATCCGCCGGTGGCTGCGACCGTTTTGGCGGCCCTGGTCGGACAGAAACAGGCTGCCGATCTGATCCTGACCGGGCGCACGATTTCTGGAACCGAGGCGGCCGCAATGGGTCTGGCCAATCAAGCGGTGTCTGAGGATCAATTGGTTAGAACGGCCGACGAAACGGCTGGTCAACTCGTCAAACTGAGTCCAGCGGCGCTGGCTCTCGCCAAGAAGGCAATCTACGCCTGGGATTCGGTTCACTTTGATAAAGGGCTGGCGCGCGCGGAAAAGATTTATCTGGAAGAGCTCATAAAGACGCAAGACGCGCAGGAGGGTATCGCAGCTTTCCTCGCCAAACGCGAGCCCCGGTGGGCAGGCAAGTAAGCCATGGACAAACTCCTTTCCATGCGCGACGCGATTCAAGAATGGGTGCCCGACGGCGCCAGCGTCGCACTGGGTCTCCAACTCGAGCAGATGATTCCATTTGCAGCCGGTCACGAGATCATTCGCCAGAAAAAACGTGGGATTACTCTGATTGGCCCGATCTCGGACATCCTCTTCGACCAGTTAATTGGCGCTGGCTGTGTAAAGCAGGTCATGGCGGCTTGGGTTGGAAACGTGATGATGGGTTCGGCCTACAGCTTTCGTCGCGCCGTCGAACAGGATGGCATGAAAGTTTTCAACCTGACCAACTTGACCCTGCTGTTGGCGCTCGAAGCCGGCGCGATGGGAGTTCCTTTCCTTCCCACGCGCACGGCGCTGGGCAGCGATGTCGCTAAGGGAAACCATTTCTTCTGCGCGATTTTCTCGCCCTTTGAGGGCAAAGAGCCGCTGTGGGCGGTGCGGGCGCTCAATCCGGATGTCACGATCGTGCATGTGCAGCGCGCCGATCGCGAAGGCAACGCCCATTGCTGGGGAAATTTCGGAGTCATGCTGGAAGGTGTGCGCGCGGCCAAGCGCGTCATTGTGGTGGCGGAAGAGGTTGTGGAACCGGAAGTAGTTGCCAGCGACCCCAATCGGACGGTCATTCCGGGATTTCTGGTGAACGCCGTCGTGGAGTCGCCGTTTGGGGCGCATCCCTCGCCGGTCCAGGGTTACTACAAACGCGATGACGCATTCTTCCGGCAATATCACGAGCAGACGAGGACGAAATCCGACAGCGACGCGTGGCTCAGGCGTTGGGTGTACGACGTGGCTGACCGCCGCGCTTATCTGAATCAGCTCGGCGTGTGCCGGGTGGAACGGTTGGGGGTAAAACAGCACGCCTACGCCGCACCAGCGGACTATGGATATTAGCTGATAAAGGCCAGCTGACGGCTGAAAGCGGTTCATGAAAAAAGAACTAATCGAACTGAAAGTCAACGGCCGCATGCGAGAGCTGGCGGTTGCGCCGAGCAAGGTGCTGCTGGAGGTCCTGCGCGAGGACCTTCAACTCACCGGCTCCAAGCGTGGGTGCGACGATTCTTCCTGCGGCGCCTGCACGGTGCTGGTAGACGGTACGCCCATGCTTTCCTGTACGCTGCTGGCCGCCAGCTGCCAGGAACAGGAGATCACTACCGTGGAAGGCATAAGTGAGCATGGCAGTCTGGCGGCTATCCAGAAAGCATACGGCGACCGGGGCGGAGCGCAATGCGGATATTGCACTCCCGGATTCATCATCACCGTGAAACATCTATTGAGCGTGAACCCAAACCCCAGCGACGAAGAGATTCGCGAGGCGCTGAGCGGCAACCTGTGCCGCTGTACCGGCTACAGCCAGATGTATGAAGCGATCAAGGCGGCGATTGAAGCCGAACAGAGAGGCTTGGCGGCTTTGTAACGCCGCCGTTTCGGCGGCCCGATGGGCGGGCGGACCCCGCCTGACAGCCGGCAAGATGCCGGCGCGACAAAGAAATGGCTGAATTCACCATTATCGGTAAACCTATCGCCATGGTGGACGCTGCCGGCAAGACTACCGGCGCCGGGAAGTACACTGACGATCTCAGTCTCCCCGGCATGCTGATTGGGAAAATCCTGCACTCGCCCTGTCCTCACGCGCGCATCAAGCGAATTGACACCAGAAGGGCTAAGGCGCTGGACGGAGTCGTAGCCGTTGTCACCGGAGCCGATGCGCCCAAAACTTACGGCATCCTCCCCGTGGGGCACGATGAAACCGCGCTCGCCGTGGACAAGGTACGCTACGTTGGCGACAACGTGGCCTGTGTGACGGCTGTAGATGAAGCTACGGCAGAGAACGCTCTGGAATTAATCGACGTGGAATACGAAGTTCTACCCGCCTACTTCGATCCGGAAGAATCGATGAAGGCGGAGACGGACCTGATCCACGAGGGCAAGCCGCACAACATCGAAAAAGATTACCACCATGTTTTCGGCGATCCCGAGAAGGCCTTTCGGGAAGCGGATTACGTGGCGGAAGGCCGGTTCATTGCCAACGAGGTTACCCACGCTGCCATGGAGCCGCATTCCACGCTGGCATCGTTTGAGCTCGATCCTCACACCGGAAACCTGGGCCGTTTGACCGTGTGGTCCTCCACGCAGGTGCCTTACTACCTGCAGCACAAGCTCTCGCTGGTGCTCGAGATGCCGATGTCGCAGATCCGGGTGATCAAGCCTCTGGTCGGTGGCGGATTTGGCGGCAAGAGCGAAGTGATCCCGCTGGAAATCATCGCTGCGGTCGCGGCACGGGCTGCCCGCGCTCCGGTGAAGGTCACCTACACGCGCGAGGAGGTCTTCTGGGCCCACCGCGGCCGTCCGCGCACGATTGTTGATCTCAAGACCGCCGTGAAGAACGACGGCCGCATCACCGCAGTCAAAGCCCGCGTGGTGCAAGACGGTGGCGCGTACTGTTCGTATGGCGTCGTCACTATTCTTTATTCTGGCGCGCTGCTGGGCGCCTTGTACGACATTCCCAACATTCAATACGACGGCTATCGCGTGCTGACCAACAAGCCGGCATGCGGAGCCATGCGCGGGCACGGCACGGTCAATGTGCGCTTTGCCTTCGAGTCGCAGCTCGATGAGATTAGCGCCAAGCTGGGCATTGATCCGGCCGAGATTCGGCGCCGCAATCTGCTCAAGCCACCCTGTATCACCATCAACGGCCTGCGCGTGCAAAGCTATGGCTTGCCGGAATCGATTGAGCAGGTGGTTGAACGCTCCGGATGGAAGCAACGCAAAGGCAAGCTGAGCAAGGGAAGGGGACTGGGATTGGGATGCAGTCACTACGTCAGCGGGGCAGCCAATTCCATCATTCGGTCCGACATGCCGCATTCGACCGTAAACATCAAAATTGATCGCGATGGCGGAGTAGTGGTTTACACGGGTGCATCGGAAATCGGCCAGGGCTCCGACACTATGACCGCGCAGATAGCCGCCGAGGTGCTCGGCTGTTCGCTGGCTCGCGTGAAAGTCGTGGCGGCAGATACGGACCTGACGCCGATCGACATCGGGTCTTACTCCAGTCGGGTTACATTCATGGCGGGCAATGCCACGCTGCGCGCGGCCGAGCAAGTGAGGGAGCAGATTGCCTCGGCGGCGGCACGCAAGATGAATTGTGCGATAGAAGACCTGGTATTCGGGGACGACAAGGTTGCTCGCCAAGGCTTGGCAGGCGGGAGTGGGACGGGCGAGGCGCCCGTCCCCACACAGCCGGGAGCTACGGCGAGCGGGCGGGTCGAAGGGCAGATTCTGCGCGGGTCGCTGCAGCAGAAGCGAACCGAAGAAGGGCCTAAAGACCGGATGTCCTTCGAAGAAGCGGTGGTCGCAGCCATCGACTTCCACGGCGCGCTGACCGGAACCGGCTCTTACGCTCCCCCTGCGGAAGCGCGTGGCGGAAAGCATAAAGGCGCCGGTGTGGGCCCGTCCCCCGCTTACTCGTATTCCGCGCAGGTCGCGGAGGTCAGTGTGGACGAAGATACCGGCGAAGTCACCGTGCACAAAGTCTGGGCTGCGCACGATTGCGGACGAGCCCTGAACCCGGTCGCGGTCGAAGGTCAGATTATCGGCTCGGTATGGATGGGCCTTGGCCAAGCGCTCCAGGAGGAGATGGTCTGGAAAGATGGCATGCTGATGAATCCCGGGTTGCTCGAATACCGCAGCCCGTCGGCGGTAGAGTCGCCCAAGATCGAGCCCATCATCATCGAGAGCATCGACCCGGAAGGACCGTTTGGCGCGAAGGAGTGTAGCGAAGGCTCGCTGGCGGCGACGATTCCCGCCATCGCCAACGCAATCTATGACGCGGTTGGAATCCGGCTGCATGAATCGCCTTTCACACCGGAGCGGGTATTGGCAGCCCTGCGTGCGAAGAAGAACGCAAAAGCCATCAACATGACCCAGGGAGTCGATCCCCTCGCTCCAACGCGCTTTCGCGAGCATGGGGGATCGCTGTGCTTCCGGGGCAAAGGGCCGGAGCGGCACAGGCTTGATCCAGCGCGGCGCGAAACGGCAGGGGAAGCCGGGGGTGACGATTGAGTCTCCCCGAATTCAAGCTGCTGCGGCCAAGGAGCGTAGAGGAAGCGATCGGCTTCTTGGTCAAGCACGGGAACATTCGTGTGCTGGCGGGCGGTACGGATCTGATTCCATCCATGCGCCAGAAATTGTTTGAACCCGAATACGTGCTCGATATCCGGCATATCTCCGAGTTAAGGGAAATCCACCCCCAAGCGGGACATGGCGTCGAAATCGGCCCTCTGACCACCCTCAACGCCATTGAGCACTCCGAATTCCTACGTCGGCACTACCCAGTCCTTACTGAGGCCGCCGCAACCGTAGCTTCTCCGGTATTGCGCAACATGGGAACGATTGGTGGCAACATCTGCCTCGACACTCGCTGCCTGTGGTACAACCAGTCGCTGACTTGGCGCAAGGCTTGCGGTTTCTGCATCAAGAAAGATGGCGACCTATGTCACGTCGCGCCGGGAGGGACCAAGTGCTGGGCGGTGTTCTCGGGAGACACCCCTCCGGCGTTGCTTTGCCTGAATGCCGAGATCGAGCTTGCCAGCCCTTCGGGTGTGAGGCGGATGGCGCTGCGCGATTTTTATACCGGGGCGGGTGACAGCTACCGCAAGCTGCAGCCGAACGAGTTGCTCACGCGAATTTTCCTTTCCGATTCGTCGGCGGACCTTCGGGGGATATACCGCAAGCTGCGCATTCGCGGGTCCATTGATTATCCGCTGGCCGGAGTGGCGGTCGCACTGAAGAGGTCCGATGGACAGGTCTCCGACGCTCGGGTTGCAATTACGGCGGTTAATCCGGCGCCCACCCTCATCACGGGAGTAGCCGGGGCATTGGAAGGAAGGGCGGTGGATGAGAGCGCCGCAGAAGCCATAGGCGAGATGGCGGCGAAAACCGCCAAGCCGCTGACCACCTCAGCGCTTACCCCGGAATATCGTCGAGAGATGATTCGGGTACTTACAAAGAGGGCAGTGTTAGCAGCTGCTGCCAACTAGTTCTTAGGCCCACGACCGACGACCAAAGACCAAGAACCAAGAACCAAAGACCAACGACTTGATCACCGACTGCCACATCCACATACAGCCCATGGAGATGTTTAAGCCCCATGCGCTGGAGTTGATAAAACACAAACGGGCGAACTTCGAGGAGATCGCCGAGTTTTGCCGCTCTCCGAAAGCTTTCCTGAAATATCTAGATCGTGCCGGTGTCGACCGGGCGGTGCTCATAAACTATGTGGCCCCAGAAGTGATCGGGTTTACCGCCGGGGTGAACCAGTTTGTCACCGACTACACCCGGGAAAATCCGCAGCGTCTGATTTCCTGCGGCAGCCTTCATCCGCGGCATACCTCCAACATCCTCGCGGATGTGGAGCAGATCCTGCGGCTCGGCATTCGCATGATCAAAATCCACCCGCCACACCAGTTACTTTTTCCGAATGACTATCTCAGCGGCGTGAAGGAACTGGAAATCATATATCGAGCGGCAGAGGCAAATGGAGTGCCCGTAATGTTCCACACGGGGACGTCGATTTTTCCGGGGGCTCGCAACAAGTATGGCGACCCGATCTACATCGACGATGTCGCCGTGGATTTCCCCCAGCTTAAAATCCTCCTGGCGCACGGCGGACGGCCGTTGTGGATGGACACGGCGTTTTTCCTGGTGCGGCGGCATCCGAACGTTTACCTCGACATCAGCGGCATCCCGCCGAAAACTCTGCTCCAGTACTTCCCACGCCTCCACGAGATTGCCGCTAAGACCCTGTTTGGCACGGATTGGCCCGGACCGGGTGTGCCGGACATCAAGAAGAATTTGGATGATTTCCGCGCTTTGCCTCTTGAGAACTCCGTGCGCGAACAGATTCTAACCCAGACCGCTTTGCGCATCTGGCCACGGTAATTAAGCAATACGCTGTCATCCTGAAGGGAGCATCTACGGCGCTGTGAAGGGATACCTGCCAGGGATCTGGAGTGCCGCCATTCTTGGCATTCGCCTTGTAGGTAGCCTCGAGTTTCTGCTCGTCTGCCGCTTTGCGGCCCATTGTCTGCCTGTCGTGCAGGCCTTCCGGGTAGCCGATGAACCTCTTGATGTTGTTCTCGATGCCGAAAATATCTTCCTTCGCGATGCGGGCGTTTTCCTCCGACTGGCTGCTGAAACTCCTGAGTACCGTATCCATCTTGCTGTAGATCTCCAGTCCCGTGGGATAATCCAGGTCGCGCAGGAATTCGAGCTGCGACACGGTCAGCAGACGGCCGGTAGAATCGGGGTGACCGGAAACAAAGATCAAATCGTTCTCTTTAACTCCGGTTGCCGACCAACCCAGGTAATGGTCGAGATGAACAGGCTTGCCGTTCTCGTAGATTCGGAAAAACGAGATGTCCAGGTCGTAGCGCGGATAGGTGAAATTGTCGGGATCACCGCCGAAAAATGCGGCATCGAACTCTGGCGCGAACACCAGGCGCACATGCGTGTACCCTTGTATCTGTACAGATTGTAAACCTCGCCCGAATAGAAGGTACCAACGTCACAGCGCAGTCCGGTGGACTTGGCGCAGTCCTGCTCGATGTTGGCCGTGGCCGCGCGCCGTGCCTGGCCCGCCTGGGCAGCCGACATTCCCGGCTTAAGCGCGCCGTTGACTTCGGAAGTGACATCTTCGATGCCGGTCAGAACCTTTAGCTCGAGATCAGGACATTTTGCCTCGTCCCCCCGGGTGTTGGCGTAGAAGCCGGTTCTCATATAGTCAGTGCCGCCGGTAGAGAGCTGCTGAATGCAAGTGGCGCCGACGTGATGATTGGTGAACGCCAGGCCGTCAACCGAGACGCAAGACCCGGAGCCGCCATTATTGAAGCGGACCGAAGAGAGTCGAACGTGATCCAGCCACGGCTGGTCGGCTGCGGAACCGTACTTCAACTTCACCCTGTCCGTGGGAAAAGCGTTGAACAGTCACATGCCTTCGTCTGCGAGGGCAAAGAGGCTTGCGAGCAGACAGCCGGGCAGAAGGGAAATCCCTAAGATGCGTTCCACGAGCTCTCCGGAAACCCGATGAGGTGCGATGGTCATACAGCGGCCACCGATGCTTGTAGAAAACATTTCACGATACGCCGCTGCGCAGAGAGTCAGCAAACGATAAGAATCAGCAAACGGCTTGGAAACACGGGCCTTTTAGCGTATAAGAGTTAGTTGCCTTAGCGCGTTCTTCCTCCCGAGCGAGCAGCAACCAACATATTTCATTCCTTCGAGGCTCTCGCATGTCCACCACAACTCACGCCCCCAAAGGCTTGGAAGGAGTGGTTGCAACCACCTCTGGCATCTGCTTCATCGACGGTGAAAGAGGCGTCCTGGCGTACCGCGGCATTGATATCCACGAACTGGCCGACCACTCCACCTTTGAAGAAACCTGCTATCTGCTCTGGTTTGGCAAGTTGCCCACGCGTAGGGAACTCGGCGAATTGCACGAACGCCTGGCGGACGAGCGCAAGCTGGATGCTTCGATCATCAACCTGATGCGGCTGGCGCCCAAGCACGCGCTGCCCATGGATGTGCTTAGGACAGCGGTTTCGGCGCTCTCGTTTTACGATCCGGAAGAGAAGAGCAACGATCGCGAAGCCAATGTGCATAAGGCAATCCGGCTGACTTCCCAGATCGCCATGATCGTTGCGGCTTACGATCGAATCCGCAAAGGAAACAATACCGTCGAACCGGATCGGGCCTTATCCCATGCCGCAAATTTCCTGCTGATGTTGAACGGCGCGCATCCCTCGAAGACAGCGGAGCGGGCTTTGGATATTGCGCTGATCCTGCACGCCGATCACGAGCTGAATGCTTCCACGTTTGCGGCGCGTGTGACGGCCGCTACATTGTCGGATATGCACTCGGCAATTACTTCGGCGATCGGAGCTCTCAAAGGACCGCTGCATGGCGGCGCAAACGAAGCCGTCTTCCGTATTCTGGAATCCATCAGCGAATCAGGCGCCGATCCGGTGGAGTACGCGAAGGGGATGTTGGCTCAAAAGAAGAAGATTCCTGGCTTTGGACACCGTGTGTATCACACGGAAGACCCGCGCGCGACGCATCTGCGGCAGATGTCGCGGGATCTGGGCAACTCGAGCGGCGAGAGCAAGTGGTTCGACTATTCGCGCAAGATCGAGGAGTTTGTCAAAGCCGACAAGAAGCTGAACGCCAACGTGGACTTTTATTCAGCCTCGACCTACCACACGCTGGGCATCGACGTGGACTTGTTTACGCCGGTGTTCGCAGTTTCGCGTATCAGCGGCTGGACCGCCCACGTGATTGAGCAGTTGGAGGACAACCGGTTGATTAGGCCGCGCGCGGAGTACGCCGGCCCGGCGTATCCGAATCATTATGTGGGGATGGAGAACAGGTAGGGGCAGCTCGTGCGGTCACGACGAGTCTCATAGGGCGCTGGGGGCAGGGCGTAGGGAACAACGGAGAGTCTGGCCGGCCGATCATCGCTCCGCAGGGTGGAACCCCGGAAACGAGCCCATTGAGCGTGCTTGCTATTTCTGCGGATTCGTTGCATAGCCTGTCGGTGGTCTTGCTGTCGATGTATTCGAGCCTGCCTGCGATCAGAACCTGAGTCTCCAGCTCCAGCAGTGATCCTCTCGTGTGGAACAGGAATTAAACTAGCTCCTTGCGGGAAATTGCGCCCTGCGGAAAGGTGTGCCGATCTGCCGAATTCGGCATGACCGGCACTATGCCGAATCCGGGACTATGCCGCATCGAGTTTTGTGGAAACTTGGAATCAGCATTTATTAATAAAACCGCGTCTAACCCCAGTGCCAAGAAAGCGGCGGTGGCTGCAGTGATTATGGTTGATTTCTTCGAACATCGGTGTCTCTCAAATTAGAAAGCCGTC
>QIAU01000295.1:0-1709 GCA_003225055.1 Acidobacteriota bacterium
ATGCGTCTTGATAGAAGCCACTCAGTTTTGTAAAACCCTTCCGGCAGCGTCAGCCGCCGTGAGGCTTGTAGAAGCGTTTCTCGTCCTGGGGTTGGATTCGGCATTTTGGGGATGCCTTCCCAGGGGGTGTGTATGCGATTGGCAAAGACGCTGGCAGTTCTTTTTGTTGCTTCGTTCGCGACCGCCGCGGTAGTTCACGCACAAACCGCTTCGGGCGAAGTGAATGGGACGGTGACGGACAGCTCCGGCGGATTGGTGGCCGGCGCCACGGTCATGCTAACCAATCAGGCGACGAAGATCGCCGATAGGATCACCACGAATTCCGACGGCTACTTTGTCTTCATCAACATCAAGCCAGGAAGGTATGTTCTGGGCGCCGAGGCGAAAGGCTTCAAGACCACGCAAATTTCTCCGTTCGACGTGGGCGTCAACCAAACGGTCACGCAGGCTGTAAGACTTGAGGTTGGCGCGATCACCGAGCACGTGGTTGTGAATGCGGCAGCCGTGATGCTGGAGGGGTCGACGAGCGATTTGGGCACGGTGATTGAAGAAAGGGCGGTCAACGATCTACCGCTGAATGGAAGGAATTTTACGCAGCTGCTGACGCTCACACCGGGTGTCACTCCCGTTTCCACCGCTCAAAACAAAAGCATTGGCTGTTGCGAGGGGAATGTGGGAATCCCTGGGTCGGGGTTCTCCGACGCTTCGTTCCACGGGCAGGAGAACCGTTCGAAGCTCTACTTTTTTGACGGTATCATCAACACCAATATCCGCGGCCCCACTTACATTGTGATTCCCAACATCGATCTAGTTCAGGAATTCAAGGTTGTGGGGCACGACGCCAAGGCCGAGTACGGCGGCGCCACCGGCGGCGTCGTGGACATGGTCTCCAGGTCCGGAACCAACACTTTTCATGGTTCGGTCTTCGAGTATGTTCGCAATAACGCCTTCGATGCCCGCAATACATTTACGGATTTCAACTCTCTCACCAAAGCTCCGTCCATTGCGGCGTTCCGGCAGAACCAATTTGGGGCCGAAGGTGGTGGCCCGATCCTCAAGAACAAAACTTTTGTCTCCGGTGGATACGATGGCTGGCGATACAGCAAGCCCCCTCAGTCATTGACCTACGTGCCGACCGCCGCTGAGTTGGCGGGTGACTTCTCCCTGACGCTCGTCAGCAATCCTAACCTCTACAACCCTTACAGTACGGTGGGCAATAATCGTTCGCGTTTCCTGTGCGACGCTCAGGGCAATCCCTTGCCCGCTGATCCCACTACCCACGTACAGCCAAATTTGGCGGGCTCGGTTGCGTGCAATAAGATTCCGAACTACACAGACGGTACCGGCCTGATTAACCCGGCGACGCAATCGTTGCTGCAAAAATATTCTCCCGTTCCGAATCTGACCGGTGTTCCCGGGTTCGATTACCAGCAAAACCGGGCTGAGAAGAACAATTCCAACAGTTTTCAGGTGAGAGTTGATCATCGTTTTCGCGACAGCGACAACGTCTTCTTCCGCTATACCGAACAGCGGGTGGCGTCTTTCACCCCCATAGGGGATACCGGATCCACCTCGGGAGGTTCACAAGGCAGGAACTATGGCGGAGCGTGGGTACATACCTTCAAGCCGAATCTCATTCTCGACGTGCGCGCTGGTTATGCGGGCCGGCCCGCCGTTGACGCCAGCCAGCAAAACCAGAGCTCATTTGG
>QIAU01000295.1:1951-3539 GCA_003225055.1 Acidobacteriota bacterium
CTCTACTGGATTGACACTGGCGTCGGCGCTGATGGGCCTGCCTAGCAGTTTCAGCGCTCAATTACCTATCCTGCATGGCGGGCCGGTTAGGTACAAGTATGCCTCGTGGGCGGCGTACGTTCAGGACGAATGGAAGGTGAGGCCTAAATTCACGGTGAGCGTGGGCTTGCGCTACGACTATCTCACAGAGCCGCAGACGACGGACGGTCGATTGTGGAGCACTATGGATTTGACCGCCAAGCAGTATGTCATCGGGGCTTCGACGATGCCCCCGCTTTGCAGCCAAGCGAACCAAGCACCCTGCATTCCTGACGGTGGGCCGCTCTATACGCCTACAAACTCTACATGCAACAACAAGCCAAACGGTATTCCCTGCGATTTTCGCCTGGACCCGCACTTCAGCAGCGTGGTGCTGGCAGGAAAGTCATTTTTTGACCCTCCCCCAGTCCGTGACAACTGGGGCCCGCGGATCGGCGTAGCCTGGCAGGTCAGATCAAACATGGCGCTCCGTGCTGGCTACGGGCTCTACTGGGACACGCTGGCGGGAAGAGGTCAGGCTGCACAAAATGACCTCGAACATGGTATCTGGCCTGACGCCACCGCCTTTGGCGGCAATGTAAACGCTCCCGCAGACTTCTCAGGAGGTACCAGCAAATTGCTCACGGACATTCAGGGGAATTTCCCGAATCCCCTTCCGGGACCAACCCCATGGACCGCCGGAGGTTTTGCCCTCGATCCACACAATTATAAGGATGGCTACTCGCAGCAGTGGCACGTGGAATTCCAGCGGCAGTTTAGTTCGAATCTGCTGCTCTCAGCCGCCTATGTGGGCAGCAAGAATGGACGCCTCGATTACGAAGGAAAAGCTAACTCCGCTCAATTTAGTTCTCCGAGCGTGAACGATCCCATCACCACGAGTGCGCATGGAGTCACTACGTGCGGCCCTAAGCCGAGCCCGGTAACTCCGGCTTGGACGAGTTGTCAGGCGGCCTATCTAGCGTCGGTGGACACGCTGCGGGCAATGCCCTGGGCCAATCCCGGGTTCACTTACGCCGAGAGCATCGGATATTCGAATTACAACGCATTGGAAGCTCGACTGCAGCGCAGGTTTGCCAATGGATTGCAGTCCTTGCTTTCCTATACCTACGGAAAATCCATCGACGTGAGCAGCGGCTATTTCGGTGTCGAGAACGGAAATGGAGGCGGTTCCACGGTTCAAAACTATTACGACATGACCACCGCTCGCGGCGTTTCTGGGTTCGACATCACCCACTTTCTGTCATGGTTTACCGTCTATGAGCTTCCGTTCGGGCAAGGGGAATCATGGCTTCACGGCGGCCCGTGGTCCTGGATTTTGGGGAATTGGCAGGTCAATTACATCTTTCAGGCGAGATCGGGCCAACCCTATACGCTCCGAGTGACGGGAGATCCCGCTAATCTCACGGGATCGGGAGGAGTCGGCGCGCAGAGCTTTACCGGTTACGGACGGCCCAACATAATAGCTGATCCCTTCAAGGCCGGGCCGGTATCTGCGAATCCCGACCCCTCCTGTCAACTGATCATTTCGCAGGGTGGGAAGGCCGCGGAC
>QIAU01000002.1 GCA_003225055.1 Acidobacteriota bacterium
TACGGCAACGCTTGGGAATACCTACCTCATGATCATGCCCGTTCGCGTGCCTACCGTTGGAACGAAGATGGTTTGGCGGGAATCAGCGACCGGCGGCAAACGATCTGTTTCGCACTGGCCCTGTGGAATGAGCGCGACCCCATCCTGAAAGAGAGGATTTTTGGCCTCACAGGGAACGAGGGAAATCACGGTGAGGACGTCAAGGAATACTACTTCTACCTCGACAGTACCCCCTCGCACTCCTATATGAGCTATCTCTACAAGTACCCGCAGGCGGAGTTCCCCTATGCGAAATTGGCAGAAGAGAACCGGCGTAGAGACAGGCTGCAGCCAGAGTATGAGTTGCTCGATACTGGCGTCTTCGACACTGACCGCTACTTTGACGTTTTTGTGGAATATGCGAAGGCCGATAGCGAGGACATCCTCATCAAGATCACAGCCACGAACCGTGGCCCGGAAACCGCTAATCTTCGCATCCTTCCCACCATCTGGTTCCGCAACACCTGGTCGTGGGGAGAGCCCGAGCGACGCCCCGACTTGCACGAGTCACGCGCAGCCCCTGATCCGGTCATCGAACTGAACCAGACTCAACCTGCCAGCCGCTGGCTGCACTCGGAAGGCAATCCGGAGCTGCTCTTTACCGAGAATGAGACTAACTATCGCCGTCTGTTTGGCACCGAGAACCGTACTCCATATGTCAAGGATGGCATCAACGATTATGTGGTGCACGGTAGCACAGGCGCTGTGAATCCAGCGCATGCCGGGACCAAAGCGGCCGCTCATTACAGATTCGCAATCGGTGCGGGAGAGACGGTCGTCATCCGCTTGCGACTCGCTGAATGCGACTTCAACGGAAAAAGCGCATTTGACGACTTCGAATGGATCTTGGGGCTGCGTCGGATTGAGGCCGACGAATTTTACGCGACCGTCATTCCGCAAAACCTGTCGCCCGACGAGCAGAACGTGATGCGCCAGGGCTTTGCCGGAATGCTCTGGTCCAAGCAGTTCTATCACTACGTCATCAAAGACTGGTTGCAGGGCGATCCCGGCAACCCGCCACCACCCGAGGAGCGGCGCAAAGGACGCAATCACAACTGGACTCACCTGCACAACGCCGACGTGATTTCCATGCCAGACAAATGGGAGTACCCCTGGTATGCCGCTTGGGACTTGGCATTTCACTGCATCCCACTCGCTCTGGTGGACTCAGATTTCGCAAAAGAGCAGCTGACCTTGATGCTACGCGAGTGGTACATGCACCCCAACGGACAGATTCCGGCGTACGAGTGGGCCTTTGGTGATGTCAACCCTCCGGTGCATGCCTGGGCAGCCTGGCGCGTCTACAAAATCGACAAGAAACGCCACGGCAAGGGGGATCGCTCCTTCTTGCAACGAGTATTGCACAAGCTGATGCTGAATTTCTCCTGGTGGGTAAACCGCAAGGACGCCGAAGGCAGAAATATTTTCCAGGGTGGGTTTCTCGGCCTGGACAACATCGGCGTGTTTGATCGCAGCGCACCTCTGCCCACCGGGGGTCATATCGAGCAGTCTGACGGTACCAGTTGGATGGCGATGTACACACTCAACTTACTAACGATTGCGCTGGAATTAGCAAGGGAAGAGCCTTGCTATGAAGACGTGGCCAGCAAGTTCTTTGAACACTTCATTCACATCGCTCATGCAATGAGCCATCGCGGGCGTGACAGCATGGGGTTGTGGGATGAAGAAGATGGTTTCTTTTACGACATGCTGAGACTGCCGGATGGTTCTCAAATCCCAATGAAAACCCGCTCGATGGTGGGGTTGATCCCGCTGTTTGCCGTGCAAACGCTCGAGCCAGAGTTGCTCAACGAACTGCCCGATTTTAAGCGACGCCTGGAATGGTTCATCGATAATCGTCCCGATCTCACGCAGCATCTTGCCTCGATGCGCACAGAGGGGATAGGCGAACGTAGATTGTTGTCGATCGCCGACGAAAACAAACTCCGCCGAATCCTGGGGTACATGCTGGACGAGCGGGAATTTCTCTCTCCCTACGGGATTCGCGCGCTCTCCAAGAGTCACAGTGCTCAGCCGTATTGCCTGGCGGTAAACGGCGTCAAGCACTGTATTTCCTACGAACCGGGAGAATCGGCCACCGGTCTATTTGGCGGGAATTCCAATTGGCGCGGACCCATCTGGTTCCCGGTGAACTATTTGCTCATCGAGTCTCTCCAGAAGTTCCATCATTATCTCGGCGATGACTTCCAGGTCGAATTCCCGACAGGATCGCGGAAGAAAATGACTCTGCGGGAAGTTGTCGCCGAGTTGTCGAGCCGCATGAGAAGCGTATTTCTTCGCGACAAAGGACGCAGACCCCTGTTCGGAAATTCAGAGAAGTTTCAAACCGATCCCCATTGGCGGGACTTATTACTGTTCCACGAATATTTCCACGGCGATTCCGGAGCTGGGCTGGGTGCCAGCCATCAGACGGGGTGGACGGGGCTGGTCATCAAGTTAATGCACCAGAGCGGCGAGTCGTCAAAACCAGCGGACCTTGAAAGTGTGATTGCCGAGTTTGCAGGCGCAGCCTGAAATTTTGAAAGGAGAATCGAAATGAGTGCTATTAGCGTTTCTGAGGAGAAGTCCAACCAGGTCCAAGTCGAGGTGACATCTATGCCTTCACTGAACGACGTTCCCAACGGGAGAGGCGTACTCGTCAAAGTGTTCCGCGTCGGCGTGGACGGCACTGACGAAATAAGGGCTGGCGAGTATGGTGCTACTCATCCAGGATATGATTTTCTGGTTTTTGGTCATGCGGGTTTCGGGCGGGTAGAAGATGTGGGCCCAAATGTCGCACAATTGAAACCCGGAGATTATGTGGTAGCCAATTCGCGCAAGCCATATACACCCCACTACAACCAAATCGGAAAAGAGGCTGCGAGTAATGGCGGTGCTCACGATGACGAGGGCCTTAACCTCTTGACGGAGTACTACGTCGCCGATGCTCACTTCACCGTCAAGGTGCCGGACGATCTAAGGCATGTCGGCGGACTTCTGGAGCCGAGTCCGACCGGGACCGCGGCTATCAGTGGCAAGACTTCGGCGCTGCTCTTCCAGGCGATTGACTGTGGGATTTCCATCTCGCCCTGGAGCTTGAATCCCAAGTTGCCATGGAAGCTTGAGGAGATCATCAGCAAACTACTCAACAAGGATAACAAGTTATGCTATCAGGGCGCGGACGAATTCCGAAGCATCCTTGCTCGGCTAAGGCGCCGCGCTGGGCCAGCCCCGATTAAAGCGCTAAGGGCAACTCTCGCCTGGCGCAGGCCAGGTGCGCGCTGGCACTTTCGACCCGCGGGACGTTCTTGCGTGACGATCTCCAGGCTCTTTGAGGCGCCGCAATGCGGAATAGCACCGGGACCAAAGCCAAGCAAGGAGGGCCGTCTCGGGTTAGATTGGTTGCCGTCTGAAACTCCTGCCAGCGCTCCAGCTTCAGGAAGCAGATTCTCAGTGGGGGCACGGTGAGCGTTAGCGCGCAGGGCTGATTGGTGGGGGGCGGGCCTCAGCCCGGCTTGCGCTACCCTCGTTTTCATCGTACATCGGTGTTGCCGATAGGCAGGCCGCGCCACCGCCTGCCTTTTGGCACGCCGTTGCAGCGGCCCTTGCGTCAGCACGGGAGTGAAGTTGGCCGCCGCCAATTACGTTGGCGGTGGTCACCGCACAATATGCTCACTTCGTGGGCGTCAGCGCTTGCATCCACCTGCTAGAAAGTCGCGACGTCGGAATCGAACTAGGGCTCCGGGGGGCGATCGGCAGGTGCGTTCCTGCGACGCTGAGTCGTCCCTGAAAGTCGTTCGAATGAATGCCCGTCTCGCGGACGACAAGGATTACAAGCTTTCGCATGCAGGGGTGTACATGCTTGCGGTCTTCAAACCATCCGTCAGGACTGGCCCGAGCTGCGGAACGCAGTTTTCAGTGAAGAACCGATACGGCACCATTGTGAATTGGCAGCGCCTCACCCCCGTCCTAGGACAATCAGGTCGGCATCGGACAGCACAACGTCGTGAATGAGGGCTTGGCGACGGATTCTTAGTTCGCGGACAGCAGACTCGACTGTTGCCGGATCGATCCCAATCTCGCCTCTCAGAAAGCTCACAAGCTTCTCCTCGCCATTGATCTGCGCCATTTTCACGGCTCCATGCATCGAGCCCTGATCGGTGAAGCCCACCTCATACTCCGGCGCCCTTTGTCCCTCGTTCATCTCCACAATGAACAAAGTTCCCCCTCGATCGAGCGAGTTTGCCGTGGCTTCGAGATGCGACGGCAGGAACAGCTTATTGGCTTGGGGATCAAAACACGCCAAGCCGTATTTTTGGCCAGTTCTAAAATTAGCGGGACTACCTCGACAAACTTCTCGTCCAGCATGGAAACGATAACGTGGGCTCCCGATCGGTCGTGAGTGCAAGACCAGGGAGAAGCATCCAGCGCTTCTTCCGGGAGAGACTTCACCATGTTTTCGCCGGGAACGCGCCGCGACTTTCTGAGAATAGTCTCGGCAAGTGCCGTTAGTCTTTCCGCGCTCCCCGAATGGGGCCGTGCCTGGTGGTTCGCCGAGACGACCCTCCCGAGATCGAAGGACCTGCCCAAGATCGATGGAGCACTGATCTTTAACGATGAAGCTCGTGAGCGGATGGCGACGGACATCGGAGGAAACTTCCATCGTCTACCGGTCGCCGTGCTCAGACCTCGCTCCGTGGAGGACGTACCAAAGGTCGTCCACTTCGCCAACAAGAACGGGGTGAGAATCGCGATGCGGGGGCAGGGTCACTCCCAGTACGGCCAGACTCTCGTTCAGGACGGTATCGTCATCGATTCCAGCACTCTCAATGCAGTGAGGCTCAAGGACGAGAGAACCGTGGATGCACAGGCGGGCGCCTCCTGGGGCGAGGTCACTCACCTGACGCTGGCCCAGGGACTCACGCCGCCCGCGATGGGCGACACCATGACCCTTTCCGTCGGCGGGATTCTGAGCGCCGGCGGAGTCAGCAACAGTTCTCACCTGTTCGGCGGGGTCGTCGACAACGTCGAGGAATTAGACGTCGTAACCGGCGCAGGCGATCTGCTGCGATGTTCGGCGCAGCGAAACAAAGGGCTATTCGAACTGGCCCTCGCGGGCATGGGTCAATGCGGGCTTATCGTCGGCGCCCGGCTGAGGCTCGCGCCTGCGCCAAGGTGGGTCGTCCGCCGCGACTTGGAATACGACGACCTCACGACGTTCCTATCCGATCACAGGACTCTCGCAATCCAAGCCCCGGTCGAGCACCTCGGGGGTTATGTCCTGCCGCGGGAAGGCGGCCCCGGTTGGAGATTCAGAATCAACATAGGAAAGTTCTGCGCGTCACCCGAGAAGATTGACTTCGGCGCGGTGGAGTCTGGGTTACATTTCAAGTCGCATTCCGAACCGATTGCGCAGTCCTTTTCTGATTACCTGCAACGGGAGGTCGCCAGGAATGCAGCACCTTGGCTGCGCTGAAGAGTACGCCCAGCCGCCTCCTCTACATTAGCAATGTTTATACCTGGTTCCGCCGCCGAAGAGTTTGTAGCCCGGATCCTGGCAACGCCGTCCGAGGTCGAAGGAATGACGCGCTTCTCCCTATATACCTTGTCGACCTACAAGTTCACTCGACCGATGTTCATGCTTCCGAAGGCGGATCTCGCCCTGAACATCTGGCTGTTTCGCCGCGTCCCGATTGCCGACAAGAGCCGCTATCCGGAAGCTGTCGCTGCAGTGCGGAGCCTCGCCGAGAGGGTGCTCGCGGCATCGGGCAAGATCTATCCCCCCTATGCTCCCTATTTCACGCAGCCCGACTGGTAGGCCCACTACGGTCCCGTTCAGTGGCATCGCCTCGTCGATGGGAAAGGGCAGTTCGACCCAAACGGCGTTCTCACGCCGGGGACGGGATGTTCGGGACAATGACCAGTGTGCTGGAGAAGGTGTCCGGGCTGGTTTTCGCAAACAGCACGCTGACAGCGCGCGGGGAATCCTAAGCCACTGAAACAATGGCTCCTCAGGTAGGACTCGAACCTACAACCCTCCGGTTAACAGCCGGATGCTCTGCCATTGAGCTACTGAGGAGTGTCGTGATGCGCGCGCGGGAAGCGCGCCTGAATTTTCCTCTTCATAATATCATTCCCACCGGTCGCACGGAAGCCT
>QIAU01000208.1 GCA_003225055.1 Acidobacteriota bacterium
CGGCGGAACCAATCGCCGACGTAAGGCTGCCGCAGAGGATGTTCGGCAGGTGCAACTGTTCGGAGAATAACGCGGGGCGAGCAGTCACTACCTAGGCCCGAGACGCCCTCGTTTGGGCTCTCGAGCCCAGCTCGACTCACGGCCGGCTCACCTCCTTTACAATCGCAGGTCAAAATCTATGAAACTGGCAGAACTCGCATCGGCAATTGACGCGCGACTCGAAAACGGCTCGCCGGATACGGAAATTACCGGCGTCTGCGGCATCGAAGAAGCCGCCACGGGACACGTCACGTTTCTGGCCAACCCAAAGTATGCCGCCCGAGCTAAGGCAACTCGAGCTTCGGCGGTGATCGTGTCGGAAGACTTCCCGGTCGCGCCGACGGCCATGCTGCGCTCGAAGAATCCGTACCTGGCATTCGCGCACGCTCTCGCACTCTTCTATCAGCCGCCGAAATACGGCCCCGGCGTGCATCCTACGGCGATTATTCATCCCTCGGCGAAGATCGGCCCTGGGGCGCATATTGGGCCGTACGTGGTGGTTGATGAAAATGTTGAGATTGGCAGGAACGCGGTGCTACTGGCACACGTGGTGATTTATCGCGGAACCAAGATTGGAAACAATTTCTTCGCTCACGCCCACGCCGTGGTCAGGGAGTACTGCCGGCTGGGAGATTCGGTAATTCTCCAGAACGGGGCGGTGATTGGTGCCGACGGCTTCGGCTTCGCCAAGGACGACGGCGGCCGATGGCAGAAAATTGTGCAGTCCGGGCCAGCCATCCTGGAGGAGGAAGTCGAAGTGCAAGCGAACGCTTGCGTGGATCGCGCCAGCGTTGGTGAAACTCATGTGGCCCGTGGGGCCAAGATCGACAATCTAGCTCAGGTCGGACATGGGTCGAGCGTCGGCGAAAACACGTTGCTTTGCGCCCAGGTGGGCTTAGCGGGGTCCACGGAAGTCGGCAACAACGTGATTCTGGCCGGCCAGGTTGGCGTGGCAGGACACTGCAAGATCGGCGATGGCGTCATTGCGACCGCCCAGAGTGGCATTCCCAATGACGTGCCGGACAAGGCCGTGGTCAGCGGCTATCCGGCGATTGATAACAAACTCTGGCTACGGTGCGTGGCAGTATTCAATCGCTTGCCGGAAATGGCCAAATCCTTGCGAACGAAACCGGCAGAATAGACTAGGCGCTGGTTTAAGGCCGTACCCTGAGGCAGGCGCCCGCCTGGCGAAAGATCTCGCGCACAAGGGCTACAGACCTTGTACGGGACGCCAGATCCTTCATCGGCTTGAGCCGGTTCAGGATGACCAGATGTTCTGCCTAAATGCTCTGCCCGCCGTTCGCCCGCACTTCGAGTTCCGCCCGGTAATCGACCGGCAAGCCGCGGTTAATAACTTCCCACACCTTGGCCATCAGGCATTCCCGCGAGACAAAATCTTTCGGCTCGATTGGTTCATGAAAGATCACCGTAACCCAACCGGGCTTGATCGAGAACCTTCGCTTAGGCATGACGTTGTGGGTACCCGCGATGGTCACGGGAACTACCGGGATGCCGGCTTCCATCGCCAAATAGAACGGCCCCTTTTTGAAAGGCAGCGGCTTGCCGTCGAAGGAGCGCTTCCCTTCCACGTAGATTGTCATGTTGATCCCCTGCCGCAGCACCCTAGAGGCCTCCCGAACTGCCGCAATACCTGCCTCACGATTCCCGCGATCCACGGCGACCAGCGATCCCAGCCGCATGGTTTTTCCCAGAATGGGATATTGGAAAAGTTCTTTCTTCACCATCACCGAGGTGCGGCCGGGAATTAATGGGATCAGAATGGGAGGATCGAGATTTGATACGTGGTTGGACATGAAGATGTAGTTACGCGTGGGATCGAGGCCATCTAGCCCGACGGTTTCTACCCGCACTCCCGCCAGCCGGATACCCGTCCAGGCGCCCCACATCGCCATGCGGTATAAGAAATCCACACGCCCAGTCAGGAATGTCCAGGGGAAACCTACGAGAGCGGCCACCGGCAGCACAGCCGTCCAGAACGCGAGCATCAGGATGGTTCGGATCACGGTTGCGCGTCTCCCGGGTTTTGATCTTCACCCGCCAGCCAGGCGGCACGGCGGGCACGCTGCTGGAGGGTGACATTGTCGGCGTCCTGCAATTCAAATTCAACTTCCTCGCGACTTCCCAGCGTCCAGGAAAGCTCCCTCTGCCCGCTGCTGCCGCGAACCCTGAGGTGAACCTTGTCGCCCGGACGCAGACTGGCAAATTGCTCTTCCGGCTCGGATGTCGCGGGCCGGCCATTGAGCTCCAGAATCGTATCCCCCTCCGACAGCCCTGCCGCTTCCGCTTCTCCCCCGGAGACTACGGCGCCCACCGCCGGCGGGGCGCCAAAACCGCGTAGCGGAGTGAACCCGGGATCGGCAACCACCATCGTATCGCGGACTAAACGCAGTCCAACCGTCTTAAAAAAATCGTCGTAGGGAATCGCTTCCGTTGCGGCCACATACTTTTGAAAGAACCATCCGAGATCGGTGTGCGCTATGGCTTCGGCAGCCTGGCGGATCCCGTCGGAATCGGGAAAGCAGCGGCCCTGCTTGGCGTAGTGCTCGTTCATCCAATGAAATACATCGCGCAGCGATTCTGCTCCATGACTTGCCTCTCGCACTTCCAGATCCAGTATCACACCCAGGAGTTCGCCCTTGTTGTAATAGGAAATGCTGCGTTGGGGAACGCGATAATAACTGTATTTTTCCAGCCATGCGTCAAGGCTCGACTCCTCGGCCGACTGCGTGTTGTGGGCAGGCCGCCGCTCGAAGGCGGTGATCTGGTCGGCAAGGTCCCGAAGATATCGCGGTTCATCCAGCAGCCCAGCGCGCAACAAGATGTACGGCGCAACCGTGCTGGTTACTCCCTCGCTGAACCACAGCGATGGCGTGTAGTTTTCCCGCGTGTAGTCGATCGGCTCGAGTGACTGGGGACGAATACGCTTAACGTTCCACAAATGAAAAAACTCATGCGCCGTCACGTCGGACAAGTATTCCGGATGAGCCGCAAGAACACCTCGGTTGAGCTCAATCGCGGTGGAGTTGGAGTGCTCCATACCACCCCGGCCCGGTCCGCCTGGGAAGTGGTAGATGAAAACGTAGTGATCAAACGGGCGGTCGTCCATCCAACTCGTTGCCGCCACGACTATCTTCTTCACCATGGTAACGACTCGGTCCATGTCGTAGTCGGATGAGGCCGCGTCCACTACAACCCGGTAGGGCGCGCCGCCGGCTTGAAACGAAGTGTCTTTAAAAGTACCGATCTCAACCGGTCCATCAACCAGTTGATCGTAATTCGCCGCTCGAAACTCGCTGGCGGCCGTCGCTCGGAGAGCGGTAGCGATGCGCCAGCTGGGAGGTAGATCTACGAAGCGAACTCCCATCTCCAGATTGCGGCCTTCGACGGGATACATCAGGATTTCTGCGAGATTGAAAAAACCGTGCGCAGAGCTCAGTTGCGCTCCGTAGGGGCCGGCCTGGTCCGCGACGATCTCGTATTCGACCCGTGCACCCTGTTCCGCTCCCCTGATGCGCCAGGTGGTTTTGTCGAGGGTGCGAACGGAAAGCGCCTTTCCTTCACCGTCCTGTGCCTTCACCCAGTTCACATACTGGGCAAAGTCCCGGATTTGGTAAAGCGCGTTCCACACCGGCAGTTGAAGGTCACGTTCGGCCGGTCCAGGAGCAAGATCGATGTCAACCTTCACCAGGTGGTCGGCGGGATGCGCAAGCGACACCGTGTAGCGGATCGGAGCCGGTTTGGCCGCTTGCAACTTCTGCGCGCATGTGCAACCACCCAGAACCACGACGACGAGAAAAAGCGTCAGCTTTACCCGGTCAGTTCGGATCACGCTTTGGTTGGCGCCTCCAAAGTTTTTTTGGCAGAGCTCGGGGCTGAGGCATTGGCGGCTATGAGCTTCAATCGCTGGGGCAGCTTCTCATAAATACCGCCAAAGCCGCCATTCGAAAGGATGGCTACCACGTCACCGGAGCGCATTTCCGGAGCCGCGCCGGCGATAATCGAATCCACGTCGGCGATGACGCGCGCGCGCCGCCCGTACTTGCCTATCTGGTCCGATACCGCGTCAAGGTTGAGCCGCTCAGCTTGCGGAATGGCGTCCGCCTTAAAGACGCTTGCGATGACCACTTCGTCGGCCAGGGCCAGACTTTTTGCCAGGTCATCCTGAAACACGTTGCGCCGAAGGGTGTTGGAGCGGGGCTCAAGAATCGCCCACAGGCGCGCTCCAGGATAACGGGAGCGCAAGGCCGCCAATGTGCCGGCAATCGCGGTGGGGTGATGAGCGAAATCGTCGATGATCGTGATGCCGTTGACCTGCGCCTTCACTTCCAAACGGCGCTTGACGCTCTTAAAGATCTTGAGCGCCGCCGCAATTTCTTCTTTAGATATCCCATAATCAAAGGCCAACGCCGCCGCAGCGGTGGCATTCCATACGTTGTATTCCCCACCCAGCGAAAACTCGAAATCGGCCCAGTGCTGTTCATCATGCAGCACCGACCATGTGGTTCGAGTCTGCTCCAACTTCAGATTGGTGACTCGCCAGGTTGCGTGGTTGCTCGATCCGTAGCGCTCGACGGGACAGAATGCCCGGCTGACACATCGTTGAACACTCTCGCCCATGTCATGGGCAATCAGGCGCCCCCGGCGCGGCAGCAGGTTAACCAGCCGTTGGAAAGCAGTTTCCACCGCGTCCAAGTCCTGGTAGATATCGGCATGGTCAAATTCCACCGAGGTCAGAACTGCTGAATCGGGAAAGTAGTGCAGGAATTTTGGGCCCTTGTCGAAGAACGCGGTATCGTACTCGTCGCCTTCCAGAATAAAGTACCGCCCCTGGCCGATCGCGAAGCTGCTGCCAAAATTTTCGGCGATCCCCCCGATCAGAAACGACGGCTGCCGTCCTGAAGTGTGGAAAATCCATGAAAGCATCGACGTGGTTGTGGTTTTCCCGTGAGTCCCGGCAACGACCAGCACCTCTTTGCCGCGCAGAAACTCGTCGTGCAGGATCTGGGGCAGAGAGCAGAACGGAAGGCGCTCATCCAACACGTATTCCAGTTCAACATTGCCACGAGAAATTGCATTGCCCACCACGACCAAGTCAGGCTTCGGCTGCAGGTTTGCCAGTGAAAACGGCTGGTAGACGGGGATCTGAAGCGAGTCCAAGAAATTCGACATTGGCGGATACGCCGCCAGGTCCGAGCCGGTCACCTTGAACCGACGTTGTTTGAGCATGCCGGCCAGCGAAGCCATCGCCGTGCCGCAGATACCGATTAAATGAACGTGCTTCTTTTGCGTCATGATCTGGATCGAGCCGTAGCTGTCGCGGGGGTGGTAGCCGCCTCGAGAATCTTTAAGCTCACTTCGGTGCCCTTCACGCGCAAGGCGGCTGGTGCGCCAATGGGCAAGGTGATGTTGCTATGCGTGACGTGTCCGGAGCGCAAGCCGAACGCCACCGGTACGCCAAGGCGGCCAATCACCCGCAGCACGACTTCTTCCAGCGTGTAGCCTTGGTTGCGGGCTTGTACGCAATCCAGCATTTCGCCGAAGATGATTCCTTTTACACCCTCCAGCTTCCCGGCGAGTTGCAACTGCATGAGCATGCGGTCGACTTGGTACGGCTTGGTGGCGATGTCTTCCATGAAAAGGATTGTGCCCTGGGTACGAATTTCATGCGGCGTACCCAGGCTCGCCACCAGCATAGACAAACACCCACCATACAGAATTCCTTCTGCTGTGCCTTCGATGAGCGGCTTCACATCGCCCACATCGAGTTCCCACTCAGAAATTCCTCCGACCGCTGCCTTCCAGGACGAGAGGTCAACTCCGTCGGGACGGGTGAAATCCTTGGTTATCATCGGTCCATGGAAGGCGACCATGCCGGCAGAATCGGCCAGCCAGGTGAGCAGGGTTGTGATGTCACTGTAGCCCACGAAAATTTTCGGATAGGGCACGATCTTCTGCGGCTGCAGCTTGCTGAGCAGGTAATTGGAACCGTAGCCGCCGCGGGCACAAATGATGGCCCGCACGTCGTCCCGCATGAACATCTCTTCCAACTCACCAGCGCGGCGCTCGATGGATCCCGCGAAGTACACATCCTGTTCCAGGATCGACTCGAAATAGAAAGGGTTATAGCCGAGTTCGCGCACCGCCGCACAGCCTTTTTCGAGCAGATCTTGTTGAATGTTGCTGGCGGGCGCGATGATGCCGACCCTGTCGCCGGGTTGGAGCGCAGGCGGCTTGGCGCGCGAAGTCTGGAGTCCCCTCTGCATGGATTTTCCATCTTAACAGCGAAGACCGGCTCCCGGTCGTGAGGCCAGCCGACCACAAGGCCAGCAACTTACGGCATAGCTGACGCCCGCGGTGCGGTCGAACCGTGTAAGGCTCTTCACAGGAAAAACTCGCCGCGGCAGATGAGGCGCGCTGGACCGCGGAGATACACCTCATTTTCCCAGCGCACGGTCTGAATCCCACCCGGCGTGTGTACGCGGACCGGGGACTCGGCTCGCTGGGTTGCAATCGAAGCTACGGCCGAGGCGCAGGCACCGGTACCCGAGGAACGCGTCTCACCCACTCCCCGCTCAAAGAAACGCACGTCGATATTCTGCCTGTCTTTCATAATTACGAGTTCAACATTAATCCCATACTTGAAATCATGATGGCGCCCGATTTCTGCTGCCTCCGCCTGCCACCCGGGAACAAACTCGCTCACATAGACCACATAATGCGGATTGCCCATCGACACCGGAATCCCGCGCACTTCACGAAAGGCAAGCTGGATCGAGAACTCATCGCCAACCTGGGGTTCTCCCATGGCAGTCTCAAAGTCGAATTTCATCGCGCTGCGACTGGTCAAAGTCGAGGTTTTGACCCCTGCGCCGGTCCGGACCGTCACCTTCTCCTTGGCGTGCTCGGCGCAGAGGTGGGCGGCGACGCAACGCGTGCCATTGCCCGAGATCTCCGCTTCGGTGCCATCCGCATTGAAGAGGCGGGCACGAACATCGGCATCGGGAGCAGGAAAGAGCCACTCCACTCCATCGGCGCCGACGCCGTCGTGACGGTCACAGATGCGGCGGCTGAACGCCTCCAGATCGGCGGGGGCATGCATCCCGTCAATGATCAGAAAATCATTGCCGCAGGCGCTAGCCTTCACAAAAGGCACGATCGTCGGGGTCATTCGTGCTCAGTGGCGCCTAAGGTGGCCACACCGGAAAATACGGTGGATTCTTCCAGCAGGAGCTTGAGCTCATCCTGCTCGTCCCCGGAACAATCGACACTGAAGATCACCCGATAGTGGCCAGGCGCGCCAGCCACATGCACGTTCTGCATTCTCTGTTGCTCCGCTTCGAGAATGCGGTTCAACTCCGCAATGGTTGTCTCCAGGCTCTCGCCGGTTACTTCGTAATTGAGCGACACCGATTTGAGAGAAAACCGTCGTTCCACATTGCCTAGTAGTGCCAACGCAACCAGGATCAAGCCAGTGGCAAAGACGGCCGTCAGGTACAGGCCGCCGCCTGCAGCCATGCCCACGGAAGCCACCACGAACAGCGTAGCCGCCGTGGTCAGCCCGGTAACCGAGCCGCGCGAATGCAGGATGGAACCCGCGCCGATAAAGCCGATGCCGGGAATAATCTGGGCCGCGATTCGCGTGTGGTCGCCCGGATGTTCCATCGCGAGTTGGTCCGAGAGGATGGTGAACATGGCCGCGCCAAAACAAATGAACATATTCGTACGCAGGCCAGCCGGTTTGTGATGGAGTTCCCGCTCCAGACCGATGATTCCACCCAGAAGCGCGGCTATTACCAGGCGCGTGATCGTCGAGGAGAGCACCGTCGACATCTCTCCTCCCAGCCGCTCGATGATGTGTCGAATCGGTTCCATCACGCTCGTTGCCGCGGATTTTATCATTGTGACAACCAGCTGCTCTGACTTTCAGGCAACAGCGCGTTAACCCGGGAGATTACCCGATCAGGGGTGACGGGTGCGGTAGATGGTGGCCGGCGGCTGGCCTGGGACTTCAATCTGCGCCATCGCTTCGAGGGTTTGTTGCTGAGCCGCGCGCCATACCGGATCTCCCCTCATTCCGACCACATAATCGGCGTAACGCGAGGGGTCGGCCAGGGCCCGCTCCCACAATCCATCGGGATCGGAAGGCCGTTTCCAGGTGCGGTGATTGCCTTCGTTGATCACACGCCGCAAGGGGATTCCCGCATCTTGCAAGGCGCCGACGTGGTCGCCAAGATACATGAGAATGCTGGAACCGGGAGGCAACTGGCGTAATCTGTCGGCCAGCTCGGATTCCAGCGCCAGACGGGTACGCGAGTTGACCCAGGCTTCGCGAAAGCAGACCGGCTGTGCGCGCCACACCCAAACGTAACTGCCAACAACCATGGCGAGTCCTGCCACGGTGAGCGCGATTTTGCTCGCAATCGGCCGCGCCAGCGTGGCCAGGAAATAAATCGCCAGCGCGACAAATATCGCAGCGGCAGGCAGCAGTTGGACGCCGTAACGGACGTTGTAATAAGAAAAGGGCCACCAGCCCGGGACAAATAGAGGAACGCCGCCGTAAGCGATGGAAAGCGCGTAGAAAGGAAAGGGCATCCAGAGCAGCAAAAGGCAAGCCAGCCGGATATCCAGAAGCAAAGTGAGCAGCGTCCCCACAGCCGCCAGCACGACCCAGAGGATTTCGAGTTGTCCTTCCGCCAGGTTGAACTCGGCCGACTTCATGAAGTATTCGGCGGCGGCGCGCAGATGATCTGAGCCGGGATGGGGCGGGAACCCAGGGGTAGCCGTTTTTTGCTCGATGGCGCGCGCTGAGTAGGGGCCGTTCGCAAATTCCAGCGGGTTACGGTAGATGATCCCGTTATAAGCCAGCCACAGCACGGGGGCTGCCGCCGTGATCAGCACGCAATTCCGGAGATCGCGCCGCAGTCGTTCCCTGCCTCCTCGGAAACTGCTGCGGCCTTCCCGCAGGGTCGCGAAGAGGGCCACGCTAAGGATGGCCGCCCCCAGAAACCACCCGTCATAACGGGTCAACTCGGCGGCTGCTAAACAGAATCCACATTTCACCAGCGAGCGGGATGCGGAGGCTTCGATTTGAAAATCCGCCGTTCGGACCGACTGCACCCACTCATAACAGAAAACAATCGCCCAGATAAACAGGCAGAGGTACAGCGACTCGGTCATGGCCGTGGTCTCGAGATAAATCAGATTGGGGTTAGCACCGTAGATCAGGGCGGCCAGCCACGCCGCCAGTCGACCACCGAGCGTCGGCTCGGCTTGAAAACTCAATGCCCCGCGAAGCAGGCGAAAGATTCCCACGGTTCCGATCACATAGGCCGCCAGGGAAGGAACTGACCCACCCACTCCGCTGCGCCAGAGAGAGACAAAGAGCAGAAATGGAATCATGAGCAGGTGAGGGAGAGGCAGCCATGCCGTTCCCAACTGCAGCAAGCCGGGAGTGCGCGAATCGAACACCCGGCGTGCGATGTTGATGTGTGCTACGGCATCGCCGTAAAGCAGAATGCATCGGTGATCGAAATAAAAAAGGAATGCGGCGATTGAAACGCAAACGGCAAGAAGGGCGAGCACCCAAGTTTCCTGGTCGCAATGTCGCATAGCCTCACTCGAGGTGCGTCAATTCACGAAATATCTGGAAACGCGCGTCAATTTCCTGGCGCGTCAGCCATTGCAGGCGCTCCGTGCCGAAGCGCTCGACCGCGAAAGATCCCATCACGCCGCCGTAAAACAAGGCTCGCTTCAACACCTCGCGGTTGAGTTGTCCCTGGGAGGCGATGTACCCCATGAACCCGCCGGCAAACGAGTCGCCTGCACCGGTCGGGTCTATGACTTCCTCGATGGGAAGCGCGGGAGCGCGGAACGGGTGCGTGCCAATGCCGAACGCTCCTTCGCGAAAGAAAATCGTCGCGCCATATTCGCCATGCTTAACCACCAGCGCCTCGGGTCCCATGGCCAAAACCTTACGCGCGGCCCGCGGCAGACTTTTCTCGTTGGTCAGCATCTTGGCTTCAGCGTCGTTGATGAGCAGCACGTTCATCAACTTCAGCGTTTCCGCCAGTTCTTTCGGCGTACGCTGGATCCAGAAATTCATCGTATCCCCGCCGGTGAAGGGCACGCCATCCAGCTTGAAGCGCACCGCGGCTTGCAGCGCGGGATGGATATTGCCCAGGAACAGGAACCGTGAATCAAGGTAAGGTTCCGGGATTTGCGGCTGGAACTTCTCAAAGACGTTCAGCTCCGTGTACTCGGTCTTGGCTTCGTTCAGGTTATCGAGGTACTGCCCGCCCCAGCGAAAAGTCTTGCCCTTCGCGTGTTGAATACCGCGCGTGTCCACGCCGCGGTTCTTGAGAACCTTCTCATGCTGGTCAGCGAAGTCCTCGCCTACAACCGCGACGATCCGCACCTGGGTGAAGTAGCTGGCCGCCAGAGCGAAATAGGTGGCCGAACCTCCCAGCAAATCCTGGGCGCGGCCCGACGGCGTGGCTACGGTGTCAAACGCAATAGAACCTACGGCCAGTATGCTCATCTATTTCGTTTTCGCTTCCAGGTACTTGTCGAGAATCAGGCTGAGTTTCTGGCGTGTGGCTCGAGGAATCTTGTCCCGCTCCGTGATAATGGCGTGGGCCAGGGATGAACTGCACTTGCAGGATTGCTTCTTGGGCATGGCGGCAACCGTCTGGCGGACGACCGCGCATGCGTTTTCGGCATTCTTGACGAGCACGGCGACAATTTGGTCCACCGTAACCGAGTCGTGCTGGGGATGCCAGCAGTCGTAATCCGTGACCATGGCGATGGTCACGTAGCACATTTCGGCTTCGCGGGCCAGCTTGGCTTCCTGCAGGTTGGTCATCCCGATGACATCCATCCCCCAGCTGCGATAAATGTTTGATTCCGCCTTCGTCGAAAACTGCGGGCCTTCCATGCAGAGGTACGTCCCGCCCCGCTTGACCGAGACAGCCGCCTGCTGGCAAGCCCGCTCAACGGTTCTGGCCAGTTCGGGACAAATGGGATCGGCAAAGGAAACGTGGGCCACGACGCCGTCGCCGAAAAAAGTGTCCACACGATGGCGGGTGCGGTCGAAGAATTGGTCGGGCACTAGGAAATCACGCGGCTTGTGTTCTTCTTTCAAGGAACCTACGGCGGACAACGACAAGATTCGCTCCGCGCCGAGCTGCTTGAAGCCATAAACGTTGGCACGGAAATTTAGCTCGGTGGGCATGATGCGGTGACCGCGCCCATGCCGCGCGAGAAATGCGACCTGGCGGCCTTCCAGGGTGCCAAGAACGTAGGCATCGGAAGGCTCGCCGAAGGGTGTCCTCTGCCGCACCTCGCGCACCTCGGTCAGTCCCGGCATGGAGTACAGCCCGCTGCCTCCGATGATTCCGATTTCTGCCTGCGCCAAACGTCCTCCTGCAAGTTTCAGCTCGCGACGGCGAACTGGGGATTATACAAAAGCTCCTGCCCGTGGCCGCGAAACCGCTACAATTCCTCTCATGAAGTCGGCCACTCGACTGATTGCCCTTTCGCTCCTGGCCGGTTCGGCATGGGCGCAAACCGCAACCCGTTTGGCAACTGTGCCCATCACGCTGGATCACAATCGCATCATTGTCGATGTCTACTTTCCCGGGCCCGAGGGCAGCAAGACACGCGTGCGCGGCTGGGTGGATAACGGAAATGCCGATTTATGGTTAACGGACGGTCTGGCCAAGAAACTAGGTTTGCAGCCTGTCGACAACACCAGAGAGCCTTCTCGAGACAAACCCCACAAGGTCGAGGCGCCGCGTGAATTGCTGATCGGGCCGATGACGATTCCCTTGTCCGATCTTAAGGAGGCGACGGCAGCCCCCGGGAATCGGATAGGCGGAGGCATGAGCGCAGAAATCAATCTTCCTTCTACCCTGCTGCGCAACTACGACGTGGTGGTTGATTACCCCAATCGTGAGCTCACGATCGGTGCTCCTGGAACGGTTCACCTTCAGGGCATGGCGGTAAAACCACTCATCAATGCGCAGAATGGGCTCATCCAGATCCCCGGAAAAATTGAGGGCGAGACGCACAATCTTGCGCTGGATCTTGGAGCAACGGTCAGTTTCATTTCCAGCGATCTGCTGTCGCAGTGGCAAAAAGCTCATCCGCAATGGCCGCACATGACGGGTGCTGTCGGTCCCGCAAATATGTGGGGAATCAAAGACGAGGCCAGCTGGGAAGTACTGCGCGTGGCACAAATTCAGTACGGCGGGTTGACGCTGAAAGATGTCGTGGTGGCTCCATTTCCCCGCAAAGAGCTGGATTGGTTTGAGAAACGCGCCGGCGTTCCTACGATCGGCCTCATCGGGGCTGACGCCCTGCTGAACTATCGCGTCGCTCTCGACTACGCGCACTCCGCGGTATATTTCGACGAACTCAGTAAAGTGCCGGCGATCAACATGGACGTGGTTGGCCTCGTGCTGCACCCGGAGCAAGACGGAAGATACACGGTCCTGGGCGTGGCGGACTACGAAGGCAGACCGTCGGTGCCGGACGTCAAGGGTGGAGACGTTCTGGTCAGCGTGGACGGAGGACGCGCCAAAGGCGCTACCATGGGCCAGGTCTGGTCCCTGCTGGAAGGAAGCCCGGGTACAGTTCGCACCTTGGTGCTCGAGCGCGACGGGAAGCAATTCACAGTAAGAGCTCCGGTCGACCGCTTTCTCGCGCCGGAACCGAAAAAAGGCAAGGTAAAGGCTCCTACCCGTTAACGGTAAGCATCCTTAGATCTCGGTTAGTTCGGGGCAGCAGCTCCCACCGCCTTGAGGGGCGACATCACCGCCTCTCGCAGCTTGCCGCTGGTAACATCGTCGAAGCTCTCGGTTAAAAAGACCATGTCGCCCTGGACGTCGATGACGACATCGCCATCTTCCGTCAACCATTCGCGGTTACCCTTCAAGCTGGCGATCTTCTCTGTCGTCTCGGGCGCTTTTTCTCCTTCCAGAGCGACCGGCCGCACCGAGTGGTAGCGCTTAGTCAGGTACGTGGCATAGATGGCGGCGAACTCGGCAGCACTCTGAGGCGATGCCCAGCGCGATACATAGAGCAATGCCAACGCTGCGGCCTCATCGCCCTTGGGTTTGGCCGCGTAGTAGTAGCCGCCGCGCCACTTCGGATAGAGCGCCTTCGAAGGATCCACGCCGGCATATTGATCGACGAGAAGTGCCACGTCGAACTCCCCCATCGAGCCCACATCGAACTTGTTGTAGTCCTTGGCAAGATGAGCGAAGTCGGGCAGGGGCATCGGCTCGATCTGCTCGCCGGAAAGGTACGTCTTCGGCTCCATGATCTGGCGCGTGCTGTGAGGAGGATTCTTGAAGACACCCGCAAAAGCTTTGTCTTTCCCATCCTTGGTCAGGACTTCGGTCACGAAATCCAAACCGTAACGGTAGGGAAAGGTCAGAACCTCCTTGAGAAATATCGGCGCATTGGAGAATTCGACCGAGTCGGCAGTCCCCACCAGCAGGCCCTGCTTTAGCGCTTCGACCACCTGCGGCGAACTGAGTAATGATTGCCCGGTAGGCGCGAGCATGTAATCGATCAGGACGGCCATAGCCTGGCCTTCGATTACCGCCTGGCGCGCCGTCAAGGCTTCGTCATTGTCGATTTCCTCGGGCGTCGGATTTTTCTTTTTGAGCGCCAGGTCGTTCCGGCCGGCCTTCATCCATTTTTCCAGACCAAACGACTGGTCCTGCAACGCATGGGTGAGCTCGTGCGCGAGCACCGGCCGCTGTTGTTCGGCTCCCAGCCAATCCAGCAGATTCACCGTCTTGGTCTTGGCATCATAGTAACCGGCAACCTGTTCGCGCAGGAGTGACACCAGAAACTTGGCAAGATCAAAGTCGCGCGGCAGCAGACCGAATTTCTTCAGTACCTGCTCGGAGCGCTTCAGGCGCTGCGCGTCTTCATCTTCCGACATGTGCTTTTCCAGATAGGCCTGAACTTCGTCTCGGCTGGTCAACCGCCGCTTGACTTGCTTGTGAATAGGCAACGCGGAATCCTGGCTGGCGAATTTGAGAATTTCATCGACGGAGCGAAAAAGTTCCTCCGCCTCCCGTGACGAGATCTTGGTTTCCGTTTCCGCGGGTGGAGGCTGGGCCTCCCCGCCGGGCTTTTCTCCCGCCGTCTGCTGACCGGACGGGAGGTGAGCGGGCTGGGCTGCCTCGTGCCCTACTTCCTGCGCCCCCAGCCAAGAGGAGATCAACAGGAACAGAAGCAAGACGATTGAGATAAGAGGGCCAGAGCCCTTATGGAATTTCTCGCGATCCTTCATAAGTAAGTTTCTCAGGTGATTATGACAGAGCGATCCGGGAGTGGCGGGAGAGGATCAAAAGTCCATCCTGATTTCGGTGATCTTTTCACGACCCGGTGAACCCGTCGAAATCAGTGACCAACTGTTTTTGCGATCCACTCCCCGCACTCGTTCGTACCCAGGTTGCCTCCAACATCCGGCGTAATTTTCTTCTGGTGGACCGCTTTCAGCACGGCGTTTTCGATCTTCTCCGCCTCCGCGGCAAGGCCCAGGTGGGTGAGCATCAGGGCAGAGGTCAAGATCGCGCCAATCGGATTCGCCAGGTTCTTGCCGGCCATGGTCGGCGCCGAGCCGTGCACCGGCTCAAACATCGACGTCTTGCCGGGATGAATATTTCCGCTGGCGGCCATGCCTAGGCCGCCCTCGAGGCCCGCGGCAAGATCGGTGATGATGTCGCCAAACATGTTATTGGTCACGATGACGTCGAAGTCCAGCGGGTCGCGGACCATCTGCACGCAGAGCGCGTCCACGTACATGTGCGAGGTTTCAATCTCCGGGTACTCGCGGCTGACCGCCTTGAATACCCGCTGCCAGAGCCCGCCCGCGTGCGTCATCGCATTGGACTTGTCGCACATGAGGACGCGCTTGCGCGGTTTGCCGTCCTGCTTCTTATTGTTCTTCGCATACTCGAAGGCATAACGGATCACACGCTCCACGCCCGTGCGCGTGTTAATGTCTTCCTGGATCGCCACCTCATCGGGGGTTCCCTGCTTAAACACTCCGCCCAGATCGCCGTAAACTCCCTCCGTGTTTTCGCGGATCACGACGAAGTCGATGTCGCCCGGTTGCATAGCTTTCAAAGGACACAGAGAAGAATCCAGCAGGCGAACCGGGCGCACATTGGCATATAAGTCCATTTTGAAGCGCATGCCGAGGAGGATCTGTTTGGCATGAATGTTCGACGGCACGCGCGGATCTCCGAAGGCGCCTACCAGGATGGCGTCGAAATCTCGCCCCAGCATGGCGAAACCATCCTCCGGGACGGTCGTGCCATCCTTCAGGTATTGTTCCGCACCCCAGCCAAAATGCGTGAGTTCCAGCGGTGCTCCTGTGGCCTCGATCACGCCCACAGCCTGGGGAATCACCTCGCGCCCAATACCGTCCCCGGGGATCACCGCAATGCGTCTTTTCCTGCTCACGGCAAGGTAAGGTAACACACGCGCCCGTTTCATGAGCCGCTCCCACCTTCGCTATAATCAAGGATTGATATGAGCAGTGCCGACGTGATGGAGAAGCTGGGAACGCCAGGCGCGCGCCTTACCGATTACCGGGGCGGCCAGACCGTAGCTCGCTATTCTGATCCGCGTAAGGAATTCTCTGCCCTCGAGAACTCATGCGGGCTGTACGGCCTGGGCTGGCGTACCAGCATCAGGCTCGCGGGAAGAGACCGCGTGCGCTGGCTCAACGGCATGGTCACGAACAACGTTCGTGATCTCACTGTCAGCCGAGGCGTTTACGCGTTTGTGCTGAATCCACAGGGCCACATTCTGGGCGACCTTTATGCCTATAACCGTGGCGACTCTTTCCTGATCGCTACCGACCGGGCGCAGGCTGAAAAAATTTTGGGGCTCTTTAGGCGTTACATCATCATGGATCAGGTCGAGGTAACCAACATCAGCGAGAAGCTGACCGCGCTTGGAGTCGCCGGCCCGGCATCCCGTGACACGCTTGGGCGCGTCGGCCTCGACCTTCCCGAGCTTGAGCCCCTGCAATTGGCGGAGGTCAGTTGGCAGCAGCTCGGGTTGACCGTGCTGCGGGCCGACAATCCGATTTCCGAGTCCTACGAAATCTTCCTGTCGAGCGAATCAGTGAACCTGCTCGGGGAGACTCTGGTCAAGGCGGGAGCTATACCGGTCGGATCCGAGGCCTTGGAACTATTCCGCATCGCCGCAGGAATTCCGTGCTATGGCGTGGACATCCGCGAGCGCGATCTGCCGCAGGAAACCGAACAAGCTCGGGCTTTGAACTTCACGAAAGGCTGTTACATCGGCCAGGAAATCGTGGAACGTATCCGTTCCCGCGGAAACGTACATCGCAAGTTTACCGGCTTCGTGCTGCAGGGCTCCTTACCGGCTCCCGCAACCAAAGTGCAGGCGGACGGCAAAGACATTGGTGAGATCACGAGCGTCGCTTGCCTGCCGATGCCGGGCGGCGATTTGCCAGTCGCTCTCGGCTATGTCCGCCGTGAAGTCGGAACCAGCGGCCAGCAAGTCCAGATTGGCGACCTCAAAGCGACGGTAAGAGATCTTCCGTTCGCGGAAGTCTTGAAGAAGTAGGAAAAACTATGGCTGATAAGAACAATACTGGATTCACCGTCACCGACCGGCGGTTGTTCACGCCGGAAGGCGAACTACGCAAGGACGTCGCGGAAGAACAAGCCCTTCCCGCGCAGAACCCCGAGCAAAAAGCGGTGGCGCCGGCACGGGCAACAGGAACAAAAGCTGCTCCCGGGAAAGATATGCCGCCCGCCCCTACCGCCCGGGAACAGCAACAACAAGCCGATGCCTATCTGAAATCCGCCAGGGATCTGGATTCCCGTGTAGAACTCAGCGGGCACTCTGCCAAAGACCTGGAGATGACGTTCGAGCGCTTCCTGGCTTCGCTGTACATGACGGCGATGTTGCAGCTCGGGCTCATGCACGAAGAAGGCGGCCAGCCTCGCATCGACCTGATCGGCGCCCGCCAGACCATCGACACGCTCGGCTTGATGGCACAAAAGACCAAGGGTAACCTGACTTCCGCGGAGGAGGGTTTCCTCCAGAACTGCCTGTACGAACTGCGCATGGCCTATGTGGAAGTAACGAACTCGCTGGCGCATCCGCCGGAACCGCCTGACGCGAAGGCCGCTCCCCACCCTCGATGAAAGCCAGACTCACGGTGCTGGGCAGCGGCACCTCCATGGGCGTGCCTACCATTGGCTGCGACTGTGCCGTGTGCCATTCGACCGACCCGCGCGATAAACGCACGCGGCCGTCCATCATGATCGAGTACGGCGGCCGGGTCGTGTTGATCGACACTACTCCTGACTTCCGCGAACAGGCCATTCGCGAGCGCATCAATAAAGTCGACGCTGTCATCTACACCCACACCCATGCCGATCACATTCTTGGCATTGACGACCTGCGGCCCTTGAGCTTTCATCGCGAGGGCAAGATTCCCTTGTATGCCCGGCCCAAATCGGCTGAGTTTCTGCGTAGCATGTTCCGCTATATCTTCGAAGCCGACTACAAGTTCGGCGGCATCGCTCAGGTGGAGCTAAAGCCGATCAACGGCGTGATTGAGTTGTTCGGGGCACGCTTTGAGCCCGTCGCAGTGATCCACGGGGACACCGAGATCTACGGATACCGCTTCGGCTCAGCCGCCTATCTTACCGACCATAGCGATATCCCGGAGCGATCCTTTACCCAACTCAACAATTTGGACATTCTGTTTCTCGATGCACTTCGCCACAAGCCGCATCCGACGCACTCCACGGTGGAGAATTCCTTGCGCATCGTGGAGCGAACCAAACCCCAGCGGGCTTTCTTCACGCACATCTGTCATGACTTGGGACATGAAGCAACCAACAGGGCTCTGCCGCCCAACGTGCGTTTGTCATACGACGGCCTGAAATTAGAGTTTGAGATCTAGCCGGGTGCTGAAAAACGCCGGATTCGCATCAGGGCACGTCTTCAGACGTGCGGGAAGTACTCTTAGCGCCGAGGACGCCAGCAACATCTTGTTCTTCTCGGCGCTCTCGGCGGTGAAAAAGTAACATGCGGGTCTTCCACACACTCGAAGAAGTACCGGAAGACTACGGCGCGACCATTCTCAGCGTCGGCAACTTTGACGGCGTACACCGCGCCCACACGCATGTTCTTAAAGACGTAGTCTCACGTGCCCGCAAGAACGGGGCCAAGGCGGTGGCGGTCACCTTCGAGCCCCATCCCATGCGCATTTTGCGTCCGGACGGCAATCTAAAGCTACTCACTCCGACACCGGAAAAGCTTCGCCTATTAAAACAAACCGGCCTCGATGCCGTGCTGCTGTTGCCCTTCACGCGTGACCTATCCCTGATGACCGCGCATCAGTTTGCACACAAGGTTCTCAAGCATCACCTGCATGCCCAGGAGGTACACGAGGGATACAACTTTCGCTTCGGACATAAGGCCTCAGGAGACGTGTCGCAGCTTTCCGAATTCGGTCGCGAGCTGGGCTTCCAGGTGAAGGAATATCCGGAAATGAAGCTGCGCGGAGAAAGCGTCTCCAGCAGCCACATCCGCAAACTTCTTTCCGACGGACGGGTGAGCCGGGCGCGCCATCTGCTGGGCCGGCCCTTCAGTATCCTTTCCACACCGGGCCGCGGCCGCGGCTATGGCTCCCGGTACACGGTTCCCACCATTAATCTCAGCCGGTACGAGGAACTGGTGCCTAGGGACGGCGTCTACATAACCAGCACTCGTGTCGGGCAGGAATGCTTCGATTCTGTGACCAACATCGGCAGTCGCCCAACCTTTGGCGCAGAATCTTTCGCCATCGAAACCCACCTGCTCGACTTTCATCCCATCGAACTTACAGCCGAAACCGAGGTCGAGATCTATTTCCTGGATCGGCTGCGCAACGAGATCAAGTTTCCTTCCGTCGACGCCTTGCGCGAGCAGATCGTACGAGATGTGAATAAGTCTCGACGGTACTTCCACCTGCTCAAGCTGCAGAAATAATTTCCCATGGCCCGTTGCCAATTGCCCAGTTTAAGGCCCAGAGCGCAGCCCATTCCTCTGGCTTAAGTGGGCAATGGGAAATCGGCGATCGCCAATCCTACTCGTAGACCTGTAATTGCTTCCCTCTCGTCTCGGGCAACAGCGCGACGGCCAGAATCATGATCAGATATGCACTGACGGCAAACAAAGCGATGGCCCGTCCCAGCGGGATGCGGGCCCCCAAATAGCCCACCAGCGTGGGAAAGAGCGCGCCGATGCCACGGCCGAAATTGTAAGAGAAGCCTTGACCCGAACCGCGCAGGCGCGTGGGAAACAATTCCGTCAGAAACGCCCCCATGGGGCTGAACGAACCGGAAGCGAAAAATCCCAGCGGGAATCCCAGCGCCAGCATGCCTTGGTTGCTGATGGGAAGGTAGGTATAAGCCGCAACCGCTAGGAACGAACACATAGCGTAGAGAATCAGGGTACGCCTTCGGCCCAACCGGTCCGTGAGGTAGGCACCGACCATATATCCAGCAAAGGAGCCCGCGATTACCACGATCAGGTATGCGCCCGTGTTGAACACTGATAATCCGCGAACCGTCTTGAGATAGGTTGGCAGCCAGGTGGTAATGGCGTAATAGCCGCCTTGCGCACCGATTGCCATGAACGACGTAAGCACCGTGATGCGCAGCAACGACGGGCCAAAGATCTCCAGAAAGTGGCTCCGGCTCCCCTGCTCGACGACCTCGCGGGTTTTCCTGTACACCTCGGGTTCGGGAACAAAGCTGCGGATATAAAACACCAGCATGGCCGGCAGGATGCCGATCCAGAACATGGCCCGCCAGGCGATGGTCGGCGGCAAAGCCGAGAACAGAAATGTGTAGAAAATCGCCGCCAGGCCCCAACCGATCGCCCAGCCTCCCTGCACCGTTCCTACCGCCCTGCCCCGTTGTTGCGCGCGAATGGTTTCTCCCATCAGGACCGATCCCACCGCCCACTCGCCCCCAAAACCGAAACCTTGCAATCCTCGTGTGAGCATCAGTTGCCAAAAAGAATTGGTGAATCCGCTGAGAAAGGTAAAGAACGCGAACCAGGCAATGGTGATCTGGAGGATGCGCACACGCCCAAAACGATCGGAGAGCAATCCTGCCAGCCAACCGCCCACCGCGGAGATCAGCAGGGTGGCCGACGCCAGCCATCCTGCCTGGCCCTTGCTGATCTGCCAGGCCGCCATCAGGCTAGGAATGACGAAGCTGTAGACCATCACGTCCATGCCATCCAGGGCCCAGCCACCAAAGGTAGCGATCAAAGTGCTCCGTTCGGTGGGAGTGAGCTCGGCCAGCCATGAGCCTTCGGCTTCGGCTGTAGTCGGATTTTGTTCCCCCCGGTGAGAAGGAAATGTGGGCACGACGCTTCGCCTGTAGACGAGTGCACGATTATTGCAGGAAGCTTGCAAAAATCAAGGCGCTGGGCAACGGGGGAGTGGCGATGCCGTTTCTTGGCAACCGCTGCCACCTTGAAACCTTACTCCATTGGTTCGACCAGGGCGGCCTCTTCGCGGCTTGCCCCATCTGGCATCTCGACCAGAATAATTGCCGCCAGCACGATGATAACCCCTAAGGCTTGCAACGGACGCACGCCTTCGCCCAGCACAACCGCCGCAATCACAATCGAAAACACCGGCTCCAGGCAGCTGCCCACGATCGCGCTGGTCGCATCCAGGTGCTGCAGGCCCGCGAAATACAGCGAGAAGGGCAGCAAAACCGAGGTCATGGCGAACACCACCAGGAACAGCCACTGACCAGCTTCGTATTGCGCCGCCACAATCTTCCAGGGAGGGTTGACAACAATCCAGAACGCTGTGGCACTGGCCAGCGTATAAAGCAAAATCTTCCAGCGATCGTGGCGCGCCAGGATGTCGTGTCCGCCCAGGTTGTAGAACGCAAACGAAAAGGAGGCTAAAACCGCAGCCATCAATCCCAGCGCATTGCTGCGGAATCCGCCACCCCCAACCCCGATAGCCAAGGCGCTGCCCAACACGGCAAGGGCAACGGCGGTCACGCGCTGCACCGTCGCCTTCTGCTGCCCACGCGCTACCAAGTAGAGCAAGACCCAGGCTGGTGCGGTGTACTGCAAAATGATGGCTGTGGCTACGTTGGTCTTCTGGATGGCGAGATAGTAGAAATAATTGGAGGCGGCGACACCGAGAATTCCGAGCAGAATCGTGTGCAGTAAATCCCTGCGCGGCAGTTGAAGTCCCTTTCGGCCGCGAAGCAACAGCAGTATTACCAGCAGCACGAAAAAGGAAAAGGTAGTTCGGCTTTGAGCCAGGATCATGGGGTCGATCGGCCGCAGCGCCTGTCCTCCGGGTATCAACCGCCCGGTAAAAACCGCTCTCCCCAGGGTGGCAGAAATTCCCCAGAAAAAAGTTGCTGTGCCGATGTAGAGAAATCCGCGGACGGGATGCGCTTTAGGTGGCAAGCAGTTGGTCCAGCCGGTCCGGATCGAAGCCGATGATCACCTCTTCCCCAATCACAGTCGTTGGGGTCGAGCGGCTGCCATATTTATAAACCAGATCACGCACGGCAGAGGGATGGAGCTTGATGTCCCGCTCTTCGTAGTCGATACCCCTTCCCGAGAGGTAGGCCTGAAGCCATTCGCAGGGCGGTCAACCGGGTTGCGTGAAGATGACGACCTTTTTGCTCATCCTCGTGTCAGACGCATATTAGCGCATATGGGGAGCACTATTTTTCACCGTATTCGATCTCGAAGGTGATTTTAGCAGTCTTGCCCAGCATGGCAGCTACCGAACAGTACTTTTCCTCGGAGAGCCGGACCGCATCTTCCATGGCCTTGCGCGAAACCTTTCCGCCCACCCGGTAAGTAAGCCTGATCTCGGTGTAGACCGTGGGCGGACTGGCCGCTCGTTCCGCCTGCGCCTGTACTTCCAGGCTGGTGAACGGTTCCCGCTTCTTGCGCAGGATGTTGACGACATCGGCAGCCGTGCAGCCGCACAGGCCAATCAGAACCAGTTCCATGGGGCTGTTGGCCGTCTTCTCCTTGGCAGCGTCTATTACCACGGCATGGCCGCTGGAGGCTATAGCAAGGAAGCGCTCACTGTCGGTCCAAGCTGCTCGGGCTTTGGTCATTTCCCCTTGCCTTTCTGGATTGCTGGTTGCCAATTGCCGATTGTTTTTCTTGGCCGTGCGGCGCGAAGCCACGAAAACTGCTGTGAGCTCGTCGGCTTCCGAAATCAGGGCCTACCAATCTCTCTGACCCGACCAGACTCTCATCGGTCAACAATTTGAGCCCGGACAGTCTCATCAGCTTCCGCCTCGACGATGCCAGCTTGAAAACAAATTCCGCTCGCGGGCGCACCCGACCAGCAGCCCGCTCGTTGGCGGCTAGCGATGTACCTGAGCCCAGCAACTGGTTTTGGATCCCGCGCGTCAGGGCAACGGGGCCCAGACCGAAACCATTTTAGTATCCGCAGCGCAAACATTGTGGTTGGGTTCTTCAGATCCTCGGCGCTCACTCCCCTGCTGTCCTCCAATCGGCAATTGGCAATTGGGCTGTGACCGGCGAACCTCAGCGCCGGTTATCCGTCTGCGGCTCGGGGTGTATCAGCACGCGGAAGAGCTCCGGCGCGTCCTGCTTGAAGCGAATTTCCAGAGCGGTCTGGATGTCGTGCACCCGCGACAGCGGCAGGTCATCGGACATCGTGCAATGGCAGGAAACGTACAGCCGGTCGCGCACTCGCTTGAATTTCACGTCATGCATGTCCACGATTTCCGGGAACTCGGCGACGACGGCCTTCAGGCGCCGTTCCAGGCGGCGATCTCGTACCACTTCATCTCCGCTTTCAATCGTCGCCGGTTCGCTTTCGATGTGAGTCAGGATGGAGGAGATTTCCGGTACATCCCGCCGAATCTCCGCTTCCAGGAGCGTTACCCGGTCGTGAGCCTCCAGCAAAGTAAGCCGCTCATCCAGCTCCAGATGTTGTTCGACGTGAAGACGCCCACTCAGATCCTGCACGCTGACATCGTGCACATTGAAATTGTGCCGCGTCGCCACGGCCCGAATGCGGTCGAAGATGTTCTCGCCGTGCAAAGCCCTCGGGATCGAGTGCACGACGACGTCGGCGTCGGGCAGAACGCTGTGGACCGCAATTGTGACCGAGTCCACCATCTGTTCGGAGCGCTGGAAAGTGACATTGCGCGCCAGACCAATCGACAAGTCGGCAAAATACCGGTTTCCCGCTCTCCGGATGCGGACGCGATCTACTTCCAGCACTCCGTCCACTTCGGAAACCGCAGCGATGATCTTGGAACGCACTCCGGAGGGAGCGGCATCCAGTAAAGCGTCGACAGTCTTCCGCGCCAGACGCCAGCTGACATAGACGATCACCCCCGCCACAACCAGCGCCGCGACCGGGTCGGCGTCCCCTAACCAACCCACTCCGTAGGTTCGGCCCAAGATCACCAGGACCAGACCAAGCACCACGACCGCGCTGGACCAGATATCGGTCGAAAAATGGAGCGCGTCCGCTTCCAGAGCCTGGCTGTCATACTTCGCCGCAATCCGCCCCAAGGCGCGCGAGCGCCAGTAGTCGACAATCATGGAAAGACACATCACGCCAAAGGCGGCCAGGCTGGGCTCGATCTTCACATGGCGATAGAAGAGACGCAGCCCCGCTTCGTAAACGATCGCCACGCACGTCAGCAGCAACAGACCGGTTTCAAGGAAGGCAGAGAAGTTCTCGATTTTGCCATGGCCATACTGGTGGTCAGCATCGGCGGGTTTGTCGGAAACGCGGATCGAGAAGAAGGTAACCAGCGCCGCGACCAAATCCAACCCGGAATGCGCGGCTTCTGACAAGATTCCCAGGCTGCCCGTGCTGCTGCCCACCACGATCTTCAGCGACGTGATGGCGATTGCCGCCAGCACAGAATTGCCGGCCACTCCGCGCTTCTCGGCGCGCATCGATTCCGGGCTGAGCCCGGCGGGTGTTCCCGACATAGCGGCATTATCGCTGGTCGACAGTTGCCCCGCCAAGCCCACGTCGCACCCACGTACCCTGCGCTGATGGAAGCTCTGTGCTACGATGCTATACATCCCGAAATACCCGAGGAGATCAGTTTATTTATGCGTTGGCGCTGTCTGCCCGTTCTACTCGTCGCCTCGCTTGCGCTAGGACAGGCAGTCCCTGCTTCCTCGCCGAAGACCTCCCGCAAGGCGCCTGCCGCTTCAACAGCCGCTAAGACGGAGAAGGCTGCCGCCCCAGACAGTTCCGGCACAGCGCCTGATACTGCGGTCATCACAATCACCGGCATGTGCGACGCCCCCGCCACCAAGACTGCTGCCGCGAAGGCAAAAGGTGAATGCAAGACCGTGGTAACGCGAGCCCAGTTTGAAGACATCGCCAGCGCTCTGCAGCCCAACATGAATGCCACCACGAAGAAGCGGCTGGCCGACATTTATCCCAAGATGCTGGTGATGGCGCACGAAGCCCGCAAACGCGGCCTGGAAAACGACACCAAGTTCAAGCAGGTCCTCGAATTCGCTCGCATGCAGATTCTCGCCCAGCAACTGAGCCAGTCCGTGAAGGACGATGCCGACAAGGTCCCTGAGGCAGAGATCCAAAAGTACTACAAGGACAATGCATCCGCTTTCGAGGAAGCAGACCTCCAGCGTCTATATATTCCCAAGGACAAGCAGCGCGAGCCCGCCGCCGACAACCAGGAAGATCCAGCCAAACAGGCCGAAACCCAGAAAACCGACGAAGCAGCTATGAAGAAAGAGGCTGACTCGCTCGAGACCCGAGCGGCTGGTGGCGAGGACTTTGACAAGTTGCAAAAGGAAGCTTTTGACATGGCTGGGGTGAAGGGCGCGCCTCCCGCCAGTAAGATTGGCAAGTTGACGCGCAACGAGCTGCCGGTTAATCATCGGGCTGTGCTGGACCTGAATCGCGGCCAGGTTTCTCAGGTCCTGGCGGAACCTAACGGCTACTACATTTACAAGGTGGTGTCGAAGGATAATAAGCCCTTGGAGCAAGCCCACGATCAGATTCGCGTAACTTTGGCGCAGCAAAGAATGCAGGACGCCATGGAAGGCATCCAGCAATCAGCCAAGACGACTCTGAACGAAGCCTATTTCGGCCCCGCTGTTGCCCCGGCTGCGGGTCCCGGAGCTGGGGCTCCCCCGCCTCCGCAGATGAACCCGTCCGCGAAACCCGAAGCCAGCAAAGAACCAGGCAAGACCGAAGCGCCGGCTCCCAAGAATTGAACCAGGAATGGACAGCGGAAAACCAGTGGTCTTAGTCACCGGCGTGTCCGGCAACTTGGGGACTCGCCTGTTGTCGCAGATAGGCGATTTCTCTGTCCTCGGCATTGACATTAACCCGCCTAAAACCCAACGCTCCATTCGTTTTGTCCGCATGGACCTGGGGAAGGAAGAGTCCTGCCTGCAGTTGATTCCCCTGCTGAAGGAGGTCCACCCGGTCGCTGTCGTGCACCTGGCCTTTGTTCTGGACCAGGTGCGTGCCGGAGTTCTCGACCTGCAACGCATGTGGCAGATCAATGTGGCGGGAACGGCCCGCGTGATGGAAGCCATTGCCGAAGCCAACCGCGACCAGGGCGGGGTTGAGAAATTCATTTTTCCCAGCAGCGTGTCCGCCTATGGTCCGAGCCAGCCCGGACCTCTATCGGAGGACTCTCCGCTCGGCGCTCACACCTATCCTTACGGCGTGCACAAACGAGAGTGCGACGATGTCGTCCGGCAGCGCGCGCCGTCGCTGCGCGGTGCTAGCGTTTACATTCTGCGTCCTCACATCTTCGGAGGGCCCACAGTCGAGAATTACCTGGTCGGGCTCTTCCGCGGCACTCCCAATGGCCGCAGTCGCATGGCTGCCTGGATGCGCGCTCGTGGTAAGCGGCTCCCCTGTGTTTTGCCGATGGGGAAGCAGTACCTCGAAAACCGTGTTCAGTACGTGCATGTTGACGACGTGGCCCGGCTGATCGCTTTTATTTTGCGGCGGGAGCCCGAGGCCAAGCGCCTGACCATCCTCAACGTTGCCGGGCGGGGCGAACCGCTGACCATCGGGGAATGCGCGGAAATTTCCGGCCTCAAGCTGGTTCGGGTCCCGGGCCGGTGGATCTCGAAGCTAGGCCTGCAACTGGCGTGGAACCTGGGCCTATCTGCCATTCCGCCCGAGATCGCGCCCTACGTTACAGGCGAATGCATCATGAACACGGAACGGCTGCGGACGTTTCTGGGCCACGACTACGAAGACGTGATCCGCTACACGATCCAGGACGCGTTTGTGGAGAGCCTCGCCGGCATCGTCCCCAGCGCAGCCGTGGAACAATCCGTGGGCAAATGAAATTCTATTTTTTCCCGCGGTACAACCCAGCAATCCCGAAGGTGTACGGAGTCCAACTGGCTCCACGGAAACCCGCGGCACGCATGCGCTCGAGCATTTGAGTTGGATCGGGAAATCGTTCAACCGACGCGGGAAGATAGGAATATGGCCCTTTTACTCCGGAAATCAGCGTTCCAACCTTGGGCAGTACGTGGCGAAAGTAGAAGCGGTAGAGGGTTCCGAACCGCCCCCCAGGCTCGCCGAAATCCAGGATTCCGCACTCGCCCCCGGCCTTTAGGACTCTCAAGATTTCGTCGAGACCCGCGTCGTAGTCAGCCAAGTTGCGAAGCCCAAATGCCGACGTGACCAGATCGAATTGCCCGTCCGGAAAGGGCAATCGCAGAGCATCGGCTTCGATCCAGCACAGGGTTGTACCTCTGGATTTTTTTGCCGCCCGCCGCAGCATGGCATGAGAAAAGTCAGCCCCCAAGATGGATGCTGAGGCATTCGCCTGCCGCCGCAAAGCAAATGCCAGGTCTCCGGTACCGCAGCATAGATCGAGTACGCGAGAATCCGCTCGCTTCAGGAGCGAAGCAAATGTACGCGCTGCCCGCCGCCACCAGAGGCGGTCCACGTTGAACGACAAGAGATGATTTAGGAGATCATAGCGGGGCGCGATAGAAGTAAACATTTCCCGAACCGCCCGTGCAGCCGCGTCCGGGCTGTCGGCGCCCTTCGGAGAAGCACCCCCGATGGCGTTTTTGCGGGATTGGTTCACCACGTAATGCGCCATCACTGCCCTGGTCAGGTTGGTTCTTCCAGGCCCCGCGACATTTTTCGGAGCTCGGCCACAGCCTCAGTTACTAGTTCTGAAGGCACGTTGTTCACCACTTCCACCTTGCCGATTTTTGTGGGCAGTATGAAATGCACCACTCCGTCCTTTGTTTTCTTATCAGCCTGGAGCAGTCGCACGATGTTTTGTGCCTCGGCCGTTACGCCAGGAAGCCGTCCCCAACCGAGCACGCCACGGGTAATCCGCTGCGCGGTTGCCTCATCCGTTATTCCGCTGACGGCGGCAATCCTGGATGCGGCAATCATCCCCCAGGCGATTGCCTCTCCGTGCAGAAAATGCCTATATTTTGTCTCCGCCTCCAAGGCATGACCGATGGTGTGTCCGAAGTTCAAAACCCGGCGCAAACCGCTCTCACGCTCGTCGGCGGAGACAATCTCTGCTTTTAATTTCACACTCTCAGCGATTAACCACTCCAACTGAACCGGATCGCGTTCTAGGATCCTGTTGCGCTGTTTTTCCATTCCCTCAAACAGTTCCGGCTTGCCGATGATTCCGCATTTCAGAGCCTCATAGAGTCCGGAGCGGAATTCGCGTTCCGGCAGCGTCGTCAGTATCCGGGGATCGATCAGCACGACGCGGGGCTGATGAAACGTCCCAAGCAGATTCTTGCCGGCCTTCAGGTTCACGCCAGTTTTTCCGCCGATCGAAGCGTCCACTTGGGCCACGACCGTGGTCGGCACTTGCACTACATCCACTCCGCGCATGTAAACAGAAGCGAGAAAACCGGTCACGTCCCCCACCACGCCGCCCCCGAAAGCTAACATTACCGCCTTGCGGTCAGCACCGAGCCGGACCAGTTTCTCTGCGAGATCTTCGACCGTGGCCACAGTCTTGTGACGTTCCCCGTCGCGCATTTCGACTATCTTCGCTTCCCAGCTTGCGGCGGCGAGAGATGCCATCAGCTTCTTGCCCCACTTTTTGCGGACAGGAGGAACGGTAACCACAAAGCATCGTTTGCGATCGGGGAAAACCTCGCGCAGACACCCGCCCGCGCACTCCGCCAACCCGCTTTCAATCACCGCTTCGTAAGGGCGTAGTCGGACCGAAATGGGGACCCGGACCATAGGGGCTTCCATCATAGCGTATCGACCGCAGCGCACCGCCCAAGCTTTGCGTGATACCATTTTTCGTCAATGAAGTCTGCGCCACGCGAATCCGATTTCCTGGTGATCGGCGCCGGGGTTGCTGGCCTCCGCGCAGCTATCGAACTGGCACGGGCGGGACGCGTGCTGGTGCTGGCCAAGAAAGCGCTCACCGAATCGGCGACACAATACGCTCAGGGAGGAATTGCCGCCGCTCTCAGCGACGAGGACGAAGTCACGCTGCACCTTCAGGACACGCTCAACGCCGGCGACGGCCTGTGTAATGCCGAAGCCGCGAGAGTGCTGGTACAAGAAGGCCCTGAGCGAATCGAAGAACTCATTCATTGGGGCACTGAGTTCGACCGTAACGGCACGAAGCTGGCCTTCACGCGCGAGGGAGCGCACACGAGGAACCGGATCCTGCACGCTCATGGTGACTCCACGGGCCGCGAGATCCTGCGTGCGCTCTCTGCCAAGGCCAAGACTCTCGACAATATTTCGGTCTGCGAGTTTGAATTCTCGACCGATCTCGACGTCGAAAATGGCCGGGTGTGCGCGGTTCACCTGATCAGCGACAAGGGCGAGCACCAGCAGGTAGGCACGTCAGCCGTGCTGCTGGCCACCGGGGGCCTGGGTCAGCTCTATCGCAACACCACCAATCCCGCCGTCGCTACCGGCGACGGAGTGGCGATGGCCTTTCGCGCCGGCGCCGAGATCAGCGACATGGAGTTCATTCAATTCCATCCCACGGCGCTGTATCTGAAGGGCGCTCCCCGCTTTCTCCTCTCCGAAGCCCTGCGGGGTGAGGGCGCTTACTTGCGCAATCTCGAGATGGGTCGCTTCATGCCTAAGTACCATCCCATGGGAGAACTTGCACCGCGCGATGTGGTAGCGCGTGCCATTGTCCACGAGATGGAAGTCAGCCGCGCCACGGAACCGGTTGTGTATCTCGATCTGACGCACCTCGATGCTGACCACCTGCGAAGACGCTTTCCACGTATCTACTCCACTTGCCTGAAGTACAACGTAGACATCACCACCGATCTGATCCCGATCCGTCCGGCAGCACACTATGCCATGGGCGGTGTGCGCACGGATCTGGAAGGACGCACCAGTGTTCCGGGCTTGTTCGCGGCGGGAGAAGTCGCCGCCACCGGCGTTCACGGCGCCAACCGCCTGGCGAGCAATTCCCTCCTGGAGGGGCTGGTCTTTGGAGCTCGCGCCGGGAAAGCGATGTGTTCCGAGCTGCGCGCGGTCACCAAATCCCGTCATCGTGGCCTGGCTGCATCCAACGGCCCCATCGAACCGGGTGTGGAAGATCTGATCTCACAAGTACACGATCTGATGTGGCGTGACGTAGGTATCGTGCGCGATGGAAGCGGCCTGCGCCGGGCGGTTCAGCAGTTGGAATCTCTGGCTTCCCGGATTGCGCATCCTCACAGCCGGCGCGCCCACGAGGCTCAAAATATTCATCAGGCCGGCCTTCTCGTCGCCCGCTCAGCCTTGGCCCGCGAAGAAAGCCGCGGCGCGCACTATCGCATCGACTACCCCTCTCACAATGACACCAAGTTCCTCAAGCATTCCATCATCCACGGCAATTCCATTCGTTTCGCATGAGGGACGCCAACCGGAGCCGTATGGGTATCAGGGTTGGGGTGTTGCCGCCTGGCGCTGCGGGAACAATACCGAAGCCAGCACCGATACCGTTAGCACCGCGCCTACCATGGCCAGCGCAATCTCGGTGGGTATCGAGTAGTAATGCGAGAGCAGCATCTTGGCTCCGATAAAGATCAACACCACCGACAAACCGTAGTGGAGGTAGTGGAAAATCTCGATCATCCCCGCCAGCGCGAAATACATCGCTCGCAAACCCAAAATGGCGAAGACATTCGACGTGTAAACAATAAATGCGTTCAGCGTGATGGCCAGCACTGCGGGAATCGAGTCAACTGCGAATAGCACATCGGTGGTTTCTACCACCAGCAGGACAATGAACAAGGGCGTGGCAAATAGCCCCGGTTGGCGTACGAAAAACTTTCCGCCTACGTAGTCTTTTGTCACCGGAACCCAGCGGCGAAAGAGGCGCAGCACCGGATTCTTTTCCGGGTGCACCTCTGCGGCTTGGGAGCGGATCAGCTTCAGGCCGCTGTACACCAGCAGGGCGCCGAAGCCGTAGATGATCCCATGAAAGCGTCGGATGAGGCCGACCCCGGCCAGTATAAAAATGCCCCTCATGATCAGCGCGCCGACGATACCCCAGAAAAGCACCTTGTGTTGGCTGGCTCCCGCCACACGAAAATAGCGGAAAATCATCAGGAAGACGAAAAGGTTGTCCACGCTCAGCGAGAGTTCAATCACGTAGCCGGTGACGAACTCCAGCGACGCTCTCCTCCCGTGCCACAAATAAACGATGACGGCAAAGCCTGCAGCCAGCGCAATCCACGTCAGGCTCCAGCCCAGGGCTTCGCGGAATTTGACGGCATGCGCGCGCCGGTGAAAGACCCCCAGGTCGAGCCCCAGCATCAGCAGCACAAACAGATTGAACAAAATCCAGAAGATGAGCTGGTTCAAGAGACCTCAGGATCGGGGCCGCCGATTTTTGTTTGCCATTCTCAGATCTCGACAACGGAAGATTCTACTCGGTCCGCCCCCGCTTCCGGCTTTCCCAATCCTGCCAGATACCAAATATCTTCAGCGGTTCGTCCAGGTGAGTCTCGCGCAGGGTTTGTTCCACCTGGGCACGATTCAGGCGTGGACCGATGGGCTCGGGAGTATTGGCGAGCGCCAGCGTCAGTTCCGCGGCTTCGGCCACGTGCTTTTTGAGTTGCTGGATGTCCACTTTGTCGAAGGTATCGGAGCTAGCGTGATAATTGATCAGGTAATTGGCTTCTTCCTGGTTGGCGACGAACGTGGGCACGCCTTCCAGCATGAAATCGAAATTATCGGTTCCCCATTCGGCATCTGTGGTCAGCGTGGAAGCCTCCCACGATTTCAGAGGGGCAACGAGTTGGGTGGCTGGGTCTGCCAGGTCCTTGCGTCCGCCGAGTGAAAAGCCCGTGACTCTGCCGATGCCGGAATCGAAGATGACCACACCCGCCGCCCGGTCCAGTTCCGGGCGATGAGCGGTTACATACGCCCGGGAACCGATCATTCCCTGCTCTTCACCCGCAAACAGCACGAAGCGGATGGTTCGCCGCGGACGAACACCGCTTGCCTTGATCGCGCGCAAGGCGTCGATCACCAAGGCGGCGTTGCAGCCGTTGTCGAGAGCACCGGTGCCTAATTCCCAGGAATCGAGATGCGCGCCAAGCAACACGAATTCCTCCGGCTTCTCGCTGCCCCGAATCTCGGCCACCACATTGGCGGCCCTGATTGGGCCACCGATCCGGTTGGGAATGGATAGATCGGCGTACAGCTTCTGACCCGACAGGAGCAGGCGTGCCATGCGGCTGGCATCTTCGCGGGCAACGAGCACCATGGGTAGCCGGTCGATCTCCCCCGAGACAGCATTGGTGTGCCGGTACAAGAGATCGTTCGGCCGCGTGGACTGGAATGCAACGGCCAGTGCTTTCCCCGTCACCGCGAGATCCAGGATGGGCGGCGCCTTGAGATACTCGGCAAACAGATCGTCCCATTTATTCATTTCCTCCGAATGCACGAGGACGACGGCGCCAGTAATCGTTCCGGCGCGGGCAAAATTTTCTGCCGAACCCTCTCCGACATCGACGACGGGAACACGATGTTGCCGAGCCAGAGCGGGAGCCCAGGCCAGCGAAATCGCGCGCACCGAAAACGCTTCGGGAGCTATGATGCTCATCCGCGTTGCACCTTCGCTCCACGAGGCCGGCAGCTTGAAATGCTCGATGTGGACGTTGTCGGCGCCAGCTGCCTTGAATGCGGCCACTCCCCAATCAATTGCCTTCTGCATGGCGGGAGTACCCGGCACGCGGCCGCCGATCTCATCGGTCAAGCGGCGCAGATTCGTTTCCAAAGAAGAAGGCTTCAAAGCTTCGGCCATCACTTCGTCCAGTTCGGATTTCTGGCCTTGCTGAGCCCTGGCGGCAGAAACGATCAGGAAGGCGATAAGCAGCCGCAAAGCAATCCCATTTCGCATGGCCGCCGCATTAGAAACGATCCGAACGAAAAAAACAAAGGATTGACGGGCTAGAAGGGCTAGAAGGGTCGGGGGCCCGCAGGGGGGTCGCTCCGGTCCGCAAGCTCGCTGCGCGGTCACTGCGGAACGGAGGGTGCTGACGCTTCGGGAGCCGGCCCCTGCTGCTGATCCAAAAGCCGCAGAGTCTCGAGCATCACGTTGCCAACAATCTCCAGGCTCTTGGGGCTGAGCTTGTCCATCGTGTCCTGCGGCGTATGGTGGAAGGAATTGCCGTATCCGTAATCCAAGTCGATAAAGTCGGCGCAGGGTACGCCGCGGCGTACGAACGGGAGGTGGTCATCCTCGATGGCCGTTGTTCGGGCAAAGAAATGCGATTGATAGCCATAGCGGCTGGCCGCCTGGTACACCAGATCCTCGAGCCACGCGGTTGAGTTCTGGTCGCGGTCGATGTTCAGATCGGAATAGCCAATCATGTCGGCCAAGAGGAAGCCTCGGATTTTGCCTAGCGTGCCGTCCTTCTCCCATTTCTCCGCCAGGTGACGCGTCCCGTAGAGACTGTCGGTATCTGACCACTGTTTCACCGCCTCCTCCGCGTCGGTCCACACCAGCCACACGCTGTAACCGTCTCGCTTCTTGCCGCGCAAGTGATTGGCGAATTCCAGCAGGATTGCTGTCGAAGAGCCTCCATCATTGGCACCGACAAAGGCAGTGTCGCGCAAAAAATAGGGAGTATCGTAGTGCCCGGCAAGGACGACAATGCCATCCTTTGTTCCGGGAAACTTGGCGATGATATTCCGCGCGGGCAGCTTGCCTTCGGGAGTATCGGCGGTGAAGGAATCATCGCTGAGGTCGGCGCCCTTAAGCTGCGCGTAGACGTAGTTCTCAAGTTTCTTGTGATTGGCGCTGCCGATAGGGCGAGCACCAAACGCGGTCACCTCTTTGGTGTATTGAAAGGCGCGGGCAGGGTTGATGGTGGGCAGCGGAGCGGAATCCCGAGCAGGCGCGACCGGCCGGGCGGCCTGCGCGCTCGCACTTGACCCAGAACTCATCACTGCGCCTTGCCCCTCATTGGCGGCTTTCTCGCGGGTGCGTGCACAACCCATCAAGGCAAACCCCGCGACAAGGCAAATTATGGCAACCCGGTACACAACAAGTTCAAAACATCTTTCAGATCTTACGATCATTCGCCTCGTTTTTCGCGTCGGGCGCGGCGCTGCTTCGGATGTACCAGCCATGCAATACCGATGCTCATCGCATACAGCGCCACCATGGGCGCCGCGAAGATGCACATGTTTAAGATGTCGGTGGTCGGAGTGACGATAGCCGCGATGATGAAAATGACCAGAATCGAGTAGCGGAAGTTCCGCCACATGAAACCCGCAGTCACAATGCCCATCAGGGAGAGGAAGAAGACCAGAATCGGCAATTCGAAGATGATGCCCATGCCGATGATGATGGTGAGGAACAGATCGGTGTACTCCCCGATCGTGATCATCGGCTGGAACTGTTTCCCGTAACCAATCAGAAAATCCAGCGCCGCCGGGTAAACGATCTTGTAGCCGAAGAAGCCGCCTGCAATAAACAGCCCCACGGTTGAAAACATGAAGGGCAGCACATAGCGTTTCTCATTCCGGTACAGCCCCGGCGAGATGAACATCCACACTTGGTACAGGACAAAGGGCGAGGCAACGAACACGCCGGCCAGAAACGCAACTTTCAAGTAGAGATTGAAGGGTTCGGTGGGGTTCAGGTAGACGAGCTTCTCGGTTAAATTGTGGTCGTGCAGCGCCTTCATGATGGGACGCTGCATGATCGTGTAGATACGCTCGGCGTACCCCCAGCAGGCAAAGAAAGCCACCGCCACTGCAATCAGCGAGTAAATAATTCGGCGGCGCAACTCCTCGAGGTGCTCGAGGAAGCTCATCGCCGGCATGGACTCATCGGCCGGTCCGGAGGGAGGAATCTCAGCCACCGCTTCAGGCATTGGACGCCTTGCCGGCGGATTCGGCTTCCGGCAGGGGAGCGGCCTCGTCGGCGTTTCCGCTGCCTATGGCGCCTTGGGGGGGCTCGATGGGCGGCAGGATCTGGGGCTTGCCGTGGACCTCGTTTTCCAGATTGTTGATCTCCGATTCGATCTGCGCCTTGAACTCATTGCTGGCCCGGCGGAATTCGTTTAGGGCCTTGCCGATCTGCCGCCCGATTTCGGGCAACTTCTTCGGCCCAAAGATGATAAGGGCCAGGAAGAAGATGAAGATCATCTCCGGGAAACCGAGATTCATAGTGTCATCATACTGCCATCTTTGTACCGGCAGCAATCGCGCTCGCAGGCGCCGGTCTGCGCAGCGGTTTTTAGGAACCTTCAGGCTCCCGCCCGGCATCTTATAGACGGCCGCAAGCTGTTACGAGAAGGTTACTTGCGGTCCAAAATCGCTGAATAGGCGGGACCGAACGCATGGTATACTGCGCTCAGCGTAAGCGGTGACCGGGGTGGCCTTCCATGCCCCAACCGAAGGAAACAAAACGATGGTTCGTAGTGCTCGTCGCTCTCTCTTCCTTGTCGTACTGATTCTTGTCATTTGCGGCTTTTTGGGGATGCTCTTTGCGCAGCGGAATGCTCCCACTCCACTGCCCAACAGCGACTCCGACGTTCGGGACAGCCTGAAGACGTTCACACAAGTCTACGACGTCGTCGAACAGAACTACGCCGAGCCGGTTAATGCTGACAAAGCCATCTATAACGGCGCGATCCCGGGCATGCTCCATGCCCTCGATCCCCACTCGAATTTCTTCGATCCCAAGTCGTACTCGCTCCTTCGCGAGGAGCAGCGCGGTAAGTACTACGGCGTGGGCATGACGGTAGGTCCCCGCAACAATAAAGTCATTGTCATCGCTCCTTTCGTGGGCACACCCGCTTATCGAGCCGGCATCCGCCCCGGCGACATCATTGCCGCGGTGGATGGTAAGTCCACCGACAACATGAGCACTTCCGATGTCGCCGATCTGCTCAAAGGCCCCAAGGGAACAACCGTCCGCATCACGATTTTGCGCGAAGGTTCCGACAAGCCGCTAGAGTTCAATGTCGTACGCGATGAGATCCCCCGCAACAGCGTTGATCTGGCGTTTCTGATCCGGCCGGGCATTGGCTACCTCCACGTCACCGGTTTTCAGGAAACGACCGAGGGGGAAGTTGCCAAAGCATTGGAGGGCTTCGGCGACATGAAGGGTCTCATTCTCGACCTGCGCCAGAATCCCGGCGGATTGCTGAATGAAGGTGTCGGCGTCGCGGACAAATTTCTCAAGAAGGGCCAGCTGATCGTTTCCCATCACGGCCGCGCGTCGCAGGAAAAGCGCTACAGCGCTACCCACGGCAACGGCGGGCGCGAGTACCCGCTGGTGGTTTTGGTCAACCGCGGTACCGCGTCGGCCGCCGAAATTGTAGCGGGCGCCATTCAAGATCACGACCGCGGACTGATCGTGGGCGAAACCACTTTCGGCAAGGGTCTGGTGCAGACGGTTTATCCCCTCTCAGAAAATACGGGCCTCGCGTTAACCACCGCCAAGTACTACACCCCCAGTGGACGGCTCATCCAGCGCGACTACACTGGCGTCTCGCTTTACGACTACTACTACAATCGTGATACAGAAGAGAATGGCATTAACCGCGAAGTCAAACTGACCGACAGCGGCCGCACCGTGTACGGCGGCGGCGGAATTACTCCCGACGTCAAAATCCCGGCGCAGAAGACCAACCGCTTCCAGGATGAACTCCTGCAGCACTACGCGTTCTTCAACTTCGCCAAGCGCTACGCGGCCGGCCATCAGGTGAGTAAGAATTTTGAAGTCGACGACAACGTGATCCACGACTTCCGCAAATTCCTGGATCAGGAGAAGATTGCTTACACGGAAGCGGACCTGCTTCAGAACAGTGACTGGCTGCATTCCACCATCAAGAGCGAGATCTTCATCGACGCTTTCGGCCAGGATGAAGGGCTCAGGGTGCGAGCCGAGACCGATCCGCAAGTGGTCAAAGCTCTCGAGCTGCTCCCGCAAGCCAAGCAGCTGGCGGAGAACGCCAAACGGATAGTCGCCGAACGCGGCAACGCGCAGAACCTCAGCCGCGTCCGCTAAGTATCCCTGGTCGGCACGAAGCTCGATAAGGCTCCGGAAAATCGGGCTTTTATTCTTTGTGGGCCAGTATCTTGGCCGCTTCGGGACGCACCAGGCTCGCTTTGCGGGCGGCATGTGAGCCTGTTCATTGACTTACCCCTTACGCTATGTGAGAATCCGGCATCAGCACAGGTTTTGCGTGTGCCCTGAGGTTTTAACGCTGCACCACAGTTGTCGCAATTTTTCCAGCCTTTTGCCGAAACGAGAGATTACTGCCCTGCTCCTGAATCGGTGGACGAGGAGCGGCAAGACCCGACCCAACCGGCAAGGCTGCAGACGAGCATGTTGAAGGAAGGCGGGCTGATCCTGGCGGGAGTTTTGGCGCTGGCCGCCGGTTCGACGGATTGGCGATGGCGCCGCATCCCCAACTGGCTGACTGTCCCCGGCTTCGTGGCAGGAATAGCCGCCAACTCCATCGCCTATGGTTGGCCGGGACTGAAGCTTTCGCTGGGCGGAGCGGCTCTGGGACTACTACTGCTGTTCCCGTTTGTTTTCATTAGGGCCCTGGGGGCAGGCGATTGGAAACTGGTGGGCGCGATCGGTGGCTGTCTGGGCAGCCATGAGATCTTAACCGTGCTCGCAGGTGCGGTGCTGGTTGCCGGGGTTATGGCCATGGCGCTGGTGATTTACAAGAAGCGTTTTCGGGAAACGGTGCGCAATATCGGAAGGTTGCTGCTGGCCTTCCTTTCGTTACATCCGGGAACGCCTTCCATCTCGCTCGACAATCCGGAGACCTTGAAGGTTCCTTTTGGTGTGGCCGTGGCCATTGCCGTGATCCTCGTGGTGAGCGGCCGTCTGGCTCTTAACATCACGCTTTAGCCTATGAAGAAGCTGCTCAAACTTGTCTGTGATTGCTCTGCATCCGAGCTGGCCGAATTTGCGGTGGTAGTACCGCTGCTGATGACCGTCATTCTCGGTATCTACTCCTTCGGGCGGGCGTACAACATCTATTCGACCGTAACCCGGGCAGCGCAAGACGGCGCGCGCATGGCGGTAACCCCAGTCTGCGCCTACTGCAGCTACACGTGTGGTGGGGTAAGCTCCCAGTTCCCGTGTGACGCGGATGTGGTCGACGCAGTCACGAGTGCCCTGGCGGCCTCGCACCTGGATCCGATGCGCACTTCGCAGTTGGTGCCGACGACTTCCGGTGTTGCCTGTCCTGCCCCCGCCCCGGCCAAAACCTGCGGGGCAGCATCGGGTGCCAACGGAACCACCATTTACATTTGCCGTAATGTTTTGATCAATCCCAGCACCACTCCGCAGAGTTGCGGCACGATTGTGAGCTTTCAGTATTCCTACCAGTTCCTTCCCATTCTCTTTGCGCCGCGCATTTCCATCAATATCCCGGCCCAAAGCCAGATGCGGATGGAGTACTAGAATGCCAAGTCTGCTCCAACTCATTAGGCACAGAAAAAGCAACCAGGTTCGTGTCCTGTGGCAGCGGGCTCGGGAAACCCAGGCTGCACAAATTGTCGAGTTGGCTGTGACCTTGCCGGTCCTGATGATTCTTGTCGTCGGGATCTACGATTTCGGACAAGCCTTCAATCTCAAGCAAAAACTCGCTGGCGCCGTTCGTGAGGGTGCGCGCTTCGCCGCCAATCAGAGCACCGGTGACCTGAGCAAC
>QIAU01000003.1 GCA_003225055.1 Acidobacteriota bacterium
TTGTAATAACCCGAAGCGGGGAAAGTTCATGGCGACGCCGAATGAGAAACTGGCTGAATCCCTCGATGCGCTCAAAGCGCTTCAGGATGGCGGGAAACGTGTGTTCCGGTCAGATGACCTGAGCCGCGTCAACCGCGAGCGACTGGTTGCCAATGGCTTTGTGCAGGAAGTCATGCGCGGCTGGCTGATCTCCTCCAGCCCGAGCGCGCGCGCCGGCGACAGCACGCCGTGGTACGCCTCATTCTGGGAATTCTGCGCGCGCTACTGCAACGACCGTTTCGGCAATGAGTGGCATCTGTCGCCGGAGCAATCGCTTTTGCTTCACGGCGAGAGAACGGTCATTCCGGCCCAGGTGGTCGTAAACAGCCCGAAGGGCACGAACAATACGATCAACCTTCTGTTCGGCACATCGCTCTACGACCTGAAGGTGTCGGAAATGCCAGCGGCGGCGGATCTCGCGGTGAGGGACGGCCTGCGGCTTTTCTCGCCGGTGGCGGCGCTGGTGAGGGTGGCGGAATCTTTCTTCGCGCGAAACCCGATCGAGGCGCAGGTGGTACTGGGCAGCCTCGCCGACGCATCGGACCTGCTGCGGCTTCTTCTCAACGGCGGCCACTCTGCGAAAGCGGGCTATCTAGCCGGGGCGTTCCGGGAGACCGGCCGGCCGAAGCTGGCGGATGAGATCATCAGTACGATGAAAAGCGCTGGCTATGATGTGCGGGAGAGCAATCCGTTCGAGGCCGGGCAGACATTTGGCGCATCGAGCCGCGCGGCGGCGCCCATCGTCGGACGGGTCCAGATGATGTGGGAATCCATGCGCGGCGCCGTCATCAAGAATTTCCCAGCACCCCCGGGACCGCCCAAGGACAAAAATGCTTATCTGCGTTTCATCGATGAGATCTATCAGAGCGACGCGTATCACTCGCTGTCCATCGAGGGATATTCCGTCACGCCCGCGCTGATCGACCGGGTGCGGGGAGGCGACTGGGACCCGGAACATCACGAGGACGACCGCAAAAGCCGCGACGCGCTGGCGGCGCGGGGCTACTGGCAGGCATTCCAAAAGGTGAAGGCGACGGTGGCGGAAGTCATCGCGGGTGCCAATGCCGGAGCCCTCGTGCGCACGGCGCACAAGGACTGGTACCACGAACTGTTCCAGCCCTGTGTTGCGGCGGGCCTGATCGAAGCCGGGGCCTTGGCCGGATACCGAAACAATCCGGTCTATCTGCGCACGTCGCGCTTCGTGCCGCCGCGGTGGGAGTCAGTGCGCGAAGCCATTCCGGCGCTGTTCGATCTGCTCGAAAAAGAAACAGAACCGGGTGTGCGCGCCGTGCTCGGCCACTGGCTGTTCGGCTACATCCATCCATACCCGGATGGCAACGGACGAATGGCGCGCTTCCTGATGAATGCAATGCTGGCCTCGGGCGGCTATCCCTGGGCGGTGATCCGCGTCAGGGATCGCAACGATTATCTGAAGGCTCTGGACAGCGCCAGCATCGACATCGACATCAATCGGTTCTCCGCGTTAATCGCAAAGCGGGTGCGATGGTCCCTTGAGCAGCACGATCTGAGATTTCCGGAGCCAGAGGAGAGATATGACTTCGACCGTGGTGTCGTCATGTTCTGGGGAGATGACGGAGAAACCCGGGTGCGGTGCGCCATCAGCGAAGAAGCCTTGGACGATCACTTCAGGGGAGACGACAAGGATAAGCTGGAGGTATTCAGGGCCAACCGTCAGCCCATCGAACAGGAAGCGCGGCGGAAATATCTTAATGGCGAGACAGAACCGGACGGATCTGTTCTCATCCGCACAAGCGACCTATAGCGCTAGGGATGCTAGAGGTGTTTACTGTTGGTGGAAGCTGGTCTCCGTAACTTAAGAGAGAAGATTCAATGGGTACTATTCGGAACTTGTGCGTGCGGGTCCCGTGGCATGACCGTGGTGGGATGGGCACGTTTGCAATAACCCGCTGGCCAATAGCTCGTGTCTGGCACTGAAACTAATTGCGGAAAACCGTCGGGATGCGATTGAGGATAGCATTGCCGGCGAAGCATTCGAGTCACTGACGCCGGACAAAGTTCCTTCTTGTCTCCGCAGTAGCGCGACCTTTCTCAGTCGACACGCGTATTCATTTGAGAGTGTCATGTCCTATTCCAGGTGGAGCAAGGACCATGCGCACATCTTGTCGCGTCCTGTGCATGTGCCAGCCTGGGGAGCAGTCACCATTCCGTATCGCTGGATGTTGAAGGAAAGTGGTTTTGAGATAGCACAGGACCTGGAATTGGATGCCCATCGCGACCGTGAACCAAACAACCCGGAATGGCTGGCACGGACGAGTTGGATTCAGAGCTTCGCCAATCAGCAGGCATTGCTCAACGCTTTTGCAGAACCTCTTGTCGAAGATGAGAGTCTCGTCCTGTTTTATTCGACGCGCACCCCGCTATGCGACGATGAGCGGCGTGTAATCGTCGGGGCCGCACTACTGGACAAGAAATACGAACTGACTGAATACGCGTACAAAGATGGCGGCGCAGGAGCTCGCGCGCCATGGTTTGGGAAAGGCCAATCCTGCGGTCTGGGTTCCGCTGTCGTCGTCGGTCAGTTTCCGGATTGCTTCATGTGAAACAGGATTCGCGGCTGCGTTGAAAGCCGGGACCGTGCTCGGAACGTAGTCCGCCATGTAATCGCCGCTGCCGAAATCTGCCGGCGCCTGCTGCGCCCGCGCCTCGATCCTGTCGTGGTATTCCTGCTCATAGCCGGACAGTTTCCGGCTGGCTTCTTCCGTCGTCCCCTGCCCGCTTTCGCGGTCTTGCAGGATCTTCTCCTTCAGCCGCTGCGCGTCTTCGGCCCGGGGTTCGGTGTCTTGCTTCTGTGCCCATGTCGACGCATCGGGCCGGTATTCGTGCTGGCGCGCGGCCTCGGCCTCGTCGGCGCCGGTCAGCACCCTGTCTTCCTCGTCCCGGAAGCGGTCGCCGTCGACATAGACGCGCCGCCCGTCGTTTAGGCGCAGCGCGTGGGCTTCGCAGTCCTTGCGCTGGAAGTTGGCGGGGACGACGGGACTCGAACCCGCGGCCTCTGCCGTGACAGGGCAGCAACGAATCGTAAGTTATTGACATCGAACGGTGTCGGCAGACACAGTTTGGAAGAAATAGTGCCCTGAGAAACTGGTATCGTCCCTTTAATGTACCTAGATTCTGGTGCTGAAACACCCAGCACGAACCGTTCGCCATCATTGGGGCCGTTCCCGTTACTTCAAAGCTTCCCACGAAAACAACCGCCACGAATCCTCCCACAAAACGATCGCGCAGCCAAGGATGCGCTCTTGGCCCCATGATGATGATCGCGTCGTAACGCTTCATTGGGTGTATTAGTGGGCGCCTTCTATGTGTAGCTTGGCATCTCTCGCTGCCTCTTCGGATGCCTTACCGTCCTGCCGCGCGGCGATGTAGGCAGCGTACCACCCATACCAATGGTGCTTCGGCGCGGTTGGTTCGTATTCGCCATGATGCTGTTCTGTCTCGCGCAAAAGCTCTGTCAGCGTCGAGACGTCTAAATTACTGAGTCCGCGACCGGGCAGCCGGGTTGTGATTTCCTGAAACAGCCAGGTGTTGCCGTCTGGATCGTTGAATGTAGCAAAGGAAGAATAGCTGCGGTGATCGGGTGCTGCCCCGCTGACCCGACCATTGCTTTCGGGGCGGAACTGCGCACCCGGTTTCGATGTGTGGAACGCCTCACTAACCTCAACACCGCGGGCAATGAGCTCTTTACGAGCAGCCTCAATATCGGAGACGATCAGATAAAGGCCCTGTGCAGAGCCTGGAGCAGCCGTCGTCATCTTAGTGCCGAATTGGACCGAGCACCCCGAGCCGGTAGGCGTGAATTGGACGACCCGGAATCCGTTGTCGAATGGAAAATCTGCGTCGAGCCGCCACCCTAGTTTGATGTAAAAGGCCTTCGAGCGGTCAACATCTGCGACTGGAATGACGACCACCTCGAACTTCATGTCCACTCTCATAGCGCTGGCACCGCTGATTGGCTTATTATTGATTGCGCTCAAGCTTGTCATTTTTCCTCCTCTGTGTCCGCTAAGTCGAGTGTTGCAAGTCTTGAATTACTCGTACAACGCGCGACGAACTGCTGCGGCGATCCCCCCGCTTACGCTGCGCCCGCCTTTATTGCCGTACGGTTCCGGGCCTCAATAGCCTTGCCCGACTCAACGCTTTTGGTAAGGATGGAAGATGTAGTCCTTCGCCTTCACGACCGTGTGGCACGCGTTTCCGCAGTCGGAGAGGCTTTTGGGATCGGCCGTGAACTTGTCCGATGCGGCATCGTAGTTGAACACAGCGTATCCCCACCCACCGGTTTTCGGAAATCTCGTGCTGTCCTTTTCCATGACGAAAGCCTGACTAAAGACGTCTGGTACATCCACGGCGAATTGGGCCTCGGTGCTCTTCTTCGGCTTCCACTGGAGCTTCACGATCATGGACCCATCCGGGAAAATCTGGCTGTTGCCGGGAACGCCTGCCTTGTAAGCGTTAATCATCTTCGGGTTGGCGACGATCACCTTCAGCACCTCGTCGGTTCGGGCGGAAGAGACTACCGACCAGTCCTCATATCCCCTGAAATCGGAGAACGCGATTCCGCTCGGCGATTTCAGGGAGTACTTGTCGCTGTTTTGGACTTGCGCGTAAACGGCTGTAACCACGAGGACGAGCAATGCCACGCCTGTTGGAAGGATCGCAGAGCCGCCGATGCGTTCCACGACGGTGCGTTTTTCTATCTTCTGCTGTTTCTGTGTCACAGATTTCGTCACAAGTTCAGACATGGTGCGTTCTCCTCAACAAAAAAGAAATTTCCCGAGCCGGGCCACTGTGTATTTCCGACGATTGCGATTAGGCCAGAGGTGAGGGGAGTAAAACAATTAGACGATGGTATTGGCAATACCTTCGTATTAAGGGCGCGGGCAGGATGGAAAAAGCGGTATGCCTACGGCGTGAAGGCAACTACAGTGATACGAAAGTATGGGCGATACCATTGTCCAATTGCGCCGCTCGTTTTGTTCTGGCTGAATGGTGATGGCTTTATGTCACCGGTTGGTTTTGTCCTATCCGAGAAACGATTTCGCCTCGTAGTCCTAAATTCTTGAGATCGTCGGGTATGTGCACATTTGCTTGGACGGATGAACTACCGAGCGTTGACGGCTGTTGTCGGTTTTAATCAGCCGGTTTTCGAGAGAAAAAATACGGAGGAAATCTCATGGCAACTGTGAACGCACCTGCCAAACTCACCCACATGAATACACCGACCAAACTCGCACAGGTTCGACTGACGCGGCGTTCGCCCGCTTATTGGCGTGTCACGATCGAGAATCCGCCGATCAATGTAATGGGGCCCGAAATGGTCAAGCAATTCCAGGAAGTCATCGACGCCCTTGAGGCGGACGAGCACGTCCGTGTCGTGGTCTTCGACAGCGCGGTTGAGGGCTACTTCCTGAATCACTCCGATTTCACTGCAAAGCTTGAGGATCTGACCGCACTGCCAGTTGGTCCCACAGGCTTGCCGCCTTGGCCGGACTTTCTCGTCCGTCTGACCCGCTTGCCAGTCGCATCTATCGCGCTCATCCGCGGACGTGCGACCGGCAACGGCAGCGAGATCACGCTGGCTTGCGACATGAGTTTTGCCAGCCGCGAGAAGGCCATCATCTCGCAATGGGAGGTGGGCGTGGGAATGGTCGCTGGCGGCGGCCCCATGGCGCGACTGCCTGGATTGATCGGGCGAAACCGGGCCCTGGAAGTGCTGTTGAGTTCGGAGGACATCAGGGCAGACCAGGCGGAGGCCTACGGCTACATCAATCGGGCCCTTCCCGATGCCGAGCTAGAGGCGTTCGTTGAGGCGCTCGCGACCCGAATCGCCAAGTTCGACAAATGGGCGATCGGCAACACCAAGCGCCTCGTCAACACCAGCCTGCCGCCCGACGTAGAACTCGGCGCCGGGTGGGATGCGTGCATCGCTTCGCTCGGTCGACCTGCCGCCCAGGAGGGCATCAAGGCGCTGATCGCACGCGGCTTCCACAAGCCAGGGGATGTCGAAAATCGGCTCGGATACTACCTGGGTCAAATCGCGGGCTAAATAGATTTAGCGGAGCCTATATCCACGGCTCCGCTATTCTTATGTCCACTCGCGTTCGTTGCTCGCGACCGGCGCCGCTTCGTAATCAGACCCGCGAGGATGAGAGATTCGCCTCGGAACTATCGGTGAGCCACTCCACTCTTCTGGAGAGATAAATCATCTGGTTCTTGGGGTGGAATTCATAATTAGTTCCGCGCCTGCATTGCTGACGACCTCGTCCTG
>QIAU01000209.1 GCA_003225055.1 Acidobacteriota bacterium
TGGCCACAGCCGATATTTATACGTTCTTCTGACTTTCGACATATGGTTGGATGACCGCCAGCGGCGCCCCCCCGACGGTGGACACGAAATAGCGGTTCGTCCCCAGCGTCGGCAACCGTGATTTCAGGGTGCGAAATTCCTGCCGCAAGCTGTGCCAGGAAACCCCCTTGAGGTGCTTAACCAACCGATGGATACCCAACTGCGGGTCCACTTCTACCAGCACGTGTACGTGGTCGGGCATGATTTCCAGAGCGATGATTTCGGCACGATATTTGTTTGCCACTTGCCTAAGCACCTGTTCGCATCGTTTAGCGATTGGTCCGACCCGCACAGCTCGCCGATACTTAGGCGTCCACACACAATGGTACTTGCTTGAATAGACCACGTTGTGGTTTGATTTGTACCCTTCCAGGGCCATACTGATGCTTATACCTAATGAAGCAATCTAAGACAAGGCAAAATCACGCCTTATATCCCCAGCCCTAAAGGGCCGGGCTTTACGGCGCTTCTCGGTAAAGCGCCTCCACCGACTTGACACACACGCCTTTGGAGCACAGACGGTATGGGGTTCTACGTATGCCATCGATTGTCCTCCGAGGCGAAATTGCAGCTCCGCGACATACATGTTTTCAATAGGTAACGATATTGCGTCTTTTGCCGATAAATAAGTCTCAATTCCTCAATGTCTTACCAGTTTTCAGCGTGTACTGAATCCTTTCCTGGGTCTTGCGCTCGCCGCACAGCGACTTGAATGCCTCGCGTTCGAGGTCGAGCAGGTACTGTTCGCTGATCGGGGTTGCCGGGGAGACGTTTCCGCCGCACAGGACTTCGGCCACTTTGTTTCCAATCTTCACTTCGTAATCGGTGATGTAATCGCCCTGGCGCATCAGGTAAACGCCCATCTTCAGGGCAGCGAGAATATTTTCACCGGGCGCCCGAATATCGCTACGCGGGACTGGCGGTTCATAGCCGGCGTGCAAGAGTTCCAGCGCGCGTGCTTTAGCATCAGACAACACGCGTTCGCGGTTCATGGTGATGTTGTCGGAATGGGAGAGAAAGCCGAGGCCGCGAGCTTCGTGGGCTGACGTTGCTACCTTCGCCATTGCAATCGTCTCGAAGGCCTTCTTTATCGCTTCCATGAACTCGGCCGACTCGCCGCGGCCGTCGGGACGAATCAAGGTCGCACTGTCGACGGCTCGCAGCAGCATCTCTTTGCAGCCACCCGCGCCGGGCAGCAGGCCAACGCCCACTTCGACCAGACCGGTGTAGAGTTCGGCATGGGGCTGGCGCGCGGCAGCGTGGAGCGAAATCTCGGTGCCGCCGCCCAGGGTGAGACCAAACGGCGCCACCACCACCGGCTTCGGGGAAAACTTGATGGCCTGCGTCATGCCCTGGAACTGGCGGATTGCCAGGTCAACCTCATCCCATTCTTCTTCTTGAATGGACATGAGCAACAACATCAGGTTGGCGCCCGCGGAAAAATTGGCGGCGTCGTTGGTGATGACGAACGCGTCGAAATTGTCGCCCGGGCCGCCGGCTTTGAGGGTTTGGGCGATGAGTTGAACGATGTCGGCGCCGATGGCGTTCATCTTGGAGTGGAACTCGATGCAGCCGACGCCATCGCCAAGATCAACCAGCGAGGCGCCGGAATTCTTCTTCACAACGCCCCTTGATTTTTTCGCCACCGTCACGGACCACACGCCTTCGCGCACCGGGACCGGCTTGTAGTTGGTCGTGGCCAGATCGAAGTAGACGCGACCGGACCGAGCTTTCGGATCGTCGGCGTACCAGGACTTCTTGCCCGATCCGAGCAACTTCTCGAGGTTAGCCGCGACCGGCTTGCCTTCCTTCTTCATGCGAGTAACGGTGGCTTCGACTCCGGCGGCGTCCCACAGCTCGAACGGTCCCATCTCCCAGTTGAAACCGAGTCTCATGGCGCGATCGATTTCTACGATGGAATCAGAAATCTCAGGAACGCGGTTTGCCGAGTAAGTCCACAAATCGGAGAGTGCGGACCAGAGGAACGGACCGGCTTTATCCCCTTTCTGGGGACCTGAGCCATCGAGCCCGAGCAGCATGCGGACGCGTGCGCCGGTGTCTTCCAGGTTTTTCGCCATGTCCAGGGCAGGGAATTTGGCTTTTTGCCGCGGACGATACTCCAGCGTCTTCCAGTCCAGAACGAGGCGCTCGTCTTCTTTGTCTAGGCCGCCGTTGGCTTTCTTGTAGAATCCGCCCTTGGTTTTGTCGCCCAACCAGTTGCGCTCCAATATCTGCCGGAAGAATTGCGGAAGCTCCAGATCGCTGCGCTCGTCGCGGACGTTCTTTGTCATGTTCGAGACGACGTGGCCCAGAATGTCGAGACCCACGAGATCGATGGTTCGGAAAGTGGCCGACTTGGGCCAGCCGACGGCAGTGCCGGTCAGCGTGTCGACTTCCTCAATCGAGAGGCCCATCTCCTGCATGAGACGCATGACGTTCAGGACGGAGAACGTGCCAATGCGATTGGCGATGAAGTTCGGCGTGTCCTTGGCAAAGGCGATTCCTTTGCCGAGGTGCATGTCGGCGAAATGTGCGATGGCATCGATGGCGGCGCGGTCGGACTCGGGGGTGGGAATCACTTCCAGCAAGCGCATGTAGCGCGGAGGATTGAAGAAATGTGTGCCGAACCAGGAGCGGCGGAAATCCTCGGAGAAGCCTTCGTCGATCTGGGCCACAGGTAGCCCACTGGTGTTGGTGGTAACGATCGTTCCCGGCTTCCGCACCGCCTCGACTTTCTTCAGCAGCGAACGCTTGATTTCGAGGTTCTCGACCACGGCTTCAATGATCCAGTCCACCTCGGCCAGGCGTTCGAGGTCATCTGCAAAGTTGCCGATCGTGATCAGGCGTCCCAGCGCAGGCTCGAAAAAGGCTGCCGGCTTGGATTTGCGGGCAGCTTCGAGTCCCGCCGCGGCAATCTGGTTACGGGCGGGCCCGTCGGCGTCGGGCGGAACGATGTCGAACAGGTAGGCGGGGACGCCGGCATTGGCCATATGCGCTGCGATGCGGGCGCCCATCGTTCCAGCGCCCAGGACTGCGACCTTATGGATCCTTTTCATGTGACTCCGCGCCATTTTTTGACGGTGAACTTATGGATGCACGCCAATCGGTGTCAGACCCCAAGAGCCGTGCATGACCTGGGAGCGCGAATGTAGATTTTTATGTTCTGAAAAAGAATATACCTCCGGGACAGGTTTCGTCCCGGATAAGAGTGCCGCTCAGTTCAGGAAGGATCAAGGCAATTTATCGATGGCCCAGTCATTTTTTCCGGTCCGGACCACGACAATTTCGGAATAGCGGCGGCTGGCGCGGCGGCGGCTCGAACTTTCGAACAGAGCGACCGCGAAATTGTAACGGCCGGTGCGCATTTTCTTCCCGCGCGTGATTTCGTAGGCGGGCTCGGATGGGCCGAAGAACGATTCGAGGTGTTCTGGCGAGGAGTGTCGTTTCGCGGTGTCGCTCAGCAGGAGCAGCCCAGTTTCCTGATCGTGGTTTTGCCAGGCATGGAAGAAACGGTCGGCGGCAGCCAGGGCGGAGACGTAATCGGCGTCGTACGAACTCCCACCGGAAGCCTTCGTCTTGGGACGCGGCTGGGCTGCCAGGCTGGAGAACAGGCAAATACAGGTCAGGACACAAAGGACGACTCTCAACCCTAACTCCCGACTATGGAATTGACGCGGGCGAATGATGGTACAGCTCTTTTCTAACGGGAAGACGGTGCGCTTTGGAATGATTAAGTGGGTTCGTCTGACCAATTAAGGAAAGATATGCCCCAAAAACAGCGGGCGCGAATGGTCCTCGATGTGGGGTGAGGATGGCACACGGTTCGCGCCCTAATTAAGTTAATTTCGTGCTGGCCAAGGTACTGCGAGGTCAAGGAGAATCGATTTAGTGACGGTCAGGAGATGAGTTTCGCAAGCACAAAAGCGGCCGTTGCCGCAAGTGCGCCGATCACGGTGGTTTGTGACGCGCTGCGCAATGGCCGCGCGCCGGTGAAGCGGCCCTTAATGTAGCCGAACCCCGCGAGCGCCACCAGAGTCACCGTCGCCGACCATACGAGGCCATGCCAGGCATTGGCGAGAATCATGTAGGGAGAGAGTGGAATGAAGCCACCGGCGACATAGGCGCCTGCAATGGTGACGGCGCTGGTCAAGGCGCGTCGCGGCTCGGGCTCTTCCAAGCCGAGTTCAAACCGCATCATGAAATCTACCCAAGCCTGGGGGCGCTGCCGTAACGCGTCCACAATGGGCGTGCTCTCCTCCGCAGTCAGGCCATAAGATTGGAAAACCTTGCTGACCTCGCGCGCTTCCTCGTCGGGAATTTCCTCGACTTCGCGCTCCTCGCGCTGGCGCTCCTGTTCGTAGTGTTCCCGATCGCCGCGGGCGGCCAGATAGCCACCCAGACCCATGGCTATAGATCCGGCTGCGATTTCGGCCAAGCCGCCGATTACGATCAGGCGGGTTTCGGGCACGGCACCGGACAAGCCTGCGGCCAAGGCGAACGGTACGGTGAGGCCGTCGGACATCCCGATGACAACATCGCGGACGAATTCGCCTGCCGTGAAGTGCTTCTCCGCATGCGGTGCCTCGACCATTTCTTAAGCCTCCGGGTGAGAATTCAGGTACTCCTGAGCCCGACGGACTACATCGCGCTCGCTTCGATAGGCGAGTTGTTTGGGCGCGTCTTCCAGGGGCAGCCAAAGGGCGCGTTTCACCTCGATCCTCATGGGCGCCGAAACGTCGTCGATCTCGCCCGACTGGTAGCGCAGCAGATAGAAGCTGACAATCTTGAACACCCGCTCTTTGTCCCCCCAGGAACGAACGTAAAAATACTTGATGTCGGCGAGCTTGGCTATCGGGCTGGCGGTGACACCGGTTTCTTCCTGGACTTCGCGCAGGGCGGTTTGTTCCGGCTTTTCGCCGGGGTCGACTAGGCCCTTGGGCAGGGCCAGCAGCGGAGACTGTGACTTTGTTTTCCTAATCGGCCTGTCTAGAGAGGGCTCCCGGCGGGGCTCAATCACGGCGATATAGCAGGTTCCGGACATGCGCCGGACCACCACGCCGCCTGCGGAGATCTCCCGGACCATTGGCCACAACTTAGCAGGATTACAGGAGTTAGTCACCCGGGGAATAGGGGAAGACGGTAATCCCACTAGCGTAACTTGTGGCCGGGCAGAAAACGAGAAATCATTTAACGTGTTATTGGCATCTCAGTTGCTGACAGGCCAGACGGGGTCCGGGGGCCAGGATGCGGGGACTCGGGTGAAGACACTAGGGAAGATCCTTCGGTCGGTACATGCCTTCGGACGAGAGCTCTCGCGGGTAGTTCCGGCGGGGGAACAGCAATCTTGCATTCCCAAAATTGGAATCGCCTTGGGCGGTGGATTCGCCCGCGGCATCGCCCACCTTGGGGTTTTGAAAGTCCTCGAAGAAGAAAAGATCCCCATCAGTTTTGTCGCCGGAACCAGTGTAGGCGCGCTGATTGGCGCGATCTATTGCAGCGGCGGTTCCGTGGCAGACATGGAAAAAATCGCCTCCCGGGTGCGCTTCCGGGATTTTGCCCGCTGGACCTTATCCCGCTACGGTTTCGCCTCCAACCAGCGCATGATGGGATTCCTGAACAGCATTCTCAAAGTGAAGACATTTGAAGAGATGCGAATTCCGCTGGCCGTGACGGCCACCGATTTTGCCACCGGCGGCGGAGTAGTCTTTCACTCAGGTTCGCTGGTGGATCCCGTGCGTGCCAGCTGCGCTTATCCTGGCATGTTTTTGCCGGTGAACATCCGCGGACGGCTCTTGGTGGACGGGATGCTGGCCCATCCCGTGCCCACCCGGCCAGTGCGCGACATGGGCGCCGATCGCGTGCTGGCAGTGCACCTGAGAGGGCGCTGGGGAAATAGCGGCATCCCCCGGCATCTTTTCGACGTCATAGGACAGTGCTTCGCCATCGCCCAGGAGAACAGTTACACACTGTGGCGGCCCTGGGCCGATCTGGTGCTCGAGCCGGACGTCAACTCGTTCAAGTACGATGATTTCGAGCAGGCCTGTGAAATGATAGCTGCGGGGGAATCTGCGATGCGCGCAGCCTTGCCGGAAGTGCGCAAATGGCTGGTGGCTCCGGCGGAGGTCGCGCCTCCCGAGAACCGATCCCTGGCGAGCAAATTGGGATTCTCTAAGGCTCAGCCGGCTGAAACCGACTAATCAGTGCCTTCCGAGCGGGGCATTCGGGGCGCGTGTTGGCGTTGACCCATCTTTCTATCCCGACTAAACTAACTTCGTTCTTCAATCTCTGTTCAGGATCCTCCATTGAAGACCTATCGCCCGGCCCCTGCTGTAATTGCTGAAATCGAGCGCCTGCTCGCCGCCAACCAAGCTGCCTTTCATCAGTCGCCTTTGGATGAAGTCATCGATGTCGTGTCCAGGACGCGTCATTATGCCTGGATTGGAATTTACCTGGCGGCAGGGGAGAGCCCCCAGTTGCTTGGTTCCGGCGGCGAGTCTGGGCCGACGGCCATGGCACTGCCCGAGAGCCGCACGCGGATCTTGGTGTCCATGAAAATTGCGGGTCGTGAACTGGGCATGATCGCCGCCGAGAGCGAGGAGGAAAATGTTTTTGGACGCGAGGACCGCGTGCTCCTGGAGAGTGTGGCGAACTTGTTGGCCCGCTTTCTCACTGGCCGGGGGAAATACCTGGTCCGGCGGGCGAGGGAGGACGCCCGCCGACGCAAAAGCAAATTGCCGGAACCGGCCTCGCGGCGGGAAAATAAATTGGCGGCCGCCAGCTAGCCAGGCCGGGGAAGACGCCCGTAGCTCGATTTTCCGTCCGATTTTTCTCCCTCCAGTTGTCCGGTTTCTTCCTGAATGCGTTTCCAGGCGCGTTGTACGTGGCGGGCGGCCGTATGCGTCTGGCCGACGCAGAACCGCAGCGTCAGGTTGCCATTCAGCTTCGTATGTGTGAGGAAAAGAGCTCCGCTGCGATTCAACCTGTCCATCAGTTTCTGATTAAATGCGTCTCCACGGCGATGGCGAAAGCAAACCAGGTTCAGGGGTACGGGCGCGGCCAGCTCGAAGCGGTCATCTTTTTTCACCCAATCGGCGAATTCCTGGGCCAGGGCCACGTGCCGGCGAATGTGGTACTGCAGTCCTTGGATCCCGTAATGCCGAATTACGAACCACAGCTTGAGTGAGCGGAACCGCCGCCCGAGCTGGATGTGCCAATCGCGATAGTCAATCACCGCGCCGGATTCGGTGGCTTTATTCCGCAAGTATTCCGGCAAAATGCTGAGCGTCTCGATGAGGCTCTTGCGGTTGGCGACCCAGAAGCAGTCGCAATCGAAATTCGTGAACATCCACTTGTGGGGGTTGAAGCAGTAGCTATCGGCAAACTCGAGCCCATCGTGGATGTGGCGGAACTCGGGGCAAAGGGCTGCCGTACCTGACATCGCCGCGTCCACGTGCAGCCAAATATTGTGCTGGCGGCAAATGGGGCCGATTTGGGCAACGGGATCGAAGGCGTTGGAAGACGTAGTACCCACGGTTGCAGTTACAAAACAGGGAACGAGTCCGGCTCGTTGGTCGGCTTCGATCTGCCGGGCCAACTGGTCGGCGCGCAGGGCAAAATTCTGGTCAACTTCGATGAGGCGCAGGTTGGCTAACCCGATGCCGGCAATCTTCACGGCTTTCTCAATCGAGGAATGCGCCTGGGTAGAGGTATAGGCCACGAGGCGACCGTCGCAACCACGCTGGTTGGTGGCGAAGTTCGTGGCGCGCTCGCGACCGGCCAGCAGCGCACAGAGAGAGGAACTGGAAGCGGTGTCCTGAATCACGCCGCCTCCGCTCGTGGTGGAGAGAAATTTCTCCGGCAAACCGAGCACGGGCACCAGCCAATCGAGAACGTGGGTCTCCAGTTCGGTGCACGCCGGGCTCGTCGACCAGAGCATTCCCTGAACACCTAATCCGGAAGAAAGCAAATCGCCAAGTATGGCGGGTCCCGACGCATTCGCGGGAAAGTAGGCAAAGAAGTTGGGCGATTGCCAGTGAGTGATGCCCGGGAGAAGCTTTTCCATATCTTTTAGAATCGTGCTGAACTCCTCCCCCTGGTTAGGAGCTTCGGGCGGCAGTTGAGCCCGAATTTTCCCCGGCTCGACTTCGGAGAGAACAGGAAACGACTCGATGCGAGCGTAATAGTCGGCGATCCAGTCAATGACCGCATGCCCGTGGCGGCGGAAGTCGTCGGGGGACATGTGGAGAGATTTTTCGTCCGGCATGAAACCTCCCTGAAAGGAAGGAACATTTAACCAGATTCTTCCGCACCGGGACACCGCAGGCTACGCTAATTGACCATAGTACAGGCGCGTCGTGTACTCCATGGCGACCCGGCCGTTCACCTGGTGGAGGTTGAAGATGCGGCGCAATGCCTCGAGCATGGGCGCACATTTGGGGTGAGGGGGAAGCGGCGCGTAAGAGGACGAGAGCAGCCGTCCCTCGAGCGCGGGGTAATCAAATTTCTGCGCGCAATCGAATGCCACAGCCTGGTAAGGCGAAGGAGCGAAGAAAGTCTCGATGGTATCGGTGGTGCGCTCGTGCCGTACCTGCTGATAGTCGGTACCATATTGGAGAAGCAGTTTTTCGTAGGCATCGAGAAATGGGGTGGATTGGGTGCGGCGCTGGTTCCAGACGAAGACGGTCCAGCCGCCGGGCCTGAGAATACGGACGAATTCACGGCGTGCTCTCTCGCGGTCGAACCAGTGGGCCGCCTGCGCCGCCGTCACGAAGTCAATGCTGTGGTCCTCTAGCGTGGTCGCCTCCGCCGCGCCCGCGATGCTCACGAAACTGGAAAAACTCTCGAGGTAGCGCTCGCCGGCCTCCCGCATCTGTTTATTAGGTTCAACTCCAAAGACGGCATTGCCGTTTTCCAGGAAAAGCTTGGCGAAAAGGCCAGTGCCGGAGCCGATGTCGGCAATAACGGACAGAGGTTTCAGGCCACATTTTTTTCGAAGGACATCGAGCACCTCGGGTGAATATCCGGGGCGGTAGCGGATGTAATGGTCGACGCGTGCCGAGAAACGCTGAGTTGGATCGACCGCCGGCATAGGTCATCAGTTTAACTTGAAGCTGGGTGGTCGTGAGAGCGAGTCGCGGAGGAGTAAAATCAAATTTTTTCTGAGGAAGCCAATGTCGCCGTTGAACGTGGGGGATCGGGCGCCGGACTTCGACCTGCCGGCGTTGGTGGCGGGCATTAAACAGAGGTTCCGGCTTAGGGAGCAGCGGGGGAAAAAGCATATTGTCTTGGCTTTCTATCCCTTCAATTGGGAACCGGTCAGCGGCAAACATCTGGCCAGCTACCAGGTGGAGAGAGAACAGTTCCTGGCGGGCGGAGCAGAAACGGTTGGCGTCTCTGTCGAATCCATCATGAACACTACAGCCTGGGAACGCGAGATTGGCCCGTTTGACTTCCCCCTGTGCAGCGACTACTGGCCGCACGGTGAGGTAGCGGCGAACTATGGAGTCTTGCGAACCGAGCAGCCCGATGCCGGAGCCAGCGATCGAGCTGTGTTTCTGGTCGACAACAGCGGAAAGATTCGATTTCGCAAGCTCTACGGCAAAAGCGAACTGCCCAATGCGCAGGAGGTTCTGGAAGTGCTTCGTCGCATCTAGAGGAGATCCATTAATTCAGGTTCTCATTGGAGCCTAATGAAATTTATTCCGGGAGCATTGTTGGTTTTCGCAATCCTGATCTCCAAGCTTCACGATGCCAGCCCAGCAGCTCCGCTCCAACATCCTGAAAAGCCCGAGTCGGCCGTCGCGGAAAATACCAACACCCCTCCGATCTTTGGATATCGCAACTCGGCAGACGAGAATCAGGTTGAGAGCCGATTTCTGGCGGTGCCGGATCGGAAACTGGCGCAGGAACACCTCAGGATTCTGACGCAAGCTCCGCACATCGCGGGCTCACCCGAAGACAAAGCCACAGCCGATTATGTCGCGCGCAGGCTTCGTGAGGCGGGATTCGAAACCGAAATCGTGGAATACAAGGTGTGGATGAATTATCCGGCGGAGATCAGTGTGGATGTAAGCGCGCCTCGGAATGTGAAAATGCATGGCCCGACCCGCGAGCATGTGGATGATGATCCCTACCAGGATGATCCGCGAGTGGTACTGCCTTACAGCGGCATGTCGCCATCGGGCGATCGAGAGGCGGACGTTGTATACGCGAACTACGGCTCCCCGGATGATTTCAAGAAGCTCGATGAGCTGAAAGTGGATGTACGGAGCAAGATTGTGCTTGTGCGTTATGGGCAGAATTTCCGTGGGGTGAAGGCTTACCTGGCTCAGGAACACGGAGCCGCGGGAGTCATCCTCTACTCGGATCCCGCCGACGACGGATGGAAGAAGGGAGACAAGTATCCCAAGGGTCCCTGGCGGCCCGATACCGGCGTACAGCGCGGCTCGATTGGCTACATGTTCGAGTTTCCCGGCGATCCTACGACACCAGGAATTGCTTCCGTTCCCTGGCTGCCAGAATCGAAACGGGTTCCGCCCGACGAATCCGCGCAGTTGCCGAAAGTGCCTACCACCCCGCTTTCTTACCGGGATGCCTGGCCCATCCTCGAAAACCTGGGAGGGCCGGAGTCACCGCGCGAATGGCAGGGAGCGTTGCCGTTTACTTACCATGTGGGGCCGGGGCCGGTGCGGGTGAAGATGCATTTGAAACAGGACTACCAGTTGCGCACAATCTGGGACGTGGTGGGACGCATGCGAGGCAGTCAATCGCCCGAGGAATGGGTGGTGGCAGGCAATCATCGCGATGCCTGGGTCTACGGGGCGGTCGATCCCAATAGCGGAACCACCGCGATGCTTGAGGCCGTGCATGGCATCGGCGAGTTGCTGAAGTCGGGATGGAGACCGAAGCGGACGATCGTCATTGGCAGTTGGGATGCCGAAGAGCAGGGTTTGATCGGTTCGACCGAATGGGGGGAGGAACACGCCTCGGACCTGGCCAATGCCCCTGCCTACTTTAATCTGGACGTGGCGGTTTCCGGTCCAAAATTTGGCGCATCCGCGGTTCCAAGCCTGAAGCAATTTCTTCGCGACGTCAGTAAAGCTGTGCCCAGCCCCAAGGGCGGCACCGTATATGAGGCTTGGCGCAAGTCTGCCGAACCCAAAACCGATGTGGTGATTCCCCAGGAAGCGATTGCGGAAATTCGGCGTTCGCCGGCGGCGCAGATCAAGTCTGATGTGCCGGTCGGCGACCTGGGCAGCGGTTCCGATTATACCGTGTTCTTGGAGCGCCTGGGCATTCCTTCTACAGACGTCGCGTCCAGCGGGTCCTATGGCGTCTATCACTCGGTGTTTGACAACTTTCGCTGGTTCACCAAATTTGCCGACCCCGACTTTGTCTACGAGCAAGAAATGGCCCGCGTGTACGGAATCGAAGTTTTGCGGATGTCCGGCGCCGACGTGTTGCCCTATGACTACGAGGAATACGGCAAAGAGATAGCGGCTTACGTCGAGGGCGCGAATAAAAAGGCGGAGAAGAAGTTCGCTAACCAGTCGCCGGATTTCGGTCCGGCCAGGGAAGCAGCCAAATACCTGGCTTCTGCCGGAGCCGCAATTCTAGAAAAGCAAAAGAACTCAGCGTCGGATTCAACCAAACTGAACCGCACCTTGGGTGAGGCCGAGCGCGCGATGCTGATACCCGAAGGATTGCCTAATCGTCCTTGGTTTCGCCATGCGATTTATGCGCCGGGAGTGTATACGGGGTATGCCGCGGTCGTGATTCCGGGGGTGAACGAGGCGATTGATGCGGGAGATCTGGAAAGGACGCGACAGCAAATCGCCGTGCTGGCGGCGGCAGTCAACCGCGCGGCGAAGGTGCTCGACAGTTACCGGTAAGCACGGAGTCGCCCTAGCTGTTGGGTGCGAATTGCCTTCTGGATCAGGCCAAGTGAGCAGGTAGGGACCCTTCGACTCCGTATTTTCGTTTTCGCCAACGCGAAATTACTCCCCCTGGCCCGAGCTTACCGGCCCGAGACGCCAAAAATGCTTCGGAGCCGCTCCTGGCGCGGGTGGGAGAGGCTCCAGGACGTATGACCTAATGGCTGCGATAACGCTCCAGGCCGAGGGTAGCCACCATCTGCTTCTGTCTGGGGTTCATCTTCGACAGCACCGTACGCGCCAAGGGTTCTGGCGTGCCTGGCGGCGCCGGATAGAGCAGGGTTACTTCTTGAATATTCGTGAGCTGGTTCATCATTTCGACAAGGCTGAGTGCGATGCCGGCCTGGGCCAGTTGGCGGCGCAGCAGATTGAGCATCATCAGGGCAAGGACACAGTAGAAGGCGTGCACGCGCAGCTTCTGGTCGGTCCAGTGAAAGATGGGTCGGAAGCTGAGGTGGCGGGGATTCTGCAAGCGGCGAAAATCGGCTTCCACTTCGTGTTGGGCGCGGTAAGCCAACACAATCTGTTCGTCCGACCAATCCTCCCCGTGATCGGTAAACAGAATGGTCTTGCCCAGCAGCGTGGAGCGCAGCTTTTGGTAAGCGGCATCGCGGAATTGGAAGCGAAGGCGGGGGAGGCCTGGCCGAGTTTTCCGCACCTGGGTGGAGAAGAAGTCAGCCATATGCCGACCGCGAAGGATTTCCTTGATCTTTTTCTCCACTCCTTGCACCGTCGGCTTCTTCCCCCGGTCGGCGGGGCGGGGACGACGAAGACGGCTCTGTAACTTCTCTAACTGGCGTTGACGTTTGTGGATCTCCCGACAGAGCGTCTGGGTCTGGGCACGAAACAACTTCTGGTTAAAGGTGACCACCACGGTGCGGTTCACGCCCAAGACTAGTTTGTGAGTGCGATAAGCCCACACCGCAGGCAGTTGGGCTCGATCCAGACGATGCATGGCCTGGCGCGGAATGGCCAGCAGATCGGGGTGCTGGGTGGGGACCAGCGAACCGACGAAGTGCAGAGGGCTTTGGTGCACAAGCTTAAGATTCTCTTCGGAGTTGTTCCTCTGGTCGAAGATCAGGGTGATCTGGCGAACCTGCTGCGAGAAAGAACGGCAGCGTTCAAACAACCGCTCAGCCACACTGTGGAAGCTCACCGAATCGTGCTGATTGCCCGCGTAGGTGTGATGAAACAGCGGGACCTCACCCTCGGCGGTGACCATCACGGCCAATCCCAGGAGGCGAAGATGGTCGCGCCCCGATTTACTATGGCCGCGCTGTGGCAACTTTGCCCGCAAGTTGAAACGGTCCAGGAAGGTGAAGAAATTGGTGGCGTCAAAGAGCAGGCAGCGCAGATCCAAGCCGAAACGGGAAACGGCGGTATGGGCCAGATCCTGTTCGATGGCGGCGATGGGCTGGGGACCGACCCGTTCCATGTTGTCCCAAAAGCGTTGACTGGTGAGCTGGGCGGCAGTCAGGGGCAAGAGGCGGCGCAGCACGGTCTTGTCATACCAGTCGGCGATCTGAGCTTTGCTCGTGGGCGCCAGACACCGGTTGAGGGCGGCCAGCAGAAGATAATGGCCGACGGAAGGACCCTGGGCGCCGAGTTTGGGGACGTGGCGATCGATGGTGGCGACCACCTCGAGAGCTTGGGCGATGGAGAACAGCGCGGCGGAACCGCCAAATTCCTGGAAGGCGACTTCGGCGGGTGGAGGGCGTAAAAGGCGATCGCGGATGCTTTCCGGGGAGCCCAGGTAGAGGGTAGAGACGATTTTGGGCTTGCCGTTAACGCGCTGGCACTCGCGCAAATAATAGTAAGGCTTGCCGTGCACGATCTTCTTGGTGAGACTAGGCATTGTGTTAGGTCATACAATAGCATAATTAGCAGAGCGGCAAGCGTCAAACGAGTGTCGTGCCATGGCCCAACTTGGCATGACAGAAGCGGCCCTACCACGGATTCCGGGAGACAGGTCAGCCTGCGTGTCCCGACAGCTCATGTTAGGTCATACAGATCGAGAATGTAATCTCTCATGCCCGTAGCGGCTGAAACCTCCTCTACACGCGGGGCGGAGAGAATCCTAACCTAAGACGCGGACCTGCTTCAAATGGGCGAGGGGGGTAGAGTCGGGCTAGGATGACAACTACTTAGGAAGGGCTACTTGATTGAGACCAGCTTGTCCACCAGCGCGGAATAATCCTTCTTTTCGAGCCCGTGGACTTGTTTGTTGTACTCGTCCACTTTGCTCGAGTAATTCATGGAGCAGAATTTAGGACCGCACATGGAGCAGAAGGCCGCCTCTTTGTAGTACTCGTCAGGCAGGGTTTCGTCGTGCATGGAGCGGGCGGTTTCCGGGTCGAGGGAGAGCGCGAATTGCTTCTCCCAATCAAACTTGTAGCGAGCATAGCTGAGGGCATCGTCGCGATCTTGGGCGCCAGGACGATGGCGAGCAACGTCAGCGGCGTGAGCCGCGATCTTGTAGGCGATGATTCCGTCTTTCACGTCTTTCTCGTTGGGCAGCCCAAGGTGTTCTTTAGGGGTTACATAACAGAGCATGGCGGCGCCGTGCCAGCCGATCATGGCCGCGCCAATCGCCGAGGTAATGTGATCGTAACCGGGAGCGATATCCGTCACCAGCGGGCCCAAGGTGTAGAACGGGGCCTCGTAGCACATCTCTTTCTCCTTATCCACCTGCTCCTTAATCTTGTCGATCGGAATGTGCCCCGGGCCTTCGATCATTACCTGGACATCGCTTTCCCAGGCTTTCTTGGTAAGCTCGCCCAGAGTTTTCAACTCGGCGAACTGGGCTTCGTCGCTGGCGTCGGCGATCGAGCCGGGGCGCAAGCCGTCCCCCAGTGAGAACGAGACATCGTGCTTGGCAAAGATCTTCACGATGTCAGGGAAGCGGTCATAGAGGAAATTCTGCTTGTGATGGTGCGCCATCCACTGCCCAAGAATCGCCCCGCCCCGGCTGACAATTCCGGTGATGCGCTTGGCAACCATCGGCAAGTACTGGATCAACACTCCGGCGTGAATGGTCATATAATCCACCCCCTGCGCGGCCTGCTCTTCGATCACTTCCAGCATGATGTCAGCAGTAAGATCTTCGATCCGCTTCACCCGGGAGATGGCTTCATAAATCGGCACGGTACCGATTGGCACCGGGGAATGGCGCAGGATGGCTTCGCGGATCTCCTGGATGTTTCCGCCGGTGGACAGATCCATGACCGTGTCGGCGCCGAAGTGTACGGAGGTGTGCAGCTTGCGAAGTTCCTCGTCGATGTTGGAAGTGATAGCAGAGTTGCCGATGTTGGAGTTGATCTTGCAGAGGGAGGCTACGCCAATGCACATCGGCTCCAGTTCCGGATGATTGATGTTCGCCGGGATGATCATCCGGCCCCGCGCCACTTCGTCGCGCACCAGGTTGGGAGAAAGCTTTTCCCGCTGCGCGACGTACTCCATTTCCTCCGTGATGACTCCTTCACGGGCAAAGTGCATCTGGGAAACGTTGCTGTCGCCGGAGCGCGCCACCTCCGCGCGGCGCTTGGTCAGCCATCGAGCGCGGGGTCGCGGCATCGAGCCGCTGCCATTCACATTATTAGTCGAGACGCCGGGAGTCGTGCTGGAGGTTGGGACCATGACTATCCATCCTTACTGGAAGTTCCGTTTGAACACGATTATACGCTTCAGCGGTCCAGGGCTCGTGCGGTCTGGCGCGGCACCGAGTAGAACCGACACCCGGAATTAAGCACCTAACGTACTCTGTCCTTGCACGTCTAACTTCCCTGGTCTTAGAATCGGCGATCCCATTCGAGCGAGGTCCCTATGCGCCTTTCGATGCTCGTGCTCTCGGCTCTGCTGCTGTCCGCGGCCGTCTGCTTTGCACAAGCTACGGCCCAGGCGGAAACCGGTTTCAGCATTGGCAACCTGGATAAGACAGCGGATCCATGTGTCGATTTTTATCAATACGCCTGCGGCAACTGGCTGAAGAAAACCCAAATTCCCGCCGACCAGCCGGAGTGGGTCAGCTTTACGGAGCTCTACGAGCGCAACCTGGTAACCGAGCGCAACATTCTGGAGAAGGCCTCAGCCGGTGGTCCGAATCGAGGTCCTATCGACCAGAAGATCGGCGACTACTACGGCGCGTGCATGGATGAGAAGGCTGCTGATGCCAAAGGACTCGGTCCGCTTAAGCCAGAATTGGAGAGGGTCGCGGCCGTGAAAGACAAAGGGGCGCTTATCGACGCGATTGCCCACGCACACCTGGTTGGCCCCAATCCGCTGTTCAATTTCTATACTGCACCGGACCTGCACAACGCCGACCTGGTGATTGCCTACATCGACCAGGGCGGCCTGACGCTGCCGGATCGCAATTACTACATCAAGGAAGACGATCCGAAGATGGTGGAGATGCGCAAGCGCCTGGTGGAGTATGCGACCCAGATGTTCACGCTCGCCGGCCAGTCGGCCCGCCAAGCCGCTGACTCCGCGCAAACCATCTTCGAAATCGAGACAGCTTTGGCCAAAGCATCCATGGATCGGACCTTGCGGCGCGATCCCAAGAATCGCGATCACAAGATGACCCGCGACGCCGCCATCAGCCTGGCTCCCGACTTTTATTTGGCTCGCTATTTCACTGACATGGCTACTCCCAGCTTCTCGGAGTTGAATGTTTCTAACCCCGAGTTCTTCAAGCAAGTGAATGATGTGGTCGAGTCCGAACCGCTGGATCGACTGAAAACCTACGTCGAGTGGCACATGCTGAACGCGGCGGCGCCCTGGCTGTCGGAGCTGTTCGTCGATACGAATTTCAGGTTTCAGCAAGCGTTGACCGGACAGGCAGAGATCCAGGCGCGCTGGAAACGCTGTGTGGACGCCACGGACGGCGCGTTGGGAGAAGCGCTGGGCCAGAGGTATGTGGAAGAGACTTTTGGACCGGAAGGCAAGCAGCGCATGCTGAAGATGGTGGATGAACTGGAGAAGGCACTCGATGAGGACATCCGCCAACTCCCCTGGATGAGCGAAGCCACGAAGAAACAGGCCAAGCTCAAGCTGGTGGCGATACGAAACAAGATTGGTTATCCCGATGTGTGGCGCGATTACAGCAAGCTGAGCATCCAGCCGGGAGACCTGGTGGGGAACTTTCTGCGCGCCAATGAGTTTGAATCGCGGCGGCAGATCGCGAAAATCGGTAAACCGCTAGACCGCAAAGAGTGGGGTATGACCCCGCCCACGGTGAATGCCTACTACAGCGGTTCGCGCAATGAAATTGTTTTTCCAGCCGGGATTCTCGAGCCGCCGTTCTTCGACAAGAAGATGGATGACGCGGTGAATTTTGGCGGTATCGGCCTGGTGATCGGCCATGAATTGACGCACGGCTTCGACGACCAGGGGCGCAAGTTTGATCCGCAAGGCAACCTGCGCGATTGGTGGACCGACCAGGATGGCAAGGAGTTCGAGAAACGAGCGAGCTGTGTCGCCGATGAATACGGCAACTTCGTCGCGGTGGATGAGCTGAAACTCAATGGCAAGCTGACCTTGGGTGAGAATACCGCTGACAACGGCGGAGCGCGGATTGCCTTAATGGCGCTGCTGAACACTATCGCCCAAGACAAGTCCGGAAAAGCTGCGGACAAGATCGACGGCTACACTCCCGAACAGCGTTTCTTTCTGGGCTTCGGGCGGGTGTGGTGCGAGAAGCGGCGTCCGGAGTACTCCCGGATGCTGGTCAATGTCGACCCGCACTCTCCCGGACGTTACCGGGTAAATGGGGTGGTCGAGAACATGCCGGAATTTCAGAAGGCGTGGGGATGCAAAGCGGGCCAGCCGATGGTAAGGGAGAACGCCTGCCGGGTATGGTGACTTACGCCCCATAGCTAAAGAATCTAGGGGCTTCAAGGGCCACACGTGAGATGCACCGTGCACCTCCATTGCACCTCTTGCACCTCTGGAGAACTTGACCCCGTCCAGGGTAGCGCGTAAAGTCTCCCTATAGCTTCGGGGTAACTCGGCATGTCCAGTCAAAGCAGTAAATACTTGAAATTCGGCGCCGTAACGGTGGTTATCCTGTTGGCATTGGCCTACCTGGCGTATACCGGCGTCGAGGAGACGAAGAGCTATTACGTCACCATTAAAGAGCTGCGCGGAATGGGCGATGGCGCTTATTCCAGGCGCCTACGCGTAGCAGGCAATGTGCAGCCCGGCTCGATCAAGCGCACCGGCACCAAGGTGGAATTCGTTCTGATCGAGCAGGATCTGAGTCTTCCGGTCGTGTACAACGGGACGGAGGCGCCACCTGATACCTTCAAAGACGACTCCCAGGCTCTAGCCGAAGGCAGTTTCGGACGCGATGGTGTTTTTCATGCCAAGGGACTGCAGGCCAAGTGCGCCTCCAAATATGCGCCACAGCAGCCGAGAACTCCAGCTGCGCAGCCCACGAAAAATATGAGCCGGGCAGACGCTCCGGGCGTGCCCACCGGAGCGCAGTGAGGTTCCTGGGCCGCTTGTGAAGGATTCCAAAGCCGCCCATCAAGGTGCGCCATTCGTCGCTGTAGAAAATCTCACGAAACAATTCGGACGATTTGCCGCATTGCGCGGTGTGAGCGCCACTTTCGATGGCGGGCGGCTGCACGCAATTTTGGGGGACAATGGGGCAGGGAAGACGACCCTGCTGAGAACGCTGGCCGGACTGATTCAACCGACCCGGGGAACTGTGACGGTACTCGGAAGCACCGACATACGTGCCGTGTGCGATCAGCTTGGCTACATGGCACATCCGTCGCTGCTCTATGACGAAATGAGCGGGATGGAAAACCTGCGCTACTTTGCGCGCCTCTATGGCATCCAGGATGACGAGCGGTGCGCGAAGGCGATTTCGGCGGTCAAGCTGGATCCCGAGTTAACCCGCCCCGTGGGACAGTATTCACAGGGCATGCGGCAGCGGATGTCGCTGGCCCGGGCACTGATTCATGATCCGAAAATCCTGTTGCTGGACGAGCCGTTCTCGAACGTAGACATTGGCTCGGCAAGAGAAATGGTGAGATTGCTGGAATCCATGCGCGCCGCCGGGAAAACGATTTTCGTGGTTACGCACCAGGCCTCGCTGCTGGATGGTGCGGCTGACGAGTTCGTGTGGATGCAGGCCGGACAAATTGTCGGACGCACTCGCCAGTTGCAGCCGGTGGAGGTGCGATGAGCTCACTCCCCACTATCTCGACCGCAACCCTAACCAAAGATCTCCGCCTGGAGTGGCGATCGAAGGACGCCATCAACTCCATGCTGTTTTTCGCATTGCTGGTGGTGGTGATTTTCAGTTTCTCGTTTAATCCGACAGCCGAAGAATCCCGGCAGATAGCCGGAGGACTGGTATGGGTGGCATTCTTGTTTGCGGCTGTGGTCGCGCTGAATCAGACCTGGGCCCGCGAGTTGCGCAATCAGGTGCTGGACGCCTACCGCGTTTCTCCGGCGCCTGCCAACGCGTTGTTCGTGGCCAAGGCGGTGGGAAACTTTGTGTTCGTAAGCATCCTCGAAGCGCTCATGACGCCGCTATTCATCGTGTTCTACACCCTGAGAGCCTTGGGTCCGGCCTGGCAGCTCATCCCGGTGGCGATGCTTGGAACCTGGGCGCTGGTCGTGAACGGGACGTTTTTCGCGGCCATGTCGATTCGCACCCGCAGCCGGGAGATCATGCTGCCACTGCTGTTGTTCCCGATCTCTATCCCCGCCTTGCTCAGCATGGTGGAGGGCACGAGCGCTATCCTGACGGGAGAAGCGTCGGCAAAGTTCTGGATCGTGTTGCTTGCGGTCTACGATCTGGTGTTTACTAGCGTAAGCCTGCTCTTGTTCGAGAGCGTACTAAACGCCGAATGAAAAAAGCCTTTCCGATTTTCGCCCTGCTCACACTGGTGCTGCTGAGCTATGCCTTATACGAGGCGCTCGTGGCGGCACCTACAGAACAGACCATGGGAGAGGTGCAGCGCATTTTTTATTATCATGTGCCCTCGGCCTGGACTGCGTTCCTGCTGTTCCTGGTTAACTTTGTCGCCTCGATCGTGTACCTGTTAAACCGCAGCGACAAAGCCGATATCCTGGCTTTGGTGACCGCTGAGGTCGGGGTGGTGTTCTGCACCGTGGTGCTCGTTACTGGCCCGATCTGGGCCCGTCCGGTATGGGGTATCTGGTGGACGTGGGATTTGCGTCTGACACTGACGCTGGTGCTGTGGCTGATCTATGTGTCTTACCTCGTCTTGCGACGCTTTTCGAGCGGCAGCCAAACGCCCTTGATGGCGGCGGTGCTGGCGGTGTTTGGCGCGCTGGACGTGCCCTTGGTTTATTTCTCGATCTGGTATTTCCGCACGCAGCATCCCTCCCCGGTGATCGGGCGTGGCGGATCGCTCGATCCGCGAATGACGCGCGTTTTGTTGATCAATTGGGCTGCTTTTCTCTGTCTCGCGTTGCTTGTCTGCTGGTCTCGTTATCGGCTGGAGCGGCTGAAACGGGAAGTGGAAGAAACCCAGGCGCTGGAAGCGCTGCTGGAACCGAAAGGTGTGCGATGAAGTTTCTGTATGCGGCGTACGCGATTACCTGGCTGATCCATATCGGCTATTTGGGCACCGTCCGAGCCCGCTACAGGCGACTCGAGCGCGAAGTCGAGGGGCTCGACAGGAAGTAGCGCGATAACCGAGCCACACCCTGCTACAGGCTGGCCTTCCAGTCCTTTTCCAAACTGTACAATTCAGGGGGTTGCGGGTTCTGGAGAAATTCGTATTCCTCAATCAGGGCAGCGACTCCCACGCGGGAAACAGGCAGCGGCGATTCCACGCGGATGACACGGGCGGTGAAGCGCACCCGCACCGCTTCGGTCAGGGTGACGTGCGAAGGCAAGGTGAGCGTCACCTCTACCTTCGACCCCTGGGCGACGCGACGGTCAATGTAAAAAAATACACCCCGAGCGCTTACATTCTGTGTCTCGGTGAGCAGTTCCTGAAAGCCTTCCCCGGTCAGCTTGACCAGAGCAGGCAGGCGCAGGTCGAAACGGCGCATGGCGCGTTTCTCCTCGACCGATACGGCGGTGGGTGTTTGGCTTTCGAAGAGCATAAGCGGCGCTCAGGAAAGGAATGCTTGCGAGAAGGGCCAGACTGCATAATTCCCCGAAGCGATTC